>NZ_CM170818.1:0-677500 GCF_057380705.1 Pseudooceanicola sp. NS-SX9 | reverse complement strand
AATAGAGGACCGCCCCGGCAATGCCGGCATCTACGGGCTGACCCCCTGGGGCACGATGATCGAGCTGCTGCGCTATCCCGGCGGCGTCGACTATCCCGACAGCGCGCCCCGGCCCCGCTGGAAGCCACGGGACTGAAAGCGAAAAGGCCACCCCAAGGGGTGGCCTTTTTCACGGTCTGCCAGATCCTAAGGATCTGGTCGGAGTGAGAGGATTCGAACCTCCGACCCCTGCCTCCCGAAGACAGTGCTCTACCAGGCTGAGCTACACTCCGACCGTGCGTGGGGATCTACATCCCGCCATCGGGGTTGGCAAGAGACAAAGCGACAGAATCTTCGACCTTTTTTCAACGCGCCCGGATCATCCTCATGACGCCGCCGACGCGGGGCACGGCGGGGGTGCCGACGCGGTTGCGGGTGCGGATCACCGGCTGGTTCGAGGCCTTGCCGTTGCGGGCCTCGCGCCAGACGATATAGATGCCCGACCCGATGATCAGCGTCGCCCCGGCCGCGACATTGATCCCCGGCAGCTGGTGGAAGAACAGCGCGCCATAGGCGGTGGCCCAGATGATCTGGGAATACTGCATGGGCGCGACGATGGCGGCCTCGCCTGCCTTGTAGGCCTGGATGATGCAGAGCATTGCGGTGATCGACAGGGCGGCGATGGTGGTAAAGCCCAGCATGTGCAGCCCCGCCACCGGATGGTAGTTGGCGGGCCAGACGATCATCACCACGCCCATCAGCACGAAATTCGCCACCATCGGATACAGCAGCATGACCACGCCCCGTTCGTCATGGCCGATCTTGCGCACGATGACCGAAGCGAAGGCCGAGCAGAAGGCCGCCGTCATCGCCGCGAAATGCCCGCTGTTCAGCTGGGCGCCGCCGGGGTTCAGCACGATGCCCACGCCGATCAGGCCGACGAAGACGGCCAGCCAGCGATGGATTCGCACCGTCTCTCCCAGCAGCGGGATCGAGATCACCGTGATCAGCAGCGGCGTGGCGAAGAAGATCGAATAGGCATCCGCCATCGGCAGCACGTGGAAGGCATAAAAGACCGAACTGTTCGAAATCACCGTGAAGATCGTCCGGGTCAGCATCCACCAGGGATGCACCGGGATCAGCGTGCCGGGTTTGGAATCGCGCATCAGCATGACCGAGGTCACCGGAAAGCCGAACAGAACCGAGAAGAAGACAATCTGGAACGAGGAATAGTCGGCCCCCAGCAGCTTTACCACGACGTCATGCGTGGAATAGATCGCATAGGCCAACAGCGCAAAGAGCAGCGCCCGGGTATTTCCTGCCATGATGTCCGTCCGTCGTTTCCCTAACGTCCAGACTGGCGCGCCGGGATCAAATGACAAGGGGGCGTTGCAGATTGCCGCCGAGAAACCGCCACACGTGGCCGTAATATCGCCCCAAAGACATCGGCCGCCGGCCGGTCGGCCCCTCCACGGCCTGGCCGCAACGGCGCGGCGCGCCCGGCGGCGGCAGATCGGCAGGTGGCCCTGATACGGCCCTGCCCGGCCCGGGACCGCGATCCTGCACGGAACCGCGCGCCCCCGGAATCCTGCCCGGACCAGGACAGTGCGGACATGAAAAAGGCCCCCGCACTGCGGGGGCCCTTCGCGTCAGGCCAAAGCCTTACAGCGAGGCCTCGAGGGCCGCGATCACCGCATCGCCCATCTGAGAGGTCGAGGCCGGGGTGATGCCGGCTTCGTTCAGCAGATCCGCGGTGCGCACGCCATCGGCCAGGACCTTCTCGACGGCCTTCTCCAGGCGGGTGGCCTCTTCGCCCTGGTCGAACGAGTAGCGCAGCGCCATGGCGAAGGACAGGATGCAGGCGCAGGGGTTGGCCTTGCCCTGACCGGCGATGTCGGGGGCAGAGCCGTGCACCGGCTCGTACAGCGCCTTCGGACGGCCATTGGCCATCGGTGCCCCCAGCGATGCCGACGGCAGCATGCCCAGCGAACCGGTCAGCATCGCCGCCGCATCCGACAGCAGGTCGCCGAACAGGTTGTCGGTGACGATCACGTCGAACTGCTTGGGCGCGCGGCACAGCTGCATGGCACCGGCATCGGCATACATGTGCGAAAGCGCGACCTCGGGGTAATCCTTCGACACCTCGGTGACGACTTCGCGCCACAGGATGCCCGATTCCATCACGTTGGCCTTCTCCATCGAGCACAGCTTCTTGCCGCGACGCATCGCCAGCTCGAAGGCCGAACGCGCGACGCGCTCGATCTCGCTCTCGGTGTAGCGCTGCGTGTTGATGCCGACGCGTTCGTTGTTCTCGACGATGATGCCGCGCGGCTCACCGAAGTAGATGCCGCTGGTCAGCTCGCGCACGATCATGATGTCGAGGCCCGCCACCACGTCCTTCTTCAGGCTGCTGAAATCGGCCAGCGCGTCAAAGCACTGGGCCGGGCGCAGGTTGGAATACAGGTCCATCTCCTTGCGCAGGCGCAGCAGGCCGCGCTCGGGCTTCACGCTGAAGTCCAGCACGTCGTATTTCGGGCCGCCGACGGCGCCCAGCAGGACCGCGTCCACGGCCTGGGCCTTGGCCATGGTCTCGTCCGTCAGGGGGGTGCCATGGGCGTCGTAGGCGGAACCGCCCACCAGGTCCTCTTCGACATCGAACTTCAGGTCGCGCTTGGCGCCGAACCAGTCGATGATCTTGCGCACCTCGGCCATGACCTCGGGGCCGATACCGTCGCCGGCGAGGATGAGAAGCGAGGGATTGCTCATGGGTCGTCCTTCCTGATCTGATCTGCGCACCGGGTAGCGACAGACGCCGGAAAGATCAAGAAACGAAGGTGACGCCGGGTCCTTGCCGCACAGCCCCTTCCCCCTGGAAATCTAAACCTCGCGGTAAGGGGATTGCCCCAGAGTGCCCGCAGTTGCGCGATGGCACAGGACCGCTTCATGACAGTCGACCTTTCCGGGCTTTTGACCCGCATCAAGATGGACCATCAGGCCCATGCCGCCCTGCGCCAGGCCAGTGCCGCGATCATGCCCCAGATGCAGCAGATCCTGTCGGACCAGCACCGGATGATCATGTCCTCGCCGGAACTGCACGGGCTGTTCAGGAATGACGATCACCTGAATGCCGTGGTCGCCAGCCAGATTCAGCACTGGCGCACCCTGTTCGAGGGGCCCGTGGACGATGCCTTTGCCGATCGCGCCATGCGCATCGGCCGGCTGCACTTTGGCGCCGGTCTGCGGCCCGACAGCTACGTGGCGTCCTATGCGATGACCCTGGCCAACATGCACGGCGCGCTGCTGCGCAGCCGGGCGCGGCTGGGCTATGTCAGCCTGAAGGAGGCCGAGCAGATGATCTCGGTCACCACCCGGGCCGCCTTCCTGGATCAGCTGCTGGCGCTGGAAGGCTATTTCCAGGCCCAGAAGGAAGAATTCAGCCAACGCCTGGGCAAGCTCAGCGACACCTTCTCCAGCAATGTCGGCGTGGTGTCGGAAGAGGTCCGCCAGTCGGTCGAAAAGCTCTCGGGCGTGGCCGATCACATGAGCCACGGCACCCGCAGCGCCATGCCCCAGGTCGGCGCCGCGGTCGAGGCCGCCGGATCCAGCGCCCGGATGATCCTGTCGGTCTCCTCCGCGGCCGAGGAATTGTCGAGCTCGATCAAGCAGATCAGCCAACAGGTGACCGAGGCCGACCGGATCTCCTCGGCAGCGGCAACCAAGGCCGATCACACCGACGCCCTGATGCAAAGCCTGCGCGTCTCGGGCGATGAGATCGGCGGCGTGGTCGAGCTGATCTCGGACATTGCGGGCCAGACCAACCTGCTGGCGATCAACGCTTCGGTCGAGGCGGCGCGGGCGGGCGAGGCGGGCAAGGGCTTTGCCGTCGTCGCCGGAGAGGTCAAGCAGCTGTCGACGCGGATCTCGGAGGCGACGGCCGACATCACCCGCCGGATCGAACAGATGCACACCGACATTCTGGAGGCCGTCGGCGCCATCCATGACGTCAGCACGACGATCCGCCAGATGGCCGAGATTTCATCCTCGATCGCCGTGTCGATCGGGCAGCAAAAGCTGGCAACGGACGACATCGCCCGCAATGCCGAGATGACGGCCTCGGGGACGGATGCCGTGACCCGCAACGTCGAATCCGTCAGCGCGGTGATGCAGCAGACCGAGACCGGATCGCAGACGGTCATGATCGCCGCGCGCGGCCTGAAGGAGCAGTCCGAGGCGCTGCAATCGCAGATCCGCAGTTTCGTCCAGGGCATCCACGCCGCCTGAGGTGCCGCCGCCGCAGCTGGCCGGATCATCATCGTCACCCTGAGCGGGCTTTAAAACCTTCCCCGGCGATGCGAAGCCTGGCCCCAGCCCCCGGCCAACGGCATCCCCCGAAGGACGCCGGGCTCATCAGGCAGATTGCCCCACGCCAGGACGGCGAAACCCTGTGACCGCCTGGCGCGGCCGCAAGCCGATGCCTTTTCACCAAGGCGCCCTCAGACCTGCGGCCGCCCCCCCAATGCCCCCCGGTCCGGCCTGCCCTTTCCGCCGACCGCGCGTGCCCCGAGGCGATGCGCCGCCGGCAGCTGCCCGGTTCGGTGCCCCCCGACCGCGCCCGCCCATGGGGCGGCAAGGGCTCTCCCGCGATGGACCGGACCTTGTTGGCATCGGCGGAGATCAGGCTGGCATCGACGGCAAAACCCTCTCCGGCGACCAGGTCCTCCTTCAGGCAGCGTTCAACATTCGCCATTGTCGCTCGGGCCAATGGCGCGACATGGCTCATCTTCGAAGACCTGCCGCAGAAGACCGCTATCCCTGAACGTGCCGTAGCGATAGCGCGAGAAGGTCGCGTGATCCGCGACATTGCCTTCCTGGCCCAACCGACAGAACCAGCGACAGGCCAAATTCAGATGGACCTCGTCACAGAGGAGGCGTTCCGAACGTTCGATGCGCTTACGCGGCCCCACTGGGGCCACGGTCGCCTCTCACCCCATGACATACCCGATCACCAGCATCCGGATGATCCGTTCAGGATTGATCGAGGGGCGATCAAGGTGGCTGTGGAAGGGGCGCAGCATATTCCGCAGGCTGTCCCCATTCAGGAACAGATCGATCTCTCGCAGCATGTGGTTGGCCGGGACGTGCCGCTCCGGATCGAAATCGTAAACGGCTGCACCGGTGCTTCTTGCCTGCCCGTCATGCCGAAATCCTCCCATCCCCTCAAAGCTGAGTGAATCGAAAGACTTGCCGCGGCGCTACAGTGACGTTTTCAACAACATCGGCAGATAACGGCCCCTCTGGGCAGATACTGTGGAAAAGTCGCTGAGCGGGCGGGACAGGACGGATCAGCAGCCCCCCGTGAGATAATGAGGTTCATCGAAGGGTGCCGTTAAGGAGCAGCATCCCGGGATTTCGAGCCAATTTTCGGATCGGGGCGTTTTCCTGCCCCATCGGCAATAGGCATCCCTGCGCCGCCTCACCCGACCGGCGGTCCATGGGGCGCCCTGTCCGAACGGGCCCGACAACGCCCCGGACGGGCGCGGCCCCCTGTTCGCCAGGCGCAACCGGCCCACAATGCCCCTTGCCCCGTGTCGCGTCGCGACAGGGCCCCAGCCGGCAGCACAGCCCCCTGCGTGACACCCCGCCGCAGGCCGGACCGCTCTTGCCGCGCCGATATCGGGTCTGCCGGGCTCGGCTCATCGACGGCACGCACCGGAGGATCATCGCCTAGTCCTCGCGTCCGGCTACAGGATCCGGCGCGGGGGCGCGCTTTCCAACCGAAACGTCCGCTTGCCCGGCGGTCCACGCTTCGTGGTCGCCAGCCCCACCCGGCCCCGCGAAGGCCTGGCCTTCGGCCGGGTGCCTGGGCAGGGACAGACCCCATGGCCCTTCCAGATCCACCCAGACCGGAAAATGACGACTGGCCCGGCGCAACGCCTGTGCCAGCGGACCAGCCGTATCCGGGTGCAAAAGGCCCGCGCCCCGCACCGACAGGGCTACGGGGGTCAGGATCAGATCGACCCGCAGGTCCTCGGCCTCGGGCCAGTCGACCGTCGGCATCCCGCCCTGCCCCGCCAGCGCCACCGGGTCACGCAGGCGCGGGTCGGCCAGCAGGTTGCGCAGGGCGTCCGGGCGGCCCTCGCCCCGCAACGGATCCAGGCTGAAGCCGCCCAGAATGACCGGCACCGGCAGCGCGCCAAAGGCACCGTCCAGAAGCCGGGACCAGAAGGCGGTCTCATCATGATTGCGACGCCCGTTGCGGTCCTCGGCCCCGTCAAACAGGGGCGGCGTGGCGCGAAAGGTCCCGATCCACAACGGCGCCGCCGCCGTTCCCAGCGGGACCAGCCAATGCCCCATCGAAGACAGCCTTTGCACCGACCGCCCCGGATCCTCGGGGCGGATCAGGCTGCCCGGCAGATCCCTCCACAGCAGCGCCGAGAAATCCTGTGCCCCCTCGGCCAACGGCAGACGCGACAGCAGCGCCAGCCCCCCCGCCCCGTTGAACCGACCATAGCCCTGGGCATCGCGCGCCTCGCCCAGACGGCCGTTGCCGTCCAGATCCAGCCCCGTCGGCTGGCCGGCATTCGGACGGAAGGCCAGCAGCGCCGGATAGGGCGCGGCCAATGAGGCGTTCAGCGCCTGCAGCGCCCGCCCTTCGGCATCGTAATCAATCCCCGCCAGCACCAGCACATCGGCCTTCAGGTGATCAATCACGGCCTGAACCGCAAGAAGCTGCGGGTCCCCGCCCTTCAGCAGGTCCCGCAGCAGAAGACCCGGGCCATCCCGGCCCAGATCGGTATCATACCAGGCGACGCGAAGCGGTCCGGCCTGCGCCGACAGCGCAAGGACAAGACACCACAAAACCAGAACCACACACCGTATCGAACCGCTTCGCATCCAGGGCAGGATCGCGCCGCGTTTCCTAAGAAGCGGTTAATGCCTGCGCCCTGGAAAAGATCCCTGCCCCGCCCCCGCACCGGGCCGATCCGGGGCCTGGCCCCGGGTGCCCCGCATCAACGCCTTGTCATCGCTGTCATTGCAGCCTGCGGTTGGGCGCGTATGCCAGCCGCGTGAACCGGCCAGGCTGCGACGCCGCACCGCAGCAGGCCCGTCCCGCCCCTCAGCCCGCCCCGGCCAGCGCCCGGTCGCGAAAGGCGATCAGCGCCCGGGTGGCATGGCCATCGGCGCGCCGGATCAGCAGGGTTTCGGCCCGTGCCTCGGCCGGCGGCAGATCATGCAGCGCAATGCGCCCCTGGGCCCGGGCCGGATCCAGGACGCCGCGCGGCAGCAGCGTCACCCCCACCCCGGCGGCAACACAGCTGATGATCGCATCCAGAGACCCGAATTCCAGCGCCTCGGCCAGCACCACCCCGCGTCCGGCCAGATGGCTTTCCAGCCTTTGCCGGTAGGAACAGCCCCGGCGGAAGACGATCGGCCGCCCGGCTTCGGGACCGCCTGGCAGTGGCAGATGGGCGGCGGTCGCCAGCACCAGCTCTTCTTCAAAGACCGGCTCCTGCAGCAGCTCGGGATGCGACAGCGGGCCCGAGACGAAGGCGGCCTCCAGCGTGCCCTCCAGCACCGCTTCGACCAGCTGCCGGGTGGTGCCGGTGCGCAGCACCAGCCGGACCTGGGGATGATCGGCAGCGAACCGGGCCAGCACCGGCGCCAGCCGCAGAGCCGTGGTGGTTTCCAGCCCGCCGATGCGCAGCGGGCCGCGCGGTTCGCCTTCGTCCCGGGCGGCGGCCCGTGCGGCCTCAAGCAGCCGCGCCTGACGCTGCGCGAAGGGCAGCAGGCGCTGTCCGGCCGGGGTCAGGCTGACACCGCGCGGATGGCGGCGGAACAGGCTGACCTCCAGGTCGTCCTCCAGCCGGCGGATGCGGGCCGTGACATTCGACTGCACCGTGTTCAGAAGCTGCGCCGCCTGGTTCATACTGCCCAGCCGCGCCACGGCCTCGAACACCCTCAGATCCGCTGCATCCATCCCAGGTCCTCCGAAATCGGCCCCATGATATCTGGAAATCAGAGAGCCGTTATAAATTCTAATCGTTTTTCATGATGCTATCGCAGGGCTAGCCTTGGGCCAAGCACCAGCAAGGAGTCCGCCATGACGATCTTTCCCGCAGCCCAACCCGCGATCTGGCGCGCGGTCCTGTCGGCCTTCTGCGCCGGGCTGGTGGGTATCGGGCTGGCGCGCTTTGCCTATACGCCGCTGGTGCCGGCGCTGATCGATGCCCATTGGCTTGCCCCGGCCGAGGCCGCCCGGCTGGGCGCGGTCAACCTGGCAGGCTACCTGGCGGGCGCGCTGTTGGGGCGCAGCCTGGCGCGGCGGCTGTCCCTGCCCGTCGCGTTGCGGCTGATGATGCTGCTGGCCAGCCTGGGCTTTGTCGCCTGTGCCCGGCCGCTGCCCTTCGGCTGGTTCTGCCTCTGGCGGGCTGCGGCCGGGCTGGCGGGGGGGGCGCTGATGGTGCTGGCCGCGCCTGCCGTGCTGGCAACGGTGCCCGCCGAACGCCGGGGGATCTGCGGCGGCGTGATCTTCATGGGCGTGGGCGTGGGCGTCGCGGCCTCGGGGACGCTGGTGCCGATGCTGCTGCGACTGGGCCTGACACAGACCTGGCTGGGGCTGGGCGGGCTGAGCCTGCTGGCGACGGCGCTGGCCTGGCGGGGCTGGCCCGCCGCCCCGGCGCAATCGGCCCGGCCGGCACGGGCCCCTGCCGCCCCCGCGCCGCGGCTGATCGCGCTATGCGCCACCTACGGGCTGAATGCCGCGGGATGGGTGCCGCACATGGTCTTTCTGGTGGATTTCGTCGCCCGGGGGCTGGGCCGGGGGATCGCGGCCGGGGCGGCCGACTGGGTGCTGTTCGGGCTGGGGGCGACCTTCGGGCCGTTGCTGGCCGGGCTGCTGGCCGACCGCACCGGCTTTGCCCTGGCCCTGCGCCTGGGCCTGGCGATCCAGACCCTGGCGGTGCTGCTGCCCGTACTGGACACGGCACCGGCCGGGCTGGCGGTCTCGGGTCTGCTGGTGGGCGCCTTCGTCACCGGCACCGTACCGCTGGTGCTGGGCCGCATCGCCGAGCTGCTGCCCCGTGCCCCCGAGGCCCAGGCCCGCGCCTGGAGCCTTGCCACCATCGCCTTCGCGCTGAGCCAGGCGGCGGCGGCCTATGGCGCATCGGCGCTGTTCGAAGATGGCGGCGGCTATCTGCGCCTGTTCCTGCTGGCAGCCGGCGCCATGGTGCTGGCGCTGGCTGTCGATCTGGGGGCGGCCTGCAGCACGGTCTTGGGGGCGGGCATGCAAAAGGGCCCCCGAAGGGGCCCCTGAACAGCGCGCCGCCGGGTCTTCAGACCCAGGGGCGGCTTTGGGCGGACTGCGCTTCGAAGGCGTCGATCGCCGGGGCCTTCTCCATGGTCAGGCCGATGTCGTCCAGGCCCTCCAGCAGGCAATGCTTGCGGAACGGATCAACCTCGAAGCTGAAGACCTGACCATCCGAGGTCGAGATCGTCTGTGCTTCCAGGTTCACTTCCATGCGGGCGTTGGCGCCTTTCTCGGCGTCCTTCATCAGCACGTCGACAACCTCTTGCGGCATCACGATCGGCAGCATGCCGTTCTTGAAGCAGTTGTTGAAGAAGATGTCGGCAAAGCTGGTCGACACGATCACCTTGATGCCGAAATCCGCCAGCGCCCAGGGCGCGTGTTCGCGCGACGAGCCGCAGCCAAAGTTGTCGCCCGCCACGATCACCGAAGCCGCGCGGTAGGCGGGCTTGTTCAGCACGAAATCGGGGTTTTCATTGCCCTGCTCGTCATAGCGCATCTCGGCGAAGGCGCTGACGCCCAGGCCAGACCGCTTGATCGTCTTCAGGTATTGCTTGGGGATGATCATGTCGGTGTCGATGTTCACCAGCGGCATCGGTGCCGCAATCCCCGAAAAGGTCTCGAACTTGTCCATCTCTCGGTCCTCCTGACCGGTCGGCGGGCTGCGCATGGGCGCTGGCTTCCGCCAAGAGGTTTCATGCCCCGGCGGTGACGCCGGGAAGGTCCCGTATCTCAGTAGCCGCGCCGGTTCAGCGCCATGCCGAAGGCGAAAAGCCCCGCCCCTTCGAACAGAAGGGTAAAGCCCAGCAGGATGCCCAGCAATTGCGAGGCGATGTGGCCGATGTCAAAGACCGTGGCCACGCCCAGCAGCGCCGTCACCGTGCCCGACAGCATCAGAAGCCACCGCGCCCGCGATCCGCGCACCTGCAGCGCCATCAGCACCCGCACCGCGCCCATCACGAAGAACAGCGCCCCCAGGATCATGCCCAGAGACGTCGCCCCCCGCAGCGGGTCGGCCAGCATCCAGACCCCCGCGACGACGCACAGCAGCGCCACCAGCGCGGCCGCCACATCCTCGAAGCGGTTCTGGAACAGCACCCAGGCCTGCAGGGCCCCGGCGAACAGGAAGAAGACCCCGACGACCGTCGTCGCCGCAAGGGTCGCCAGCAGGGGGCTGACCAGGGCCAGCAGCCCGCCCAGGGCCAGCAGCACGCTGACGGCGATCATGGCGGTCGAAAGTTTCATCGGGCGTCCTCTTCCCTTAGGCTTACATCAGCTCGCGCACATCGGTCAGACGACCGGTGACAGCGGCAGCGGCGGCCATGGCCGGACTCATCAGGTGGGTGCGGCCACCGCGGCCCTGACGGCCCTCGAAGTTGCGGTTCGAGGTCGCGGCGCAGCGTTCACCCGGGGCCAGCTGGTCCGGGTTCATCGCCAGGCACATGGAACAGCCCGCAAGGCGCCATTCGAAACCGGCCTCGATGAAGATGCCGGCCAGGCCTTCCTCTTCGGCCTGCGCGCGCACCAGGCCCGAGCCCGGCACGACCATCGCACGGATGCCGTCCTTGACCTTCTTGCCCTTCAGGATCGCGGCGGCGGCGCGCAGATCCTCGATCCGGCCATTGGTGCAGGAGCCGATGAAGACGGTGTTGATCTCGATGTCCGACAGCTTCTGGCCCGGCGTCAGGCCCATGTATTCGATCGCGCGCTTGGCCGCTTCGACCTTGCCACCCTTGAAGCTTTCGGGGGCGGGCACGACATCGGTGATGGCCAGAACGTCCTCGGGCGAGGTGCCCCAGGTGACGACCGGCGCGATGTCCTCGCCCTTCAGGGTGACAACCTTGTCCCACTGCGCGTCATCGTCCGAGAAGAGGGTCTTCCACCAGTTGAGAGCGGCCTCGAACTGGGCGCCCTTCGGTGCGTGGGGACGGCCCTTCACATATTCGAAGGTGGTTTCGTCCGGCGCGATCAGGCCGGCGCGCGCGCCGCCCTCGATCGCCATGTTGCAGACGGTCATGCGGCCTTCCATCGACAGATCGCGGATCGCTTCGCCGCAATATTCGATGACATAGCCGGTGCCGCCGCCGGTGCCGGTGACGCCGATCACCGCCAGCGTGATGTCCTTGGCGGTGACGCCCGGGTTCAGCTTGCCGGTGATTTCCACCTTCATGTTCTTGGATTTCTTCTGGATCAGCGTCTGGGTGGCCAGAACATGCTCGACCTCAGAGGTGCCGATGCCATGGGCCAGCGCGCCGAAGGCGCCATGGGTCGCGGTGTGGCTGTCGCCGCAGACCACGGTCATGCCCGGCAGGGTCCAGCCCTGTTCCGGGCCGACAATGTGTACGATGCCCTGACGCACGTCGGTCACGGGATAGTAGTGCACGCCGAATTCGCGGGCGTTGGTGTCCAGAGCGGCCACCTGGATGCGGCTTTCCTCGGGCATCTGGTCGGGGTTTTCACGGCCCGGGGTGGTGGGCACGTTGTGGTCCGGCACGGCGATGGTGCGCTCGGGGGCGCGAACCTTGCGGCCGGACATGCGCAGACCTTCGAAAGCCTGGGGGCTGGTCACTTCATGGACCAGGTGGCGGTCGATATAAAGCAGGCAGGTGCCGTCGTCGGCTTGGTGAACGACGTGGGCGTCCCAGATCTTGTCGTAGAGCGTTTTGGGGGACATCAGTCCTCTCCCTTGGCTTATTCTCGTGGAAATTCGCTAGATGAATGCAGAGCGCAAGGCGCAGGCCATGCGCGCGCGCCGCCGCATCATAGGCGGGCGAGGACCGTCAGGGTTGCGCCGTGAAACCGCCAGGGCAGCCGGGCGCGATCATCCATGTCGAAAATCTGCGTCATGGGGCCCCAGATACTCCTGTCGGCCCCGTTCATCAAGCCTGCAGAACGGCCCTGCGCCCGTGCAATCAGCGCGCAGGCGCCATTTCACATTGCCCACAGTCACGCGACAGGCCGCTGGCCCCGGGCGCACCAAGGCGCGCCAGCAGCGGATTGCAGCAAAAGCCACCGGGCGCGGGCGCGTCGGCAGTGGTCTGGCAGGCCTCTGCGATGGTCTCGCTCAGGCGCATCGACAGATGCGGCAGCACCTCGCTCAGGGCCAGGTAGACCCGGCCCACGCAATAGCCCAGCGTCCCCAGCCGGGCGCAAACCGTCACCTGCAGCACCCGGCCTTGCGCAGCATAAAGCGCCTCCAGCCGGGCCAGAGAAATCCGCGCGCGCTCGAAGATCGCGGGGTAGTCCTCGATATCGCGCAGGTCGAACAGCACACGCTCGACCGGCAGATGCTGGTGCAGTTGCAGCCCCTCAGCGCGCATCCGGTCCAGGTCGGCCTCGCTCACCCGTCCCCAGAGGCGGACGACGGCCAGGTGCTGATCGGGATCGTAGTCTTGCAGAAAGGGCATTGCGTGTTCCGTTGCGCGAAAGGGCCGCGGCAGTCCCCGGGATGACCCGAGTCGCCCCATGGTTGTATACAGGCCTTCCTCTTGCCCCGGCAGAGATCTGGAAAATTCTATTCGGAATGCGACTTTCCTGCCGCAGGGTCAGCCATCCCGCCGACGGGGCTTGCCCGGACGGCCCGCCCGCATAGACTGACCCAAAGCCGGAGACGGAGATGAGCGACCTGCTGGCCCTGTGGGCCGAAGCCCTGCACCGCGCCCAGCTGATGGCGCAGCTGATGTTCCGGCCCTGGGTCGGCTATCAGCTGGCGATGGCGGGGGTCTTGTTCCTGACCTGCCACCTGGCGGCACGGCTGCTGGCGGGCCCGGCGCGCGACTGGATCCGCCGCCGCGAGGGCTGGCCGAAATGGCGGCTGCGCCTCTTCGTGATCCTGCACCGCAGGCTGCGGCTGATGCTGTTCACGGCGACGATCTGGCCGCTGATCTGGATCATGCGCAATGTCACCTGGCCGTCGCGCAGCCATCTGCTGGGGGTGATCGGGCAGCTGGCCTTTGCCTGGCTGGCAATCGGCCTTGGCACCCGCGCCATCGCCAATCCGGCGCTGCGCAGCATCGTGCGCCTTGGCGGCTGGGCCTGGGCGACGCTGGTCATCCTGCGCCTGTCGGACGAAGCCGAGGCGCTGCTGCGCGGCGTGTCCTTCACGCTGGGAACGGGGACGGTGCTGTCGGCCTGGACGCTGCTGCAGGCGGCGGTGATCCTGACCGCCCTCTTCACCCTGGCGCGGTTCCTGTCCCATGCCAGCGCCGCCTCGATCACGCGCTCGCATGACATCAGCCCCTCGATGCAGGTGCTGACGGTGAAGGCGCTGCAGATCCTGCTCTATGGCACGGCCTTCTTCGTCGGGCTGAAATCGGTGGGCGTCGATCTGACGGGGCTTGCGGTACTGTCGGGGGCGATCGGCGTGGGCCTGGGCTTCGGCCTGCAGAAGGTGGTGTCGAACCTGGTCTCGGGCGTCATCATCCTGCTCGACAAGAGCGTCAAGCCCGGCGACGTGATCTCGCTTGGCGATACCTTCGGCTGGATCGAGGCCCTTGGCGCACGCTATGTCAGCGTCGTCACCCGCGACGGCCGCGAATACCTGATCCCGAACGAGGACCTGATCACCGGACAGGTCGTCAACTGGTCGCATTCCAACGAATTCGTCCGCCTCGACATCCATTTCGGCACGTCCTACGCGGATGATCCGCATCTGGTGCGCCGCCTCGCGGTCGAGGCCGCCCTGGGCGTCGACCGGGTGCTGAAGGACCGCAAGCCGGTCTGCCACATCACCGGCTTCGGCGATCATGCGGTGGACTACATCCTGCGGTTCTGGATCACCGACCCGACCGGCGGGCTGACCAATATCCGCGGCAATGTCTACCTGGCGCTCTGGGACAGCTTCCGCGCCAACGGCATCACCTTCCCCTTCCCGCAGCGCGAAGTCCGCCTGCTGCAAGATCCCCCCGGGAACCCATCGCCGCCGTCGCAGGTTTCTTCAGGGAAAGGAGATTATCATGACTCACACGGTGACGCTCAGAGAGAAATCCGCCCTGACCCATGACGTCTACCAATACGTCTTCGACCGCCCCGAGGGCTTTGACTTCACCCCCGGCCAGGCGACCGAACTGGCCGTCGGCAAACCCGGCTGGCGCGACGAGGGGCGCCCCTTCACCTTCACCTCGCAGCCCGCCGAGCAGCGGCTGGAATTCGTCATCAAGGCCTATGACGACCATGACGGCGTGACCAACAAGCTGTCGCATCTGCGCCCCGGCGACCGGGTCGAGCTGGATGCCCCCTTCGGCGCCATTCGCGACCAGGGCCCCGGCACCTTCATCGCCGCCGGCGCCGGGCTGACGCCCTTCATCCCGATCTTGCGCCACCGCTCGGCCGAGGGGCGCCTGAAGGGCTGTCGGCTGATCTACACCAACAAGACCGAGGACGACATCATCCTGCGCGAGGAATGGGAATCGATGCGCGACCTTCAGGTGGTCTTCACCGTCACCGACGCCCCCGGCCGCACCGTCCAGCGGGCCCGGATCGACCGCGACTTCCTGGCGGCAACCATCGGGGATTTCGGGCAGAAATTCTACCTCTGCGGCCCCGATCCCTTTGTCCGCGAAGTCCGCAAGGCGCTGATCTCGCTCGGCGTGCGCCCCGCCGACCTGGTGACCGAAGACGGCCTCTGACCGGCCTGTCCCGCCCGGGCAGCGGCCATGCGTTGCGGGCGGGACGGCTCACATTGAAATGACCGGCGGTTTTCGCTATGATGGGTAGGTGCCCGGCACCGGGGCTTGTCGGTGCTCTGCAAGGGAGGACCATGTCCTGTCACTCGACGCCTCCGCGGATTTCTCCGCGCCTGGAAAGGCAGCCCTGATGGCGGCCAATTCCAACCATGAGCTTTCGGCACGCGAACAGCTCGACCTGATCCTGACATCGCTGGACGACGACAAGGCAGAAGAGATCGTGACGATCGACCTGACCAACAAGTCGGCCATCGGCGATTTCATGGTGGTCTGCTCGGGCCGCTCCTCGCGCCAGGTCGCCGCGATCGCGGAAAAGCTGGTCGAGCGCCTGAAGGAAGCCACCGGCCACACCGCCAAGATCGAGGGCAAGGAAACCGGCGACTGGGTGCTGATCGACACCGGCGACATCATCGTCCACGTCTTCCGCCCCGAAGTGCGCGAGTTCTACCAGCTCGAGAAGATGTGGATGCAGCCCGGCACCCCGACGCCGCGCGCCTGACCTCACGGCCTGATCCCGCCCGACGCCCGTCTGGCGGGCGCCGTCACGGGACGACACCATGAAACTGCACATCTGCGCCATCGGAAAGCTTCGCAAGGGGCCGGAAAAGGCGCTGATCGACGATTACCTGGACCGTGCCGGCAAGACCGGCCGCGCCCTTGGCCTGGGCCCCTGCACCCTGCACGAGGCCGAGGACAAGAAGGGTGGCGGCATGGCGGCCGAAGCCGAACTGCTGACCCGCATGATCCCCGAGGGTGCCGCAGTGATCTGCCTGGACGAGCGCGGCAAGTTGCTGACCTCGCCCGACTTCGCAGACCAGCTCGGACGCTGGCGCGACGACGGCCTGCGCGACGCGGCCTTCCTGATCGGCGGCGCCGATGGCCTGGACCCGGCGCTGCGCGCGCGCGCCGACCTGCTGATCTCCTTCGGCAAGATGGTCTGGCCGCACATGCTGGCGCGCGTGATGCTCTCCGAACAGCTCTACCGCGCCACAACGATTCTCGCAGGCTCTCCCTACCACCGCGTCTGAACACGACTTGCGCCTGCGGCGCAGCCTCCGGCGGGAGTATTTATGGCCAGATGATGAAGAACCGGTCACGCCCCGGGCCCGCAGGCCCTCTTCATTTTCTTGTTCCCAAATACCTCGGGGGAGTCGGCCGCAGGCCGGCGGGGGCAGCGCCCCCCTGCCCGATCACCTTCCCTCGGGCGCGCCGGGTGATTGCGCAAACCAGGTTCACCCTGCCGCACGGGCGCGCTACACCATTGCCGAAACAGGCAGGAGACTTCCCATGAGCATCCCGAAACCCGTCGTTCTGTGCATCCTCGACGGCTGGGGCCAGCGCGAGGAACGCGAGGCCAACGCGCCCGCTCTCGCCAAGACGCCGACCTTCGACCGCATCATGGCAAGCTGCCCGCATTCGACGCTGATCACCTTCGGGCCCGATGTCGGCCTGCCCAGCGGCCAGATGGGCAATTCCGAGGTCGGCCACACCAATATCGGCGCCGGCCGCGTCGTCGCCATGGACCTCGGCCAGATCGACCTGGCGATCGAAGACGGCTCGTTCCAGAAGAACGTCGCGCTGCAGGCGATGATCGCGACCCTGCAAAAGACCGGCGGCACCGCCCATGTCATGGGGCTGGTTTCGGATGGCGGCGTGCACGGCTCGCTGCCGCATATCATCACTGCCATCGCGACCATCGCAAACGCGGGCGTCCCGGTGAAGCTGCATGCCGTCACCGATGGCCGCGACGTCGCCCCGCAATCGGCGCTCGGCTATCTGGAGACGCTGGAAGCCGCCCTGCCCGCCAATGCCGCCATCGCCACCGTCTCGGGGCGCTATTACGCCATGGACCGCGACAAGCGGTGGGAGCGCGTCCAGCTGGCCTATGAGGCGATGATCAACGCCCATGGCGAGGCCGCCGCCACCGCCCGGGCCGCCGTCGAGCAAAGCTATGCCAACGGCAAGGTCGACGAATTCATCCTGCCCACCGTGCTGCCCGGCTTTGACGGGGTGAAGGATGGTGACGGCTTCTTCTGCACCAACTTCCGCGCCGACCGCGCCCGAGAGATCCTCTCGGCTATCGGTGCCCCCGGCTTTGACGGGTTCGAGACCGGCCCTCGCCCCACCCTTTCGGTGCTGCTGGGGATGGTGGAATATTCCGTCGACCACAACGCCTTCATGACCACCTGCTTCCCCAAGCAGAAGATCGTCAACACGCTGGGCGAATGGGTCGCGAAACACCACAAGACCCAGTTCCGCCTGGCCGAGACCGAGAAATACCCCCACGTGACCTTCTTCCTCGACGGTGGCGTCGAGAAGCAGAAGGAGGGCGAGGACCGCTTCATGCCGCTCTCTCCCAAGGTGGCGACCTATGACCTGCAACCCGAGATGTCCTCGGAAGAGGTCACCGACAAGTTCGTCGAGGCGATCGGCCATGGCTATGATCTGATCGTCACCAACTATGCAAACCCCGACATGGTGGGCCATACCGGAGACCTGGATGCGGCCATCGCCGCCTGCGAGGCCGTCGACCGCGGTCTGGCCAAGGTCATGGCGGCGCTGGAAAAGGCCGGCGGCGCCATGCTGCTGACCGCCGACCACGGCAATTGCGAGACCATGGTCGATCCGGTCACCGGCGGGCCGCACACGGCGCATACGACGAACCTGGTGCCGGTGGCGCTGGTCGGCGGGCCGGAAGGGGCGACGCTGCGCGCCGGCCGTCTGGCCGACATCGCGCCGACGCTGCTGCAGCTGATGGGGCTGGAGCAACCGGCCGAGATGACCGGCAAGACCCTCATCCAATGAGGCATGTGCGGCGGGGTCTGATTGCGGCGCTGCTTGCCGCCCTGGCCCTGCCGCCACTGGCGGCGGGGGCGCAGACATCGCCCGCCGCCATGGCCCGCGCCGCCGCGGCCGAGATCGAGGCGGCGCGCCAGCAGATGCAGGACGCGACCGGATCGCATGACCGCATCGCCGCCCTGACCCGCACCATCGCCGCCTACCAGACCGGGCTTGAGGCGCTGCGCGAAAGCCTGCGCGCCGCCCAGCTGGCCGAGGACAAGGTGACAGCCGACCTCGATGCCCGCCGGCAGGAGATCGCGGCCCTGCTGGGCGCGATGATCAGCATGGCGCGCGACCCGGCCCCGGTGCACATGCTGCACCCCGATGGCCCCGTCGGCACCGCCCGTGCCAGCATGTTGCTGGCCGATGCCACGCCCGCCCTGCACGCCAGCGCCCAGGCCCTGGCCGATCAGCTGAAATCCCTGCAAGAGTTGAAGCAGACCCGCCAGGCCACAGCCGACACGCTGGCCCGTGCCATGCGCGATCTGCAGCAGGCGCGCACCTCGCTGTCCAAGGCGGCCTCGGAACGCACCGACCTGCCCTCGCGCTTTACCGCCGACCCGATGAAGACCCAGCTGCTGCAGGCCACCGCCAGCACCCTGCGCGAGGTCGCGGCGAACCTCGATGCGCTGCCCGCCGGGCCGGTGCGCGCCGCCACCATCCCCGGCATCGGCGCCCGCAAGGGGCACCTGCCGCTGCCGGTGACCGGCACGCTGCTGCGCGGCGCCAACGAACGCGATGCCGCCGGCATCCGCCGCCCCGGCATCCTGATCGCCACCGCGCCGCGCGCCCTTGTCACCACCCCCGTCGCCGCCACGATCCGCTATTCTGGCCCGCTGCTGGACTACGGAAACGTGATGATACTGGAGCCCCAATCCGGGCTACTCTTCATCCTGGCGGGTCTGGGCGCCACCTTCGGCAAGATCGGCGATGTCCTGCCGGCCGGCGCCCCCGTCGGCCTGATGGGTGGCGAAGAGCTTGCAGCCCGGACACAGGTGGCCCAGGCCGAGGCCGGAACGGCGCCCCAGCGGCCCGAAACCCTTTACTTGGAGGTCCGTCAGGATAACGATCCCGTGGACCCGACGAACTGGTTCGAAGTGACGAAGGACAAGCAATGATGAAGAAGATCGCCCTGGCAGCGGCTGGCGGCATGGCCGTGGCCCTTGTGGCCACCACCCAGCTTGCCCCGCCGCTGCTGGCCCAGGACCGCTCGGATGACGCATCCGTCTACAAGCAGCTGGACCTGTTCGGCGATGTCTTCGAACGCATCCGCAGCCAGTATGTCGAACCGGTGGATTCCAAGAAGCTGATCGAGGCGGCGATCGACGGCATGCTCTCGTCCCTTGATCCGCATTCCAGCTACCACCCCCCCCAGGAGGCCGAGGACCTGCAGGTCGAGACCCGCGGCGAATTCGGCGGCCTGGGCATCGAGGTGACGCAGGAGAAGGGCTTCATCAAGGTCGTCTCTCCGATGGACGGGACGCCCGCGGCCGAGGCCGGCATCGAGGCGGGCGACTACATCACCCATGTCAACGGCCAGAGCGTCCTGGGCCTGACCCTGAACGACGCCGTCGACATGATGCGCGGCCCCGTCGGCAGCGAGATCACCCTGACCGTGGTCCGCGAGGGCGAGGAAAAGCCCTTTGACGTCACCATGACCCGCGACACGATCAAGCTGGTCTCGGTCAAGGCGCGCAGCGTCGGCAAGACGGTGGTGCTCAGGATCTCGAAATTCACCGGCCAGACCTATGACAACCTCAAGGACGGGCTTGAGGCGCAGATCAAGGCCGACGGTGGCCTCGACAAGATCGACGGCGTGGTGCTGGACCTCAGGAACGACCCCGGCGGCCTGCTGGTACAGGGCATCAAGGTGGCCGACGCCTTCCTCGACCAGGGAGAGATCGTCTCGACCCGGGCGCGCGACCCCAATAAGGGCGAGCGCTACAATGCCACGCCGGGCGACCTGATCAACGGCAAGCCGATCGTCGTGCTGATCAACGGCGGCTCTGCCTCGGCCTCGGAAATCGTCGCAGGCGCCCTGCAGGACCACCGCCGCGCGATCGTGGTGGGCACCAAGTCCTTCGGCAAGGGCTCGGTCCAGACGGTGATGCCACTGGGCGACGAAGGCTCGATGCGGCTGACGACGGCGCGCTTCTACACGCCCTCGGGCCGCTCGATCCAGAACCTCGGGATCTCGCCCGACATCGTGGTCGAACAGCCCCCCGCCAAGCCCGCGGATGCCAAGCCCGAGGACACCGCCGCCCCCGCCACGCCGATGCGCTCCGAGGCGGACCTGCGCGGTGCGCTGAACAACGATTCGCTCTCGGACGATGAGCTGAAGCAGCTTCAGGACGAACAGGCCAAGGCCGAGGACGCCGCAAAGCTCCGGGACGAGGACTACCAGCTGGCCTATGCGATCGACATCCTTAAGGGCTTTGCCGCGCTCGGGCCGCAGGTCCACACGACCGAGACCCAAGAGGCCACGGTCCAGAAAACAGCCGATCCGGCCCCGGCCGCGTCGGCCCCCGCCGCCCCGGCGAAACCCTGACCCCCCCGAATGCCCCCGCGCCCTGCCGCGGGGGTCTTCATTCGGGCTGATGACAGGCGATGCAGATCTTGTTGCCGTCCGGATCCCGGAAATAGGCGCCGTAATAATCGGGATGATACCGCGCCCGCAGCCCCGGCGCGCCCTCGTCCCGGGCCCCTGTAGCCAGAGCCAGCGCATGTACCGCGCGGACAGTCTCACGATTCCGGGCCAGAAAGCCCACCATCGGCCCGTTGCCGGGATCAGGCGCGCCTTCGAAGGGCTGTGTCAGGAAAAACAGCGGCCGGGGCTGCGCCGGATCGCGATAGCTCGCCTCACGCCCCGGCAGATGCCAGGTCTCGACAAAGCCCATCCGGGCCATCAGGGGCCCCCAGAAGGCACGCGCGGCCTCAACATCCTTCACGGCAATGGTCACGTGACTCAGCATGTCGCCACCCTGACATGCCCGATGGCCCGCGCCCAGCCTCACCTGCCGCCACCGCGCCTCTGGAAACCTCAGATGCCTCCGGCGGGAGTATTTATGGCCAGATGACAGGGAACCGGTCCCGCCCCGACAAGACCGGCCCTCTTCATTTTCTTGTCCTTAAATACCTCGGGGGAGTCGCGCAGCGCGCGACGGGGGCAGCGCCCCCAGCAACGCCCCTCAGAAGAAGGCCTGCAGCCCGGTCTGCGCCCGGCCCAGGATCAGCGCATGGACATCATGCGTGCCCTCGTAGGTGTTCACCGTCTCCAGATTCTGGGCATGGCGCATCACCTGGTATTCGACCTGGATGCCGTTGCCACCATGCATGTCGCGCGCCATCCGGGCGATTTCCAGTGCCTTGCCGCAGTTGTTGCGCTTGATGATCGAGACCATCTCGGGTGCGGCCATCGCCTTGTCGAACAGCCGCCCCACCCGCAGCGCCGCCTGCAGGCCCAGGGCGATCTCGGTCTGCATGTCCGCCAGCTTCTTCTGGTAGAGCTGCATGCCAGCCAGGGGCTTGCCAAACTGCTTGCGTTCCATCCCGTAGCGCTGCGCGCGGAACCAGCAATCCTCGGCGGCGCCCATGACGCCCCAGGCGATGCCGTAGCGGGCGCGATTGAGGCAGCCGAAGGGCCCTTTCAGGCCTTCGACATGGGGCAGCAGGGCCTCTTCGCCGACCTCTACGTCATCAAGGACGATCTCGCCGGTAACGGAGGCACGCAGGGACAGCTTGCCGCCGATCTTCGGTGCCGAAAGGCCCTTCATGCCCTTTTCCAGCACGAAGCCGCGGATCTTGCCGCCGTGGGCCTCGGATTTTGCCCAGACCACGAAGACATCGGCGATCGGCGCGTTCGAGATCCACATCTTGGAGCCGACCAGCCGGTAGCCGCCCTCGGTCTTGTAGGCGCGGGTCTTCATGCCCGCGGGATCCGAGCCCGCATCGGGTTCCGTGAGGCCGAAGCAGCCGATCCATTCGCCAGAGGCGAGTTTCGGCAGGTATTTCATCCGCTGCTCTTCCGAGCCATAGGCATAAATCGGGTACATCACCAGCGAGCTTTGCACCGAGGCCATCGAGCGATAGCCCGAATCGACGCGCTCGATCTCGCGCGCGACAAGGCCGTAGCTGACATAGCCCGCGCCGATGCCGCCGTATTGTTCGGGCACGGTGACGCCCAGAAGGCCCATCTCGCCCATTTCGGCGAAGATTGCGGGGTCGATGCCCTCTTCCATGTACATCTTCTCGACCCGCGGCTGCAGCCTGTCCTGGGCGAACTGATAGGCGGTGTCGCGCACCATCCGTTCGTCTTCCTCAAGCTGGTCGTCGAGCAGGAACGGATCCTCCCAGTTGAAGCTCGACATGTTGGGGCGGTCCTTGTCCTTCAGGACAGGGCGGGCAACGGTATCCATGGACGTCTCCTCACATCTTCGGCCGCAGGGTAGGTCATGGACCTTTGCCGCGCCAACGAGTAATTCTGCGCGGATCATGAGCCCCACGCATAAGGTCCAGGATTTTGCGCAAGCCATACATACCCTCGGTCGGAGAGCTTGAAGCCTTTTGCGCATGTGCGCGGGTGGGCACCACCACCGGCGCCGCGCGCGAGATGGGGCTGACGCAAAGTGCGGTCAGCCGCTCGATCACGGCGCTGGAGGACCGGCTGGGGGTGGCGCTGTTCGTGCGGGCACGCCAGCGGCTGAGCCTGTCGGATGCGGGGCGATCCTTCCTGCGCGAAGCCGAGATGCTGCTGAAGGCGCTGGACCAGGCGGCGACTTCGGTCATGTCGTTCGGCGGCCACGAGGGGGTGCTGCGGATGGCGGTGCTGCCGAGCTTTGGCCGCAGCTGGCTGATCCCGCGGCTGGGCGCCTTCCAGGCGGTGGCGCCGGGGATCAGTTTCGACGTGGCGGCGCGGCTGGGGGCCGTCGATTTCGAGGCCGAGCCCTTCGACCTGGCGATCCAGCGCGGGCCACACCGCACCGCCGGCACCCAGCATCTGCACCTGGTCGAGGAAACGCTGGTCGCGGTGGCGGCGCCGTCGCTGGTGGCGGGGGGGCCGCTGGCGGATGCGGCGTTGATGGAGCGGCCGCTGCTGCAGCAGAGCACGCGGCCGACGCTGTGGCCGGACTGGTTCCGCGAGGGGGGCCTGGATCCGCGGCTGGCGCTGCGGGGGGCGCGGTTCGATCATTTCGACATGGTGATGGATGCGGCGCAGGCGGGGCTGGGGATCGGGCTGGTGCCTGCGATCCTGGCGCGCGGCGCGCTGGAGGACGGGCGGCTGGCGATGGCATCGGAGCGGATGCTGGCGACGGGCGAGGATTACCTGCTGATCTATCCCGAGCGCAGCCTGGTGCTGCCCGGTTTCGCGCGGTTCCGGGACTGGCTGAGCGCCGAGTTGGGATCGGGGGGGCGTGCCGATCCGGGCGGCAGCGCCGGCTGAGGGCGGAACGGGCGCCTGCGGCACCCGGCCTCCGGCGGAGGTATTTTGGAACAAGAAAATGGGGTTGGGCTGCGATTGCGCCCGGGCGCCAGGGGGCTAGAGTGCCCGCGACACCGAATGGAGGTTCACATGACACCGGAAGAGATCGCCGCCCTGCCCTATCGCCCCTGCGTGGGGGTGATGCTGGTCAATGCGGCGGGCCATGTCTTTACCGGCCGGCGCATCGACACGGATGCCCTGGCCTGGCAGATGCCGCAGGGCGGGATCGACGACGGCGAGGCGGCGCTGGAGGCAGCGCTGCGCGAGCTGTGGGAAGAGACCGGCGTGACCGCCGACAAGGTGGTGGTCGAGGCGATCAGCGAGGACTGGATCCCCTATGATCTGCCCGATCACCTGGTGGGCAAGGTCTGGGGCGGCAAGTACCGAGGGCAGAAGCAGAAATGGGCCCTGATGCGGTTCCATGGCAGCGACGCGGATATCGACATCGCCACCGAGCATCCCGAGTTTGGCGCTTGGAAATGGATGCCGCCCGAGGAGCTGGTGGCCAATATCGTGCCGTTCAAGCGCGAGGTCTATGCCCGCGTGCTGGAGATCTTTGGCGACCGGCTGTGAGGCATGCGGCGCGGGGGCAGGCCCCGCGCCCGTTCACTTGCGCCAGTCGAAGAAGTTGGCACCGGCACGGGCGAGCAGGGCCTCGGCCATGGCGCGGCCCATCTGGACACCGTCTTCGGCCGCACCGGTCATGTCCTCGGAGAGCGATTCCGAGCCGTCGGGGCGCAGGATCTCTCCGCGCAGGCGCAGCGTGGTGCCCTCAAGCGTGGCAAGGCCTGCGATCGGCGTCTCGCAGGAGCCGTCGAGGCGGGCGAGGAAGGCGCGCTCGGCCGCAAGGCGCAGGCCGGTGGGGGTGTCGTGGATGGCCTGGAGCATCATGGCGGTGCGGGGGTCATCGGTGCGGCGCTCGATCCCGATGGCGCCCTGGGCGACGGCGGGCAGCATCTCGGCCGGGTCGATGGGCGCGGTGGCGACATCCGCCATGCCGAGGCGGTTCAGCCCGGCCATGGCGAGGAAGGTGGCCTGGGCCAGGTTTTCATCGAGCTTGCGCAGGCGGGTCTGCACGTTGCCGCGGAATTCGACGATCTGCAGATCCGGGCGGCGCACCAGGAGCTGGGCCCGGCGGCGCAGCGAGGAGGTGCCCATGACGGCGCCTTCGGGCACGGACGAGAGGCTGGCATGGCGGCGCGAGACGAAGGCGTCGCGGACGTCTTCGCGGGGGAGGTAGCAGTCGAGGGTGAGGCCCGGGGGCTGGTCGACCGGCATGTCCTTCATCGAATGCACCGCGAGGTCGATGGTGCCATCGAGCAGCGCCTGTTCGATTTCGCGGGTGAAGAGGCCCTTGCCGCCTGCCTCGCGCAGCGACTTGTCCTGGATGCGGTCACCGGCGACCGAGATCACCACGATCTCGAACGCGGCCTTCGGCAGATCGAAGGCCGCGGCCAGGCGGGCGCAGGTCTCCTGCGTCTGGGCGACGGCCAGGGGGGAGCCTCGGGTGCCGAGTTTCAGGGGCGCGGCGGGGGTGGGAAGAGCCTGTGTCATGAAGGTTGAGTAAGGCGCGGGCGGCGCGCTGGCAAGATGGCGGATATGGCCCTGCGGTCGCAGGGCCAGCCTCCGGCGGAGGTATTTGGAACAAGAAAATGTGTGGGCCGCGACGCCCTGTCCGGGCCGGTGCGCTTGACAACCGCAGGTGGGTTCGCGATCCGTGGCGGGATTTTGGCAAGAGGTGTGGTGATGGCGGAAAAGACGATCCTGCGGGCGCTGAAGGGCGAGGCGCTGCCGACGCCGCCGATCTGGATGATGCGCCAGGCCGGGCGCTACCTGCCCGAGTACCGCGCGACGCGGGCGCAGGCGGGCGATTTCCTGTCGCTGTGCTACAACCCGGAGCTGGCGGCCGAGGTGACATTGCAGCCGATCCGGCGCTATGGGTTCGATGCAGCGATCCTGTTTGCCGACATCCTGCTGCTGCCGCAGGCCCTGGGGGCGGATCTGTGGTTCGTCACCGGCGAGGGGCCGCGGCTGTCGACCATCACCAGCCAGGGGGATTTCGACGCACTGAAGCCGGCGGGCGACGTTCATGACGTGCTGGCACCGGTCTACGAGACCGTGCGGATCCTGTCGCGGGAACTGCCGGAGGAGACCACGCTGATCGGTTTCGCAGGCGCCCCCTGGACGGTGGCCACCTACATGATCGCCGGGCGCGGCACCCCCGACCAGGGACCCGCCCATGCGCTGAAGGCCGAGAACCGCGCCCTGTTCGAAGCCCTACTGGAGCGCCTGACCGAAGGCACAATCGAATATCTGTCGAAGCAGGTTGAGGCGGGTGCCGAATGCGTCAAGCTGTTCGACAGCTGGGCAGGATCGCTGAAGGGCGAGGATTTCGACCGCTATGCCCTGGCCCCCGCCAGGCGCATCATCAGCGAACTGAAGGCGCGCCACCCCGGCGTGCCGGTCATCGCCTTCCCCCGCGAGGCGGGCGAGAAATACGTGGGCTTTGCGCGTGCCACCGGCGCCGATTGCGTGGCGCTGGACAATTCCGTCGAACCGGAATGGGCGGCGGCGCATGTCCAGGTCGACGGCTGCGTGCAGGGGAACCTGGCGTCCTCGCACATGGTCACCGGGGGCGAGGCGCTGGTGCGCGAGACGAAGCGCATCGTCGAGGCCTTCCGCGGCGGGCCGCATATCTTCAACCTTGGCCACGGGATCACGCCGGATGCGGATCCCGACAACGTCCGGCTGATGATCGAGACGGTGCGCGGCGCCTAGACGGCGCTTTCGCGGGTCTCGCGCGGGCCTTCGACGGTGGTGCGGTCTCCGGGCAGGGCGTTGCCCTCCCGGATGCGGCGCTTGGCCAGCTGCACGTTCAGCGAGGCCCCGAGCAGCACCAGGAAGGCCGACAGGTACAGCCAGAACAGCATTGCAACGGCGGCGCCCAGGGATCCGTAGGTCTCGTTGTAATTGGCGAAATTGGTCAGGTAGAGCGAGAAGCCGAACGAGGCGATCGCCCAGCCCGTCACCGCCAGCCCCGCCCCGGGGGTGGCCCATTTCAACCGCTGGCCGCGGTTGTTGGGCCCGTAGCGATAGACCAGCGACAGCCCCATCAGCAGCGCCAGCACGGCGGCCAGCCAGCGCACCAGCTCGATCAGCAGGGACGACAGGATACCCAGCGGCACCAGCTGCAGCACCAGCGGCACGATCACCACCGAGCCAAGCGCCACGATCCCCACCCCCAGCAACGCCACCGTCAGCAGCAGCGCGATGATGTAATGCTTGAGGCTGCCGCGGTTCGGGTCTCCGTGGATCTGGTTCAGCCCCAGCATCAGCGAGGCAACGCCCGAACGCGCCGACCAGATCGCCACCACCAGCGATACGATCCCCGTCCAGCCAAGCGCCGATCCGCTGCCCGAGCTGATCTTCATCACCTGGTCCGACACCAGATCATAGACCTGTTCGGGGATGATGCCATGCAGCAGCTGCAGCTCGTCCACCACGACCGACGGATCCGATACCAGCCCCCACAAGGAAATCATCGCGGCAATGCCCGGAAACAGCGCCAGCATGGAATAGAAGGCGACGCCGGCGGCGATCAGCGCCATGTTGATCTCGCCCACCTGCTTGCCGATCGCCAGCATCAGCCGCACTGTCCGCATCATCGTCCCGTTCCTCTGCCTGTCGGGACGAACCTAGAGCGTCAGCCCACGGGTTAAACGCCAAAACCGCCCGTTCGGCTGCAAAACCGGGGTGGCGTTGCCCTCAGACCCATTTTGCCAGCGGCGGCAGCGACATCAGCACCGCATCCGGGTCATGACCGGTCTCCAGGCCGAACTTGGTGCCACGGTCGTAGACAAGGTTATATTCCGCATAAAGCCCGCGGTGCACCAGCTGCGCGTCTTTGTCGGCTGCATCCCAGGGCTGGGCACGGCGCTTGTCGATCAGCGGCAGATAGGCCGGCAGGAAGGCCTGGCCGACATCGCGGATGAAGGCGAAATCCGCCTCCCAGTCGCCCGAGCAATGATCGTCCAGGAAGATCCCGCCGACGCCGCGTGCCCGCTTGCGGTGGGGAATGTAGAAATACTCGTCCGCCCAGGCCTTGAAGCGCGGATAGAAGGCGGCGTCGTGACGGTCGCAATGGGCCTGCTGCACGGCATGGAAATGCGCGGTATCCTCGGCATATTCCAGGCAGGGGTTCAGGTCGGATCCGCCCCCGAACCACCAGCCATGCGGCGTCCAGAACATCCGCGTGTTCATGTGCACCGCCGGGCAATGCGGGTTCTGCAGATGCGCCACCAGCGAAATCCCCGCGGCCCAGAACCGCGGATCCTCGGCCATCCCCGGCAGCCCCTTGCGCGCCGCCATGGCGGCCTGCGCCCGCGCCCCCAGCACCCCATGCACGGTCGAGACGTTCACCCCCACCTTCTCGAAGACCCGGCCGCCGCGCATCACGCTCATCAGCCCGCCGCCCGCATCCGCGCCATCCTCGGCCTGCCGCTTCGTCTCGCGCAGCTCGAACCGCCCCGGCGCCCTCTCCGACAGCGGGCCACTGTCCTGCGCGTCTTCCAGCCCCTCGAAGGCCGCCACGATCGCATCGCGCAGCTCCCTGAACCAGGCGCTGGCCCGCGCCTTCTCGTCCATCATCTCGTCCATGGGCTGGTTCCCTGTCATCTGGCCGTAAATACTCCGGGGGAGCAGGCCGCAGGCCTGCGGGGGCAGAGCCCCCTCCCCTCAATGTGCCGGTGCCGCCACCGGGTCCAGCAGCGTCCGGCCGCCATCCACCGTCATGATCTGCCCGGTCATGAAGCTCGAGGCATCGCAGGCCAGATACTGCACCGCTTCCGCCAGCTCTCCCGGAGGCGCGATGCGGCTCAGCGGCGTGTGATCCTCGATCTGCTCGCGCTCCTCGCCGTTCTCGCGCAGGCGCTCCTGCAGGCTGGTCGACATGACCGACCCGAAGGCCACCGCATTCACCCGGATCCGGTGCGGCGCCAGCGCCACCGCCAGGCTGCGCGTCATCTGGTCCAGCGCCGCCGTCGCGATCGAGAACCCCATCAGGTCCGGATGCGCCCGCCGCGCCGCGATCGAGGACAGGTTGACGATCGCCCCGGCCGGCGCGTCGGGCGCTTCCTCGGCCTGCTTGATCATCCGCCGCGCCACCGCCTGGCTGACCTTCAGCGCGGTCATCAGGTTCTGCTGCAGCATCACCTCGACCGTGTCGTCATCGGGGTCCAGCGGATCGGACGGCATCACCTGCCGCGAGGCATTGACCAGGATGTCGACCCGGTCGAAGGCATCCAGCGTCGTCGACAGCAGGTTGGCGATCGTCAGCTTTTCCCGCAGGTCGCCGGCAAAGTAGCGGATATTGCCCTCGTCCACGGCATCGCCCAGCTCGGCCTTCAGGCGCTCCTCGTCCATGTCGGCAAAGACCACGTTGGCGCCCTTGTCGGCAAACAGCCGTCCGATCGCCAGACCGATGCCATTGGCAGCACCGGTCACGATGGCGGTCTTGCCCGCAATCGAGAATGTCATTCCATCAAGTCCCTGTTTGTCCCGGGCCCGAGCCTACCCGCCCGCGTGCCCCTTGGCGAGAGGGACGCTCCGCCACCCACAGCCGGAAGCTGCGGCTGCCCTCCAGCGGGCGCACCGTGGTGAACAGGCCCTGCAGCGTCTCGTCATAGCCCAGATGGGCATTTGCCACCAGAAAGAGCCGCCCCGCAGGCGCCAGATTGCGCGCCGCGGCCCGGATGAAAGCGCGCCCCAGCTCGGGGTCGGCTGCACGTCCCGCGTGAAACGGCGGGTTCATCACGATCGCGTCAAGCGGCACCTGGGCCGTCCAGTCGCGGGCATCGGCCCAGTGGAACTGCGCCCGCGGATCGCTCACGTTGATCCGCGCACAGTCAAGCGCGGCATGGTCGGCCTCGACCAGCTCCAGCGAGGTGACGCCCGCCATCATCGCGATGCGCGCCGACAGATAGCCCCAGCCGGCGCCCAGATCGGCGACCCGGCCCACCAGTTCCGGCAGCGCCGCGCCCAGCAGCGCCGAGGCCGGATCCACCGCATCGGCGGAAAACACCCCCGGTGCCGTGACGAATCCGTCGGCCAGCTCCTGCCGCGCGCCCTGCCAGTCGGCAAAGGCATCGCAGGCGGTGAACCAGAACAGCTTGCCATGGGCCTTGTTGACCGGCCCCTCGACCGCGACGCGGCGGCGGACCTCCTTCAGCAGGCTGTCGACGCCGTCGTCCTTCTGGCCATCGACGATCACCGGACCTTCGGTCATCATGCAGGCGGCGGACAGCAGCGCCCGCGCCCGCGCCTTCTCGCGCGGCAGGCAGACCAGCACCGCGGCACAGGGCCCCTCGGCCTTGGCGGCACAGTCGGGGCCCACGGCGCAGGCATAGCCCGCGGCCTTGAACGCCTTGTAATCAGGGTAGAAACCGGTGACGATCCGCAGGCGATCCTGCGGCAGCGGTGCAAGGTCGGTCCCCATGCGCGGGGCCAGGACGGCGATCGGGCCAGAGGACAGGTCAAGCCCCGCCTCCAGCGCAAGAGAGAGGCGTGCAGCCATAGCTTGGCCCGTCATGGGCGGCTTATTCCTTTTCCATCGTGCACTGCAGCGGATGCTGGTGCTTGCGCGCGTAATCCATCACCTGGGCGACCTTGGTCTCGGCGATCTCGTGGCTGAAGACGCCGACGACGGCGACGCCCTTCTTGTGCACGGTCAGCATGACCTCGAAGGCCTGGGCGTGGTTCATGTGGAAGAACCGTTCCAACACCATGACGACGAATTCCATCGGCGTGAAATCATCGTTCAGCAGCAACACCTTGTAGAGCGGCGGCCGCTTGGTGCGCGGGCGCGTGTCGACCACGACGGAAAAGTCGTTGTCGTCACCGCCATCCTTGCCGGCCATCGTCCAAGGGCGGTTCTGCATCATCGCGCGCCTTCGCTTTCTCGCTCGCCGCCGGCCTTTCGCGCCGGCTCTTGAGGTTTCTGGATCAGAAAGCTGTATATAACGTGTGCCCCCGAAGTTGAAAGGGCGACAAAAAGGAGGCCTTGGGAAATGGGCGAAAATATCGCAGCGGTGGCCTTCGATGCCGATGACACGCTCTGGCACAACGAGCGTTTCTTCCAGATCACCCAGGAGCGATTCGCCGCCCTGCTGAAGGATCACGCCGATCCCGCGCATCTGGACCAGGCCCTGCTGGCGGCCGAGCGCCGCAACCTTGGCCATTACGGCTTTGGCATCAAGGGCTTCATGCTGTCGATGATCGAAACCGCGCTGGAGGTCACCGAAAACCGCGTCCCCGGCAGCGTGATCCGCCAGATCATCGAGGCCGGCCAGGAGATGCTCTCGCATCCGATCGAGCTTCTGCCCCATGCCCGCGAGGCGGTCGAGGACAGCCTGGCGCGCGGCCTGCAGGTGCTGCTGATCACCAAGGGCGACCTGCTGGACCAGGAACGCAAGCTGGCGCAATCGGGGCTGGGGGATCTGTTCGACCAGGTCGAGATCGTCTCGGACAAGACGACGCCCGTCTACCAGGCGCTGTTCGCGCGGCATGGAATCGACCCCACGCGGGCGCTGATGGTGGGCAATTCGCTGAAATCCGACGTGCTGCCGGTGATCGCCGCGGGCGGCTGGGGCGTGCACATCCCGCAGGCGCTGCTCTGGGCGCTGGAACATGCCGAACCCCCGGCGCAAGCCGACAGGTTCCATGCCCTGGAGCATCTTGGGCAACTTTCCGCCCTTCTGGACGAGATCGCCTGATTTCAAAGGCTCCGAGGTGCGAAAACCGCAACCCGATTGCAACAGTTTTGACCTAAGCCGACCGGCCCGCGTGGCCGGTCTTGTGTGTGACCCTTTGGACATCACCACATGTGGATGACCCGTGCCGCTAGGTCAAATCCCCTTTTTTTCATGACTTTGCGCTAAATTCAGCCTGTGTTAACCTTATCGCAAAGCTAGTCGGACAAACCGGCAGCAGTGAGGCAGTAATAGGTGAGACAGATGGCGGCGCGGGGGCTTCGGCTTGTCCGGAACGGATGGTTTGCGAATTTCCTGACTTTGATTGGCGTGGCGGTCATCGCCGTGACGCTGATGGGCACGACGGCGCGGGCGGCGCCCTATGCGGCCCTGGTGATGGATGCGCGCACGGGTCAGGTTCTGTATGCGCAGAATGCGGACACGCCGCTGCATCCGGCCTCGCTGACCAAGATGATGACCCTCTACATCTGCTTCGAGGCCATCCGCAACGGCGAGATCAGCCTGGACACGCCGGTGACGATCTCGCGTTACGCGGCCGGGATGGAACCTTCGAAGCTGGGGATGCACCCCGGCCAGAAGATCAAGCTGCGCTATCTGATCCGCGCGGCGGCCGTGAAATCCGCCAATGATGCCGCCGCCGCCATCGGCGAGGCGATCGAGGGCAACCAGACCGCCTTTGCCGCACGGATGAACCGCACCGCCAAGGCGCTCGGGATGAAGAATTCGCATTTCGTCAACATGAACGGCCTGACCGCAGCGGGGCATTTGTCGACCGCGCGCGACATGTCGATCCTGGGGCGTCACCTGCTGTATGATTACCCGCAGTACTACAACCTGTTCTCGCGCCGCTCGGCGGATGCGGGCGGCAAGACCGTCTACAACACCAACCGTCGGCTGCTCAGCAGCTATGAGGGCGCCGACGGCATCAAGACCGGCTATACCGTCGCGTCGGGGTCGAATCTGGTGGCCTCGGCCAAGCGCGGCAACGTGCGAATCATCGCCACCGTCTTCGGCGGCCAGTCCGCCGTGTGGCGCGACAACCGCGTGAAGGAACTGCTGGACATGGGCTTTGCCAAGGCGCCGCGCAGCGCCCGCTTCGTCCCCCCTGCCCCGCCGCGCTACCGTGGTGGCAGCCAGATGCTGGTGGCCAAGCGCGACACCGCCCCCGATCCGGTGATGCGGACCTCGCTGCGACCGCAGCTGCGACCGCAGCCCCAGCCTGTTGCCGTGGCTGCCGTCGTGCCGCCGCCGGTGAACCCGGACGTGAACGCCAAGGCCGCAGCGCTGGCGCTGGCCTCGATCGCGCCGGCCCAGGCCGTGCCGCCAGAGATGCCCCCGGCCGTCGACCCGGCCTCGGCGGTGACGCGGCTGCAGCCGATGGCGCGCCCCTCGGACCTGATGGCGCAGTTCCCCAAGGCCGCCCCCGAAGCCCCCCCGGCCGAGATCCCCGCCACCGTGACCCCGGTTTCGGACGACGCCCCCGCCACGCCGGCAACGCCCGTCATCGCCACGGCCACCGCTCCGGCCCCGCTGAAGCAGGTCACCCGCGACAAGGGCGACCCGGTCTGGGCGGTCAACGTCGGCCGTTTCCCCTCGCGCTTCAGCGCCGAGAAATCCATGCTGACCACCGCCATGACCGAGGTCGAAACGCTGCAGCACGCCAAGCGCGAGGTCTCGCGCGGGGCGACCGGCTATGACGCGCTGTTCACCGGGCTGACCCGCGACGCGGCGGATCGCACCTGCCAGCGGCTGATTGCCCGCAACCGCACCTGCTTCATGGTCGGCCCCGACACCTGATCGCCGGCCCGGCACGACGAAACGGGCCAGCGCCCTGGGGCGCGGCCCGCGTCACGCACCTTGGGGGCGATCAGGGCTTGGGGTGGTTGTCCCATTGCTGGGACAAGATGCGCTGACTGTTCCCCTCGGGGTCATCATACTGGTTCGTGCGCACGGACCAGACGAAAGCCACCAGCCCCAGCCCCCCGAGGAACAGCGAAATCGGGATCAGCCAAACCAAAACATCCATCACACCTACCTCAGCCGCAGGGCATTCAGGGACACGGTGACCGAGCTGGCCGACATGGCCAGCGCCGCGATCAGGGGCGAACACAGCCCGGCAATCGCCAGAGGCACCGCGACGACGTTGTAGAGCGTCGCGATTCGGAAATTCTCACGAATGCGCCGGGTGGCGCGAGAGGCCGTGCGCAAAGCCGCCGGAATGGGCGACAGGTCGCCACCCAAAAGCACCACATCAGAGGCAACCCGCGCAGCATCCAGCGCCGATGCCGGCGAAATCGAGGCATGGGCGGAAATCAGCGCAGCCGTGTCGTTCAGCCCGTCGCCCACCATCAGCACCTTCGCCCCTGCCGCCTGCAGCGCCTGCACCCGGTCCGCCTTGTCCGAGGGCAGCGCACCGCCCTGCCAGTCGTCGATGCCCAGACGCTCGGCCAGGGCCTGCACCGCCGCCGGCGCATCGCCCGACAGCAGCAGCACCCGCCGCCCGTCGGCCTTCAGCGCCTGCACCGCCGCCTCGGCGCCCGAGCGCAGGCTGTCGGCGAACAGGAAGACCCTTGGCGCCCCCTGCCCGTCCTCCAGCCAGGCGGCGGTCTGTGCGGGGTCCTGCGGGGCGTCCAGCCAGCTGCCGCGTCCCAGCCGCACCCGGCGGCCGTCCAGCCGCCCCTCGGTGCCGTAGCCCGGGCGTTCGTGCAGATCCCGCACCGGGGCGGGGGGAATGCCGCGCGCCCGCAGCGCCTGGGCCAGCGCACGCGACAGCGGATGGGCAGACCCCTCGGCCAGGGCCAGCGCCAGGGCCAGGGCCTGCGGGTCGTGATCCTCCAGGTTCACCGGCTGCGGCGTCCCGGTGGTCAGGGTGCCGGTCTTGTCGAAGACGACGGTGTCGACCTCGGCCAGGCGCTCCAGGGCGGTCTCGTGCTTGACCAGCAGGCCATTGCGGAAAAGCCGCCCCGAGGCGGCGGTGGTGACGGCGGGAACCGCCAGCCCGAGGGCACAGGGACAGGTGATGATCAGCACCGCCGCCGCGATGTTCAGCGCCACCCGCAGATCGCCGGTGGCGGCAAACCAGCCCAGAAAGGACAGCGCCGCCAGGATATGCACCCCCGGCGCATAAAGCCGCGCCGCGCGGTCGGCCAGAGACGTGTAGCGCGCCCGCCCGCTTTCCGCGATCGCCACCAGATCCGCCATCCGCGCCAGCGAGGTATCGCGCCCGACCGCGGTGGCGCGCAGGGTCAGCGGGCCGGTCAGGTTGACCTCTCCGGCGCTGACGGTCTGGCCGGGGGCGGCCGGCACGGGGCGCGTCTCGCCGGTCAGCAGCGAACGGTCCAGCTCGGATGTCCCTGCGACGATCTCTGCGTCCACAGGCATCCGGGCGCCGGGACGCACCAGCAGCAGGTCTCCGATCGACAGATCCGCGACCGGCACGACCTGTTCGGTGCCCCCGGACAGGCGGATGGCACGGGGCACCTCCAGCGCGGCCAGTTCCTCGGCGGCCGAGCGCGCCACGGCGCGGGTCCGGTGATCCAGGTAACGTCCCGCCAGCAGGAAGAAGGTCAGCGTAAGGGCGGCGTCGAAATAGGCCTCTTCGCCCGACAGCATGGTTTCCCAAAGCGACATGCCAAGCGCCAGCAGAATGGCGAGCGAGATCGGCACATCCATGTTCAGCCGCCCCGCCGCCAGCGCCCGCGCCGCGTTGCGAAAGAACGGCTGGGCGCAGAAGGCGATGGCGGGAAAGGTGATGGCGGCGCTGATCCAGTGGAACATGTCGCGGGTGGCGTCCTCGGCCCCCGACCAGATCGAGACCGACAGCAGCATGACGTTCATGCTGGCAAAGCCCGCCACGGCAAGGCGCATCAGCAGCTCGCGCCCGGCGCGGTCAGTGGCGGTGGCGGCGATGGTGCCAGCGTCGAGTTCATGCGCCTCGTAGCCCGCGGCCTGCACCGCCTGCACCAGCGCCTCGGCGGTGACACCCGGGGCGGCGCGGACCATAGCGCGTTTCAGGGTCAGGTTGACGCGGGCCTCCTGCACGCCGGGCTGGGCGGTCAGCGCCTGTTCGACCGTGTCGATGCAGGCGGCGCAGTGGATCCCCGGCAGTGACAGCGCCAGCGTCGCGTCCTGCACCGCCCGCGCCGCGATATCCTGCGCCGAAGGCGCCGCGGAACAGGCCGGGCAGGCCGACAACGGGGCCGAGATCTGTGCCGTCGTCATGGGTCAGTCCCCGATATGCAGGTCAAGCCGCTGGGTGAACAGCGTGCCGTCCTGGGCGATGGCTTCCAGCCGGACGATCCACTTGCCGCCGCGCAGGGTCAGCGGCACCTCGTAGAAAGCACCGTTCCAGGCGAATTGCGGCGTCACGTCATCGGCGGCCATGGTGGGATGGCCGATGGTGGCGTGCAGCTCCTTCGCGCGGACGGGATGGCCCTCGCGGTCGGTGATCTGCAGGTGGATCATGTCGCCTTCGTCATCGGCGCGCACCGTCCAGCCCAGTTTTTCCTGCGCCGCCTTGCGGATGTCGAATTCCTGGCTGGCGACATAGGAATTGGCGACCTCGAGCCCCGGGAAGGTGCGGATCGCCTGGGTCGCCATGTAGACATTGACCGCGATGATCACCCCGAAGGCGCCGACGAAGCCCGCCAGCACGTGCCAGCCCTTCAGCCGGAAGCCCTGTTCGCCCATGCCGGTATCGCTCATCATCTGGTCCTTCCGTTGAAGACGGTGTCGCGGTGGGCCTGATCGCCGCTGAGGGTGTCGGTGACCGTCAGCTCGACCCCAGTGCGTTCGGCGGTGGCGGGGGCGGTGCCCTTCGGGGCCTCCAGGTAGACGCGGGCCAGATGGGCGCTGTCGGGGGCGACCATCACCGTGTCGTCACTGCTGCCCTCGACCCGGACGGTGATCGCGGGATCGCCCAGGACGCCCAGCCGGAACGGGCGTTCCTCGCCATGCTTGTTGCGCAGGCGGACGTCGTAGACGTTGCGGATCGTACCGTCGGAGAGGGTAATGAAGGTCGGGTTGCGCACCGGCGCCACCGTCATGTCGATATCCGAGCGCAGCGCCAGCGCCACCAGCAGCCCGATGCCGATGCCGGACCACAGCACGGTGTACAGCATCGTGCGCGGCCGCAGGATATGCCGCCAGACGGATCGCGGCGCCTTGCCCGAGCGTTCGGCGGTTTCATCCGTCAGCGCCATGTAGCCCACCAGGCCGCGCGGCTTGCCGATCTTGTCCATCACCTCGTCGCAGGCATCTATGCACAGCGCGCAGGTGATGCAGGCCATCTGCTGGCCGTCGCGGATGTCGATGCCCATCGGGCAGACGTTGACGCAGGCGTTGCAGTCGATGCAGTCGCCCAGCGTCTCTTTCGCCGGGATCGCGCCGCCCACCCCCGAGGGCATCCCCGGCATGGCGATGAAGGGCACCGTGCCGCCCTCTTTCGGGCCGACGACCCGCAGCGAGGCCGCGGCATCGGCCCGTTCCTGCATGGCGGCACGGCGGCGGTGCTTGCCGCGCGGTTCGCCCCGCCATTCGCGATAGGCCACGGTGATCGTGTCCTCGTCCATCATGGCGGCCTGGATGCGCGGCCAGGGGCAGGCATAGATGCAGATCTGTTCCCGCGCGAAGCCGCCGAAAAAGAAGGTCGTCAGCGTCAGGATGCCCATGGTCGTATAGGCGACCGGATGCGCGTTGAAGGTCAGCAGATCCAGCAGCAGCGAGGGCGCATCGGCAAAGTAAAAGACCCAAGCCCCCCCGGTGGCCAGGCCGATGACCAGCCAGGCGGCCCATTTCGTCAGCCGCAGCCGCAACTTGCGGGCGTCCCACTTCTGCTGGCGTTGCAGGCGCAGGCGGGCGTTGCGGTCGCCCTCGATCCAGCGCTCGACCGCAATGAACAGATCCGTCCAGACGGTCTGCGGGCAGGTATAGCCGCACCAGACCCGGCCAAGCGCCGAGGTGAACAGGAACAGCCCCAGCCCCGCCATCACCAGCATGCCAGCGATGAAGTAGAATTCATGCGGCCAGATCTCGATCCAGAAGAAGTAGAAGCGCCGGTTCGCCAGGTCGACCAGCACCGCCTGGTCGGGCAGGTTCGGGCCACGGTCCCAGCGGATCCAGGGCATCAGGTAGTAGATGCCCAGCGTCACCGCCATGATCAGCCACTTGAGGTTGCGGAAAGTGCCCGAAACCTTACGGGGAAAGATCGGCTCGCGCGCGGCGTAAAGCTTGGGGGCATTGGTGTCTTCGGCGGCCAAGGGGGTCTCCCTGCGGATGAGTTGGGCATCACTGTGGCCTTGTTACCCGAGACCTCTTACCCAACCTTGACCTGTATCAAATCCGACATTTTCCCCATACCTATGCGTGTGCGGCCTGTTGTCCCGCCCCCCCGGGAAGATCGCGGGCCTGGGCGCGGATCCAGCGGCAGAAATCGCGCGCCACGGGCCGCAGATGACCCGGCCGCGTCACCAGGTAATAGCCCTTCTTGCGGCGATCCTCGTACAGCAGCCGCAGCCGGCCGGCCGCGATGTCGGGTTCCGCGAAGGCCCGCGCGATCACCGCGATGCCCCGGCCATCGCGCGCCGCATCCAGCATCATGTTCCCCGGCATCGAGGTCACGCCCTGCCCCAGCTCCAGCCGCGCGCCGTGCCAGGACAGGAAATCGCTGGCCTCGGAGGTGCCCAGTTCCTGCAACCAGGGATAGCCCGACAGCGACGCCGGATCGACCATCCCCGTGCCCGGCACCAGATCCGGCGCGGCGACGATGGCGACAGGGGTCAGGATCAGCAGCTCGGCCTCAAGGCCCGGCCAGTCGCCAGTGCCGTAGCGCAGGGCGATCTCGACCCCGGCGGGGCCCACGTCCTTCAGCTGGGCGGTCGGATCGATCATCAGCGACACGCCCGGATGCGCGGTCTGGAAGCCCGCCAGCCGCGGCAGCAGGAAGGCCCCGGCAAAGGCCGGCGTGCACGAGACCGTCAGCGGCCGCACCCCCTCCTGCCCGGTCAGCCGCGCGATCACCGCCTCGACCCCCGAAAGGCCGCCGATCACCGCATCGGCGATCTGGCGCCCCTCGTCCGTCAGGGCCAGCTGGCGGCCAGTGCGATCAACCAGCCGCAGGCCCAGGTGCTGCTCCAGCGCCTTCAGCTGCTGGCTGACCGCGGCATGGCTGACGTTCAGCCGCGCCCCCGCCGCCACGGTCGAGCCCGTCTCGGCCAGGGCGGCAAGCGCACGCAGCGCGGTCAGCGGAGGCAGGGCCAGCCAGTCGATCATGTAAGGCAGGATTACACGACGGAAAGATTGCTGAATAGCAGAAAGGCTCCTATCGGCGCTACACCGGGGCCAGACCCCGCAAAGGAGCCCAGACAATGTTCCAGATCTTCGCGAAAACTTTCATGACCGCCGCCCGGGTCCAGCCCCTGACTGAGGGGCCCCTGCCCCGGCTGCGCCTGCCCGAACCCGAGGATGAGGCCGCCCTGGCAGCCCCGCCCCGCGAAGCCGAGGCCCGCCGCCCGGCCCTGGGCCGCGCCGGCGCACCCGCCCTGGCGCCGTGAACGGAAACGGCCCGCCCCGGATCACGGGACGGGCCGTTCCTTTTGCGGCCTCGGTCGATGGAAACGCGAACAGGACGTCTCGACCGGGGCCTGTACCCCTCCGCAGTAGCCCCACGCGGAGGAATGTCGTGCCGGCCGGGGTTATTCGCCCCCGCCCAGCTGATGCACATAGGTGGCAACCGCGCGCACCTGCGCCTCGCTCAGGCGCTGGCCCCAGGCGGGCATGACGCCAAAGCGGGCCTGCTCGACCGTGGTATGGATCGAGGCGTAGTCGCCGCCATACAGCCAGATAGCATCGGTCAGATTCGGCGCGCCTTGATCTCGATCACCTTTTGCGTTTTCGCCGTGGCAGGCGGTGCAGTTGTCGGCGAAGACCTGCGCCCCCTGCGCCACCAGCGTGGCATCCTGCGGCGTGCCCGACAGCGACATGACATAGTTCACCACCGCGTCGATCTGATCCGCCTTCAGCAGGCCGTCGGTGCCAAAGGCCGGCATCTGGGAATAGCGCGCCTCGGGGTCGGTCTGGTTCCGCACGCCATGGGTGACGGTATAGTAGATGTCGGTGATCTTGCCGCCCCACAGCCAGTCGTCATCCAGCAGGTTCGGAAAGCCCGTGGCCCCCGCCGCCCCCGAGCCATGGCACTGCGCGCACCAGGTTTTGAACACAGCCGCCCCGGCGGAAACGGCATAGCCGTTCAGATTGGGGTCCTGCGGGATCTGCGTCAGCTCGGTCGAGGCCAGCTGGGCGTTGATGCCCGCATTGGCCGCGTCGACCTCGGCGATGCGCTTGGCGACCTGCCCCCGGGTCGAGAACCCCAGCAGGCCCGGCGTCGCCCCCTTGATCAAGGGCCAGGCCGGCATCGCGATCGAATAGCACAGCCCCCAGAAGATGCAGGCGTAGAAGGTCCACAGCCACCAGCGCGGCAATGGCGTGTTGAGCTCTTCGATACCATCCCAGCTGTGGCCGGTGGTGCCGTGCTTTTCCTTAAGATCGTCGCTCATCTCACAGATCCTTTCCCGCGGGGCGCATCCCGGGCGCGCCCGGGCGGTCGTCGGCAGGTTTGGCCGCGGCGGGCCGGTCCTCGTGGCGGAAGGGGATGCCCGCCGTGTCGCGATAGGTCTTGCGGCTGCCGGGCCGGATAACCCACAGCCCCACCGCCACGAAGAAGGCGAACATCATCAGCAGCATCCAGCTGTCCGCGAATTCCCGCATCAGGGAATAGGTGCTCATCTCTCCCTCCCCCTCAGCGGCTGGCATCGGGCGTGAAGGTCGAGAAATCGACCAGCGTGCCCAGCATCTGCAGATAGGCGATCAACGCATCCATCTCGGAAATCCCGGGCTGGCCGTCGAAATTGCGCACCTGCACCTTGTCGCCATAGCGTTCGACCAGGCCGTCGGTATCGGCATCCGGGTCGGCCTGGGCGGCGAAATCGCGCCCCGCCTCCTTCAGCATCGCCTCGGTATAGGGGACGCCGACGACCCTGTGGGTGCGCATCTCGTCCTCGATGAAGCGGCCGTCGATCTTGGCCTTCAGCAGGAAGCCGTATTTCGGCATCACCGATTCCGGCACCACGCTTTGCGGGTTGGTCAGGTGGTCGATGTGCCAGGCGTCGGAATAGCGCCCGCCCACCCGCGCCAGATCCGGCCCGGTGCGTTTCGACCCCCACTGGAACGGGTGGTCATACATCGATTCCGCCGCCAGAGAGTAATGGCCGTAACGCTCGACCTCGTCGCGCATCGGGCGGATCATCTGGGAATGGCAGACATAGCAGCCCTCGCGGACGTAGATGTCGCGCCCCGCCAGTTCCAGCGGCGTGTAGGGGCGCATCCCCTCGACCTTCTCGATGGTGTTTTCCAGGTAGAAAAGGGGCGCGATCTCGACCAGGCCGCCGATGGTGACCACCGCGAAAGAGCCCACCAGCAGCAGCGTGGCGTTCTTTTCGAGGATGGCGTGTTTATCAAGGATACCCATGTCTCAGCTCCTTACTCGGCCGGAACCAGGCTGTTGTCGGCGGCCTTGGTGGCCGGGGCCCGGGTGGCGGTCAGCCAGAGGTTGACGCACATGATGATCGCGCCGGTCAGGTACATCAGGCCGCCCGTGCCGCGCACCACGTACATCGGGAACTTGGCGGCCACGGTGTCCGCGAAGGAGTTCACCAGGAAGCCGTTGGCATCCACCTCGCGCCACATCAGCCCCTCCATGATGCCGGTGACCCACATCGAGGCCGCGTAGAGCACGATCCCGATGGTGGCGAGCCAGAAGTGCCAGCTGACCATCGACAGGGAATAAAGCCGCTCCTTCGCCCAGAGTTTCGGGACCAGGAAATAAAGCGCGCCGAAGGTGATCATGCCGTTCCAGCCAAGCGCGCCGGAATGCACATGCCCGATCGTCCAGTCGGTATAGTGCGACAGGGAATTGACGGGGCGGATCGACATCATCGGCCCTTCAAAGGTCGACATGCCGTAGAAGCCGATGGCGATCACCATCATGCGGATCACCGGGTCGGTGCGCAGCTTGTCCCAGGCACCCGACAGCGTCATCAGCCCGTTGATCATGCCGCCCCAGCTGGGCATCCACAGGATGACCGAGAACACCATCCCCAGCGTCGAGGCCCAGTCGGGCAGCGCGGTATAGTGCAGGTGGTGCGGACCCGCCCAGATGTACAGAAAGATCAGCGCCCAGAAGTGGATGATCGACAGCTTGTAGGAATAGACCGGCTTTTCCGCCTGCTTCGGCACGAAGTAGTACATCATCCCCAGGAAGCCCGCGGTCAGGAAAAAGCCCACGGCGTTGTGGCCGTACCACCACTGCGTCATGGCGTCCTGCACCCCCGAGAACACCTGCACCGACTTGCCGCCCCACAGGCTGACCGGGACGGCCAGGTTATTGACGACATGCAGCATCGCGACCGTGACGATGAACGACAGGTAGAACCAGTTGGCGACGTAGATGTGCTTTTCCTTGCGGTTCAGGATCGTGCCCAGGAAGACCGCCAGATAGGCCAGCCAGACGATGGTCAGCCACAGGTCGATATACCATTCGGGCTCGGCGTATTCCTTGGACTGGCTGCCGCCCAGCACATAGGACAGCGCCGCCATCACGATGAACAGGTTGTAGCCCCAGAACACGAACCACGCCAGATTGCCGCCCCACAGCCGCGTCGCGCTGGTGCGCTGGACCACGTAGAACGAAGTCGCCAGCAGCGCATTGCCCCCGAAGGCGAAGATCACCGCCGAGGTATGCAGCGGCCGCAGCCGGCCAAAGTTCATATAGCCCTGGGCCCATTCAAAGTTCAGCCCCGGAAAGGCCAGCTGGAAGGCGATGAACACCCCCGCCAGAAAGCCCACGACGCCCCAGAAGGCGGTCGCGGTCACGCCGAAACGGATCACCCCGTCCATGTATTCGCCCGACAGGTCGCGGATCTCGCGCTCCTCGTCGGTGTTGCGCAGCACCCAGACGAACAGGCCTCCCGCCACCAGCATGACCACCAGCGCGTTCACCTTGTAAGCCAGGTCATGGGCGAAATTGGCCGCCATCGCCGCGAAGAGCGTGATGAGGGCCAGCGCCGCAAGCTTGATTACGTTTGTCATTTCGCGTCCCTTCGTCAGTCCCGCGCGGCAGGTTTGCCGGCTGCCGCCCCCACGGAATTGTGACTTCGCGCTTAATGCTGTGCGCGCGACTCGCCTGCCTTGATCTGTATCAACCGTTTCGCACGCTCCGGTTGACGAAGATCAAGGTGCGTCGATTTTCCGCATGCCAAAGTCAGGTTAACGGACCGAAGCATTCGACCGTACGCATGCAGATCAGGAGGCTGACATGGCCTACAAGGCAATTCTTACCGTTCTCACCGAGGGCGCCGACGTGAAGAAGGTCCTCGAAAGGGCCAGCACGGCGGCCGAACTCTTCGATGCCCATCTTGATGTGCTCTGCCTTGGCGTCGACCGCACGCAGATCGGCTACTACTATGCCGGTGCTAACGCGATGGTGATGCAGGAGGCGATCAACCGCGCCACCGAAGAAGCCGAAGCCCTGGAAGTCGCCGCGAAAGAGTACCTGACCGGTGCCGCGATCCGCTGGGCAACCGACACTGACGTCGCCCAGCTGGGCGATATCGGCCGCCATCTTGGCTGGCGCGCGCGCTTCGCCGATCTGGTGCTGCTGCCCCGCCCCTATGGCAAGGGCAAGGGCGCCGAGCTTGAGCCGATCACCGAAAGCGCCCTGTTCGACGGCCGCGCCCCGGTGGTGATCCTGCCCGACAACGACGTGCCGATGCCCGCAGGCAAGCGCGTCCTGGTCTGCTGGAACGATACCCCCGAGGCCCTGACCGCCGTGCGCCGCGCCCTGCCGGTGCTGCAGCAGGCCGACCAGGTGCACATCGTCGTCGTCGATCCTCCGGTGCATGGGCCCGACCGCTCTGATCCCGGCGGCATGCTGGCCAGCTGGCTCGCCCGCCACGGCGTCTCGGCCGAGATCGAGGTCATCTCCAAGACCCTGCCCCGCATCTCCGAGGTGCTGGTACGCCATGCCGCGGACGTTGACGCGGATCTGATCGTCATGGGGGCTTATGGCCACTCGCGCTTCCGCGAAGCAATCCTCGGCGGCGCCACCCGCCACATGCTCGAAAGCTCGGCCCTGCCGATTTTCCTGGCTCACTGACCTGGCGGGGGGGGGGCGGCCTTCAGGCCGCCCCTTCGCCCCTCCGGGGCGAGCCTCCGGCGGGAGTATTTATGGCCAGATGAAAGAACCGGTCCCGCCCTGCGGAACCCGCTCTCTCCATTTTCTTGTTCTCAAATACCTCGGGGGAGCAGGCCGCAGGCCTGCGGGGGCAGAGCCCCCACTGCCCCCGGTCGCCCTCAGACCAGAAGGCCGCCGTCGTTGTCGTCCCCGGCCTCTTCCAGAAGGCGCGCGAAATCCGGCACCGTCACATGTCGCTTGCCTTCCAGCACGATCACCCCGTCCCGCTTCAGGGCACTGATCTGGCGGCTCACGGTTTCCAGCGTCAGTCCCAGGTAATCCGCCATGGCCTCGCGAGTCAGCGGCAGGTCGAAGACCAGATTGCCCTGCGGCATGATCAGATTCAGTGTCGCGTCGCGCCGGGCAATGATCGCCAGCAGGCTCGCGATCTTCTCGCGCGCGGTCTTGCGACCGAGGACAAGCATCCATTCCCGTGCCGCATCCAGCTCATCCAGCGTCATCTGCAGCAGGCGCTGCGCGATATGCGGCGTCGTCTCCATCAGCTGCTCGAAAGGCTTCTTCCGAAAACAGCACATCACCAGGTCGCTGGTCGCCACCACATCATAGGCCGCGCCTTCGCGCCCCGGTCTGCCAACGAAATCCGAAGGCAGCAGCAGCCCCACCATTTGGGTGCGCCCATCCTCCATCGTCTGGGTCAGCGTCGCGATTCCCGACACCACCGAACCCACGAAATCCATCCGGTCGCCGGACCAGACCACGGTCTGGCCGGCCTCGAAGCTGCGGTAGTACTTGATCTCCTCCAGCAGCTCCAACTCATGCGCATCGCAGCGCGCGCAGACCGCGCGGTGCCGGATGGGGCAACCGACACAATCGTGCTGGGGAAAGATCAGATTATCCTGAAGCATGTGGATCCGGTGCCAAGGGCCGAGAGAGAATCGAAAGGGTGTTGATCTGCGTCAAGGCGTTGTCCGCCTGCTTCCCTAAAAGCTAGTCCCATGGTCAACAAAACGCAACTCGCCCGCCTGGGACTGTTTGACGCGAAGGTTCCGCGTTACACCAGCTACCCCACGGCCCCGCATTTCACCGACAGCGTCGGTGCCGATCGGCACGCCGCCTGGATCGAGGCGATCCCCGCGGGCAGTGCCATCTCGCTCTATGTACATGTGCCGTTCTGTCGGCGCCTGTGCTGGTTCTGCGCCTGCCGCACCCAGGGCACGCAGACCATGTCTCCGGTCGAAGCTTACCTCGAGACCCTCCTAGGGGAACTCGACCTTCTGGCCCGCCACCTGCCCGAGGGCGTGCGCCTGTCGCGCCTGCACTGGGGCGGCGGCACCCCCACCCTTCTGACCGCCCCGATGATGGAGACCCTCGCCGGGCGCATCGCCGAGGTCGCCCCCTTTGCCGAAGGCGCCGAATTCTCGGTCGAGATCGACCCGAACGAGGTCGATGCCCCACGCATGCGGGCCCTCGCCCGTGCAGGCATGAACCGGGCCTCGATCGGGGTGCAGGATTTCGATCCGGCGATCCAGACCTGCATCGGCCGCGAACAGGGCTATGACGTGACCCGCGACGTGGCCCTGGGGCTGCGCGAACATGGCATCCACAGCCTGAACGCTGACATCCTCTACGGCCTGCCCCACCAGACCCCCGCCAAAATCACCGACAGCGTCCAGAAACTGCTGTCTCTGGCACCTGACCGGGTGGCCCTCTACGGCTATGCCCATGTACCCTGGATGGCACGGCGCCAGTCCATGCTGCCCTCCGACGCCCTGCCCACCCCGACCGAACGCCTCGACCTCTTCGAAACCGCCCGCAAGCTCTTCCTGTGGGACAACTACGCCGAGATCGGCATCGACCACTTTGCCCTGCCCGATGACGGCCTGGCCACGGCACAGAAAGCCGGCCGCCTGCGCCGCAACTTCCAGGGCTATACCGATGACCAGGCCGAGGTGCTGATCGGCATCGGCGCCTCCTCGATCTCCCGCTTCCCGCAGGGTTACACACAGAACGCCCCCGCCACATCGGCCCATACCGGCGCGATCCGCAAGCAGCGCTTCTCGACCACCCGGGGCCACGTGTTCCGCACGCAGGACCGGATGCGCGCCCGCATCATCGAGGCCCTGATGTGCGATTTCCGCGTCTCGACCGACGAGATCGCCGGCAGTTTCGCCCTGTCGCGCACCACCGTCACCGCAATGTTCACCGAGGCCTCCTCCCGTTTCGAAGGCCTCCTTTCGGTCACCCCCCAGGGGCTCTTCATCCCCGAGGACGCCCGGCCCCTGACCCGGATGGTCGCCCGTCATTTCGATGCCTACGACAGCGCCCGCGCGCGCCATTCCTCAGCCATCTGAACGCGCCGCGTTCCCTGTCATCTGGCCCGAAATACTCCGGGGGAGTCGCCGAAGGCGACGGGGGCAGCGCCCCCGCCCCGGCCGCCGTCCATGCGGCAGCCGAGTTTTTTGCATATTTATGGAAAGATGAAAGCAGGCGCCGCTCAGCGCTCCATCGCGGCGGCAAAAAGCTGGCGCGTGTAGGCTTCCTGCGGCGCATCGAAAATCTGTTCGGCGGTGCCGCTTTCGATCACGTCGCCATGGCGCATCACCATCACCCGGTGGGACATCGCGCGCACCACCTTCAGGTCGTGGCTGATGAACAGGTAGGCCAGGCCGTATTTCTGCTGCAGGCGGCGCAGCAGGTCGACGATCTGCACCTGCACCGTCATGTCGAGCGCCGAGGTGGGCTCGTCCAGCACCACCAGCCTGGGGCGTAGGATCATGGCGCGGGCGATGGCAATCCGCTGGCGCTGCCCGCCCGAGAATTCATGCGGATAGCGGTGCATGGCGGCGGGATCCAGGCCCACCTCGCGCATCACCTCGGCGACCAGATCGCGCGGCTTGCGGCCATCGGCCAGCTTGTGGACCGAAAGCCCCTCGGCGATGATCTGTTCACAGGTCATCCGCGGTGACAGTGATCCGAACGGGTCTTGGAAGACGATCTGCATGTCCTTGCGCAGGCGACGCAGCTCCTTGACCGACCAGGCGCGGATATCCTGGCCGTCAAAGCGCATCGCCCCCTCGGAGCCGATCAGCCGCATCAGCGCCAGCGCCAGCGTCGTCTTGCCGGACCCCGATTCGCCCACGATCCCCAGGGTTTCCCCCGCCCGGACCGAAATCGTCGCGTCGTTCACCGCCTTCACATGGCCCACGACCTTCTTCATCAGCCCGGCCTTGATCGGGAACCAGATGCGCAGGTGGTCGGCCTCCAGCAGCGCGGGCGCATCGGCGGCGGGGGCGCGCGGCACGCCGGCGGCCGCCGCCGACAGCAGCTTTTGCGTGTAGGGGTGCTGCGGATCGGCAAAGATCTGCGCCGTCGGGCCGGTCTCGACGATCTCGCCGTCCTTCATCACGCAGACCCGGTCGGCAATGCGGCGCACGATCGCCAGGTCATGGGTGATGAACAGCATCGACAGCTGGGTGGTCTTCTTGAGATCCGCCAGCAGATCCAGGATCTGCGCCTGGATCGTCACATCAAGGGCCGTGGTGGGTTCGTCCGCGATCAGCAGGCCCGGGCGATTCGCCAGCGCCATGGCGATCATCACCCGCTGGCGCTGACCGCCGGACAGTTCATGCGGATAGGCGGTCAGGCGGCTTTCGGCATCGCGGATGCCCACCTGGTTCAGCAGCTCGATCGAGCGGTCGCGGGTTTCCGACGCCATGATCCAGTCGCGCAGGCGCCCCGCCAGCACCACCTTGCCCAGCCACAGCAGCGCCGTCAGCCCGACCGCCAGCGCCAGCGCGATTGCCACCCGCAGCGTGGCCTCGGCGCCGAAGGCCGGCAGGAAGGAAAAGCTGGGGACCTTGGGGGCCGTGGCGATGAAGGCCCCGTAGGCGCCGATGAAGGCGAAGAAGACCGCGATGAAGATCAGGAAGGGCCGCGGGTTGAAGCCCATCCAGGCCTCCAGCAGCCGCTTGCCCTTGCCCCGCCCCTTCAGCCCCTGGTGCAGGGTCATCGATTCCGCCAGCTGCTTTTCGATCGTGTGCAGCGGGTTGAGCGAGGTCATCGGCTCCTGGAAGATGAAGGAGATGTCGTTGCCGCGCACCTGGCGCAGGGCCTCGGGGCGGGCGCCGATCATTTCCCGGCCCTCGAACTGCACCGATCCCGAGACCTGCGCGTTTTCGCCCAAAAGCGCCACTGTCGAGAGCGCCGAGACCGATTTGCCTGAGCCCGATTCGCCCACCAGGGCCACGGTCTCTCCCTTGTCCACGTGGAAGCTGACGCCGTGCACGGCCTCGACCAGACGGCCGTCCTGGCGGAAGGCCACGCGCAGGTCCCTGACGTCGAGAATGCTCATTGGAAGGTTTTCCTCGGGTCGAAGGCATCGCGCACGCCTTCGAAGATGAAGACCAGAAGCGACAGCATCAGGGCGAATACGGTGAAGGCGGTAAAGCCCAGCCAGGGCGCCTGCAGGTTCTGCTTGGCCTGCAGCGTCAGTTCCCCCAGCGAAGGGGCCGAGCTGGGCAGGCCGAAGCCCAGGAAATCAAGGCTGGCCAGCGTCGAGATCGCCCCCGTCACGATGAAGGGCATCATCGTCAGCGTTGCCACCATGGCATTGGGCAGCATGTGGCGGAACATGATCGTCACGTTCCCCACCCCAAGGGCCTTGGCCGCGCGCACGTATTCCAGGTTGCGGGCGCGCAGGAACTCGGCCCGCACGACGCCCACCAGGGCCATCCAGCCGAAGGCCACCGTCAGCACCACCAGCAACCAGAAGCTGCGCCCCAGGATCGCGAAGAGGATGATGATGATGTAAAGCGAGGGGGTCGAGGACCAGATCTCGATGAAGCGCTGGAAGAACAGGTCGGTCTTGCCGCCGAAATAGCCCTGCACCGCGCCCGCCACGATCCCGATGGCCGACGAGGCCACCGTCACGATCAGCGTGAACAGGATCGACAGCCGGAACCCGTAGAGGACCCGCGCCAGCACGTCGCGCTTGGTGTCGTCGGTGCCCAGCAGGTTCTGGGCGTTGGGCGGCAGGGGCGCGGCGCCGGGGCGGTCGACGGGCGTGTCGTAGGAATAGGGAATGGGCGGCCAGATGGCCCAGCCCTTGTCGATGGTCTTGCCATCGACGGTGCCGGTTTCGGCCTGCGCCATGATGCCTTCGGGATCGTCGAAACAGGCGTCCAGCCCGCCGCTTTCGATCAGGCATTTGACCTCCGGGTCGGAATAGACGGCCTCGGTCTGGAAGTCGCCGCCAAAGGCGGTCTCGGGGTAGAACTTGAAGATCGGCATGTAGTAATGGCCGCGGTAGTTCACCAGGATCGGCTTGTCGTTGGCGATGAATTCCGCAAACAGCGACGCCACGAACAGCACCATGAACACCACGAAGGACCAGAAGGCCCTGCGGTTGCGGCGGAAATTGCGCCAGCGCCGCTTGTTCAGCGGGCTCAGCCAGCCCTTCTGGGCGGGGGCTGCGGGCAGGTCCAGCGATGCCATGGATCAGCCCTCCCGGCGTTCGAAGTCGATGCGGGGATCGACGAAGACATACATCAGGTCCGACAGGATGCCGACCACCAGCCCCAGCAGGCCGAAGATGAACAGCGTGCCGAAGATCACCGGATAGTCGCGCGCCACCGCGGCCTCAAAGCCCAGCCGCCCCAGGCCATCCAGCGAAAAGATCGTCTCGATGATCAGCGAGCCCGAGAAGAAGACGCTGATGAAGACCCCCGGGAAGCCCGCGATGACGATCAGCATGGCGTTGCGGAAGACGTGACCATAAAGGACCTTGCGTTCAGTCTGGCCCTTGGCGCGGGCGGTCATGACGTAGTGCTTCTTGATCTCGTCCAGGAAGCTGTTCTTGGTCAGCAGCGTCAGCGTCGCGAAGGCGGAAATCGTCGAGGCCAGCACCGGCAGCGCGATGTGCCACAGGTAGTCGAAGATCTTCTGGTACCACGACAATTGCGCGAAATTGTCGGATGTCAGGCCGCGCAGCGGGAACCACTGGAAATAGCTGCCGCCCGCGAAGACCACCAGCAGCAGGATTGCGAACAGGAACCCCGGGATCGCATAGGCCACGATGATCAGCCCCGAGGTCCAGCTGTCAAAGCTGGAGCCATCCTTGACCGCCTTGCGGATGCCCAGCGGGATCGACACCAGATAGGCGATCAGCGTCGACCACAGGCCCAGGCTGATCGAGACCGGCATCTTTTCCTTCACCAGGTCGATCACCGAGACCGAGCGGAAATAGCTGTCCCCGAAATCGAAGCGGCAGTAGTTCCACAGCATCAGGCCGAAGCGTTCCAGCGGCGGCTTGTCGAAACCGAATTCCTTTTCCAGCTTGGCGATGAATTCGGGCGGCAGGCCCCGGGCACCGGCATAGCTGTCGCCAGCGCTGCGGGTCGCATCCGCCGCATCGCCACCGCCGCCGGTAAAGCCCGCGGTCACGTCCCCCTGCCCCTGCACCTGTGCGATGATCTGTTCGATCGGGCCGCCGGGCACGAACTGGGTCAGGGTGAAGTTGATGATCATGATGCCCAGCAGCGTCGGCAGGACCAACGCCAGGCGTCTCAGGATATAGGCGCCCATCGGTTAACGCAGTGCCCCCGCGGCCTTCAGCGCATCGGCCTTGTCCTTCTCGTACCACCAGAAATCCAGGTAACCCAGGTCATAGGGCGGGATGTCGGGATGGCCGTACATGTCGAAATGCGCCACCCAGTAGCCCGCCTTGTACCAGGTCGGCACCATGATGAATTCATATTGCAGCGCCCGGTCCAGCGCCGAAAGCGAGGCGTTCTCCATCTCCTGGCTGTCGGTGTGCAGCGAGGCTTCGATGATACTGTCGACCAGCTTGCTTTTCAGGCCCGCGGGGTTGAACACCGACACGTCGGCATCCTCCGAGCCATACATCTGCAGCAGCCCCGTCCCGGTATCCAGGCCCGACTGGTAGCCGTCGTAGACCATGTCGTAATCGCGCTTGCGGCGCAGGTTGGTGTACTGGCTGGGATCGACCTTGTTCAGGTCCGGCCGGATGCCGATCTGCTTCAGGTTCACCGCGTAATTGTCCAGGATCGGCTCCAGCGAGGAGGCCGAGGCCGAGTTGACGGGAAAGTCGATCGACAGGACCTCTCCCTTGTCGTTGCGGCGGATGCCGTCGTCGCCGACCTTCCAGCCGGCATCGTCCAGCAGCTTCATCGCCGCGCGCATGTTCTTGCGATCGCCCAGCTTTTCGGGGCTCGAGGTATGCACCGGCGCGGGCGGATCGGTCTTCAGTACCGCCGGGACGATATCGCCGAGCGCCTCAAGGAAGGTCAGTTCGGGGCCGGTGGGCACGCCCTTCGCCTGCAGCGGCGTGTCCTGGAAATAGCTTTGGCGGTGCTGGAACAGCCCGTATTGCAGGCTCTGGTTCGTCCATTCGAAATTATAGGCCAGCGCGATCGCCTGGCGCACCCGCTTGTCGGCGAATTTCGCCCGGCCAAGGTTGAACACGAAGCCCGAGTTCGCCGGAGGATTGCCGTCCGGCAGGTCCTCTTTGACGACATGGCCCGCCTGCACCGCCGGGAAATCGTACTGCGTCGCCCACTGCCTCGAGCTGGTTTCCTGGCGGAAGGTGTAGGTACCGGCCTTGAAGGCCTCGAACGCGGCGGATTCATCGCCGAAATATTCCACCCGGATGGTGTCGAAGTTCCAGCGCCCGACATTCACCGGCAGCCCGTTGCCCCAGTAATCGCGGTTGCGCTTGTAGAGGATGCGCGTGTTCACCTGGTAACTGTCGAGCATGTAGGGCCCGGTGCCCGGCGGCACGTCAAAGCGGCTTTCGTCCAGCCGCGCGCCGGTCTTGTCGAACCAGGCCTTGCTGAACACCGGGGTCGAACCCACCTGGCTTATCAGCGAGCGCCGGGAAATCCCGGTAGCGAAGGTGAACTTGACGGTCAGGTCATCGACGGCCTCGGCGCTCAGGACGCGCTTCTTCACCGCCGAGGAATAGCTGGGCAGGCCCTGTTCGATGAACAGGTTGTGGGTAAAGACCACATCGGCGGCGGTCATCGGCGTGCCGTCCGAGAAGGTGATGCCCTTCCTCAGGTGGAAGATCACCCAGGTCTTGCCCTTGTCGTATTCCAGGCTTTCCGCCAGCAGCCCGTACTGGCCGTGGTAATCATCGGCGCAGCTCGCCAGCAGGCTTTCGTACATCATCGAGGCCAGCGCCCCGGCGCGGCCCTTGACCGTATAGGGGTTCAGGCTGTCGAAAGTCCCCGACGCCTGGATCGAGATCTCGCCCCCCTGCGGCGCCTCTGGGTTCACGAAATCGAAATGGGCGTAATCAGCCGGGTACTTCAGATCGCCGAAGAAGGAATAGCCGTGGCTGGAGATCACCGCGTCGCTGTCTGCGGCCGTGTCCTGGGCCCGGACACCCGCCGCCGAAAGGGCCAGCGCCGAAACCGACATCGACCCGAGGGCCAGAAGCGAACGGCGCGTCATCACCGCCCCGGATCCGCGGACGCGGGAGGCAGTGCGGTACGGGGGACGGTGCATGCGGGGCTCCTCGACAGTCCTTCTGAACATCGGCCGGGGCACAGCCTGCTGCACCCCCGGTTGCAATTAGGCTAATGTCGGCGCTCGGCCATGTTCAAGTTGAGAATGCGTGAAGCCGCCGATCCGCCGCCATGCCGCACGGGAAAGGGCCGCCGGCACCCGCCGACGGCCCTTCAAACCCCGCAGATGTCGGGCCAGAGCGGCCTATTTCGACAGGCTTTGCAGATAGGCGATGACGTTTGCGCGGTCTTCCGCCTTCTTCAGCCCGGCAAAGGTCATCTTGGTGCCGGGGGCGGCATCCTTGGGGCTGGTCAGGAAGGTATCCAGATGCGCGGGCGTCCAGGTGTCGAACTTGGCGCTGAGCGCACCGGAATAGCCAAAGCCCGCGACCGAACCCACCGCACGGCCCACAACACCGTCCAGATGCGGACCGGTGGCATTGTTGCCGTCGATCTTGTGGCAGGCCTTGCATTTCGAGAACACCTTCTCGCCCTTGCCGGCATCGGCGCTGGCCAGAAGCTCCTCAAAGCTGGGGGCCTTGTCGGCCTCGGCGCTGCCACCATCGGCGGCCGCGGTCTCGACCAGATAGCCCTGCATGCCCTCGCCGTGACCACCCGAGGTTGCATAGATTTCCTCGGCTGCGAAATTCCCCAGCAGGAAAACCAGCAGCGTGCCGCAGAAGCCGCCCACGATCTTCGTGAAGGTCATCGTGTCAAACATGTGCTTGCGTCCCTCGACGGTTGCTAACGTTCTAGGCGAGTTTCTATCCGCTTCCACTCTCGTCGCGCAAGGTGTACTAACCGCGACCAAACGCCCACCCATGGGGCGCAATCTCCTTAAAATGGGACAGAAATCATGACTCTTCGCATCGCATTTCAGGGTGAACCCGGCGCCTATTCCCATCAGGCCTGCGCCGAGGCCCGTCCCGGCTACGAGCCCCTGCCCTGCCATTCCTTCGAAGACGCGATCCAGGCCGTGCGTGACGGTACGGCAGAGCTGGCGATGCTGCCGGTCGACAACTCTACCTTCGGACGAGTGGCCGACATGCACTACCTGCTGCCCGGCTCGGGGTTGCATATCGTGGGCGAAGCCTTCGTGCGGGTGCACATCAACCTGCTGGCCCTGCCCGGCACGAAGCTGGAGCAGGTGAAATCCGCCACCTCGCACGCCATGCTGCTGGGCCAGTGCCGCGCCTTCCTGACCGAACACGGGATCGAACGCATCACCGGTTCCGACACCGCCGGATCGGCGCATCTGATTTCCCAGCAGACCGATCCCAGCCGCGCCGCGCTGGCCTCGGAACTGGCGGGCGAGGTCTACGGCCTTGACGTGCTGGCCCGCCATATCGAGGACCAGGCCAACAACACCACCCGTTTCCTGGTGATGGCGCGCGATCTGGACACCTCGCGGCGGGGCGATCACGGCATGATCACCACGCTGATCTTCCAGACCCGCAACATTCCGGCGGCGCTTTACAAGGCAATGGGCGGCTTTGCCACCAACGGCGTCAACATGACCAAGCTGGAAAGCTACATGGTCGGCGGCAGCTTCGAGGCCTCGCAGTTCTACGTCGACATCGAGGGCCACCCCGAGGATGACAACGTCCGCCTGGCGCTGGACGAGCTGCGCTATTTCTCCAGCCAGATGGCGATCCTGGGGGTCTATCCGGCAGGTGCGCGGCGCGGCAATCCGAACGCCGACAGCGCCGCCTGATCACCCGGCGCGCGCCGTCCTGCGGCGCGCCGCCTTGCGGTCGCGGTTCATGTCCAGCCCCGCGGCCAATTCCTGCAGGCGATCCTGCAGACGCCGGCGCAGCCGCCCCTTGGCCAGTTTCAGCGACTGGATCAGCAGCCGCGCCGACAGGGTCTTCGGGCGCAGCTCGATCTCGACCCTCAGGCGGCAGCGGCTGGGCGACAGCGGCGTCAGCTCGGTCAGGAGATGCCCTTCCATGCCGTCGGATTGCAGCGTGCACAGATAGCCCTCGGGCGGGGTCAGGGTGGTCAGTGCGCTCTCGATCCGGCGCTTGCGGCCGCGAAAGCGGAACTCGATCCCCCAGCCAGACCCGGCCTGCACCGGGCGGCCCGCATCCAGCCGCCGCACCAGCGCGCCACGCCGCATCGCCGCCCGTTCAAAGCCCTGAAAATCGCTGATCCGCGCGAAGGCATCGGTGATGGGCGCATCGATATCCTGCCGCGCGACGATCTTCATGCCCTGCCCTTCCGCCGTTGCTGTCCCAACGTCAGGAAAGCGTCAACGCAGCTTGTCCGCAAGCCAGTTTCTGAGGACGAATTCCGCAACCGAGCCGGGCCGCGGCGCGCGGATCGTCGCATGGGCACCCTGCATGACCTGCGCCAGATCTTCGCGCGTCAGCCACAGCGCGTCCTCCAGCTCGACCGGATCGACGGTGATCGCATCGCCAAGCGCCTCGCCCTGGCAGGCGAACATCAGCGAATTCGGGAAGGGCCAGGGCTGGCACAGCAGGTAGTCGACGGCGCCGACGGGGATCGCGGTTTCCTCCAGCACCTCGCGGCGAACGGCGGCCTCGATGGTCTCGCCCGGTTCGACGAAACCTGCGGGCATCGAATACATCCCCTCGGGCCAGACATGAGAGCGCCCCAGCAGCACCCGGTTGCCGCGGGTGATCAGCATGATGACCACCGGATCGGTGCGCGGGAAATGCTGGCCACCACAGGCCGGGCAACTGCGCTGCCAGCCCGATTGCACCACCTCGGACGGCTGGCCGCAGCGGGCGCAGAAGCGATGGGTGCCGTGCCAAGCGTAAAGCCCCTTGGCGATGGCCGCCAGTTCCGCCTGCAGGGGCGTCAGGCCGTGCATCACCTGCCGCAGATCCGCCAGCACCGTGCCCGCCGGAAAGGCAGGATGGGTCGGCAGCCCCTCGGTTTCAGACGGCTGCCAGCCCGAGATGTCGCGGGCAAAGAACGCCTGCCCCCCGGCCTGCCCCAGAAACAGCGTCTCGTCCGGGCGGGCCTCGGCGAAGGCGGGGTGATCGGCGGGCAGCAAGGCCAGCGCCGACAGGTCCTGCTGCACCAGCAGCGATCCGCGCCAGAACAAAAGCCCCTGCGCCCCGACCGGCAGCACGCCGCCGCGCAGCTGCGCCGCCCGGTCCAGATCAGATCCGCCGAATGTCACCTCTGCCGCGATCGCGATGGTCATGCCCTGCCTCATTTCCCGTTTCGCCGCGACCCTGCCCCGCCCCGGAACCAAGGGCAATGCCGAAACTCCGGGCAGCGGGGAACGTCCGCGTGTCCGATCCGGGGCGCCACGCCGCCACGTCACGCAAAAACCGTTATGCGAGCGTCACGAGATATTGCGATCCTTGACGCCTGGGTCAAGAAATGGGGAGACACACATGACCAGATCCACCACAAGCCTGTCCCGCCGGGGCTTCCTGGGCGGGACGATTGCCGGGGCGTCCTTGCTGACACTGCATCCCTTCTCTGCCAATGCCGCCGCCCAGCAGGCGCATCTGCGCATCCTCGAGACGACGGACCTTCACGTCCACGTTTTCCCGTACAACTACTACAGCGACAAGCCCGACGACACGGTGGGCCTGGCCCGCACCGCCACCCGCATCGAGGCGATCCGCGCCGAGGCCACCAACACGCTGCTGATCGACAACGGCGACTTCCTGCAGGGCAACCCGATGGGCGACTACATCGCCTACGAGCGCGGCATGAAGGACGGCGACATGCATCCCGTCATCAAGGCGATGAACACCCTGGGTTACGAGGCCTCGACCCTGGGCAATCACGAATTCAACTATGGCCTTGATTTCTTGATGAAATCTGTGGCGGGCGCCAATTTCCCGGTGATTTCCGCCAATATCGTCAAGGAGATGGCCGCCAATCCCACCGGCGACAAGACGCTGCTGCCCCCTTACGTGATCCTCGACCGCAAGGTCACGCTGGGCGATGGCTCGGAACAGCCGATCCGCATCGGCCTGATCGGCTTCGTGCCGCCGCAGGTGATGAACTGGGACCGCAAGAACCTGGAAGGCAATGTCCAGGCCCGCGACATCGTCGACACCGCCCGCGCCTACATCCCGCAGATGAAGGAAGAGGGCGCCGAGGTCATCATCGCCCTGTCGCATTCCGGCATCGGCTCCGCCAACCACGAAGACGGGATGGAGAACGCCTCGGTGCCGCTGGCCGCGATCGACGGCATCGACGCGGTGCTGACCGGACATTCGCACCTGGTCTTCCCCTCGCCCACCTTCACCGGCTTCGCCGCCGTCGACGCGGAAAAGGGCACGATCCACGGCAAGCCCGCGGTGATGGGCGGTTTCTGGGGCTCGCACATGGGGCTCATCGACCTGCTGCTGGAACGTGACGGCTCCGACTGGCGCGTCGTCGCCGCCGAAACCGAGGCCCGCCCGATCTACAAGCGCGAGGCCGACCGCTCGATCACGCCGCTGGTGGAAAGCACCGCCTTCGTGCAGGACGCCATCCGCCCCGAACACGAACAGACCCTCGACTACATCCGCCGCCCCGTCGGCAAGACGGCAACGCCGCTGCATTCCTACTTTGCCCTGGTGGCCGACGATCCCTCGATCCAAATCGTGACCGAGGCGCAAAGCTGGTACATCCGCCAGATGCTGCAGGGCACGCCCCATGCGGATCTGCCGCTGCTGTCGGCGGGCGCACCCTTCAAGGCCGGCGGCCGCGGCGGCCCGGACTACTACACCGAGGTTCCCGTGGGCCCGGTCGCGATCAAGAACGTCGCCGATCTCTACCTCTACCCGAACACGATCCGCGCGGTGAAGGTCTCGGGGGCGCAGCTGCGCGGCTGGCTCGACCGCTCGGCGGGAATGTTCAACCAGATCCAGCCCGGGGCGCAGGATGCCCAGCTGCTGTCCGACAGCTTCCCCAGCTACAATTTCGACGTCATCGACGGGGTGACCTACCAGATCGACCTGTCGAAACCCGAACGCTACGACGCCGATGGAAAGGAGGTCTCCTCCGAAAGCCGCATCGTCAACCTCGCCTATCAGGGCCAGCCCGTGACCGATGACATGGCCTTCGTGGTGGCCACCAACAACTACCGCGCCTCGGGCGGCGGCCATTTCCCCGGCGCCATGGGCGACACGGTGATCTTCGAAGGCCCCGACACCAACCGCGACATCATCGTGCGCTACATCGTCGAGAAGGGCACGATCGACCCCAAGGCCGACAACAACTGGACCTTCAAACCGATGCCTGGCACCACGGTCCTCTTCCAGTCGGGCCCGGGCGCCGCGAAATACGCGGATACGATCACCACGGTCAGGATCGAACCCGCGGGCCAGGGCCAGGACGGCTTCGCCCTCTACCGCATGACGCTCTGACGCGGGGACGGACCGCCTCCATTTTCTTGTCGGAAAATACCTCCGCCGGAGGCCGCCGCGCCCGCCCGGGCGCGGCGTTTCCACGGGTTGCAATGCGCCGCGCCCTCGCCTATATCGCTTCTCGAGAGGTTGGCGCGGGCGAGCGCCTCGCCAACCCGGTCAGGTCCGGAAGGAAGCAGCCGTAACGAGTCCCGCTTGGGTCGATGTCCAATCTCTCACTCCAGCGCTTTCGCACAGCGAATGCGCGCCGCCCGGCAGCATGGTTTCGCAGAAACCGTGCAAGCGGGCACCCTCCCCACGCCAAAACACCCCCCACACCCCCTGACGGGACGGTGGGCGGGGCGATGTGCGCCGCAGGCGCACGAGCGCCGCTCCCGTCCCCGAAGCCACAGGTTTACGCCCGCCCAAGGGACCAGTACCTTCGCCCCGAAGCTCCGAATCCGAAAGAAGCCCGATGTCCGACAGCGCCCCCGCCTCCGGCCCCTACCAGGTCCTTGCCCGGAAATACCGGCCCGAGACCTTCGCCGATCTCGTCGGCCAGGATGCCATGGTGCGCACGCTGAAGAACGCCTTCGCCGCCGACCGCATCGCCCAGGCCTTCATCATGACCGGCATCCGCGGCACCGGGAAGACCACCACCGCGCGGATCATCGCCAAGGGGATGAACTGCATCGGCCCCGATGGCGCGGGCGGGCCCACCACCGAACCCTGCGGCCAGTGCGAACATTGCCGCGCCATCATGGAAGGCCGCCATGTCGACGTGATGGAGATGGACGCGGCCTCCAACACCTCGGTCAACGACATCCGCGAGATCATCGACAGCGTGAACTACCGCGCCGCCTCGGCACGCTACAAGATCTACATCATCGACGAGGTCCACATGCTCTCGACCAGCGCCTTCAACGCGCTGCTCAAGACGCTCGAGGAACCGCCCGCCCATGTGAAGTTCATCTTCGCCACCACGGAAATCCGCAAGGTGCCCGTCACGGTGCTGTCGCGCTGCCAGCGCTTCGACCTGCGCCGGATCGAGCCCGAGGTGATGATCGCACTGCTGCGCAAGATCGCCACCAAAGAGCACGCCGAAATCACCGATGACGCACTGGCGCTGATCACCCGCGCCGCCGAAGGATCCGCCCGCGACGCGACCTCGCTCCTCGATCAGGCGATTTCCCACGGCGCAGGCGAAACCACCGCCGATCAGGTCCGCGCCATGCTGGGGCTGGCGGACCGCGGCCGGGTCCTCGACCTCTTCGAGATGATCCTACGTGGTGATGCCGCCGGCGCCCTGACCGAACTTTCGGCGCAATATGCCGATGGTGCCGATCCGCTGGCGGTGCTGCGCGACCTGTCGGAGATCACCCACTGGGTCAGCGTGGTCAAGATCACCCCCGATGCCGCCGAAGACCCCACCATCGGCCCCGATGAACGCGCCCGCGGCGTGGCCCTGGCCCAGCAGCTGGGAATGCGCATCCTGACCCGCATGTGGCAGATGCTGCTGAAGGCCCTGGACGAGATCGCAACCGCCCCGAATGCCATGATGGCGGCCGAAATGGCGGTGATCCGGCTGACCCATGTGAGCGAACTGCCCTCGCCCGAGGAGCTGGTGCGCCGGCTGCAGGATGCACCGCGTCCGCCCGACGGGCCGGGTGGTGGGATGCCCCGCGGCGCGGGCGCTCCCGGTGGCGGGCTCGCGATGTCCGCGGGGCGCGCGGAGGCCCCTGCGGCGGGCGGCGGGCAGGCCTATGCCTCGGCCCGCACGGGCGGCAGCGGTGCACAGGGATCGGCACTGCGCGCCGAGGAACTGGAACAGGCGCTGGCGCACTTTCCCACCTTCGAGCACGTCGTCCAGCTGATCCGCGACAATCGCGACGTCAAGCTACTGGTCGAGGTCGAGACCGGCGTGCGCCTGCTGTCCTATCGCCCCGGCCGGATCGAGTTCACCCCCGCCGAGGGCGCCCCGCGCGATCTGGCACAGCGGCTGGGCGCGCGGCTGCAGCAATGGACGAACGCCCGTTGGGCGGTGATCATCGGCAATGGCGAGGGCGACACGACAATCGCCGAGAAACGCGACGCCAAGGAGCTGGCGATGAAGGCCGAGGCCGCCGCCCATCCGATGGTGCAGGCGATCCTGGCGGCCTTCCCCAAGGCCGAGATCACCCATGTCCTGAGCCGCGAGGCGATCGCCGCCAAGGCCGAGGCCGAGGCCCTGCCCGAGGTCGAGGACGAATGGGACCCGTTCGAGGACGAATGAGCCCCCCGCCCCTTGCAGGCACCGCCCGCCGGGGCGATATGACCGGTTAACGTTTCAGGACCGGCCAGGCCGGCAAAACAGGAGAGACACGGATGTTCAAGGGCCTCGGACAGATGGGCGACATGGCCAAGATGATGAAGGCCGCCAAGGAGATGCAGGAAAAGATGGCGCAGTTGCAGGACGACCTGCACGACATCACCGTCACCGGCGAAAGCGGGGCGGGCCTGGTCAAGGCGGTTTCCTCGGCAAAGGGCGAACTGAAGAGCCTCGACATCGATCCCTCGATCTTCGATCCGGATGAAAAGGAAGTGGTCGAGGACCTGATCCTGGCCGCCATCAAGGATGCGCAGGCCCGTGCCGCCGAGCGCGCCCAGCAGGAGATGGCCAAGATCACCGAGGGCCTGGGCCTGCCGGCCGATTTCAAGATGCCGTTCTGAGCAACATGGCCGCGGGCGGGGACATCGAGGCGCTGATCCAGATGATGGCGCGCCTGCCGGGGCTTGGGCCCCGCTCGGCCCGGCGGGCGGTGCTGCAGCTGGTGCGCAAGCGCGAGCTGCTGCTGATCCCGCTTGCGGACCTGATGCAGCAGGTGGCCGCGACGGTGCGCGAATGCGACCGCTGCGGCAACATCTGCAGCGGGTCGCTGTGCGATCTGTGCCTGGATCCGCGGCGCGAGACCGGCGAGCTGTGCGTCGTCGAGGATGTCGCGGATCTGTGGGCGATGGAACGCGGCGGCGCCTTCAAGGGACGCTATCACGTTCTGGGCGGCACGCTGAGCGCGCTGGACCACGTAGGCCCCGAGGACCTGCGCATTCCCGCCCTGCTGGGACGGGTGGCGGACGAGGGCCTGCGCGAGGTGATCCTGGCGCTGAATGCCAATGTCGATGGCCAGACCACGGCCCATTACATCGCCGACCAGCTGGAGGGAAAGGTGCGCCTGACCTCGCTGGCGCAGGGGGTGCCGGTGGGCGGCGAGCTGGATTACCTGGACGACGGGACGATCCAGGCGGCGCTGCGCGCCCGGCGCGAGATCTGAAGCGGCGCGGTCGCAGGAAGCTCCGGGTTTGGAGGCACTGGGGTTGGGGGCACCGGGTTTGGGGGCTCTGCCCCCGTCTCCTGCGGAGACCCCCCCGAGGTATTTGACACAAGAAAATGCAAGGATCAGGCGGCGGCGTGGGTTTCCGTGGCCCAGGCCGGCCAGGGGGCGTCGCAGACCAGAAGCGCGCCGAGGCGGCCCAGCTCGTCCGAGTTCTTGGCCGCCCGGCCGCAGCCGCCGAAGGCAGTGAAGACGCGGGTCGAGAGCGGCTTGTAATGCGGCGTCACCTCGGGGGTGTAGGTGGTCGAGCAGGGCAGCGTCGAGCGGTCTTCGACCCGGATGCCCGGCAGGCGTTCATGCAGCAGGTCCTCGATCTCCTGGGCGGCGCGGCCATTGCCGTCGGAGCGGTACCAGTCGAGCAGATCCTGGTGCGAATGCAGCGCGTGATCCGTGCGCCCGCCGCCCATCTTCAGGTAATGACCGCCGTCGGGATAGGCCAGCGGCGGCAACAGGTAGGGGTCCTCGCCGCCGGGCAGCAGGCTGATCAGCGCGGGCATGCCCTCCAGGCGCGCGACCTCGGCTGTGGGGATGCGGAACAGCACCGAGGTGCGGGCGAAGACACTGAACGGCAGCAGCGCCCCCGTCAGCATCCGGGTGAAGGCGCCGGTGGCCAGAAGGGCCCGGTCGGCCTCGAGCACGCTGCCGCTGGCCAGGCGCAGGATCACGCCCTCGGCGCTTTCGTCGATGTCCTCGACCACCCCGCGCAGCAACCGGGCACCGTGGGCCTCGGCCGCCCGGCACTGGGCGGCAACCATGGCGCGGGGGTTGATCGTGCCGGAGCGGGTGGCCTCGTGAAACGCCTGGGTGCCGGGATCGAAGCGCAGATAGGGGAACCGTTCGGCCAGGGCGGCGATGTCCAGAACCTCGGCCTGGATGTGATCACGGCGGCGCGTCGCCTCCAGCCCCAGCATCTGCGCCGACCCCACCGGGCCCGCCATCAGCGAGCCCACCTCGTTGAAGAAGGTGATGCCGGTCTCGGCCTCCAGGTCACGATAGCGCGCGATCGAAGCCCGCGAGGCCCGTGACCAGAACAGCAGCGGATCCAGCTGACGGGTGATCCGGCCGGCATCGTAATGGCTGCCAAAGGGGCCTTCGTGGCGCATCACGTCGCCGGGTTCCGCAGGGCCCACCAGGGTCACCTGCTGTCCCATCAGCGCCAGATGCCTGGCAGCCGCGGCGCCGATCATCCCGGCCCCGATGACGGCGATGTGCATTGGTGACCCCCTTCGACCGATTATCGTACCAGCGGGACGGTGAACGATCCGGTCGACCATGGCAACCGCCAAGCCGGTCCGCAAGGTGCACTTACAGTCGCAGGCGCAGGACCGCCCTGGGCTGCACGACCGCAGATTGCACCGGACGCCCTCATCCCGGGCATGAAAGACCCCGCGACTCGCGTCGCGGGGCCAGATGTTTTGACGATTCGGCCGGCGCGATCAGCGCTCGTCCTCGTCCTCGTCCTCGGTGGATTTCGGCAGGTTGAAGAAGCTGTCGGCATCCAGCAGGTCGCCATGGCTGTCCTCTTCCTCGTCGTCGTTCGACGACGAGAACGAGAAGGTCTCCAGGCCTTCGATGGCAGTGGGCATGCGCGGTTCGGCTTCCATGCCCAGGCTTTGTTCGGTCGACAGCAGCTTGCGGCGTTCGTCATCGGTCATCGCCTGGCCGTCGCGGGCGCGCTGCGCCGCGGCCTTCTGCACCGCCGCGTCCAGCTCGCTCTGCTTGCACAGACCCAGGGCCACCGGGTCGATCGGCTGCATGGAACCGATGTTCCAGTGGGTCCGCTCGCGGATGGACTGGATCGTCGGCTTGGTGGTGCCCACCAGCTTGGCGATCTGGCCGTCGGTCAGCTCGGGGTGGAATTTCACCAGCCACAGGATCGAGTTCGGACGGTCCTGGCGTTTCGACAGCGGCGTGTAGCGCGGGCCACGGCGCTTTTCCTCGCCCACGGCCGAGGGGTTGAACTTGAGCTTCAGCTTGTGAAGCGGGTTCTTCTCGGCCTTGTCGATCTCTTCCTGGGTCAGCTGGTTGTTGGCGATCGGGTCAAAGCCCTTGACGCCGGCCGCCACATCACCGTCGGCGATGCCCTGGACTTCAAGCTCGTGCATGCCGGTGAAATCGGCGATCTGCTTGAAGGTCATCGTCGTGTTGTCCACCAGCCAGACCGCGGTGGCCTTCGCCATGATCGGTTTGCCCTGCATGTCGCACTCCTTAAAAGCTACAGCTTCCCCGCTGCCTGGCTTGAGGGCCGAGGCGGCATCGCCGGGCGATGCAGGTTTCCGTTGTCGGGGAACTTGGTCCGTATATAGTCGCGGAAGGTGCAAATTGGAAGAGCGGAATGCGCAAGGCCCTTCTGGGACTGGCTTTCATCGTCTTTGCCCCCGCCTGGGGGGCCGAGGCCCAGCAGCCCCGAGACTTCGACTATTACGTCCTGTCGCTGTCCTGGTCGCCCGGATGGTGCGCCGCCGGGGGCCATGCGAAGGGATCGGCGCAATGTGCCCCGGGGCGCGACCTGGGCTGGATCCTGCACGGGCTCTGGCCGCAATACGAAAAGGGCTATCCCCGCGACTGCCCGGCCACGCAGCCCGGCCCCACGGCCCGACAGCTGAAGCAGATGGAGCCGGTCATGGGCACCACGGCCCTGGCCTCCCATGAATGGAAGACCCACGGCCGCTGCACGGGCCTGTCAGCGCCGGACTATTTCGCCCTTGCCCGCAAGGCCTATGCCCGCGTCACGCCCCCCACCCTGATCGAGCAGATGACCCGCGACGCCCGGCTGTCGCCAAAGCTGCTGGAATCGGCCTTCATGGCGGACAACCCCGGGATGGGTCCCGGGGCGATCACCATCACCTGCACCGACGGCCGCATCCGCGAGGCCCGGATCTGCCTGACCCGCGACCTGCAGTTCCGCGACTGCGCCCCGGACGTGGCGCGCGACTGCCCCCTGCACCAGGCCCAGTTCGACGCGATCCGCTAGGCGCCCGCGACCTCCAGCACGATCTTGCCCACATGGGCCGAGCTCTCCATCCGCGCATGGGCCCGGGCCGCCTGATCCAGCGGATAGGTGCTGTCGATCAGCGGCGCCACGCGGCCCGCCTCCAGCAGCGGCCAGACATGGGTGCGCAGTTCCTCGGCGATCTCGGCCTTGGCCTGGTCGGACTGGGCGCGCAGCGTGGACCCGGTGACCTGCAGACGCTTCATCATCACCTGGGCAAAGTTCACCTCGGCCTTGGGCCCGCCCAGGAAGGCGATCATCACCAGCCGCCCGTCAGGCTTCAGCACCCGGATGTCACGCGGGATGTAGCTGCCGCCCACCATGTCCAGCACCAGATCGACACCGCCCTCGGCCTTCAGCACCTCGACGAAATCCTCCTCGCGGTAGTTGATCGCCCGCTCGGCCCCCAGCGCCAGGCAGGCGGCGCATTTCTCGGCACTGCCGGCGGTCGCGAAAACCCGCGCCCCGAAGGCCCTGGCCAGCTGGATCGCCGTCGTGCCGATCCCCGAGGTCCCGCCATGCACCAGAAAGGCCTCGCCCCCCTTCAGCGCCCCGCGGCGAAAGACGTTCTCCCAGACGGTGAAGAAGGTCTCGGGCAGGCAGGCGGCCGCCTTCAGCCCCATCCCCGCGGGCACCGGCAGGCAATGCGCCCAGGGCGTCACGACCGCTTCGGCATAGCCGCCGCCCGGCAGCAGCGCACAGACCTGCGCCCCAAGCGCGCCCTCGGGCACCCCCTGCCCCACCGCGACCACCGTCCCCGAGGCCTCCAGCCCCGGCAGGTCCGACGCCCCGGGCGGCGGATCATAGGCCCCCGCACGCTGCAGCGCATCGGGCCGGTTCACCCCGGCAAAGGCCACCGCAATCCGCACCTCACCCGGGCCGGGCTGCGGCAGATCCCGCTCGGCCGGCACCAGAACCTCGGGCCCGCCGGCCCTCGAAATCTCGATCACACGCATCAAAAGTCCCCCGGGCAGGCCGCGCCCGCCCCTAATCATTTTCTTGTTTCAAATACCTCCGCCGGAGGCATCCCGACAGAGGTCACCGGGCAATCCGCCCGGGCCTTATGCCCCGCGCCCTACGGAGCCCGGCAGATCCGACGCCCCCTTCGGTGCCTTCACCCGCGCCAGCAGGCCCAGCGGCGCCTCCAGCAGCCGCCCCAGAGGCGAGGCCGAGACCCGCCCCTTCACCTTCTCGAATCGCATCACGCCCTCCAGCCGGCGGGCCAGGAATTCCCGCGTCGCATGGCCGTCCAGGCTGTCGTCTCCCAGCCAGTACAGCACGGTGGCCGAATAGACCCCCGACAGCGTCATCCGCTTGGTGTACCAGTTCACATCCTCGGATGTATCGCCCAGCACGGTCCAGATCGCATCCGCCGTGCCCCAGACCGCCTTCGCCCCGTCGGCCGCGTGATGCGGCAGCGCGAACAGCGTGGTACCGCGGCGCACCAGCTCGCGGTCGGCGATCTCCAGCCGGATCTCGATGGCGCGGGCCACCTTGTCGGCGAATCGCATCCCCTCCATGTCCTCGGCCTGCACGCGGGCCACCATCTCGGCATCGCCCTGGTGGTGATAGGCCAGCGCCATGTCGATGGCACCGCGCGGGAACATCGCGCGGGCGGCCTCAAGGCTGATCCCCGCATCGGCGGCAGCCGCGCGCAGGCTGGTTTCGCTCCAGCCATCGAAGGGCACATGCATCAGCGCCGCTTCCAGCATGGCCTCGCGGGCGCCGGGGGCTCCTTCGGACGTCTGGTGTTCGTTGCTCATGACGATGACTCCTTTGCGACCGGTTCGTGACGGTCCCCGCGACAGCGCAGGGCTTCCGTCTGGACAACTAGGGCGATGGCTGCTATACGGCCACCTCCTGCACTATCTGACAACTCTAACCTAGGAAGGTGGTGACAACCACATGCAGGTCTCTGTTCGCGACAACAACGTCGATCAGGCGCTCCGCGCCCTGAAGAAGAAGCTCCAGCGCGAAGGCGTTTTCCGTGAAATGAAGCTCAAGCAGCATTTCGAGAAGCCGTCTGAAAAGAAAGCGCGCGAGAAGGCAGAAGCCGTACGCCGTAGCCGCAAGCTGGCACGGAAGAAAGCTCAGCGCGAAGGTCTCCTCTAAGACCCGGCCGCCGGCCTTTTCGAAGGGCATTTCCTTCGGAACGAACATGAAGAAAATGGACGACCCCCGCGGCACGCCCCGGGGGTCTTCGCTTTTTCGGGGGTCAGACCGGCAGCGCCGTGGTCTTGAAGACGGTGCGCAGCGCGAAGGAACTCTGCATCCTTTGCACCCCGGGCAGCCGCGCCAGCGACTGGCGGTGGATGCGGGCAAAATCCTCCGAGCTTTCGGCCACGACCTTCAGCAGGTAATCGGCCGTGCCCGCCATCAGGTGGCATTCCAGGATCTCGGGCACCCGGGCGACGGCGGTCTCGAAGGCCTCAAGCAGTTCATCCGCCTGGCCCGACAGGCCGATCTCGACGAAGACGGTGGTGGCCAGCTGCATCTTGCGGGCATCCAGCATCGCCACGTAGTTCTTGATCATCCCGTCCTTTTCCAGCCGCTGGACGCGGCGGTGGCAGGCCGATTGCGACAGGCCCACCCTGTCCGAGAGATCCGCATTCGAAATGCGGCCGTCCTTCTGAAGCACGCGCAGGATGGCGCGGTCGATCTGGTCCAAGGGGCAGGTCCGTCCTGTATCGGGGCCTCTACGCGCGAAACCGCGCGCACAGGGGCAGAGTCGGGCAAGATCCTTGCGCCATCCCCGCGGAAATGACCAGCCCCCCGATGGCCGGGGCCTCAGATCTGGGGCTCTTTCTTCAGCGCGTCGCGGATTTCCAGCAGCACGTCAAGCTGGGTGGGACCGGCGGGCTTTTCCTCGGCGGGGGCGGCCTTTTCCTCGCGCAGGACGCTGTCCTTCAGGCGGTTCACGTAGCGCACCAGCACGAAGACCACGAAGGCCACCAGCAGGAAGTTGATCACCGCCGACAGGAAAGAGCCATAGGCAAAGACCACCGCCCCCGCATCGCGTGCCGCAGCCAGGCTGTCATAAGGCCCCTGCCCCGCCAGCAGCAGGTAATGATTCGAGAAATCCAAGCCCCCCGTCACCAGCCCCAGCACCGGGTTCAGCAGGTCCGAGACCATGGATTTCACGATGGCGGTAAAGGCCGCCCCGATGATGATGCCCACCGCCATGTCCAGCACATTGCCCTTGGCGATGAAGGCGCGAAATTCCTTCAGCATGATGACCCCCTTTTTACGTGTGTCACCTGCATCTTTTATCTGCATTGGTGCGGGGACAAAGCCAGTTTTGCCGCGACTGCCCTCGCGGAGCGGGCGAAGCGGCGCTTATATCGCGTCAAACGACTGCAGGAGACCGCGATGTTCCCCGATGATTACCCGATCACCTCGAAATGGCCGGCGCAGAACCCGGATGCGATCCAGCTTTATTCCTTCCCGACGCCGAACGGCGTGAAGGTCTCGATCGCGCTGGAGGAAATGGGCTTGCCCTACGAGGCGCATACCGTGCCGCTGGGCGATGCCTTCGTGCGCAGCCCGGAATTCCTGTCGCTGTCGCCGAACAACAAGATCCCGGCGATCATCGACCCCCATGGCCCGAATGGCGAGGTCGTCGAGCTGTTCGAGAGCGGCGCCATCCTGATCTACCTCGCCGACAAGTCCGGCAAGCTGCTGCCGGCCTCGGGCGCGGCGCGCTACGAGGTGCTGAAATGGCTGATGTGGCAGATGGGCGGGCTGGGGCCGATGCTGGGCCAGCTGGGCTATTTCTACAAGTTCGCCGGCAAGGAGATCGAGGATCCCCGCCCGCGCGAACGCTTCATCACCGAGGGCAAGCGCCTGCTGAACGTGATCAACACCCAGCTTGAGGGCCGCGACTGGGTGACGGGCGCGTTCTCGATCGCCGATATCGCCATCGCGCCCTGGCTGAACGCCACCGCCTTCTACGAGGCCCGGGAGGTCCTGGGCTGGAGCGATTTCGCCAATCTGCAGCCCTATGTCGACCGCTTCTATGCCCGCCCGGCGGTCGAGAAGGCCAAGAACATCCCGCCGCGCGGCTGATCGCGGCGGCAGGATCAGAAAGGGCGGCCCCAGGGGGGCCGCCCTTTTCGTTACGGGATCGCCCGTCGGAACCGTGCGCCTCCGGCGGGGGTATTTCCGGTCAGATGAAAGAACCGCCGGGGTGCGGGACGGTGGGCGGGGCGTCTCTCCCGGAACGGGAGAGAGCGTCCGACCCCGTCCCTCAGCCGCGCAGCGTGCCGCCGGTGGCCTTGGTGACCTTCTCGACGATCTTGGCGCCGATCGCCTCGATGTCCTTTTCCTTCAGCGTCGCGTCCTGCGGCTGCAGGCGCACGGTGATCGCAAGGCTCTTCTTGCCCTCGCCCAGAGAGCCGCCAATGAACTCGTCGAAAACGCGGACGTCGGTGATCAGGGCCTTGTCGGCACCGGCCGCGGCATTGACCAGCGTCAGCGCCTCGACCGAGGCATCGACGACGAAGGCAAAGTCGCGCTCGACCGGCTGCAGGTCATTGAGCAGCACCGCGCCCTTCGAGGCCGAGGCATTGCGCGGCAGCGGGATCTCTTCCGGCCAGATGGTGAAGCCCACGGCGGGGCCCTTCACGTCAAGCTGCGCCAGCACCTTCGGGTGGATCTCGCCGAAGACGGCCAGCATCTTCTTGGGACCGAGGCAGATGCGGCCATGGCGGCCCGGGTGGAACCAGGCGGCGCCATCGCGCAGGATCTGCACCTTGGCGGGCGCGCCGATCGCGGCAAGGACCGCCTCGACATCGGCCTTGGCGTCGAAGACGTCGACCGCGCGGGACGCGCCGTGGACATCCTTCGGACCGGTCTGGCCGACCAGCAGGCCGGTGACCTGCAGGTGCTGCTGGCCGGGCTCGCCGCCGGTGAAGGCGGTGCCGACCTCGAACAGGGCCATGTCGGCCATGCCGCGCGCCTGGTTGCGGGCCGCGGCCTGCAGCAGGCCCGCCAGCAGATCGGGGCGCATGTGGCTCATCTCGGAGGAGATCGGGTTGGCCACCATGGTCGCGTCATCGCCGCCGCCAAAGATCGCCGCCGTTGCCTGGTCGATGAAGCTGTAGGTCACGCATTCGTTGTAGCCAAGCGCCGCCGCGGTGCGCCGGGCCACCTGCTCGCGCTTCTGCATAGGGGTCAGGATCGGCTTCGGCACGCCGGGCAGCATCCGTGCCATCGGCTGCGGCTGCAGGTTCGACAGCGAGGCCATGCGCGCCACCTCTTCCACCAGGTCGGCCTCGCCCAGCACGTCGGGGCGCCAGGAGGGCACCTGCGCCATGTCGCCATCCATCACGAAGCCCAGGCGTTCCAGCGTGGCGCGCTGTTCCTCGGCCGGGATCTGCATCCCCACCAGCGACGAGCAGCGATCGGTGTCCAGGCGATAGGCGCGCGACACGTCGGGCACCGCCCCTGCCACGACCGTGCCGGTCACTTCGCCGCCGCACAGATCGACGATCATCGCGCAGGCGCGGTCCAGCGCCTCCATGTTGAAGGCCGGGTCGATGCCGCGTTCATTGCGATAGCGCGCGTCCGAGTTGATCTTCAGCGCCCGGCCGCCTTCCGCGATCGAGATATAGTCCCAGAAGGCCGCCTCGACGAAGACATCCGTCGTCTCGTCCGAGCAGCCCGAGACCTCGCCGCCCATGATGCCGCCGATGCTTTCCACGCCCTTGTCGTCCGAGATCACCAGCACGCCCGCGGGGATCGTGTAGGTCTTCTCGTCGAGCGCCAGCAGCTCTTCGCCGCCCCGGGCGCGGTGGATCACCAGATCGCCCGTCACCTTGGCCGCGTCAAAGACGTGCAGCGGGCGGTTCAGGTCATAGGTGAAGAAGTTCGTCACATCGACCAGCGCCGAGATCGGCCGCAGGCCCACGGCACGCAGCTTTTGCTGCAGCCATTCGGGGCTGGGGCCGTTCTTCACGCCCTTGATCAGGCGACCGGCGAAGACATGGCAGCCGTCCCTGGCGCTGTCGTCGATGGTCACGCCCACCGGGCAGGGGCCGGCGGTCTCGGTCAGCGCATAGGCGGGCATCGGCTTCAGCGTGCCAAGGCCCCGGGCCGCCAGGTCGCGCGCCACGCCGCGCACACCCAGGGCGTCGGGACGGTTCGGGGTGATGGCGATCTCGATCACCGGGTCGGCCAGGGCGGGACGGTTGGCGGCTAGCCATGCGGCAAAATCCTGCCCCACCTCGCCGCTGTCCAGCTCGAGGATGCCGTTATGCTCGTCCGACAGCTCCAGCTCGCGCTCGGAGGCCATCATGCCAAAGCTTTCGACACCGCGGATCTTGCCGACCGAGATGGTGATGTCGAGGCCGGGAATATAGGTGCCGGGCTTTGCCAGGACGACGGTGATGCCGGCGCGCGCGTTCGGGGCTCCGCAGACGATCTGCGTCTCGCCCTCGTCCGAGAGGACCTTGCAGACCCGCAGCTTGTCGGCATCGGGGTGCTGCTCGGCCTCGAGGATCTTCGCGACGGTGAAGCCCTTCAGCTTCGCTGTGGGATCCTCGACGCCCTCGACCTCCAGGCCGAGGTCGGTCAGCGCCTCGAGGATCTGATCCAGCGAGGCTTCGGTCTCAAGATGGTCTTTCAGCCAGGAAAGCGTGAATTTCATGTGTCAGTCCTTCAGGCGTCAGGCGCGGCAGGCGGCGTCGCCCGGCTAGGGTTTGATGTCTCGGATCAGGGCAGCCGGGCGCGGGTCCGGTCTGCAGGCGGCATCCCCGGGCGGATCCCGGGACGCGCGCGCACAGGATGGGCACCCGGCCCCCTTCGGGACCGGGCCGCGGGCCTCAGATGCCGCCGCGGATCGTCGGCACCTGCAGCGCGCTGAAGCCGTAGTGGCGCAGCCAGCGCAGGTCGCTGTCGAAGAAGGCACGCAGGTCGGGGATGCCGTATTTCAGCATCGCGATCCGGTCGATCCCCATGCCGAAGGCAAAGCCCTGCCATTCGTTCGGGTCGATCCCGCCGGCCTGCAGCACCTTGGGATGCACCATGCCTGAGCCCAGGACCTCCAGCCAGCCGTCGCCTTCGCCGACTTTCACCGTGCCGTTCTCCCACGAGCACTGGATGTCGACCTCGGCCGAGGGTTCGGTGAAGGGGAAGTGCGAGGCGCGGAAGCGGGTCTTCACCTTGGTGCCGAAATAGGCCGAGAAGAATTCCTCCAGCACCCATTTCAGGTTCGCCATCGAGATGTCCTTGCCGATGGCAAGGCCCTCGACCTGGTGGAACATCGGGGTGTGGGTCTGGTCGTAATCGGCGCGGTAGACGCGGCCCGGGCAGATGATGCGCATCGGCGCGCCCAGCTTTTCCATCGAGCGGATCTGCACCGGGCTGGTGTGCGTGCGCAGCACATGCGGCGCCCGGTCATCGCCTTCCGCGCGGTGCATGTAGAAGGTGTCCATCTCGGCCCGCGCGGGGTGGTGGCCGGGGATGTTCAGCGCGTCGAAATTGTACCAGTCGGTTTCCACCTGCGGCCCTTCGGCCACGGCAAAGCCCATGTCGGCGAAGATCGCGGTGCATTCCTCCCAGACCTGGGAGACGGGGTGGATGGTGCCGGTGCGGCCGGGGCGCACGGGCAGCGTCACGTCCAGCCATTCCGCACGCAGGCGCGCATCCAGCGCCGCATCCGACAGCGCCGCCTTCTTGGCCGCCAGGGCCGAGTTGATCTCGTCCTTCAGGGCGTTCAGCTGCGGGCCCATCAGCTGGCGCTCTTCCGGGGTCATCTTGCCCAGCTCGCGCATCTTCAGGCTGATCTCGCCCTTCTTGCCGACGGCCTGCACCCGCAGCTCTTCCAGCGCGCCCTCGTCCGAGGCGTCCGCAATCGCCGAAAGGTACTTCGTCTTCAGATCGTCCATCCGATCCACTCCTGCTCCGGTTTGCCACCCTGCTACGAAAGCGGGCCCTGAAAGACAAGAAGCCGCGAGACCTCGAAAGGTCCGCGGCTTCTCCTGAAATCTTACCCTTTGAGGGGGTATTACGCAGCGAGCGCGGCCTTCGCCTTTTCGACGATGGCTGCAAAAGCGGTGGGCTCGTTCACGGCGAGGTCCGCCAGAACCTTGCGGTCCACTTCGATGCCGGCCAGGGCCAGACCGTTGATGAAGCGCGAGTAGGTCATCGCTTCGTCATGTGCGCGGACGCCGGCGTTGATACGCTGGATCCACAGGGCGCGGAAGTTACGCTTGCGCGCCTTGCGGTCGCGGGTTGCGTACTGGTTTGCCTTGTCGACGGCCTGACGGGCAACCTTGAAGGTCTTGGAGCGGCGGCCGTAATAGCCTTTCGCTGCGTCGAGAACCTTCTTGTGGCGGGCGTGGGTAGTGGTACCACCTTTAACGCGGGACATGTCGCGACCTCCTTATTTCTTTTTCTTTGCGTAGGGCATCATGGGCATAAGGATCTGCTCATCTGCCTTCGAAAGGGTGGTCGTGCCGCGTGCGTCGCGGATGAACTTGGTCGTCCGCTTGATCATGCCGTGGCGTTTCCCGGCCTGGCCAGCAATGATTTTGCCGGTGGCCGAAACCTTGAAGCGTTTTTTGACGCTCGATTTCGTCTTCATCTTGGGCATTTTCAGCTCCTATGTTCAGAGTGAACACGCGACTCGGCATGCCTCACTGGCCGGCCGCGCGGTAGGAAGCCGCCGTATAGGCAGGGATTCGCCCTTTGGCAAGAGGCTTCCGCATCCCCTGCCCCAGACCGTCAGCCGCCCGAAAAAAGCCCCGCCAGGCCGCGCAGGATCTGCACCGGCCAAAGCGTCGGGTTCAGCCCCGCCGCCCAGTGGTTCACCAGCCAGGCGGTGGCCACCACCACCCAGAAGGTCAGGAACGGCAGCAGGATCCACACCGCCGCCCCCAGAATCAGAAGGGCCCCGGCGAGGCGCAGCACGACAGGGCCCTTCTTCATGATGTCACTCGTCGTCGGCGGCGAAGATCAGGCGTTCGTCGCAGGGCGCGACGCGCAGGATGTTCGTGGTGCCGGTCTGGTTGAACGGCACGCCGGCGGTAACGACGATCTGGTCGGCCTCGGTGGCCAGGCCGGTGACGCGGGCACCACGGGCGGCGTTCACCACCGCCTGCTTGAAGCGGTAAAGCTCGCCGGTCATCAGGCAGTTCACGCCCCAGGTCAGCGTCAGCCGCCGCGAGGTCGAGCGTTCCGAGGTCAGCGCCAGGATCGGCACCCGCGGCTTCTCGCGCGAGACCAGCAGCGCGGTCGTGCCGCGTTGGGTAAAGCAGCAGATCGCCTTGATGTCGGTCTTCTCGGCGATCTCGCGCGCGGCGGCGACGATGCCGTCCGCAACGGAACCGATGCCCCGGATCGCCGCCCGCTGGGCCTCGATCACCTCGCGATACAGCGGATCGCCCTCCACTTCCTTGGCGACGTTGTCCATCGTGGTGACGGCCTCGACCGGGTAGCTGCCGGCAGCCGATTCGGCCGACAGCATCACCGCGTCGGTGCCTTCATAGATGGCGGCCGCTACGTCCGAGACCTCGGCCCGGGTGGGCATCGGGCTCTCGATCATGGATTCCAGCATCTGGGTCGCCACGATCACCGGCTTGGCGGCGGCGCGGCATTTGCGGATCAGGCGCTTCTGGATCGGCGGCACGGAATGCACCGGCAGTTCCACGCCCAGATCGCCACGCGCCACCATGATGCCGTCCGACACCTTCAGGATGTCGTCAAAGACCTTCACCGCGGCGGGTTTCTCGATCTTGGCCAGGATCGCGGCGCGGCCGTCGACCAGCTTGCGCGCCTCCTGCATGTCGGCGGGACGCTGCACGAACGACAGCGCGATCCAGTCGACACCCAGCTGGCAGACGAATTCCAGGTCCTTGCGGTCCTTTTCCGACAGCGCCGCCAGCGGCAGCACCACGTCGGGCACGTTGACGCCCTTGCGGTTCGAGATCGTCCCCCCCACCGTCACTTCGCAATTGGCGAAGTCGGGGCCGCAGTCCTTGACCTTCAGGCGGATCTTGCCGTCGTTGACCAGCAGGCTGGCGCCCGCTTCCAGCGCCGCGAAGATCTCGGGGTGGGGCAGGTTCACGCGGGTCGCATCGCCCGGGGTCTTGTCCAGGTCCAGGCGGAAATCGGCGCCCACGACAAGGTCCTCCGCATCATTGGCGAAGACGCCCACCCGCAGCTTCGGGCCCTGAAGGTCCGCCAGGATGCCGATGGTGCCATCGATGTCGCGCTCGATCTCGCGGATGATGCGGTGCTTCTCGCGGATCTCGTCATGGCTGCCGTGGGACATGTTCAGCCGGAAGACATCCGCCCCGGCTTCATGAAGCGCGCGGATCGTCTCGTAGGTCTCGGACGCGGGCCCGAGGGTGGCGACGATTTTCGTGTTGCGCTGACGTATCATTCAGGTCATCCCCTATTGTCGCGGTTCGGGGCGAAAACCCCGGATGTTAGCGGTCACATTCACCCATAATCCTTCCGGCGACACTTGCCAATGGAGGTGACACCCTCATGACTTATGCCCCCTTCACGGTTACCGGAGCGCAACGTAAGGGACGCTGGCTGATCACCTGTGACCACGCTGCGAACACCGTACCGAATTTCGTGGCAGGCGGAAGCCTCGGCCTGACGGAAAGCGACATGGCGCGCCACATTGCGTATGATCCCGGGGCGGCGGGCGTTGCGCGCGCCCTTGGCACGCTGCTGGACAGCCCGGTGATCGAAACGAACTTCTCGCGGCTGGTGATCGACCCGAACCGCGGCGAGGACGATCCGACGCTGCTGATGAAGCTTTACGACGGCACGATCATTCCCGCGAACCGCCATGCCGGCCCCGAAGAGGTGCAGGCGCGTCTTGACGCCTGCTACCGCCCCTACCACGCCGAGGTCGCCCGCCTGGCCGCCGCCCGGCCCGATACCGTCTATCTGGCGATGCATTCCTTCACGCCGCGGCTGAACGGGCGCCCGCCGCGCCCCTGGCACGTGGGCGTGCTGTTCGCGCAGGACGAACGCCTCAGCGCCCCGCTGATCGCCCGCCTGCAGGCCGAGGGCGACCTGTGCGTCGGTGCCAACGAACCCTATGGCGGGCATCTGCCCGGCGATGCGGTCGACCGGCACGCCACGGCCCATGGCCGTCCGAACGCGCTGATCGAACTGCGCAACGACCTGATCGCCACCCCCGACAGCCAGGCCCGCTGGGCCGCCCGGCTGGCCCCCGTGCTGACCGGCGCGCTGGCCGACGCGGGCCTGTGAAAGGATCCCTTCATGCCCCATATCGTCATCGAACATTCGGGTCTTGGCGACCGGCTGGAACCGCTCTGCCGGGCGCTGGTGCGCACGCTGTCCGCCGATCCCCGCATCCCCGCCGCCAACGTCAAGCTGCGCGCCCATGAGGTTCACGCCTTCGTCGCCACCGGCGAGGCCGCGATGGTGCACGTGACGCTGCGCCTGCTGGACAACCGCCCCGCCCAGCAGCATCAGGAGCTGGCCACAGCACTTCACGCCACGCTGCAGCAGATGGTCCCCGGCGATGTCGCCCGCACGCTGGAAACCGTCACCATGCGCTCGGATTCCTTCCGCAAGGGCTGAGCAGACAGGAGAGACACCATGGACGAACAGACCCGGATCGAACTGGAGGCCGCCGCCTTCCGCGCCCTGCGCCATCACCTGATGGAAAAGCGCACCGATGTGCAGAACATCGACCTGATGACCCTGGCGGGCTTCTGCCGCAACTGCCTGAGCCGCTGGTACATGGAAGCCGCCCATGACCGCGACATCGCGATGACCAAGGACGAAGCGCGCGAAATCTTCTACGGCATGCCCTATGCCGAATGGACCGCCGGTTTCCAGACCGAGGCCTCGGACGACCAGAAGCAGGCCTTCAAGACCGCCTTCCGCGAGAACGTCGGCGAAAAAGACAGCTGAAAGGCAAGTTTTCGGTAACGAAACCTTGAGCTTCCCCCGTCAGTCCCCATTTCGGACCGGATGACCCGGAACGATGGAGGGATTGATGGGGCTGCGGCGCGAACTGGACAGGTTTTTCTCGAGCGATGCTTCGGGGGGCATATTCCTGATCCTTGCAACAGCCCTGGCGCTGATCGTTGCGAATTCCTCGCTGGGGCCTGCCTACGAGGACTGGCTGCACACCTACCTGAAGATCTCGTTCGGCGAGAGCGAGCTGAAGAACTCGCTCCTGCACTGGATCAACGACGGTCTGATGGCGGTGTTCTTCTTCCTGGTCGGGCTTGAGCTGAAGCACGAACTGCTGGAAGGCAAGCTGAAGAACCCCAGTGACGTGATCATGCCCGGCATGGCCGCCGTCGCCGGCATGGCCTGCCCGGCGATCGTCTTCGTGGCGCTGAACCTGGGCCAGCCGGCGAACCTTGGCGGCTGGGCGATCCCGGCGGCGACCGACATCGCCTTTGCCCTGGGGGTGCTGGCGCTGGTCGGGCCGAAGGTGCCTGCCTCGCTCAAGATCTTCCTGCTGACGCTGGCGATCCTGGATGACATGGGCGCCATCGTGGTGATCGCGCTGTTCTACACGGCCGACCTGCAGGTCCACTACCTGCTGATGGCGCTGCTGCCGCTGGCGGCGATGTTCGTGCTGAACCAGCGCAAGGTGCACCGGGTGGCGCCGCTGCTGCTGCTGGGGGCGGTGCTGTGGTTCCTGGTGCTGAAATCGGGCATCCATGCGACGCTGGCGGGCGTGCTGACGGCCTTCTTCATCCCGATCAAGGACCGCTACGGCAAATCCCCCCTGCACGCGCTGGAACATGCCCTGTCGCCCTATGTGCTGTTCTTCATCGTGCCGCTATTCGCCTTCGGCAATGCGGGCGTGAACCTGACCGGCATGACCTTTGCCGACCTGCTGGACCCGCTGGCGCTTGGCGTGGCGGGCGGGCTGGTGATCGGCAAGCAGGTGGGCGTCTTTGCCGTCGTCTGGATCATGGTCAAGACCGGGCTGGCGCGAATGCCCGCGGGCGCCAGCTGGATGCATGTCTATGGCGTCGCCTGCCTTGCGGGGATCGGCTTTACCATGTCGCTGTTCATCGGCACGCTCAGCTTCGATGATGCGGCGCTGATGAACTCGGTCCGGCTGGGGGTGCTGGTGGGCTCGGCCATCTCGGCGGTGCTGGGCTTCACGGTGCTGAAGATGGCCTCGCGCCACGCCCCGGAGCCCGCCAAGGCCAAGGCCGCCTGACCTTCGGACCACCGACGCATTCAGACCAGGAACAAGGGGCGCCCCACGGGGCGCCCTTTTGCCGTCAGCGCCGGATGGCCTCCAGCGCGGTGTCGATGGGCAGGTCGCCGTCGGTCAGCTCGATGATCTCGCGGCGGATCTCGGGGTGATCGACCAGAGTGGCCAGCACCGCCGCCACATTGCCGCGTTTGACCGTGCCATAGCCAAGCGCCCAGCCCAGGCTGACCCGGCCGTCGGCCTCTTCATCACGCAGGGTGCCGGGGCGCAGGATCACCCAGTCCAGCCCCGAGGCCGCCACCGCCGCATCCGCCCGTTTCTTGACGCGCATATAATGCTCGAACCCCTCGCCCAGAGCCTTGTCGCGCCCGGCCTCGGGGAAGGCCGAGACCAGATAGAAACGCCGGATGCCGTTGGCCTCGGCCGCGGCCAGCGCCTTGATCGGCCCCTGCCCGTCGATCTCCGAGGTCCGCTCGGCCCCGCTGCCCGCGGCACCGGCGGAAAAGACGATGATGTCATGGTCCGTCGCGGCCAGCGTCAGTTCGTGCGCGGTCAGCTCCATCAGGTCGCCACGCAGGGGGGTGGCGCCCTGGGCCGCCAGGGCCTTGGCCTGTTCGGGGGCGCGGTGCAGGCCGGTGACCTGATGGCCGGCGGCGATCAGCAGGGGAACCAGCCGGTGGCCCACGCCACCCGTGGCCCCGATCAGCAGAATGCGGGACATGGGAAATCCTTTCCGTTTCCCTGCAACCTAAGGCGATCCGGCGCCAGGGACAGGGCCACCCGTCCTGCCCCCCCTGTCGCGGCCCCGCCCGAGGCGCCCTCCTCCGCCCCGCGGCCGCCCCATCGGGCCAACGCCCCCCGAAACGCCAACGGCCCGCCGCTTGCGCGACGGGCCGTCCGACATCAGCAAATGGGCCGGATCAGATGGCCAGCTTGCGCATCTCTTCCAGGTAGATCTCGCGCAGGCGGGGGGCGACCTTGCCGGGGACGCCTTCGCCCACCTTGACGCCGTCGACCTCGACCACCGGCATCACGAAGGCGGATGCGGAGGTGGTGAAGGCCTCGTCGGCCTCCTGGGCTTCGGCGATGGTGAAGTTGCGCTCCTCGACGTCGAACTGGGCTTCCTTGGCAAAGCGCAGGACGGCGGCGCGGGTGATGCCGTGCAGGATGTCGTTCGACAGCGCGCGGGTGATGATCTTGTTGCCCTTGACGATATAGGCGTTGTTCGAGGACCCCTCGGTCACAAAGCCATCCTCGACGAACCATGCATCATCGACGCCGGCCTTCTTCGCCATCATCTTGGCCATCGACGGCCACAGCAGCTGGACGGTCTTGATGTCACGGCGGCCCCAGCGGATGTCCTCGACCGAGATCACCTTGTTGCCGACCTTGGCAGCGGGGCTGTCGGCCAGGCCCGGCTTGCTCTGGGTAAAGATCACCAGGGTCGAGGGGGTGGTTTCGGGATCGGGGAAGACGAAATCGCGGTCGCCCGGGGCGCCGCGGGTCACCTGCAGATAGATCATGCCGTCGACCAGATCGTTCTTCGTCACCAGCTGGCGGTGGATCTCCAGCAGCTCGTCCATGGTCACGGGGGCGTTCATCGACAGCTCTTTCAGCGAACGCTCCAGGCGTTTCGCATGGCCGTCAAAGTCGATCAGCTTGCCGTCCAGCACGCTGGTCACTTCATAAACGCCATCCGCCATCAGGAAGCCACGGTCGAAGATGGAGATCTTCGCCTCTTCCTCGGGCAGGTATTCACCATTCACATAGACAATGCGGCTCATCTCATCGCTCCTTGGATACCGCGGCGCCGGGCCACGGATGCATCACGGCATGGCTTTTGCTCCCATGGGAACCAAAAGGCCATAGGTCATTCGTCGGGAAGAAAGGGCAGGTCGCCGGAAGGGACGGCGACCTGCAAGGGATCCGGGACGGGCGGTTCTCGTCCCGGAGGCTGCGATCCGGGGCCTCAGCCCCAGAGCGCGGGGTCGGAAGGATGCACGCCCGCCTCGTCATAGACCAGCGGCACCGGCCGGTCAGAGGCCAGCAGCAGCGGGCCGTCCAGGTCGGTCACCAGGGCGCCCTGCGCCACCAGCACCGCCGGCGCCATCGCCAGCGAGGACCCGACCATGCAGCCCACCATGACCTTGTAGCCCTCGGCCAGGGCGGCCTCGCGCAGGGCCAGCGCCTCGGTCAGGCCGCCGGTCTTGTCCAGCTTGATGTTCACCACGTCGTACTTGCCCTTCAGATGGGCCAGGCTGGACCGGTCATGGCAGCTTTCGTCGGCGCAGACGGGAACGGGGCGCTCCATGCCGATCAGCGCGTCATCCAGGCCCGCAGGCAGCGGCTGTTCGACCAGCGCCACGCCCAGCCGCACCAGATGCGGCGCCAGATCGGCATAGACCTCGGGGGTCCAGCCCTCATTGGCATCGACGACGATCCTGGGGTTCGGGGCACCACGCCGCACGGCCTCAAGCCGCGGCATGTCGTCGGGGGTGCCCAGCTTGATCTTCAGCACCGGGCGCCAGGCATTCTTGCGCGCCTGCTCTTCCATCGCGGCCGGTTCGTCCAGCGACAGGGTATAGCAGGTGATCTGCGGCTTGGGCGCGACCAGCCCCGCCAGTTCCCAGACCCGCTTGCCGGACTTCTTGGCCTCCAGGTCCCACAACGCGCAATCGACCGCGTTGCGCCCGGCGCCTGCGGGCATCAGCTCCTGCAGGCCCTTGCGGGTGATGTCGGGCGGCAGCGCCGCGATCTGGGCGGAAACGCTGTCCAGCGTCTCGTCGTAGCGGGCGTAGGGGACGCATTCGCCCCAGGCGCTCAGGGCGCCGTCCGTCACGCGGACGGTCAGCACCTCGGATTCGGTGCGGGCACCGCGGCTGATGCGGAACACCTGCGCCAGCGGGAACGTGTCGCGGCTCACCTCGATCTGCACGGGCCTGCCTCCTTCATCTTTCCACAAATATGCCCGCCGGAGGCGGAAGCGACGCCCGCCTCCGGCGCAACGGATCAGGCCAGCAGCGCGTCCACCAGGCGCTCGGCGCCAAAGCGGTACGGGTCGGTGGCGGGCAGGCCCATCTCGGCCTCCAGCTTGGCCAGGTAGCCCTTGGCCTCGCCTTCCGCCATGTGCTGGGTGTTGACCGAGATCCCGATGACCTTGACGTCGGGGTTCACCACCTTCGCCAGCGTCAGCGCGACATCACGCAGCGCCTCCAGCGACGGCAGCTTGTAGCCCGGCAGGCCGCGCATGTGCTCGCGGGTCGGCTCGTGGCACAACACCAGCGCGTCGGGCTGGCCGCCATGCACCAGCGCCATCGTCACGCCCGAATACGAGGCGTGGAACAGCGAGCCCTGGCCCTCGATCATGTCCCAGTGATCGGCATCGTTGTCGGGGGTCAGGTATTCCACCGAACCGGCCATGAAGTCGGCGATCACGGCATCAAGCGGCACGCCGTCGCCGGTAACCAGGATGCCGGTCTGGCCGGTGGCGCGGAAGCTGGACTTCAGGCCACGGTTCTTCATCTCGCGGTCCATGCACAGCGCGGTGTACATCTTGCCGACCGAGCAGTCGGTGCCCACGGCCAGGCAGCGCTTGCCGGTGCGTTTCTTGCCATTGGCGATCGGGTACTGGACCGAGGGGATGCGCACGTCATGCAGGGTGCGGCCGGTCGCCTTGGCGACGGCGGCCAGGTCTTCCTCGTTGCGCAGCAGGTTGTGCAGGCCGGATGCCAGGTCAAAGCCCTCTTCCAGTGCCTCGATCAGCACCTTCTTCCAGGCGGGGGAAATCACGCCGCCACGGTTCGCCACGCCGATCACCAGCGTCTTGGCACCGGCTGCCTTGGCTTCGGCCAGGGTCATGTCCGTCAGCTTCATGTCGGCCTTGCAGCCTTCCATGCGGAACTGGCCCACGCAGTTCTCGGGGCGCCAGTCCTTGATGCCCTGGGCCACTTTGGCGGCAAGGGCGTCCGGCGCGTCGCCGAGGAACAGCAGGTACGGGGTCTCGATCATTGTTCAGTGCTCCCTGAGGAATTTCCCGCACTCTGCGCCTGCATCGCATCAAAGTGCTTGCAAAGTTCGCGTGAAAAGGTCTGCAGACGCAAGACTGTCCGCCTTTTTACGGCATTCTTCGAAGAATCCACCACCCGGACAAATCAACGCTGCGACGCAAAAACACGTTGAGATCGGATGGGTAATTTCATAATCGTTAACAACCTTATCGACGCAACTTTGTTACCAACAGGATCGCCGATGTCGTTTCGCCTCCAGCCTCCCGCGCCCGCTTTCCCGAATCGCTGCCAGCTGTTCGGCCCGGGCTCCAATCCCAAGCTTTTTGCCAAGATGGCGGCCTCGGCCGCGGATGTGATCAACCTCGACCTCGAGGATTCGGTCGCCCCCGACGACAAGGTGCAGGCCCGCGCCAATGTCATCGAGGCGATTCGCACCGTCGACTGGGGCACCAGGATCCTCTCGGTGCGAATCAACGGGCTGGATACGCCCTGGTGGTACCGCGACGTGGTCGAGGTCATGGAACAGGCCGGTGACCGGCTGGACCGGATCATGATCCCCAAGGTCGGCTGCGGCGCCGATGTCTATGCGGTCGATGCGCTGGTCACGGGGATCGAGCGCGCCACCGGCCGCACCAAACCCGTCGACTTCGAGGTCATCATCGAAAGCGCCGCAGGCATCGCCCATGTCGAGGAGATCGCCGCCGCCTCGCCGCGCCTCAAGGCGATGAGCCTGGGCGCCGCGGATTTCGCCGCCTCGATGGGGATGCAGACCACCGGTATTGGTGGCACTCAGGAAGACTACTACATGTTGCGTGAGGGCAGCCGGTACTGGTCCGATCCCTGGCACTGGGCCCAGGCGGCAATCGTCGCCGCCTGCCGAACCCATGGCGTGCTGCCGGTCGACGGGCCCTTCGGGGATTTCTCGGACGACGAGGGGTATCGCGCGCAGGCGCTGCGCTCGGCCACGCTGGGCATGGTCGGCAAATGGGCCATCCACCCCAAGCAGATCGCCCTGGCGAACGAGGTCTTCACCCCGCCCACCGCCAAGGTCGAGGAAGCAAAGGCTATTCTGGCCGCCATGGACGAGGCGAAACGCACGGGCGCGGGTGCAACCGTTTACAAGGGAAGGCTGGTTGACATCGCGTCCATTAAACAGGCAGAAGTGATCGTGAAACAGGCCGAGCTGATCGCCGCGTCTCTTTGAAGACTTGATGGCATGCTCGGTGAAGCGCCCGCGGGAGGAGGACCTGCGGGCGCTTTCATTGGAAAACACCCCCATGCAGTCCGATAGATGGAACGTGATCGGGAAATACCCCTGACCTGCGGGATCCACCCTTGGCTTTGGCGGCCTGCACACTAGGCTCCGGCCATCGTCGCGAAGATCCGGAGTTTCCATGCGCCGCCAGAAGTTACTTGACCGTCCCGCCCGAATGATGCTGGCCGCCCTGCTGGCCGCAACCCTTGCCGGCCCCGCCCTGGCGCAGGGGCCGAAGCCCGGCGCCGATGTCCAGGACAGCCCCGTCGCCAAGGTCTTTGCCGGCAAGTGGATGCAAAGCAAGGACCCCCAGCAGCACGGCCTGCTGATGTACCTGACCACGCCGCGCGCGCGCGCGGGCGAATATTTCTCGGTCATCTGCGAAGGCCGTGGCCCCACGGTCAAGCTGGGCTTCAACAAGCCGCCGCGCGGCAAGGATGTCGACCTTGAGGTCGATGGCCACCGGATGCAGGTGCCGATGGAGGCCACCGGCGTCACCAATGATCCGCAGATCGCCCGGGCGAAAATCTACAGCTACCGGGTGAACTTTCCCTCGCCCCAGGCCCGCGACGCCTTCCTGCAAAGCCTGCGCGCCGGTCACCGGCTGACGGTTTCGGGGCAAAGCCACCCGATCGACCTGACCGGTGCCGCCCAGGCCATCGCCGAACAGCGCGCCTACTGCCGCTGAGCCCTCGGGCCCTGTCGTCCTTCGCAGAGGCCAGGACCACCATGCGGGTCAGGGCCGAGACGTTCGGCAGGGTCCCCGGCACATTGATATGGAAGGCCTTGCAGGTCGCAGGACCGGCGAGCGTGATGCGCTGATCACCCTGCCCTGCCGGACGCCATGGGGGCTGCCGGGCCAGGCGGTGCGCCAACCTCCAGAGGGGCCCGGAATGCTGCACGCCTTTTACCGGACCATGGTGGGGCTGCTGCCGGCCTCGCTCTGGCCGGTGCTGCGACACTGAAGCGCGAAAAACCTCTTCACCAATTCGGCATCGCCCTGCCTCCGGCTGCGTCGGGGCCTCTGGCCAGTTGCATCCGGCGCCCCTCGCCGTCATATACGGCGCTAACCGAAGTGGGAGTCCCTGATGACCAATTACCTCGATTTCGAACGTCCCCTGGCCGAGATTGAAGGCAAGGCCGAAGAGCTGCGCGCCATGGCGCGGCAGAACGAGGAGATGGATATCGAGGCCGAGGCCGCCGCGCTCGACAAGAAGGCGGCGGACATGCTGGTCGATCTCTATGCCAAGCTGACGCCCTGGCGCAAATGCCAGGTGGCCCGCCATCCCGACCGGCCGCATTGCCGCGACTATATCGACGCGCTGTTCACCGAGTTCACGCCGCTGGCCGGCGACCGCAACTTTGCCGAGGATCTGGCAATCATGGGCGGGCTGGCGCGCCTGGGCGACCGTCCCGTCGTGGTGATCGGCCACGAAAAGGGCAATGACACCAAGTCGCGCCTGGAGCGCAACTTTGGCATGGCGCGCCCCGAGGGCTATCGCAAGGCGATCCGGCTGATGGATCTGGCGGACCGGTTCGGCCTGCCCGTCGTGTCGCTGGTCGACACTGCAGGCGCCTATCCGGGCAAGGGCGCGGAAGAGCGCGGCCAGTCGGAAGCCATTGCGCGGTCTACCGAAAAATGCCTGCAGCTTGGGGTGCCGATGGTGTCGGTCATCATCGGCGAGGGCGGATCCGGCGGGGCGGTGGCCATTGCCGCGGCGAACCGCGTGGCGATGCTGGAGCATTCGGTCTATTCGGTGATCTCGCCCGAGGGCTGCGCCTCGATCCTGTGGAAGAACGCCGAGAAGATGCGCGAAGCGGCCGAGGCGATGCGCCTGACGGCGCAGGACCTGCACACGCTGGGCGTCATCGACCGCATCATCACCGAACCCATGGGCGGTGCGCACCGGGCGCCCACGGAAGCCATCGCGGCCGTCGGCCGGGCGCTGGAAGCCGTGTTGACGGACCTGTCGAAGCTGGACCGCAAGGCGCTGATCGCGGACCGACGGAAAAAATTCCTGGAAATGGGCTCGAAAGGGCTGGCGGCGTAAGGGGGCGCTGCCCCCAACCGGCCTGCGGCCGGTTTCCCCCGAGGTATTTGGGACAAGAAAATGGCAGGGCGGCGGATCCCCGGGCGGGGCCGCCGCTTTTGTCGTGTCAGAGTGGCGCGTTGCGGGCTGGGCGTCGAGAGCAGCCGCGTCAGCGTGGCGCCGGTGATGCGGCCGCCTGGCAGCGCCGCGCCATCCATGGCCTGGACGTTTGGCCCACCCCATGGCGGTTCGGCGCCGGCGACTTTGGATCACGCCCCATGCGCGCGCCATGGCTTTCTTGATCGGCATCCCCATCAGCATGTTCTTCGAGCGCCACTGACGGAAGCGGAAACGGCTGATCGGATCGGCATCGGGACAGGAGGGGCGGCCGATGAGTGACAGATCGAGGCCAAGTCCCGGCGCGATCCCCAGCGGTCTGTCGGCCTGGAGGGCCAGGTGGCCGGGTCTTCGGGGGACCTTCTGCCGCGCAAAGACCTCAGGCACCCGGGCCGCCGGATCAAGGGCGATGCGGTTGTCAGGCCGGGACGCATGGGCGGCCGGGCCACAGCCGCAGGGCCAGTCGATGGCCCTGCGGCTGTCTTGGGCAACCGCCTGATCGGGCCTGGCGGCACCGGAGAGGCCGCGCCGGGACACCCCCGGCGCCAGCCCGGCAGATCAGGCCACCGCTGCGGTGACGATGACCTCGACCTTGTAGTCGGGGGTTGCCAGCTTGGCTTCGCCGGTCGCACGTGCGGGCGCGTTGGCCGGATCGACCCAGGCGTCCCAGACGGCGTTCATTTCGGCGAAATCGGCCATGTCGGCCAGCCAGATGGTGGTGGACAGCAGATGCGCCTTGTCCGAACCGGCTTCGGCAAGCAGGCGGTCGACTTCGGCCAGCGCGGCCTGGGTCTGTTCGGTCACCGAGGCGCCTTCGCCGACCTGGCCGGCCAGATAGACGATGCCGTTGTAGACGACGGCCTGGCTCATGCGGGCGCCCGCTTCGATGCGCTTGATGCTCATGTCTCGTTCCTTTGATGCAGAGACGGCCCTGCTCCCCGGGCCACGGGTCTTTACGGCCTGAGGCGCCGCGCGCCCTCTCGTAAAGACCCGCGCGATCAAGGGGAAGCCCCTGCAATATGCTTTGCCCCCAGAAAACTGGACCGTTTGACTCTGGGTTTTCCGCTCATCTTTCCTGGCTGGGAAAGGAGCGGAAAGGCATGAAAGCATCGAGGTTCGAGGAGGCGCAGAAGGCCTTCATCCTGAAGTGGGGCCAGCCAGGCGCGCCGGTCGCGGAGATCTGTCGCAGTTGGAGCGGATAGCAATCGATCCGGTCGATCGAGTGTCGCAAACAACGGGATCGGCCAGGCGACATCCTTCAAATATGGTGGCTTGCTACGTGACGAGATGCGCCGACTGAAGGCGCCTGGGGATGAGAATACGCGGCGGACTAAGATCATCGCGGCCCTCACTGTGGACAGGTGAAATGTTGCAGGACGTCATTCGGCGAAAGTGCCGAAGCCCGGCCGTTTGCACGCGCAGGTCACCGGGATCTGCATCGACCGGGGGCGATCAGGGGGCCATCTGCTTCGACATGTCCCGGCGCAGGGTTCAGGCCACTGTCGAGATGCGGATCGGGGAGATCTGCGAGGCGCGCGTCCGGTACGGCCACCGGCGCGCCCATGTTGTGCTGCGGCGATGCCAACCTCTGGAATGATCTCCGGCATCGCATCATCACGCCAGGGATGGCGCCCTTCGACACCCAGAACTTCGCCCGGCAAGGCGCCTCCCGATAAGACACGTCGCTCATGACACCTGTCTTAACGCGGTGCGCCCCAGTCTGGCAGGCCGGTTACCATCAACAACAGATGGCTGCGGCAGCTTTTGCCGGTTCGATCCGATTGAGAGATTACTGGGCCATCATCGCTCTGATCGAGGGGGCCATATTGCTGCCACTCAGGTCAAAAGCCCGAAGACGGCGCGTTTGCAGGGGCTGATGTCCGCAACCGAAATCGCGGATTTTCGGCAGAGGGTCGTGACGCCCACGATGATCCCCCGGGAGACCGGACCACGTCGCAACACGATATTCGCGCTGTCCGCTGCGGCCGGCGTCAAGCCGTCCCAGCCTGAAGGGCCGGAGGCGGACCCTATCGATCTGCGCCGATGTCGCGATGCCCGCGATCTCGAGCCATCAGGAACAGCGCCAAGCTTCACCCGTCGCGACATTTCTCTTGGGGGGCATGAAATCCGCCAAAACGTGCAAACTTATGGTGCATTGGCACACAAGGAAGAAGATGGTGACCCCGACAGGACTTGAACCTGTAACCTATCCCTTAGGAGGGGATTGCTCTATCCAGTTGAGCCACGGGGCCACGGCATGCGCCGTCTCGGACGTCTTACCTGCTGGCGACGGGCTTGTCATCGGCCGATTGCGCCCCGGGGTCGGTCGAATTCAAGGTAAATTCCCGCGCGCCCCTGGATCAGGCCGGGCCCGGCTTAAGCCAGCATTAAAGCACAGCTGTCATTTCTCGCTGAACTCCGGGTGCGCAACCCGCCCGGAGGGTGCCGGAGCGCCACTCGGCGGCTCCCGCCCCGGCTGACTGCCAAGGCTCTGGAGGACTGCGATAATGACCGATCACCTGGCCGCCACACCGGCCGTCGTTTCGAAGAGATCGCCATTTGCGATTTTCGGGAACCTGCGCCTGGCCGTGAAGCTGCCTCTGATCATCACAACCGTCAGCGTCGTGATGGCCGCCACATTGACCTACACGTCCTACATCGACGCCAGCGACATCATGAAGGACGAGATCCGCCGCAAAATGCAGAGCGTGGTCAACATCCGCAGTGACCAGATCGAGGACATGCTGACCCAGTCCGAAGCCCTGATCGACACCCAGGCCAGCAACCCGACGCTCCTGTCCGCCGTCAACAGTTTCCTGCTGGCCTGGAGCGGCCTGGGGGCCGATGCCACCAAGACGCTGCAGACCACCTATATCACCAACAACCCCAACCCGCCCTTCCAGCGCGAGAACATGGTCTCGGTCGAGAAGCCGAACCAGTACGACCGCATCCACGAGAAATATCATCCCTATCTGGTCAAGCTGATCCATTCCCGGGGGCTGGCGGATGTCTACCTGGTCTCGGCCGCCGGGGACGTGATCTATTCCAGCGACAAGACCGATGATTTCGCGACCAACGTGCTGAATGTCCCTGGCGAGGTCTCGGGTCTGGGTGCGGTGGTCCAGGCCGCCATGGCGATGCCCGAGGGCCAGGTCGCCTTCGAGGATTTCGCCCCCTATGCCCCGATCGGCAAGCAGCCCGCCGCCTTCATGGGGACGCCGCTGATGGGTCGCGACGGCAAGACCATGGGGGTCCTGGTGTTCCGGATGCCCACCAGCATGGTCGACCGGATCATGGTCAATGCCGATGGCCTGGGCAAGACCGGTCAGGCCTACCTGCTGGGCGACGACGGGCGGATGCGCAGCGACTCGCGCTTTCCCCAGGGGGCGAAGATGCTCGCCAAGGTGCCCGACGACATTCTGAAAACCGCCAGCAAGGTGAAGGGCGAGGTCCAGTTTTCCAAGGTCCTGCACCCGGATGGCACGGCCGTTCTGACGATGGTCGGGCGCATCGACTTCCCCGGCGCGCATTGGAACATGGTCGTCGAGCAGGACGAGGCCGAGGTGCTGACCCCGATCACCGGGCTGCGCCAGGTGCTGATCACCCAGGCCGTGGTGCTGGCGCTGATCATCACCGTCATCGGCGTGGTGATCGGCCAGTCGATTTCGCGGCCCTTCGTGCGCATCGGCAATGCTATCCGGGGCGTGGCCGAAGGCGACCTGAGCGCTCCGATCCCGATGACGAACCGGCGCGAGGATGTCGGCAGCCTGGCCCGCAACCTGGAGAACCTGCGCGACAAGCTGTCGGTCGCCGCCGAGATGAGCCGTCAGCAGGACCGACAGGCCGCCCAGCAGCGCGAGGTCGTCGAACATCTGACCAAGGCGATTGCGGAACTGTCACGCGGCAACCTGACTGCGACGATCCAGACCCGCTTTGCCAGCGATTATGAAGGGCTGCGCGAAGGCTTCAACAGGGCTATGGCGCAGCTGAACCAGACGATTTCGCAGCTCGTCGGCTCGGCCAAGGAGATCGACCGCAGCGCCCGCGACGTCGAAAACGCCTCGAACGACCTGTCGCAGCGGGCCATCGAACAGGCCGCCAACCTGGAAGAGACCGCCGCCGCGATCACCCAGCTTTCGGCCTCGGTCAAGCTGACGGCGGATTCCGCCGGCGAAGCCGACCGGGTGATGCTGCGGGCCAAGGATAATGCCAAACGCAATGGCGATGTCGTCTCGCAGGCCATGGTCGCGATGGACAAGATCTCGCATTCCTCGAAGAAGATCACCCAGGTCACCTCGGTGATCGAGGATCTGGCCTTCCAGACCAACCTTCTGGCGCTCAACGCGGGCGTCGAGGCGGCACGGGCGGGCGAGGCGGGGCGCGGCTTTGCCGTCGTCGCCTCTGAGGTGCGGGCACTGGCGCAGCGCAGCTCGGAAGCCGCCAAGGAGATCAACGCGCTGATCCAGGAATCCGCCGAGAACGTCACCGGCGGCGTCGAACTGGTGGAACGCGCCGGCAAGAGCTTTGACGGCATGATCGGAGAATTCGACAAGGTTTCGGCCTCGGTCTCGTCGATCGCCACTGCCGCACGCGAGCAATCCGTCGGCCTGCAAGAGATCAACACGGCCGTCGATCAATTGGATGGCGTCACCCAGAAGAACGCCGCCGTCGCCTCCTCGGTGCATGGCACGGGCAAGCTGATGGTCAACGAAGCGGCGAAACTCAGCAATATTTCCAGCAGCTTCCAGGTGGAACACGGGGGAACCCAGGCGATGCCCGAACGCGCGCCCGCCCCTGCCCCCGCGGCCACCCGTGCCGTGGTCAATGCACCGGCGGCGGCTTCGGGGGAAGATGACTGGGCAGAATTCTGACCCCCCGTGGCCCGCAACAGCAGGCCGGGTGCGGGCAGGGCAACGGAACGTCGCGCCCCGCTGACAGCAAGTCACCTTGCGAAGCGGGGGGGGCACGGGATACCATCACCGGGTAAACGACAGGAAGATGCCCGTGAACAAGCCGCCCAGCCGCCCCCTGACGCTCCGTGACGTGTCGGAGGCCTCCGGGGTTTCCGAAATGACCGTCAGCCGGGTCCTGCGCAACCGCGGCGACGTGTCCGAGGCCACCCGCCAGAAGGTCCTGCACGCCGCCAAGCGCATGGGCTACGTGCCCAACAAGATCGCCGGCGCCCTGGCCAGCCAGCGGGTGAACCTGGTTGCAGTGATCATCCCTTCGATGTCGAACATGGTCTTCCCGGAAGTGATGACCGGCATTTCCCGCGTACTTGAGACCTCGCCGCTGCAGCCGGTGGTCGGCATCACCGACTACCAGCCCGAGAAAGAGGAAAAGGTCCTCTACGAGATGCTGTCCTGGCGTCCCTCGGGCATCATCATCGCGGGCCTGGAACATTCGGATGCCTCGCGCGCCATGCTGCAGGCCTCGGGCATCCCGGTGGTCGAGATCATGGACACCGACGGAGAGCCGATCGATTCCGCCGTCGGCATTTCGCACCGCCGCGCCGGGCGGGAAATGGCCAAGGCGATCACCCGGGCGGGCTATCGCAAGATCGGTTTCCTGGGGACCAAGCTGGGCCTCGACCACCGCGCCCGCAAACGGTTCGAGGGCTTCACCCAGGCCCTGGCCCGTGATGGGCTGGAAATCGCGGATAGTGAATTCTACCTGCGCGGCTCGGCCCTGGGCAAGGGGCGAGAGCTGACCCAAGCCATCCTGCAACGCCGCCCCGATCTGGATTGTCTCTATTATTCCAATGACATCGTGGGCGCAGGCGGCCTTTTGTGGGCGATGGAACAGGGCTATGACATTCCCGGCCATCTGGGGCTTGCGGGCTTCAACGATGTCGAGCTGCTGAAGGGCCTGCCGCGGCGCCTGGCCACCATGGACAGCTGCCGGGACGAGATCGGCCGCCGCGCCGCCGAGATCATCCTGGAGCGCGTCGAAAATCCCGAGGCGCCCTCTGCCGGCAAGGTCGAACTGACGCCCAAGATCGACTTCGGCGACACCCTGCGGATGAGCTGACCATGCCCCGCGCGCAGCTGGACCCGGCCGGCGCGCGGCGGCTGTTCCTGCACCGTCACCTGCTGGGCGACATGCCCGCAGGCCCCGGCCGTGGCACTGACCTGCTGGATCTGGTGACGCGGCTGGGCTTCGTGCAGGTCGATTCCGTCACCACCCTGGCGCGCGCCCATGACATGATCCTGTTCGCGCGCCGCCCCGCCTACCGGCCCGGCCATCTGGCGCCGCTGCTAGAACGCGACCGCAGCCTGTTCGAACACTGGACCCACGATGCCGCCATCGTGCCCCGGGCCTTCCTGCCGCATTGGCAGCTGCGCTTCGCCCGCGATGCTGAACGGCTGCGCGCCCGCTGGCCGCGCTGGCAGGGCGAGGCCTTTCTGGCGGAACTGGCGCAGGTGCTGGACCACGTCACCGCCCATGGCGCCGTCTGCGCGGCCGATCTGAAGGCCGCGGAGGCGCAGAAATCCACCGGCTGGTGGGACTGGCATCCCTCGAAGGCGGCGCTGGAATACCTCTGGCGCAGCGGCCGGCTGGCGATCACCCGGCGCGAGGGGTTCCGCAAGCATTACGACCTGGCCGAGCGCGTGCTGGGCCCCTGCGACACGCCCGACCCGCAGCAGACGCTCGACTGGCTGAACGCGGCGGCCCTGGACCGGCTGGGGTTTGCCACCAGCGGCGAACTGGCGGCCTTCTGGGACATCGCCACCCCGGCCGAGGCCCGCGACTGGTGCGCCCGCGCCTGCGCCGACGGCACCCTGGAAGAGATCGAGATCACCTTCGACCGCCCCCGCCGGGTCTTTGCCCGCCCCGGCACGACCCGCGAGGCAGCCGCCCTGCCCCCGGCCCCCGCCCGGATGCGCGTCCTCAGCCCCTTCGATCCGGCGCTGCGCGACCGCGCCCGGGCCGAGCGGCTGTTCGGCTTTCGCTACCGGATCGAGATCTTCGTCCCCGCGCCGCAACGGGTCTACGGCTATTACGTCTTTCCGCTGCTCGAAGGGGAAACCATGGTCGGCCGCATCGACATGAAGGCGGACCGCACGACGGGACGGTTGCTGGTGACGCGCCTCTGGCCGGAACGCGGCATCACGTTCGGCAAGGGCCGCATCGCCCGGCTTGAGGCCGAACTGACCCGCGTCACGCGCTTTGCCGGGCTCGATGGCATCGACTGGGCCCCCGGCTGGCTGGCCGAACCGAAATGACCCGGGTCCCGGACACAGCCAGGACCCGGGGGCGGGGTCAGGCGGCCAGAACCGCCCGGCCCGTCAGCACTTTCACCAGATGCGCCCGGTAGGCGCCGGTGCCGTGCAGGTCGGTGATCATCCCCTCGGCCGGAACGCTCAGCCCCGAGAGGGCTGCGGGGGAAAAATCGGCCGACAGGGCCTCTTCGGCGTCGCTCCAGCGGAAGACGCCATCCTCCGAGGCGCCGGTGACGGCGACCCGCACCCCCGCAGGATACCGCGCCACGAAGACGCCGGTCAGGGCGAACCGCGAGGCGGGCTGTTCGAACTTCTGGTAATTCGCCGCCTGCGGGATCGGGAATTTCACCGCCGTGATGATCTCGGCCTCGGCCAGATCCGTGGTGAACATCCCCTGGAAATAGTCATCCGCGGCGATCTCGCGCCGGTCGGTGACGATGGTCGCCCCCGAGGCCAGCGCCGCCGCCGGATAGCAAGCGGCGGGGTCGTTGTTGGCCAGGCTGCCGCCGATGGTGCCACGGTTGCGCACCGCCGGATCGCCGATGCCCCCCGCCAGCGCCGCCAGCGCCGGATAGGCCGCCGCCTGCGCCGCCACCACCGCATGGGCCGTGGCGCCGCCGATGACCAGCTGGTCGCCATCGCGGCAGACGCCCTTCAGCGCCTCGATCCCCAGCAGGCTGACCAGGGTACCGGGCGCGTTCAGCCGCTGCTTCATCGCCGGGATCAGGGTCTGGCCCCCCGAAAGCGGCTGGGCCTCGTCCCCGGCCAGGGCCGCGACGGCCTCGGCCAGGGTGCGGGGCCGGAGAAGTTCAAAGTCGTACATCCCGGGATCTCCCTTCAGCTGTGCATCGCCGCCCAGACGCGGGCGGGCGACAATGGCATGTCGATATGCGCGACCGGGTGGCCGGCGCGCTGCAGCGCGTCGATCACCGCATTGACCACCGCCGGCGGAGACCCGATCGCCCCGGCCTCGCCACAGCCCTTCACCCCCAGCGGATTGTGGGTACAGGGCGTGCAGCAGGAATGGTCCACCACGATCCCCGGCACGTCCGAGGCCCGCGGCATGGCGTAATCCATGTAGCTGGCCGACAGCAGTTGCCCGTCCGCATCGTAGCGGCAATGTTCCAGCAGCGCCTGGCCGATGCCTTGGCCGATGCCGCCCTGGACCTGCCCCTCGACGATCATCGGGTTGATGATGGTGCCGAAATCATCGGCGGCAGTGAAGCTGCAGATCTCGACCCGGCCGGTGTCGGGATCGACCTCGACCTCGCAGATGTAACAGCCCGAGGGATAGGTGAAATTCGCCGGATCGTAGAAGGCGGTTTCCTCCAGGCCCGGCTCGATCTCGTCCAGGGGGTAGTTGTGCGGCACGTAGGCGGCCAGCGTCACCTCGGACCAGGCCAGCGACCGGTCGGTGCCCGCAACGCTGAAACGGCCCTCCTTCAGTTCGATGTCCTGATCCGAAGCCTCCAGCATGTGGCCCGCGATCTTCTTCGCCTTGGCGATGATCTTTTCCGTCGCCCGCACCATCGCCGAGCCCCCGACCGCGATCGAGCGCGACCCGTAAGTGCCCATTCCCATGGGCGTATTGGCCGTATCGCCATGAACGATCTCGACCTGCGAGGCATCAATGCCGATCATGTCGGCCACGACCTGAGGGAAAGAGGTCTCGTGCCCCTGCCCATGGGAATGGGACCCCGTCATGACCACGATCCCGCCGGTGGCCGTGACCCGGACCGTGGCCGATTCATAAAGCCCGGCGCGGGCGCCCAGCTGCCCCACCAGGTTCGAGGGCGCGATGCCGCAGGCCTCGATGTAATGCGCCAGACCGATGCCGCGCAGCCGGCCCCGGGCCTTCGAGGCCTCGGCCCGGGCGGCAAAGCCCGCGTAATCGGCCAGCCCCAGACAGGTGTCCAGCGTCGCCTCGTAATCGCCGGTGTCGTATTCGACGGCCACCGGGGTCGCATAGGGGAACTGGTCCTTGCGGATGAAGTTCTGCCGCCGCAGCGCCGCCGGATCAACGCCCAATTCCCGCGCCGCCTTGTCGATGACGCGCTCTAGCTGAAAGGTCGCCTCGGGGCGGCCGGCGCCGCGATAGGCATCGACCGGCACCGTGTTGGTGAAGACCGCGCGCACATTGGTGTAGATCAGCGGCGTGCGATAATTCCCGGCCAGCAGCGTGCCATGCAGCCAGGTCGGCACCGAGGGCGCGAAGGTCGACAGATAGGCGCCCATGTTGGCATAGGTCAGGCAGCGCAGCGCGGTAAAGTTGTGCTCGGCATCCAGCGCCAGCTCGATCCTGGTGACGTGATCGCGGCCATGGGCATCGCTGATGAAGGCCTCGGACCGGGTCGAGGTCCATTTCACCGGCCGCTTCAGTTCCTTGGCGGCGAAGGTGACAAAGGCCTCTTCGGCATAGTGAAAGATCTTGGTGCCAAAGCCGCCGCCCACGTCGGGCGCCACCACGCGCAGCTTGTGTTCCGGGATGCCCAGCACGAAGGCGCCCATCAGCAGCCGGATCACATGCGGGTTCTGCGAGGTGGTGTAAAGCGTGGAACTGTCGTCGTGGAAGGCATAATCACCAATCGCCACGCGGGGTTCCATCGGGTTGGCGACCAGGCGGTTGTTGACCAGATCCAGCGTGGTGACATGGGCGGCCGCGGCAATGGCGCGGTCGACGGCCTCGCGGTTGTCCTCGACGAAGCCCCAGCTGTAGCACAGGTTCGAGGTCAGATCGTCATGCACCTTCGTGGCCCCCGCTTCGCAGGCGGCCTTCATGTCGATGACGGCCGGAAGCTCGGTCAGGTCCAGTTCGATCGCCTCGGCGGCGTCGCGGGCCTGCTCGAGGGTCTCGGCCACCACGGCGGCAACGATTTCCCCGACATGGCGGATCTTGCCGTCGGCCAGCACCGGATGCCGGGGTTCCTGCATGGGCTGGCCCTCGCGGTCGGTGACCTGCCAGCCGCAGGGCAGACCGCCCAAGGCAGCGAAATCGCGGCCGGTGAAGATGCGCAGCACCCCGGGCATGACGGCGGCCGTGCCGGTGTCGATGCCGTTGATCCTGGCATGGGCCACGTCGGCGCGCAGGAAATGCACATGCGCCTGGCGGGCCAGATTGATGTCGTCCGTGTACCGGCCGCGACCGGTCAGGAAACGGATGTCCTCGCGCCGCTTGGGGCTGGCGCCGATGCCGTCCTTAGGCATTCTCTCCTCCCTCTGGAAAGGGCACGCCTCCCAACGCGCCCGTCGGGTGACGGCGGCCTATTCGGCCGCCACGGCAACCGGCTGGCCCGAGGCCGCGAGGATCGCCTTGACGATGTTGTGGTAGCCGGTGCAGCGGCAGAGGTTCCCCTCCAGATGCGCGCGGACCTGGGCCTCGGTGGGGCGGGGATTGTCCTTCAGCAGCGCCGCCGCCGCCATCACCATGCCCGGCGTGCAGAAGCCGCATTGCAGGCCGTGGTGGTCCTGAAAGGCCTGCTGGATCACCGACAGGCTGCCATCGGCATTGGCCATGCCCTCGATCGTGGTGACCTGGGCGCCCTCGGCCTCGGCGGCGAACATGGTGCAGCTTTTCACCTGCAGCCCGTCCACATGCACCGTGCAGGCCCCGCATTGCGAGGTGTCGCAGCCGACATGTGTGCCGGTCAGGCCCTGGATGTCGCGCAGGAACTGGACGAGCAGCGTCCGCCCCTCGACCTCGGCGGTGCAGGGGCGTCCGTTCACCGTCATGGTGATCTTCATGATGTGTCCTCCCTTGGCCTTCCGGCCCGCGGGCGGACCGGACGCTACGTCAAGCTAGGCCTGCGGTTCGCCGGACCGCCATACGACCAAAGTCGTAGCCCTGCGACCAAGGCCCAAGTGCATGACCCCGCCACCCGGTCTAGGATGGAAGGCTCTGGCGCGGGGCCCCCTGCCCCCGCTATGATGCGACACCAGGTTCAGGGAGGACCCGATGGCGGACAGACAGATGCGCTCGGCGCTGGTGGTGGACGATCACCCGCTGTTCTGCGACGCGCTGGCGATCACCCTGGGCAGCGTTGCCGGGATCAGCCAGATCCGCACCGCCGCCACCCTGGAACAGGCCCTGGAAGAGGTCCGCCGGGGCGGTGCCCCCGATGTCGTGGTGCTGGACCTGAACCTGCCGGACGTGCGCGGCCTTGACGGGCTGATCCGCATGCAGGGCGCGGCGCGGGTGCCGGTGGTCGTGGTGTCCTCGATGGCCGAGGACCGCGTGGTCGCCGCCGCCATGAAGGCGGGAGCGGCGGGCTACATCCCCAAGCACAGCCAGCGCGAGGTCTTCCGCACCGCCTTCGAGACCCTGCGCCGCGGCGGCACCTACCTGCCCGAAGGCTTTCTGCCCGCCGAGGAAGAGGATGACGACGGCATCAGCCGCGACGAGGCCCTGGCCCGCATCGCCATGCTGACCGGCCAGCAGGCGCGCATCCTCAGCCTGATCACCGAGGGCAAGCTGAACAAGCAGATCGCCTATGAACTGTCGATCGCGGAAACCACGGTCAAGGCGCACATGACGGCGATCATGCGCAAGCTCGGGGTGCAAAGCCGCACCCAGGCGGCGCTGCTGGCCAGCCGCGCCAGCTTCTCGAACGTCTTGCAACAGGACGGGCAAGAGGCCAAATTTCCCTGACGATCCCCGGGGAGAGGGGGGTCGGGGAGGACCACCTGATGACTGCACCCAAGGGCCCGGACGGCACCCCGCCCCCGCCCATCGTCCGCGCTGCCTCGGTCGCGGCCAGCGCCCCCGATGCCGCCCGCCTGCTGGCCGGCGCCCTTGGTCCCGGGCTTGAGGCCGTGATCCTGTTCGCCGCCCCCGCCTGCGACCTGGAGGCGCTGCTGGCCGGCGCCGCGCGGCACCTGGACGGCGCCCGGCTGATCGGCTGCACCACCGCCGGCGAGATCGACGAGACCGGCTATGCCGAGGGGCGCGTGCTGGCCATCGGCCTGCCCCGCAGCCATTTCCGCGCCGCCGTCCTGCCGCTGGCGCCGCCCTCGGTGCTGCCGGTCGAGCAGCTGATGCGCGAGATGCTGGAAACCCGCAATGCGCTGGCCCGGGCCGCCCCCGACTGGCGCCACGAATTCGCCTTCCTGCTGATCGACGGCCTGTCGCAGCAGGAAGACCACCTGGCCCCGGGCGTGTCGGCGGCGCTTGGCTCGGTGCCGCTGTTCGGCGGCTCGGCCGGCGACATGGAACGTTTCGACAGCACCCGCGTCTTTGCCGGCGACAGCATCGCGCCCGGCGGCGCGGCGCTGCTGCTGGTGCGCGGCACCTGCCCGGTCAAGGTCTTCAAGACCGACCATTTCGCCCCCACCGCGCGGCGCATGGTGGTGACCGGCGCCGATCCCGAACGCCGGGTCGTGACCTCGATCAACGGGGCGCCGGCGGCGGGGGAACTGGCAAGGCTGCTCGACATTCCGGCCGCGGCGCTGGACCATGCCTTCCTGGCCTCGCATCCGCTGGTGGTGCATGTGGCGGGCGAATACCACGTCCGCTCGATCCGGCGGGTGGGCGATGACGGGGCGCTGCATTTCTATTCCGCCATCGGCCTGGGGCTGGTGTTAAGCGTCGCCCAGGGCACCGACATGGCCGGGCATCTTTCCTCGACCCTGGCCGAGCTGTCGCGCAACGCCCGTCCCGACATCGTGCTGGGCTGCGACTGCCTGCTGCGCCGGCTGGAGGCGCGCCATCACCAGCAGACCGCCGCCCTGTCCGGCCTGATGCGCGAACACCGGATGCGCGGCTTCTCGACCTATGGCGAGCAGATGGGGGCGCTGCATGTCAACCAGACCCTGACCGGGGTCGCCATCTACCCCCCCGAGGCCCGCCCATGACCGCCCGCGACCTGCTGGACCCAAACGATCCGCCGACCGCCCAGGTGGTCAAGCTGCTGACCATTGCCGATGCGCTGATGTACCGGGTCGAGCAGGCCAATGCCGCCCCCGGCACCGCCTTTGCCCAGTTCCAGCGCGCCGCCCTGCTGGAACAGGAGGTCCGCGCCCGCACCGCCGAGCTGGAGCGCGCCCTCGACCTGCTGAACCAGTCGAACGCCCGGCTGGCCGCCGCCAGCCACGAGGCCGACGAGGCGCGCACCAACCTGACCAATGCCATCGAGACGGTGCAGGAGGGCTTTGCGCTGTTTTCCGCAGACGAGGCACTGGTGCTGTTCAACTCGCGTTTCGCGCTGCAACTGCCGGACGTGCAGGCACAGCTGGCGCCGGGGCTCAGCTTTACCGATTACGTGCTGATGGTGTCCGACAGCCGGCACCTGATGCTGCCGGCGGGGGAAACCCGGGCCGGATGGCGGGCCGGGCGGATGGCGCGCCACGGCGACCAGCACGGCATGTTCAACGTCCGCCTGCGCGGCAACCGCTGGCTGCAGGTCAGCGAACACCGCACCCCCGACGGTGGCATCGTCATCCTGCAGACCGACGTCACCGATATCATGCGCATCGAACGGCGCGAGCGGGCGCGGATGCTGGACGACCAGGCGCGGCTGATCCGGGCGACGCTTGATCACCTGGACCAGGGGGTCTGCATCTTCACCCGGGACGGCCGGCTGGCGGGCTGGAATGCCCGGCTGGCCGACCTGCTGTCCTATCCGATCCGCAATTTCCACATCGGCATCGACGCCGAGGCGCTGATCGGCTGGATGGCCGGCCAGTTCGCCTTTCTGGGCACCACCGATGCCACAAGGCTGCGCGCCTGGACCCGCCAGTCGCATGGCCGCGCGCCCCTGATCTTCGAGATCGCCCAGGGCGCCAGCCGCACCCTGTCGGTCTCGGCGCAGGAGATGCCGGACCGCGGCTTCGTCATCTCGGTCACCGATGTCACCGCCGAACGCGCCGCCGCCCGGGCGCTGAGCGCCGTCAATGAAATGCTCGAGGCCCGCGTCGCCGAACGCACCGAAGAACTGGAGGCCGCCCTGGCCGAGGCCGAGCGCGCCAATGCCTCGAAGACGCGGTTCGTGGCCGCCGCCAGCCACGATCTGCTGCAACCGCTGTCGGCGGCCAAGCTGTTCCTGGCCGCGGCCGAGGACAACGGCATCGGCACCCAGGCCGCCCCGGTGCTGGGCAAGGCCCGGCGCGCGCTGGAAAGCGTCGAGCACCTGATGGGGGCGCTGCTGGATATCTCGCGCCTCGATTCCGGGCGGGTCGAAGTCCATGTCGGCGCCGTGCCCGTCGACCGCCTGATGCGCCAGCTGGCGGACGAGATGCTGCCCCAGGCGCAGGCGCGCGGGCTGGCGCTGCGGCTCTGCCCCTCGGCGGCGGTGGTGGCCAGTGATGCCACCTACCTGCGGCGGATCCTGCAGAACCTGCTCAGCAATGCGATCCGCTACACCCCCAACGGCCGTGTCCTGCTGGGCGCCCGCAGGTCTGGCCGCTTCCTGCGGATCGAGGTCCATGACACCGGCCCCGGCATTCCCGAGAACCGCCGCAAAGACATTTTCCGCGAGTTCGAGCGCCTGAATGCCCCGGTCAGCCCCACCGACGGCATGGGCCTGGGCCTGGCCATCGTCGAGCGCGCCTGCACCCTGTTGGGGCATGAGCTGACGCTGACCTCGACCCCGGGCCAGGGCACCTGCTTTGCGGTCCGCGTGCCGGTGATCCGCTACACCCGGCGCTAGCCCCCCTGCCCCGGCAGGCCGGACGAATCACGGGATTGCTCCGGCCCGGCCCGGGGCGCCCGATCGGGAAAGCGCAGCACCCGCGCCGGCCCCGTCTGTCGGCGCGCGGGCGGCGGGCCAGGCGGGGGCAGGATGGAAAACAGCATCCGCCGCATCCGGGTCGACCAGGCCAGCGGCGCGTAATGCAGGCTCCAGGCGTGCCGGATCTCGGCCTGGCGGCGGGCGGCATCGCGGCAGAAGGCTTCGGTCAGGGCCAGGACACGCAGCGCATCCTCGCGGGGATCGCCGCCGGATGTCAAAGCGCAGGCATGGGGATGGGCCTGCAGGATGTCGCGGGTGCCGGGCAGATCGCTCATCGCCAGCGGCAGACCGGCCTCGAACGCCTCCAGCGCGGCGATCGGCATCCCCTCGTAGCGAGAGGTCAGCAGGAAGGCATCAGACCGCGCCAAGCTGTCCGAGAGATCGTCCAGCGGACCGATGAACTCGACCCGTCGCACCGCCGCAGGCCCCAGGATACGCCGCGCCATTTGGCGCAGGGGCGGCAGATCCGTGCCCTCGCCCACCAGGCTCAGCCGGTAATGGCCGGGCAGATGGGCAAAGATGCGGAAGGCGCGCTCCAGGTTCTTCTGCCAGCCGGGGCGGGCGATCACCAGAAGGCGCCGTCGGCCAGGCCCCTCGTCGAGGCGCGTCACCATCCCCAGATCCGAGCAATTCGGCAGCACCAGGCATCGGTGCCGGTCGCAAAGCGCGGCCCCAACGGCATTGCGATGCGCCGCGCGCGCGCCCTCTGACAGGAAGATCAGCGTCTGGCGCGGCCCCCGCGCCAGGCAGCGGCGCTCGAACCACAGCGACAGCCCCGCCCAGAGCCGCCGGTGACCCGGGCCGAAGGGCAGACCGTGATAGGTCACCGCAACCTCCGGGCCAGAGACCCGGCCGAGGATCAGCAACAGCCGCAGCAGCAGCACCGCCATGCGGGCATGGGCCCAGACCAGCGCCGGACGTTCCCGTTCGATCAGGCGCTGCAGGGTGCGCGCCGCGCTCAGGTGCCAGATCAGCCGGCCGCGGGTCGACAGGCCCCGCACCTGCATGTGCCGCGCCGGAGCCCGTCTGAGGAAGGCATAGCCACCGCGATCCAGATCGCTGACCACGACGAAACGCACCAGGCCGCGGCCGCCCTCGACCAGATGCGCCAGATGCCGTGGCACGCCGGAATAACCGCCATCGCCGCCCAGCAGCATGATCTTCTGCGGCTCGGGCGTAGCAGAATCAGACCAGGCCAAGAAGCGCCCCCCCCCAGAATCCAAGCCGCCCCTGGCAGGTCTGCCGGTACAGGCCCAGCTTGCGGAACGTGCCCAGGCGGCGCATCCGCGGGGCCACCCGGGCCCGGGCAAAGGCGTGCAGCGTCGTGCGGTTTTCCGGGGTCAACAGGTCTTCGCAGGCCTGCAGCGCCTGCAGCTGCGCGGCCACGCGGCGGGCATAGACGCCGCCCAGCACCGCCCGCTTGCGGCCCAACCAGTGTGGCACGCCGATCACATTGCCGCCGTGCAACCGGTACAGCAGCGCAGGTTCCGGATCATAAAGCGCCAGAGCCCCGGCCCCGGTCAGCAGCTGATAGAGAAACCAGTCATGAGCATAGACCCCGCCCGCGCGCGGGGCGGCCTGCCGGGCCAGACGGGCGGCCGCGGGGTTCAAAACCAGCGTATTGCCGAAAGCCACGTTCTCTAGCAAGGCGTTCTCGAACCCCGGGGCGCGCCGGGGATGGGCCGAAAGGCGATGGCGGTCCCGGACCGGCCACCAGTCAATCCGGCGGGCATGGACGAAGGCCGGCACATGGCCCGGGACGCGGTTCAGCAGCGTCTGCGCCCGCGTCAGCTTGCCCGGCAGCCAGATGTCGTCCTGGTCGGCCAGCGCCACCAGCCCCGGCAGATCCGGCAGCCCTGCCAGAAGCGACAGGAAATGCGCCGCGGCCCCCTGCCCCGGCCCCTGCGACAGCCGCACCCGGCCGGGCAGCTGACCGGCGGCAAAGGCCCGCACAATCTCGGCAGACCCGTCCGAGGACCCGTCGTCGCCCACCCGCAATGCCCAACCCGCGGCCAAAGAGGCCTCCAGGCTGGCCAGCTGTGCCGGCAGATAGGGGGCCCCATTCTTCACGGCCATCAGGATCAGCATCTTGCCTCCGCATCCCTCGCTTTGACGCGACCCTGGCATCGCAGCCGTTAAGGACCGGTGTGCGCCTTGCCGATTTCCCGGGATCCGCATGCCATTAACCGTCTCTTCAGCACGTTGCGCGTAACGCTGGACCAGAGGCGGTTCACGGACGGATCATGGGACGACATATCGGCATCCGGCAGCTGCGGCGCGCGCTGCATTTCCTGCGCCACGAGGGCGCCCGGGCGACCCTGAGGCGCATGCGGCTGTGGTGGCAGGCGGGGGGGCGCCCCTCGATGCTGCAGCCGCAGGCGGGGCAGCCCGGGGCGGGCGATCTGCAAAGCTTCTGGACCGAGCTTTCGCTGCGGCACGGCTTTCGCATCCCTGCGCAGGTGCCGACCGACCGGCGCCGCAAGATCGCCCTGATCGGCGATCTGAACCTGCCCCAATGCCGCAAGTACCGGGTCGAACAACCGGCCGAGCTGTTCCGCCTGGCCGGTGCCGACTATGCCTTTTCGCATTACGAGGACGTGCCGCGCTGCATGGATATCCTGCAGGATGCCAGCCATGTGATCCTGTACCGCCTGCGCAGCCATCCTCTTGTCACGCAATACCTTTACGAGGCCCGACGGCTGCGTCTGCCGGTGCTGTATGACATCGACGACCCGCTGTTTTCGGTGCCGGCCTATGCGGATTATGCCAATATGGAGGCCCTGCCGGCCGGCCTGCGCCAGCATTTCATCGCCGAGGCCCCCGCCTATGCCGAGGTGATGAATGCCGCCGATGCGGTCTGCGTCTCGACCCCGGCGCTGCAGCGCCACGCCCGCGAATTCACCCAGCGCCCGGTCTTCCTGCGCCGCAACTTCGCCGATGCCCAGACGCTGGAGGCCCGCCCCCTGCCCCCGCCCCAGGGCGGGCTGCGGCTGTGCTTTGCCAGCGGTTCGCATGGCCATGAGGCCGACTTTGCCCTGATCGCGGAACCGGTTGCAGCCCTGCTGCGCAGCGATCCGGCGCATCGGCTGGTGCTTCTGGGCCATTTCGACACCGCCCGCCTGCCGGCCCGGCTGCGACCACAGATCGAATCCCATCCCTTCACCGGCTATGCCGACTATCTGGCGCAATTGGCACAATGCCATCTGGCGCTGCTGCCGCTGCAGGACGACCTGTTCAACCGCTGCAAGAGCGCGGTGCGGGTGATCGACGCGGCGTCGGTCGCGGTGCCAAGCTTCGTGTCCGCGGGGTCCGACATGGCCGCCATGGTCGAGGACGGCGGCACGGGCCGGGTCCTGGCCGGGGCTGACGACTGGGCCGAGGCCCTGCAGGCAGCCGCCCGCGACCGCGCAGCCCTAACGCGTATGGGCGCCGCCGCCCGCACCATCCTGCAAGAGGGCTGGAGCGCCCGCCTGTCGTCTCCCGTGGTCGATCCCGGGCTGATCCGGTGGATCGCCGCATGAGCCGCCCGCATGTCCTTGTCGGCAACATCTTCTTTGCCCCCTACAGCTATGGCGGCGCCACCGTCGTCGCCGAAGAGGTCGCCCGTGCCCTGCATGCCCATCACGGCTGGCAGGTCAGCGCCGTTTCGGCAGTCAGCCGCCGCGACCTGCCGGACTATGCCCTGCGCCGCGCGCAAAGCGGCGCCATTGCCAGCTGGCTGATCAACCTGCCCCCCCGGCGCGGCTATGCCCAGATGTACGACAATCCCCAGGTCGGAGAGGTCTTTGCCCGCCTGCTGCACCAGCTCCAGCCCGACCTGCTGCACCTGCACTGCATCCAGGAACTGGGCATCGCCCCGCTGGCGGCGGCGCGGACGGCGGGGGTGCCTGTGGTGGTCTCGGCGCATGATTTCTGGTGGATCTGCGACCGCCAGTTCATGATCCGCCCCGACGGCCGCTATTGCGCCCAGGACCCGGTGCGGATCGAGGCCTGCCGGTCCTGCGGCCCCGACATGGCGCCGATGCGCCACCGCCGGAACCGGCTGGCCGACGTGGCAGCCGAAGTGCCGCTGATGACCTTCCCATCGGATTTCGCCCGCGGGCTCTGCCTGGCCTCGGGGCTGGCCCCCGCCCGGGCCGAGGTCTGGCGCAACGGCATCACCCGCCCGGGCCCCGGCTTTGCCGCCCGCCAGGCCGCGCGCCGGGCCGCCGATCCGCGCACCGTCTTCGCCTTCTGCGGCGGCCCCTCGGCGCTGAAGGGCTGGCCGCTGATCCGCCGCGCCTTCGAGGGCCTGGGCCGCAGCGATTTCCGCGTGCTGCTGGCAGATGGCGGCCTGCACGAGAGCTGGTGGCGATCCCAGGACCTCTCGGCCCTGCCGGGCGACTGGCGCCTGCATCCGCGTTATGAACAGCACAGCATGGATGCCTTCTGGGCACAGGTGGACGTGCTGCTGTTCCCCTCGCAATGGAAGGAAACCTTCGGCCTGGCCCTGCGCGAGGCACTGGCGCGTGGCATCCGGGTGATCCAGACCGACAGCGGTGGCACGATGGAACATCCCGGGCCCGACCGCGCCCATGCCCTGCCGATCGGCGCCCCGCCCGAAGCCCTGCGCCGCGAGATCCTGCGCACCCTGCGCCAGCCCACGCGCGAGGTCGCGCCCGTCCCCCTCGACGGCTTTGCCGAGCAGGCACAGGCCTTCGTCGAGCTGACACGGCCGCTGCTGAACCGCGACCCGATCCCCCTGGCCGATGCCCTGCCCCGGCGCGCCCTGCCCTGAACCTCTGCCAAGTCAGTCGCGGACATCGCCGGCGGACAGGCCCCTTCGCACAGCACCACGACCACGACCACGACCACGACCACGACCACGACCACGACCACGACCACGACCACGACCACGACAGGGGGCCACGCCAGAGCAGGCCCGCCAAGGCATCAGGCCACGCCGGTTGCACCCAAGGCAGGGCCATTTGCGGCCACCGGCCCGGGCGTGCAGACGTCGGGGGGGGGGGGCTTTCGTCCAGGGGCCCGCTTGCACGGGCGCACGTGCCGCAGGCACATGCGCCACCGGTTCGCGCCAGACACGGATTGCCGCCCCGGAGAGCGCTTTGCCGACCAGTGCGACGTTCGCCCCTCGCCGGGGGGTCAGGCGTCCCAGCTTTCTGGCAGGCTCAGACCCAGGGCGCGCAGCTCGTCGCAGATGCGGGCGACATCCTCGGCCACCAGGGCGGGGAAGAACTCGGGCATCGGCAGGCTGGCCGAGGCATTGACCCGGCGCGTCACCAGCGCCTCGGGGTAGTCATGGGGGGGAATGCCCAGATGCGCCTCGATCCGGGCCAGCACGCCACGGGGATCGCTGCGCATGTCCTCGTAGAAGAGCGGCAGCACCACATCCGCCGACAGCCCCGCGCCCAGTCGCCGCAGCACGGCGCCATATTCGGCGTTCGACCAGATGAACTCCTGCCGCAGAAAGCGCTGCAGCTCGGCCGGGCCCCAGCTGGCCAGCCGGTCCAGCTGCCCGGTCACCTGCAGGTGGAATTTCACGTGGCTCCACAGTCGCCTGACCGGATGGCGCAGGGTGTAGATCACCCGCAGCCGGGTGCAGCTGGCCTCGATCGCGGTCCAGGCCTCCTGCGGCAGATGGGCCTGCAGGTTCGAGAAATCGCAGGCATAAAGCTCTCCGCGCGGCCGGGTGAACAGGTTGCGGTACCAGAAATCATCGACCGGCCGCGACAGGTACTGCGCCGCCCAGTGCAGTTGCAGGCGGATGCGGTCGGGATTGGCGGTCTCGGGGTCGTAGCGGTCCAGGTAACGCTCGCGCACACGGGCCAGGCGGTTGCGGTCTGACAACTGCCCGGGATTGCAGTAGCGGTGATAGAAGTAATGCAGCTCCTTCTCGGGGGTGAAATGCAGCTCGGGGTGGCGCTCCAGGACCGAGAACAGCCAGGTCGTCCCCGCCTTCATCGCCCCCACGCTGAGGAAAAGATGCCCGAAAAGCCGTTCCTGCCCGTCTGCCTGCGCCTGCATGTCGATCCGTCCTGCACCAGCCCGCTTCCGGGATAAGGCGGATTGGTCAAGCCTTCGTTACCGGCATCGGGGCAGGGCAATGCGGCGAAAGCCGGGCACAGGCGGGGCCAAACCTGGGAACACACTGAAAATCCTATTCATTTCCCCTTCAGGGATCCGTCTGCAGGGCAGAAGCCATTAACCCGCATCCCCTAGCCTTGTCGCGCGACCGCACCCGGAGACCCCAGATGCCCACGGGCCTGAACCCGCTTTACAAGCAGCAGTGGCATTTCTCGCTTCTTGGCGGGATCGAGGACGTCTGGCAGGACTACACCGGCGCCGGCATCCGCATCGGCATCTTCGACGAGGGCGTCGAGGCCGGACAATCCGACCTGATCGCCAATTACGATGCCTCGCTGGAATACGACTTCCTGAATGGCACGCCCAACAGCAGTGACGCCGGTCACGGCACGGCCGTGGCCGGGATCATTGCCGCCGCCGACAACGGATCCGGCGGTCTGGGCGTCGCCTACGGGGCGCATATCACCTCGGTCGACTACGTCCGTGATGCGATCTACCTGTCGGCCAAGGACTTTTTCCGCATCTTCGAAGAGGCCGCGCGCTTTGACGTGGTCAACAATTCCTGGGGGTCACTGCCGGGGTTCAATTACCATGCCAGCCTCAGCGATGCCCAAAGCCAGGTGGCGCGCGAGGCCGCCGGCATCCGCATGGCGGCCGAGACCGGACGCCACGGGCTGGGCACGGTCTTTACCAAGGCCGTCGGCAACGAGGCCAACGACGCCTATGCCGCCGCCCTGGGGATCTACGGCAATGGCCATGGCGACGGGCTGAACAACCTGCACGAGATGATCGTGGTCGCCGCCACCGACACCAAGGGCAATGTCGCCAGCTATTCCAACTGGGGCCACAACATCCTGGTCGCCGCCCCGGCGGCCTCGATCACCACCGACATGACCAGCACCGCCGGATACAGCTCGGGCGACAGCACGACGACCTTCGGCGGCACCTCTGCCGCCACGCCCGTTGTCTCGGGGGTGGCGGCGCTGATGCTTCAGGCCAATGCCCGGCTGCACTGGACGGACGTGCAGAACATCCTGGCGGTCTCGGCTGGCCAGACCGGTTCGGGCTTTGGCAGCGGGGCGCAGGGCTATGAGGTCTCGAGCTGGTTCGCCAATGGCGCCACCACCTGGAATGGCGGCGGCCTCAGCTATCACGTCAACTACGGCTATGGCATGATCGATGCCCGTGCGGCAGTGCGCATGGCCGAGGTCTGGAGCCTGATGGCCCCCGACACGGCCGACCGGCAGGTCAGCCGCACCATTGCCTGCATTCCCGAAACCCCCGTCGCGATCGAGGACCTGGGCACGTCCGAGCTGAGCTATACCGCCGCCAGCGGCGACATCGTGCTGGACCACGTCTATGTCACGGTCGACTTCAAGCACAGCTGGATCTCGGATCTGACGCTGGTGCTGATCGCCCCGGACGGGACCGAGGTCGACCTGCTGGCCCGGGATGGCAGCAACAGCTTTGACGGGTCCTGGACCTTCGGCATCACCTCGCTGCGCGGCATCAGCCAGCAGGGCACCTGGCGCCTGCAGGCCACCGATCACGCAGAGCGCGATACCGGCCTGCTGCGCGGCTTCGGCATGACCTTCGAGGGGCAGAAGGCCAGTACCGACCAGATCTATACCTTCACCGATGATTTCCAGGCCCTGAAGGCGGCACAGGGCAGCCGCGGCCAGATCACCGATTCCGACGGCGGCAGCGACTGGATCAACCTGGCCGCACTTAGCGGCAATGCCCAGCTGCGGCTGGGCGATACCTCTGGCAGCCTGCGGGTGGATGGCCAGACCTGGGCCAGCCTGACCGGCAGTTTTGAAAATGTCGCCGGCGGCGATGGCAACGATACGATCACCGGCAGTTCGGCCGCCAATCACCTGCTGGGGGGGCGCGGCAACGACATCCTGTCGGCCGGCGCCGGCCGGGATGCGCTGAAAGGCGGTGACGGGGCGGATTCCCTCTATGGCGAAGGCGGCCGCGACCAGCTGCTGGGGGGCTCGGGCGACGATACGCTGGACGGCGGCACCGAGGCAGACGAGCTGCGCGGCGGCTGGGGCAATGACCATGCCTGGGGCGGTGACGGCGACGACATGGTGATCGGCAATGTCGGCGACGACGAGGTGCATGGCGACCAGGGCGACGATTCCGTCACCGGCGACGGCGGCATGGACACCCTCTACGGAGAGGCCGGCAACGACGTGCTGAACGGCGGGCGGCATTCCGACACGATCTATGGCGGCAGCGGGCGGGACCGGCTGGTGGGCGAACAGGGCTTTGATCACATGTATGGCGGATCGGGCGACGACAGCCTCTTTGGCGGATCCGAGAACGACTGGCTGCATGGCGACCGCGACAATGACCTGCTGCTGGGCGGCACCGGTCAGGACCGGCTGTTCGGCGATGCGGGCAACGACACGCTGAAGGGGGAAGGCGGCTATGACCGGCTGGAAGCCGGTTCCGGCGATGACTGGCTGGACGGCGGGCGACAGGCCGACAACCTGTTCGGCGGCACCGGCCAGGACAGCCTGTTCGGCGGCGAGGGGCTGGACCGGCTGTTCGGCGGATCGGGGGATGATCTGCTGGACGGCGGCGACACCGGCGACGGCCTGTTCGGCGAGGCCGGAAACGACCGTCTGCTTGGCGGTGGCGGCGGCGACAACCTGCTGGGCGGCACCGGCAACGACCTGCTGATGGGCGGATCAGGCGATGACCGGCTGTCGGGCGGATCGGGTCGTGACACGCTGGATGGCGGCACCGGCAACGACCGGCTGACCGGCGATTTCAATGCCGATACCTTCGTCTTCCACAACGACTTTGGCCAGGACATCATCACCGATTTCGACATCACCGGCGCGCTGGAAAAGATCGACCTGAGCGATGTCGATGCCATCACCGATGCCGAAGATCTGTTCGCGCATCACCTGGTCGACACCGCCGCCGGGGTGACCATCCTGGATGGCGATGGCAACCGCATTCTGGTGGCGGGCGTCCATATCACCGACCTGACGGCGGCTCATTTCATCCTCTAGCCCCGGGGGCCGCCCGGGACAGTGCCAAGGCCCTTCCCCCGGCATTTTGCCTGCAAGGGGGCTCCGGGGGCCCCGATGCCCGCCTCGGGACCGGGTGAGAGGCCAGTTTCAGGACGCCCCCCGCATGCCCTTGCCGCGCATGTCTTGGACCAGGCCCCGGGCGGAAAGCATGCTCAGGCCCGCTCCGTGCGGAAAATCACGCCCTGACATCCCCCCGTTCTGCCCCCGCCTTGCGTATCGTCAAAAGCATGCGCCCGGCATTGCCAGAGGATCTGACTGGACGCAAAGGGGCACAGCAATCAGACGAGCAGCCTGATGGGAAAAGTCGTCAGCGCGCAGGTCGCTTCCTGCGCGTCGGCCTCCTTTTCGTTTCATCAGCTTGGCAATGAGAGCCCACGAAAGGGCGCACTGTCGGGGCGCGTAACGGTTGCGATCCGGGCACCTCAGCACCAGGCCAGGGCGCGGGTCGACTGCAGGGCGGGCCATGCGGATCCGCCCGGGGCCTGTGCAGCGGCACCCGATCCGCCAGGGCCTGCGCCCCGATCCCACCGGACCGGATGCCACGCCGGGGCAGCGGCCCTTGCGGCAGGGGCAGCACGGCCGCAAGCACGGAACCCGCAGGTCAGTCCCAGGCGTCGGGGCGGGTGCAGGTCAGCAGGATCAGCCGCCCCTCGCCGGGGCGGCGCGGCGCCAGCAGGCTGAGGCGCAGCTGCATCGGCGCCCCCCCGAAGGCCCCTGTCACCGAGGCCCCGGGCGCATCGCCCGCCAGGATGCCCTCGGCCAGGGCCTGAAGATCGGCCAGCGCGATCTGCGCGGCCACCCGCGCCAGCGGCTGACCCAGATCATCCTCCTCCAGGCCGAAATCCTGCCCGGCCCGGCCGCCGAACCGGCAGATCCGCAGCCCTTCGTCCAGCAGCAGCACCCCCAGGCCCAGCCCCTCAAGGATCCGCGTCATGTCCTGCGCGGCCTCTTCCATGGCCAGCATCCTGGTCTCGTGCGCGGCGGTCAGCGTCACCAGCTGCTCGTTGACCACATGCAGCTCCTCGTTCGAGCTTTGCAGTTCTTCGTTGGAGGTCTGCAATTCCTCGTTGGTGGCCAGAAGCTCCTCGTTCGAGCTTTCCAGCTCTTCGCTGCTGGCCTCCAGCTTTTCGGTCATCCGCGCCAGCGTATGTTCCGTCAGCCGCAGGTCGCGTTCCAGCGCCTGCAGGCGGTAGCGCAGCCGCGCCTCTTCGCCCGCGCCCTGCGACACCGGGATGACACTGGCGGCCGCGCCCGCCATATCTTCCAGCTCCAGCAGCAGGAAATCCGGCCCCGAGGGCATCGACAGCGGTGTGCAGGTCAGGTGCAGGTCGTGCCTGTGGCCACTGCCGTCATGCAGGCTGATGTCGCGTTCGAACCGGTCCAGCTGATCCTGCCGCAGCCGGCCAAGCGCCACCGAGACCGGGAATTGCAGGTCATGATGCAGCGCCGCCCGGATCGAGCGGTCGCCGCCAGGCGGCACGCTGACATAGCGCGCGGCGGCCCCGAAAACGGCGACGACCTGGCCCCAGGGGGCGACCACCATTTCGGATCGGTCATGCCGCCCCAGCAGCGCCTCCCAGACGCGGCTGCTGTCACCACGCCGGTCGCGCGGCGCATCGGCGGCGGGCGGGTCCTCCTGCGGGTCGGTCCCGGGGGTGGCGGGGCGCTGCGGCAGCATGGCCGGATCCAGCACCCGCCCCTTCATGGCGCCACGGAACAGCCGCCAGCGGCTGTCGAGAATGCGGAAGTGGATGACGTGCCGACCCAGGCTTTCCTGCGGCCCCAGCAGCAGATGCCCGCCCGGACGCAGGCCGAAGATGAACATCGACAGCACCCGCAGCTGCGCTTCCTCGGTCAGCAGACCCAAGAGGTTCCGGCACGAGATCAGATCGAGGTTCATGAACGGCGGGTCCGACAGCACGTCATGGACCGAAAAAATCACCCGCTGGCGCAACATCGGGTCGATGACAAAGCCGCCCGTCCCATCGGGACGAAAATAGCGCGTGCGCAGATCTTCGGCGACAGGCGCGAGCGCGGCCGCGCTGTAACGCCCGGCCGAACCCCGGTCGATGGCGCCGCGGTGCAGGTCGGTGGCGATGATGCGAAAGCTGCGGTCGATGCCGAGGGTGCGCATCACCTCGGCCATCTCGATGGCGATGGTATAGGCCTCTTCGCCCCCCGCGCAGCCCGGCACCCAGATGCGGAAGGCACGGCCCGGGGCGGCCTCGGCCAGCATCGGCTCCAGCGCCTCGCGGCGCAGCGCCCGGATGGCATCAGGATCGCGGTAGAAACCCGCCCCTTTAGAGAACAGGGCCTCGTAAAGCTCCTCCTGCAACTCGGGGCGGGCGATCATCAGGTCGCGCCCCTCGTTCAGCGAGGCCAGGTTGCGGCGGCTGCGCCAGGCCTCCAGCCCGCCCATCAGCCCCTGCGGGCGATAGGCCGCCAGATCCAGGCCGTGCTCTTGCTGCAGGCGTTCCAGCAAAGCCTGGGCCGCGGTGCGCGCCACCGGCTGCAGCGGCGGCGCGGGCGCATCGGCATCCTGAATGCGGGCCCGGATCGCTTCGGGGATCTCGGCGGCGGGCAGCACGCGGTTGGCGGCCCCCGCCTTCAGCACCGCGCTCGGCATCGAGGGGAAATCGGCCTCCTGCGGGGATTGCACCAGCACCATGGCGCCGGCCCGGCGCAAGGCCTGCGCCCCCTCGGCGCCATCCGACCCGGCCCCCGACAGCACCACGGCAAAGCTGGCGCGCGGATCGCGTTCGCTGAGCGAGGTGAAGAACACGTCGATCGGCCGGAGCGGCCCCTGCCCCGCCCCCCGGCGGGCCGGACGGGTGCGGAACTGTTCCTCGTGCAGCTCGACCAGATGCCCCGGCGGACTGAGGTACAGCGTGTCCGGCTGCAGCGTCATACCATCGGCCAGCTCCAGGATGCGCAGCCCCGACTGGCGCGCCAGCAGCCGGTCCAGATGCGACACCCCATCGGCGGGCAGGTGGCGGATCACCACGTAGCTCCAGCCGGCGGTTTCGGGAGCGGCGGCAAAGAACGCCTCGAGCGGCTCCAGCCCGCCGGCCGAGGCCGCGATAGCCACCAGCGGATGGGTTCCGTGCTCGAGGGCGGTTGCTGTCAGATCCATGGTCCCAAGATCCGGGTTCCTGCCAAATTTTAAAAGAAACCGGGGCATCGCGGCGCGGCTGCCCGCGCCCCCGGCTGCATTTGCGGCATATCAAGGGGAGATGCCATGATTCATGGACGACGTGGAAACGGGACCGGCCCCAAACCGTTCCAGCGGCTCCGGATGCCCGATAGCGTAGCCTTGGCCGAATGTGCAGCCCAGCAGACGCAACATGCGCAGCTGCTGGTCGTTTTCCACCCCCTCCGCGACCACAGGATAGCCCAGATCGCGCGCCAGCGCCACTACCGAGCGCACGATGGCCCGATCCCGCGCATCACTGCACAGCCCCTGCACGAAGGACCGGTCGATCTTCAGCAGATCCACGGGCCAGTCGCGCAGGTGCCGCAGCCCGCCGTAGCCGGTCCCGAAATCGTCCAGCGCCACCCTGGCACCGCGCTGCCGCAATTCCTCGAGCGAGCGGAAGATCTGCCCCGAATCCTCGTCCAGTATCACCGTCTCCGTGACCTCGATCATGATGCGGTTCCAGCCGATGCCGGTTTCGGCCAGGGCAGTCTGGAAATCGAAGACGAATTCCCGGTCGATCAGATCGAAATAGGTCAGGTTCAGCGACAGCCGCGCATCGCGGTCCAGCCGTGGCAGGGCATCGGCGAACCGGGCCAGGGCGGCCCGGGTGATGTGGCGCGTCAGGGCGCAGGCCAGGGCGGGATCGCGGAACACCTCCTGAAAGGCGGCGGGCGGCAACAGCCCCAGGCGCGGATTGTGCCAGCGGCTAAGCACTTCGTAGCCGGTGATCCGCCCCGAGGGCAGATGCCGGATCGGCTGGAAATGCGGCTGCACCTGCCCGGCCTCGCAGGCCTGGCGAAAGCTTTTCAGCAGCTCGGCCTGGTCGCGGCGGGCGCCGTGCTCGGCGGTATAGAGAACCGACATCCCACGCCCCGAACATTTCGCCGCATAAAGCGCAAGGTCGGCGCGCTCGTAAAGCGTCTCGTAATCGCTGCCATCGGCGGGGCTGAGCGCGGCCCCCATGCTGACGCGGCCCAGTTCGGGGCGGTTCAGCACTGCGCAGGCCCGCAGGATGCTGTTGCGGCACTGCATCATCACCGATTGGACAGTGCCGCGACAAGGCGCGGGAAGCTCCAGCAGCAGGCCGAATTCATCGCCGCCCAGCCGCCCTGCCAGCCCCTGACCGGCCATGCAGCCGGCAATGGCCTCGGCCACGGTGCGCAGAAACTGGTCACCGTAGGGATGACCATATAGGTCGTTGATCTTCTTGAAATGGTCGATGTCGATCAGCACGAAGGCGATGGCGCCGCAGGTCTCGGCCAGGCGGGTGCGCATCCGGGCTGCAAAGGCTGCGCGGTTCAGCACCTGGGTCAGCGGATCGCGTTCGGCCAGGTCCTGCAACCGGGTGCCCAGGCGCCGGCTCTCGGCCAGGTCCTGTTCCAGCCGGCTGCGGTCGGACCAGCCCTGCAACAGCGCCTCGAAGGCGGCGGCGGCGGCATCCAGGACCGCAGGGGTCAGCCCGGTCCCCGGCAACAGCACCAGCAGGCCGACCTCGGCCCCCGAGACCAGGCGCAGGCTGCGCAGCCATGGCCCGGTGCGGGGATCTTCGGCGGCATGCAGATGGCGGCCGCGCAGCGCCGCACGCAGGATATCAAAGCCTTCGCTGTCGCCGCTCATCACGGCGGGCATCGCAAGCCCCGGCACGGCCCCCTCGCGGATCTGGACGGCCAGCGCCCTCAGGCCCAGACCGCGCTGCACCAGCCGCAGCTGGGCCTCCAGCGCCAGGCGCATCTCGGCCCCGGCCGAGGTTGCCCCCAGACGCTCGGCCACCGGCCCCTCGGAGCGTGGCCGCAGGAGCGAGCTGCCCTCGTCTCGCTCCTGCGGTGTCATCGCAGGCATCCCCGCGCCCTGTCGTCCTGACGTCCCCAAAACACCGACATGGCGCGTCTCCTGCCCCGGCAGGGCCAGCGCCCCGTCCGGCGCAGGTCCCATGCTACAAGGATCCAGAGTTGGCAGAATTGCTTAACAAGGGATTAAACCCTGGGTTGAAAGTTAACCCTGACGCAACACCTGCACGCAACACCCCCTGCTTTGGTCAGGAGGCATGGGGATCTTCGGGCGGGGCGAAGCTGTCGGGATAGGCACGTCCCTTGCGGGGCCGGAAGGCCGGCAGCGTCAGGTTGCGCATGATCGCCGCGATCCGCAGGCTGAGCGCGGTGACAAAGCCCGCCACCGCCGCCAGCGTCGCGGGCGCCTGCAGTGCTTCGCAGACCACCACCGTCAGCCCGCCCAGGGTGGCGCAGGTCATGTAGATCTCGCGGCGCATGATGATGCTGGGCTCGCCCCCCAGAAGGTCGCGCACGATGCCCCCCACCGTGGCCGAGAACAGCCCCATCACCACCGCGACCGTCCCCGACACCCCCAGATCCAGCGCCTTCAGCGTGCCGGCGGTGGCGGCGAAGGCCATGCCGAAGGCATCGCACCAGACGATCCAGTGGATCCGGCTGTTCATCAGGAAGGCGGTGAAATGCAGCACCACGGCCACCGCGACACACAGCATCAGCGGCCAGGGATGCTGGACCCAGAACACCGGCACCCCCAGCAGCAGGTCGCGCAGGGTGCCGCCACCGATGCCGGTCACGCAGGCCAGCCACAGGAAGCCGAAGACATCCATCTGCTTGCGCGACGCCACCAGCGCCCCGGTCGTGGCGAACACCACGGTCGAGAAGATGTCGAGGGCCATCAGGAAATGATCGGGGGTCATGGGCGCGCTCCTTCACCGGCAGTGAAGCAGGCGCGCCGGGTCCGGGCCAGCGGTTTCCGCCGCCCCGGAAGCAAGGTCACCGGACTGTCAGGACCGGAGGGGCCTTACAGCCCCGAGGCGAATTCCTTCTGGGCGTGGTAGAGGTGCCCCACCACATGGCCCGCGAAGCTGCGCCAGATGTTCAGCCGGAAGCTGTCGGCGCTTTCGCGCACCAGCACCACGGGCGTGCCCTCGAAGACGGTGCGCGCGCCCTGCCCCGGCGCCATCCGCGACAGGTCGCGGGCGATGCCGGTGGCCAGGATGTCCTCGACCGCGGGCCCCGAGACGCGGATGAACTGCTCGCGCTCGCTGATCTCGACCAGCGAATGGGGGGCGGTGTCATAGACCGCGGCGGCGGCGGCGGTGATCGCCCCCGCATCCGAGGGCGCGCCGCTCAGGACCCATTCATCGGGGCCCAGGCACAGCGCCTTGCGGCCCGAACCGCTGGTCTGGGTGCCGACCTTCGCGGTCAGCTCCAGCCCCAGGGCCGCGGCCAGGGCTGCGCGTTCCCCCTCTCGGACGCGCAGGGAAAAACGTGCCTCGGCGGGCAGTTCCTCGATGGTGACGCCACCGGCGGTCTTCTTTTCGAACGTCATCTGCCGCATCCTCTCAGAGTTTCACCTTCTCGCCCTCGGGGTCGTAGAAGACGGTGCCGGTGATCTTGGCGCTGTGGGTCTTGTCGATCATCGGCAGGTAGACGGTATCGCCCATCTTGCCGAAGCCGCCCTCGATCAGGGCCATGGCGATGGTCCGGCCCAGCGTGGCGCTGTAGTAGGACGACGTGACCCAGCCGACCATCTTCATCGGCTTGGGCTGGTTCGGGTCCAGCACGATCTGGGCGCCCTCTTCCAGCCTGACCTGCGGGTCATCGGTCAGCAGGCCGACCAGCTGGCGCCGGTTCGGCACCACCATGTCGGGCCGCGACAGGGACCGCATACCGATGAAATCGGGCTTTTTCTTGCCAAGCGCCCAGTCCAGCCCCGCATCCCCGGGCGTGACCGTGCCATCGGTGTCCTGGCCGACGATGATATAGCCCTTCTCGGCGCGCAGGACGTGCATCGTCTCGGTGCCATAGGGGCAGATGTCATATTCGGCGCCCGACTTCATCAGCGCCTCCCACAGGACGCGCCCCTTCGAGGCGGGCACGTTGATCTCAAAGCCCAGCTCGCCGGTGAAGGACAGGCGGAACAGGCGCGCGGGCAGGCCCGCGACGGTGCAATCCGCAACCGACATGTGCGGGAAGGCCTCGTTCGAGATGTCGAGCCCCTCGACCAGCGGTTCCAGCACCTTGCGGGCATTGGGGCCGTTGAGGGCGATGGTCGCCCATTGCTCGGTCGTCGAGGTCAGCCAGACCTTCAGATCCGGCCATTCGGTCTGCAGGTAGTCTTCCATCATGTTCAGCACCCGCGCCGCGCCACCGGTGGTGGTGGTGACATGGAAGCGGTCCTGCGACAGCCGCCCGATCACGCCGTCGTCGCGGATGAAACCGTCCTCGCCCAGCAGCAGGCCATAGCGGGTCCGGCCCGGCGCCAGCTTGGTCCAGGGGTTGGTATAGGCGCGGTTCATGAATTCGACCGCATCGGGGCCGACGACCTCGATCTTGCCCAGGGTCGAGGCGTCGAAGATGCCGACCGACTTGCGGGTGGCGGCACATTCGCGGGCCACGGCCGCGTGCATGTCCTCGCCCGCCTTGGGGAAGTACCAGGCCCGGCGCCACTGGCTGACCGGTTCGAAGACGGCGCCCTGTTCGGCGGCCCAGCCGTCGATCGTGGTCTTGCGCGTCACCTCGAAGGTCTCGCCGCGGATGTAGTTGGCGAAGGTGCCGAAGGTGGTGGGCGTGTAGGGCGGGCGGAAGGTGGTCAGGCCGACCTGCGGCGGCGCCTTGCCAAGCGCGTCCGAGGCGATCATCAGCCCGTTCATGTTCGACATCTTGCCCTGGTCGGTCGCCATGCCGTTGGTGGTATAGCGCTTGACGTGCTCGATGGATTTCATGCCCTCGCGCACGGCCAGGCGGATGTCCTTGGCGGTGACATCGTTCTGGTAGTCGACGAAGGCGCGCGCCTTGCCCGGATCGCCGTTGGTGGGCAGATCGCGGACCGGCTCGCCGGTGCCGATACGGTCGACAGAGACGCCCGGCGCACGGGCGGTGGCGCGCAGGCCCAGGGCCTTGGCGGCGGCACGGCCCGCCACCACGCCATCCTCAAGCGCGGCGGCATAGCCCCACAGGCCCCGGCCCGCGCCTGCGATCTCGACCTCTTCGGTCTTGACGTCGGGCAGGTAGACCTGCGCCTCCGGGTCCCATTTCAGCTTGCCCTGGGTATGCGAGAAGAGATGCAGCGAGGGCGTCCAGCCGCCCGACATCAGCAGCGCATCGCAGGGGATGATCCGCGAGGGGCCGACGCCAGAGGCGGTGACGGGCGCGACCGAGACCGACTTGATCCGCAGCCGGCCCCGGGTGGTGGTGACGGTATGCGCGGGCAGGACCTCGATCCCCAGGGCCCGGGCGCGGCTGATCAGGGCGGCATCGGGATGGGCGCGGGTGTCGGCGATGGCGGCGATGCGCACACCGGCCAGCGCCAGGTCGAAGGCCGCGTACCAGGCGCTGTCGTGGCAGGTGATGATGACGGCGGTGTTGCCGACCTTGACGCCGTAGCGGTTCAGGTAGGTCTGCGCGGCGCTGGCCAGCATGACGCCAGGACGGTCGTTGCCGTCGAAGACCAGCGGCCGTTCCAGCGCGCCCTGCGCCAGCACCACCTGTTTCGCCCGCACCCGCCACAGCCGTTCGCGCGGCGCACCTTCGGGCAGGTGGTCCAGGTGATCGGTGACGCGCTGCGCCAGGCCCACCAGGTTCTGGTGATAATAGCCGATGGCGGTGGTGCGGGTCATCACCCTGGCGCCCAGGCTTTCCAGCTCGTCCAGCTGGGCCTTCAGCCAGTCCCAGGCGGGGGCGCCGCCGATGACGACATCGGGTTCCGACAGCAGCGCGCCGCCGATCTCGGCGGTTTCATCGACCAGCACCACCTTGGCCCCGGCGCGCGCACCGGTCAGCGCCGCCATGATGCCCGCCGCGCCGCCGCCCACGACCAGCAGGTCGCAATGCAGGAACCGCGAGGCGTAGTGGTCCGGGTCCTCTTCGTTCGGCGCCACGCCAAGACCGGCGGCGGCCCGGATGAAGGGCTCGTACACCTTGTCCCAGAAGGACTTGGGCCACATGAAGGTCTTGTAGTAGAACCCGGCCGAGAACATCATGTACCCGGCATCATTGATCGCGCCGATGTCGAACTTGAGGCTGGGCAGCTTGTTCTGCGAGGTCGTTTCCAACTCGCCGCGGATCTCTTGCAGGGTGGCGCGGGTGTTGGGTTCGAACCGGCCGGCACCGCGGCGGGTGCCCAGCAGGGCGTTCGGCTCGTCCGAGCCGGCAGACACGGCACCGCGCGGACGGTGATACTTGAACGAGCGCCCCATCAGGTGCACGCCATTCGCCAGCAGCGCCGATGCCACGGTGTCGCCGCGCAGCCCGGTGTAGGTCTTGCCGTCGAAGGTGAAATAGACCTGCTCCGAGTGATCGACCCGGCCGCGGCCCTGGATGCGATAACGGCTCATTTCTCACCTTCCTTCGCGCCGGTCAGGGCGGCAATCTCGGGGCGCGGCTGGCCCGCCTTGTAGGTCGTCAGGAACTTGTCGGTCACGGTATGGCGCGCGGCATTGAAGAAGCGCCCGCAGCCGTGGATGTGGCGCCAGCGTTCAAAGTGGACGCCCTTGACGTTCGAGCGCATGAACAGGAATTCCGCCCATTCGGCATCGGTCTTTTCCGAGGGCAGCTCGGGGCGGGCGATATGCGCCTCGCCGGCATAGGCGAACTCGGGTTCGGGCAGGGTCTCGTCGCAATAGGGGCAATGGATCAGCAGCATGACGGACCTCTTTCAGTGGGCGACGGCGGCGGCGGCGGCTTCGTCGATCAGCCGCCCGGTGGTGAAGCGCTCCAGCGAGAAGGGCGCGTTGATCGGGTGCGGCTCGTCCTTGGCGACGGTATAGGCCAGCAGATGCGCCGAGCCCGGCGTCGCCTTGAAGCCGCCCGTCCCCCAGCCGCAGTTCACATACAGGTTCTTGACCGGCGTCTTGCCGACGATGGGCGAACGGTCGGGGGTGTTGTCGGTGATCCCGCCCCATTTGCGCAGCATCCGCATCCGGTTGAAGATCGGGAAGACCTCGGAAATGGCGGCGATGGTGTGTTCGATCAGCGGCAGGCCGCCGCGCTGCGAATAGGAGACATAGGCATCCGTGCCCGCGCCGATCACCAGCTCGCCCTTGTCGGACTGGCTGCAATAGGCGTGCACGGCGTTCGACATGACCACGCAGGGGAAGCAGGGCTTCACCGGTTCCGACACCAGCGCCTGCAGCGGCATGGATTCCAGCGGCAGCCGGACGCCCGCGGTCGCCATCACCATCGAATTGTGCCCCGAGGCCGAAACGGCGATTTTCTTCGCGCCGATAAAGCCCTTGTCGGTATCGACGCCGATCACCGCCCCGTCGGGGCCGCGGCGGATCGCCTGCACGGCGCAGTTCTGGATGATGTCGACGCCGCGCGCCGTGGCACCACGGGCATAGCCCCAGGCCACCGCATCATGGCGCGCCGTGCCCGCGCGTTCCTGCAGCGCGCCGCCCAGCACCGGGTAGCGCGCGTTTTCCGAGGTGTTCACCGCGGGGCAGTATTCCTTGACCTCTTCGCGGGTCAGCCAGCGGTTGTCGATGCCGTTCAGACGGTTGGCATGGATATGGCGCTGGAAGCTCTGGATGTCATGGACGTTGTGGGCCAGCATCAGGCAGCCCCGGTTCGAATACATGACGTTGTAGTTCAGTTCCTGGCTGAGGTTCTGCCACAGGTCGACCGAGTGATCGAACAGCCGCGCGCTTTCGTCATACAGGTAGTTCGAGCGGATGATGGTGGTGTTGCGCCCGGTGTTGCCGCCGCCCAGCCAGCCCTTGTCGATCACGGCGATATTGGTGATGCCGTGTTCCTTGGCCAGGTAATAGGCGCAGCCCAGGCCATGGCCACCGGCGCCGACGATGACGACATCGTATTCCTTCTTGGGCTGGCACTCGGGCCATTGCTCGGTCCAGCCCTTGTGGCCGGTAAGGGCGTTCTTGACGAGCGACAGGGCAGAGAACTTGGTCATGGCGCCATCCTGCTGGGAGAGTCGTGAGGGTTCGCGACAGTTATGCAGAAACGCGGCGCCGCGGACTGGATATTTGCGTCAGGTTGGCATTATCTTTGCGCCATGAGCGTGATCCCCCCCTCTCAGCCCCGTCTGCGCATCGGTTTCGTGCTGGCGCGGCGCTTCACACTGTCGGCATTTGCCAATTTCGTGGACGTTTTGCGGCTGGCCGCGGACGAGGGCGACCGTTCGCGGCCGATCCACTGCAGCTGGACGGTGCTGTCGGCGGACCTGCAGCCGGTGCGCTCCAGCTGCGGCATCGCGGTCAGCCCGGACGAGAAGCTGGGGAACCCCTCGCGGTTCGATTACATCGTGGTGGTCGGCGGCCTGATCGACGAGATCGAGCGCCTCGCCCCCGCCTATACCGATTTCCTGCGCACCGCCGCGCGGGCGGGCATCCCGCTGGTGGGGGTCTGCACCGGCGCCTTCATCCTGCACCGCGCCGGGCTGATGCAGGGCTACCAGTGCTGCGTCAGCTGGTTTCACCACGACGATTTCCTGGACCAGTTCGACGGCCTCACGCCGGTGTCGGACCGCATCTTCGTGGTCGACCGGGAACGGCTGACCTGTTCGGGGGGGGCCAGTTCCGCGCATCTGGCGGCCTGGCTGGTTGATCGCCACATCGGCCGCGCCGCCGCCCGCAAAAGCCTGAACATCATGATCATCGACGAGGTCCTGGCCGCCGACGATCCCCAGCCCGGCGTCCCGCTGGAACTGAAGACCCGCGATCCGCTGGTGCGCCGCGCGCTGGCGCTGGTGCAGCAGAACCTGGAAACCCCGCCCCGCGTGACCGAGGTCGCAAGCCATCTCGGCGTCAGCCGCCGCAAGCTGGAACGCCACTTCCGCGAGGCCCTGGGCCTGGCACCGGGGGATGCCTTTCTGCGGGTGCGGCTGGCGCAGGCCTCGTTCCTGCTGCAACGCTCGGAACGTTCGGTGACCGAGATCGCGCTGGCCACCGGGTTCTGCGACCTGTCGCATTTCGTGCGCGTCTTCCGCGACCGCCACGGCACCACCCCCGAGGCCTGGCGCCGCCAACCCGCCCAGCCCTGAAGCCACGGACAAGACAAGAAAAAAGCGGCCCTTGGCCGCTGCGTCTTCAGGAGGGGATGAGAGGGGGCGGCAGTCCCAGGGAGGAGGAGGAGGGACTGCCGCCAATTTCCGGATCTCAGGGAGGAGGAGGAGATCCAGGAAACTCATCAGGTGCTGTGTTAGCGCCTGTACTGAGGTTGTCTCATGTCTGGCCGCTTCGGGCAACAGACACCCCGTCAGACCCGCCTTGCTCTGGGTGCATAGCAATGAATAAAAAGTGCGGATGCACAATATTTCATCACATACAACCAGAGAGGCCCCTGAAATCACGGGGATATATCCCCGCCGGGCCGGGTCAGGGCACGAAGCGGGGGCGTGACCCCATGCGGATCGCGACCGAGGCCACCGCCGTCAGCCCGGCCAGCACCAGGCACAGCAGCAGCGGCGACCGCCCCGCCATGACCGAGGCCGCGGGCGGCGCCAGGCTGGCGCCGAGGAACATGATGAAGCTGTAGATCGCCAGGGCCAGCCCCCGGTAGCGCGGCGCCGCCTGCCCCGAGATGAAGGCAATGAGGCCCGGCACCGTCAGCGCGGTGCCCGCGCTCAGCACCAGGGTGCCGGCGATCAGGCCGGGGCCGGTCCAGCTGGCGGCGATGGCCGCGCCAAGCGCAATCAGCGCCAGCCCGGCATGGGCGACGCGCCCGGCGCCAAAGCGGATCGCCAGCGGCGCGGTGGCCAGCGCCAGCAGCAGCGGCGGCAGGATGACCAGGTGCAACGTCTCCAGCGTCACCGGCAGATGCGCCTGCAGATCGACCAGCCCCGCCTGGAAGGCCACGTAGGAAAACAGCACCACGATCGAGCAGCCCCAGGCCGTCAGCACCGCCGGATCGCGATGCGGCGGCCGCCCCTCCTGCCCCGATGGCCCCATGGCCACGCGGCGCTGCGGGCGCGGCGACAGGCCCAGCAGCAGGAAGACCACCGCCAGCACCGCATAAAGCGCCGCGATGCCCAGCATCAGCCGGGTCAGCCCCGCCTCTGCCGTCAGCGTGACCGCGATCTGCGCCACCGGCGCCGAGATCAGGAACGACAGCCCCATGGCCGCCACCGCCAGCGGCCGGGCATTGGGCGGAAAGCGCGCCGGGATCAGCGCCAGCGTGCCGATCGCCATGGCCGAGGCCGCCATCCCCTGCAGGGCCCGCACCACCAGGAAGGCGCCGTAGCCCGGCAGCAGCGCCGCCAGCAGCGTCGCCAGCGCCGCCGCCACCAGCCCCCAGAACTGCATCGTCGCCGCCCCCAGGCGGTCGGTCAGGCCGCCCACCCCCAGAAAGCTGACCGCATAGGCCAGCCCGAAGGCGCTGCCCGCCAGCGGTGCGGCAGCCGCGGCAATGCCGAAGCGCGCCTGCAGCTCGGGTCCCAGCGGCAGGGTCAGGTACAGCTCTCCCGGGGCAGAGATGCCGCAGACCATCATGAACAGGATCGTCAGGACCAGGCGCGGCGTCACGGGCGGCCCCCTCGGCGCGGCAGGGTCAGGGCTTGGGCGATCATCGGGGCCTCCGTCACGGGAACTTGAGCCCCCGCTATCCGCGCCCGCCCCGGTGGCCGCAAGGGCAAGCCCCCCGGCAACCCGCCCCAAGCCCCTGCCCTGCCAAAGAAAGCGGCGCCTCAGACCGGATCGCCGCGCTCCAGCGCCTGCAGGAAGGCATGGGCCCCCGACAGGACCGCGGCGCGGTGCGGCGCCTCCATCCGGTCCCAGCTGCGGTACATCTGCGCCATCCGGGGATTGGCGTGGAAGCGGTCGCGGTGACGATCCAGGAAGGCCCAGTAGAGCAGGTTGAACGGACAGGCCCCCGCCCCCGTCCGCGCCTTCACGTCATAGCCGCAGCCGCCGCAGTAATCCGACATCCGGTCGATATAGGCCCCCGAGGACACATAGGGTTTCGACGCGATGAGGCCGCCATCGGCAAACTGGCTCATGCCGACGGTATTCGGGGCCTCGACCCATTCGAAGGCATCGACATAGACCGACAGGTACCATTCATGCACCTGCCCCGGGTCGATCCCCGCCAGCAGGGCGAAATTGCCGGTGACCATCAGGCGCTGGATGTGGTGGGCATAGCCCTCGTCCCGGGTCTGGGCCACGACATGCGACAGGCAGTTCATCCGCGTGGGCGCGCCCCAGTAGAGCGGCGGCAGCGCCCGGTCATGGCCCAGCCCGTTGCGGCCCGCGTAATCCGGCCCCTCGCGGAAATAGAGGCCGCGCACGTATTCCCGCCAGCCCAGGATCTGCCGGATGAAGCCTTCGACCGCGTTCAGGGGCGCGTGGCCGGCGATCCAGGCGGCCTCGGCCCGGCGGCAGACCTGCAGCGGATCCAGCAGGCCAAGGTTCAGCGCCCCCGAGATCAGCGCATGATACAGGAACCGGTTCCCCGACAGCATCGCATCCTGGTAGTCGCCGAAGGACGGCAGGGCATGGGCGATGAAATGCGCCAGCACCTGTTCGGCCTGCTGCGGGTCGGTCGGATAGCCGAAGGGGCGCAGCCGGCCGAAATTGTCGCCAAAGCGCGCCTCGACCAGATCCAGCACCTGGGCCACGGTCGGATCGGGTTCGAACCACAGCGGCCGCGGCGCGAACAGGTCATCGCGCGCGGGCTTGCGGTTCTGCGCGTCATAGTTCCACTGGCCGCCCGCGGGCCTGTCGCCCTCCATCAAAAGGCCGGTGCGGCGGCGCATCTCGCGATAGAAATACTCCATCCGCAATTGCTTGCGCCCCTCGGCCCAGGCGTCGAAATCGGCATGCGAGGCGATGAAGCGGTCGTCCTCCAGCAGGTGGACATGCAGCGGCGTGTCCTGCAGCGCCCCGATCAGGCGCCATTCGCCGGGACGGGTGGCCAGGACCTGGGTCGCGCCGGTGGCCGTGGCGCGGCGCAGCAGTTCGGCCGGGATGCTGCCGGCGTTGTCGGGATCGTCAAGCCGGGTGTAATCGACCGTCCAGCCCGCCGCCCGCAGCCGATCCGCGAACTTGCGCATCGCCGCAAGCACCAGCGCGATCTTCTTCGGGTGATGCGGCACGTAACCGGTTTCCGATGCGACCTCGGCCATGACGACGCGGTCGCGCGCGGGATCACCCGCCCGCAGCGCCGACAGCGCGGGCGTCAGCTGATCGCCCAGGACAAGTATCAGTTTCATATGCCCGCCCGCCGCTCTGCCGCTGCCTGAGCCGAGAATATAGCGGCGCTGTGCGTCACTTCACCCTGTCATCTGCCCCATGAGGCAACTTTGGCCTCGACCTGCCACCAGCCAAGGATCTCGGCGCGCCGGATCAGGTCCGTTTCGCGGCTCAGGGTCCGCAGGTGTTTCAGGGCCGCCCCCTTGGAACAGGTCCTCTCGGCGACATACAGCACCGGCCGCGTCGCCGTGCCCAGGTTGCAGATCCGCGCCGTGGTCGCCGAGGTGACGCCCTGCGCCGGAATCCCGCCGCCAAGGTTGCTGTTGTAAAGCGCCAGCTGCATCAGCCCCATCGGCCCCGGCGACACGAACACGACAAAGCTGGCCGCCACGATCAGGATGACGGGCACGGCACCGGCCAGCGGGGCGTACAGACAGACGAGGATCGCCAGACAGGCGGCACCGTCGGCCACGAAGACGTTCCAGCCCCCGGGATGCCACAACCACAGCATCAGATCGACGAAATACAGAAGGTCGAAGAACATGACAGCGGTGAGCCCGGCAAGACCGCACCAGCTCAGGAAAAAGCGCGTGGACCACTGCCGCCAAAGGCGAAGCATCGCCGGGGCCTGGCTCAGCAGCAGCACGGCCAGCGCAGCCAGCCACCAGTGCAGGGCCTGAAATTCCCAATGAACGCCAACGGCAAGCGCCACCGTCATCCCGACCGTCAGACGTGCCACATCGGCGCGGACTGCCTTGCCGTCCTCTGGGGCGTTCCCGTGAAACAGGCCGCGCGCAAAGGCCACCGGAAGCGTGATCACGGCCAGGGAAAGGGCCAGGACACCGCCGAATATGAAAAAGATTGCCCAGCTCCCGGAAAAATCCAGCGGCAGGCCGGTCTGACCGATGAGACTCAGGTAGTGATTGAGCACGAAGGAGGACAGCAGGCTCAGCGCCAGCCAGATCACGGCGCCGACCTTCAGCGCCAGGTCGATGTCGGGCCCCCATTTGGCCCGGGCCTCATGCCACCCGATATTCGACATGCATCCCCCGCGACTGTCCCTGGCGACATCGGGGGTAACGGCTGCGCAACGGCAGAGCGAGGATATATGTCCCGCCGCCATTCCTTGCGCAAAGGGCCGCCCGGGGGCGAAGACCGTGCGGCGCATGGCTATCCCGGAACGGGAAGAACCGCTTTCGCGGCCCCGAGGGGGTAACCATCCAAAACTTTCAAGGGAAGTTTGGTGGAGCCTAGGGGGATCGAACCCCTGACCTCTTGCATGCCATGCAAGCGCTCTCCCAGCTGAGCTAAGGCCCCGTACCTTAAGGCTTGTTTGCCTCCGGTGAGCGGGTATCTATGGGATGCCCGGGGCGGGATCAAGCGAAAAAATCGCGCCCTGGGCATTTTTTTGAGGTGACCCGCCGTCACCCCTGACGATCAGTTGTCGTCGTCGTCGCCGGGCATGTCTGCCAGGTCGTCGAGCGAGACGTTCTCGTCATCATCGTCATCATCCAGGACGTCATCGCCCAGATCGACATCAACGTCGTCGTCATCGAGGATATCATCATCCTCGGTATCGACCTCGCGCTTGGCGGCTTTCTTGCTGGCGGCATCCTCGGCGTCGGCGGCGATCATGCGGCTGCGGCCGACTTCCACTTCGACCACTTCGCCGGTGTAGGGGCTGATGATCGGGGTCTGGTTCAGATCGTAGAACCGCTTGCCGGTCGTCGGGCAAACGCGCTTCGTGCCCCATTCTTCCTTGGGCATTTCAGGTCCCTTCCTGGCTGACATCTCTTGTCCACAATCCGCGCCACCTGCCATAACGGCCACAGGGTGTCAAAACCTTTTGAAATAGGCGGCACCCCGCAGTCACGGAGGGGTCCGGCACGGTACTGAGGACGCTATATGGGCAATCATGTCCTTCCGGGCAATCCCCCGGTTCCCCTTCTCCTGCGGCGCTCGGCGCGGGCGCGGCGGATCTCGTTGCGGGTGTCGGCGCTGGACGGGCGGGTGACGCTGACCCTGCCCCGCGGCGTGCCCGAACGCGAGGCCCTGGCCTTTGCCGCCGAAAAGGAGGACTGGCTGCGCGGCCATCTCTCGCGCCGCTCGGACGAGGTGACGGCAGCCCCCGGCGCACAGATCCCGGTCGAGGGCACGCCGCGCCTGCTGACCGCCGCGCCCGGCCGCCGCATCCGCCTGCTGGACGACCGGATCGAACTGCCCCAGGACCGCATGGGCCCGCGCCTGGCCGCCTGGCTGAAGGAACTGGCCCGCGACCGCCTGCACGGCGCCTGCGACCTGTATTCGGCGCGTCTTGGCCGCCCCTACCGGCACATCACCCTGCGCGACACCCGGTCCCGCTGGGGGTCCTGCACGGCGGAAGGGTCGCTCAACTTCTCGTGGCGGCTGATCCTTGCACCCCCAGATGTGCTCTCTTACGTGGCCGCGCACGAGGTCGCCCACCTGGCCCAGATGAACCATTCCCAGGCCTTCTGGGACGAGGTCACGCGCATCCACGGCCCCTATGCGCCCCCCCGCCTCTGGCTGAAACGCCACGGCGCCGATCTGCATCGTTACCGCTTCGATGCTTGACCCCGGACGGATTTGTGATCACATCTGATCCATGCTTATCCAGCCGCGCCCCGACCCGTCCCCATCCGCCCATGACCGCGTCTACCGCGGCCTGCGCTCGCGCATCATGCACGGAGAGATCGAGCCCGGGCAGGCGCTGACCCTGCGCGGCATCGGCGCCGAATACGGCGTCTCGATGACCCCCGCGCGCGAGGCCATACGCCGCCTGGTGGCCGAGGGCGCGCTGCAGCTGTCGTCCTCGGGGCGGGTGTCGACGCCGGACCTGTCGAACGAACGGATCGAGGAACTGGCCTCGCTGCGCTCGCTGATCGAGGTCGAGCTGGCCTCGCGGGCGCTGCCCAGGGCCCACATGGCGCTGATCGACCGGCTGGAGACGATCAACGCCGCCGTGGCCGAGCGCGTCGCCCAGAACGATTCGGCGGGCTACATCCGCACCAACCTGGAATTCCACCGCACCCTCTACCTGCGCGCCCAGGCCCCCGCGATGCTGGCCATGGCCGAAACCGTCTGGCTGCAGCTGGGGCCCACCATGCGCAAGCTCTACACCCGGATGCGCCGCAACGAGCCGCCGAAGAATCACCTGCTGATCATCGCGGCGCTGAAGGCCGGGGATGAACCCGGCCTGCGCCTTGCGGTGCGCACCGACGTGACCAAGGGCCTCAGGATGCTCGCGGCCTGACGCGCCGGGCCACCACGTCGCCCGCATCGCGCGGCAGGCTCAGGTTGTCGATCAGCGCCAGCACCGAGATCGCCGCCACCATCGCGAAGGCAAAGCGGAAGCCCGCAAGGGCGCTGCCGTGGAACATCACCTCGCCCAGGCGCCAGCAGATCGCCCCCAGGGCCACCCCCATGCCGCGCGCCAGCTGCACCCCGGTGGAAAACAGCGTGTTGGCCGGCCCCATCTCCTCCTGCGGGACATCCGCGAAGGCCAGGGTATTGAGGGCGGTGAACTGCATCGACCGCGCCAGCCCCGACAGGAACAGCAGCACCAGGATCGGTACGACGGGCGTCTGGGGCCCCAGGAAGGCCAGCGCCGCGATCATCGCCGCATTCAGCACCCCGTTCACCACCAGCACGGTGCGAAAGCCGAAGCGGCGCAGCAAGGGCGAGGTGAAGGGCTTCATCGCGATATTGCCCGCGAAGGTCGCGGTCAGCATCAGCCCGGCGGTCAGGGCGCTCCAGCCAAAGCCCACCTGGAACAGCAGCGGCAGCAGGAAGGGTGTCGCATTGGTGCCCAGCCGGAACAGCGACCCCCCCTGCAGCGACACCCGGAAGGTCCGGTACTTCAGCGCATCGAACCGCAGCATCGGCTGGCGCGCGCGCCGCAGATGGCGATAGCCCAGCCCCAGCAGCACCACCGCCGCCAGCACCAGCGCCGCCAGCGCCAGGGCCCCAGCCCCGCCACGCCCCAGCATCTCGGCCGCGAACAGCAGGCAGAACAGCCCTGGCGCGATCAGCCCGAAGCCCGCCCAGTCAAAGGGCAGCTTCGGCTCCCGCTCCAGCCGCGGCAGCAACCGCACCGAGGCCGCCAGCGCAATGGCCCCCAGCGGCAGGTTCAGCCAGAAGATCCACCGCCACGAGGCATTGTCGACGATCAGCCCGCCCACCGGCGGCCCCAGCACCGGCGCCAGCAAGCCCGGCCAGGTCAGCAGCGCGATCACCCCCATCAGCTTTTCCTTGGGCGTCAGCTTCAGCACCACCAGCCGTCCCACCGGCACCATCATCGCGCCGCCCAGGCCCTGCAGCACCCGCGCCGCCACGAATTCCGGCAGCGACCGGCTCAGCCCGCACAGCGCCGAGGCCAGGGTGAACACCAGGATCGACAGCAGGAAGATCCGCCGCGCCCCCCACCGCTGCGCCGCCCAGCCCGAGGCCGGGATGAAGATCGCCACCGTCAGCATGTAGGCGCTGACGCCGATGTTCAGATCCACCGGCGGCACCCCGAAGGCGCGCGCCATGTCGGGGATCGCGGGCGTGATCACCGACCCGTCGAGGTTCTGCATGAACAGCGTGCCCGCCACCAGCAGCGGCAAGGCGCCCTCTGCCCCGATCTGCCTCAGCCCGCGCGCGATGCCGCCGCGGCCCAGCCTGTCCCATGCGCTCATGGCTCTCATCCGTTGTCTGCGTGCCCCATCCCTGCGCAGCCCGCCCCGCCTGCACAAGAGCCAAGGCGCCCTTGCCGGACCCGGCTTCCCTGTCATCTGACCCAAAATACTCCGGGGGAGTCCCCGTAAGGGGACGGGGGCAGCGCCCCCTTCTTCCCCCGCCCCCGGTTTCCAAACCCCGCGCCCCGCCCTACACTGCCCCGGGGGCCCGCCCCATCCCGCCGGAGACGCCCATGGACATCGACCTGCCGACCGGATCCGCCACCGGCGATTTCACCGACGACGCCTGGGCCAGCGTGCTCTCGGCGGTCGACCGCACCTATGCCGATCTGGTCGCCCACCAGGAACAGCTGGAACGCCAGGGCGAGGAACTGCAGGAACTGCGCCGCTTCGTCGCCTCCCTCCTCGGCTCCGTGACCGAGATCATGGCCGTCATCACCCGCGACGGCACCATAGAAGAGGTCTCGGCCTCGCTCGCCAGCCTTACCCGCCGCCCCGCGGCGGCACTGCAGGGCACCGCCCTTCCCGCCCTTTTCACCGCCCCCGCCGCCGATCAGCTGAACCGCGCCCTGCGCGATCTGCGCCTGTCGCGCGGCGCCGCCCAGTTCGAGGCCGACCTCACCACCCCCGACGGCCCCCTGCCCTTCGAGATCGCGCTGTCGGCCCGGCTGAACCAGGGCGGCCGGCTGATCGGCGCGGTGATGATCGGCCGCCCCCTGGGGGAACTGCGCCAGGCCTATTCGGAACTGGAACGCAGCCACAGCCAGCTCAAGGCCGCGCAGACCCAGCTGGTGCGCAACGAAAAGCTCGCCTCGCTCGGGCGGCTGCTGGCGGGGGTGGCGCATGAACTCAACAACCCGATCAGCTTTGTCTATGCCAATGCCCATGCGCTGGAAAAATACCTCCACCGGTTCGAGACCTATTTCGAGAAGGTCGAGGCCGGCGCCACCCGCGACGAACTGGTCGCCCTGCGCCAGGAACTGAAGCTGGACCGCAGCCTGAAGAACCTGCGCACCGCCATCGACGGCGCCCGCGACGGCGCCGAGCGCGTCCGCGACATCGTGGCCGACCTGCGGCGCCTCTCGGCCGACGGCACCGGCACCCGCGCCGCCTTCGATCTGGTGGAAACCGCACATATCGCCGCCCACTGGGTCGAGAGGGGCTCGAAATCCGGGATCAGCCCCGCCTTTGCCGGTCTGCCCGCCTTGCAGGTGACGGGCGTTGCGGGGCATGTGCAGCAGATCGTGATGAACCTGGTGCAAAATGCCATGGACGCCGCTCAGGACAGCCCCGACCCCGCCGTGACGCTGCAGATCACCCGCGAAGGCGACATGGCGGTGCTGTCGGTGCGCGACAGCGGCCCCGGCGTCCCCCCCGACATCGGCGCCGCGATCTTCGATCCGTTCTTCACCACCAAGCCCGTCGGCCAGGGCACCGGCCTTGGCCTGTCGATCAGCCTGAAGATCGCCGAGGAACACGGCGGCAGCCTGACCCTTGGCCCCGGGCCCGGCGGCCATTTCCGCCTGACCCTGCCGATCACCGCCCCGGAGGCCCCATGAACCTGCTCTGGCTGCAATCCGCAGGCTGCGGCGGCTGCACCATGTCGCTGCTGTGCGCCGAAACCCCGAATGTCTTCGACCTGCTGCAGGATGCGGGCATCGACACCCTCTGGCATCCGTCGTTCTCGCAGGCGACGGGGGCCGAGGTGCGCCGGATGCTCTCGGCCATCGAGGCAGGCGAAATCGCGCTGGACCTGCTGTGCATCGAGGGCTCGATCGTCACCGGGCCGAAGGGAACCGGGCGCTATCACATGCTGGCGGGCACCGGGCGGGCGATGCTGGACTGGGTGCAAAGCCTGGCGCCGCTGGCGCGCGACGTGCTGGCGGTGGGCACCTGCGCGGCCTATGGCGGTGTCACCTCGGCGGGCGGCAACCCCGCGGGCGCCGTCGGGCTGGTCTATGACGGCAAGCTGCAGGGCGGCGCGCTGGAGCCCGACTTTCGCGCCCGCTCGGGTCGGCCCGTCATCAACATCGCGGGCTGCCCCACGCATCCCGACTGGATCACCCAGACCCTGCTGCTGCTGGCCGAGGACCGCCTGGGCCCGGCCGATCTGGATCCCCTGGGCCGGCCGCGCTTTTTCGCCGACCATCTGGTGCACCACGCCTGCCCGAAGAACGAATACTACGAATACAAGGCCAGCGCCCGCGAACTGTCGGAAATCGGCTGCATGATGGAGCATCTGGGCTGCGTCGGCACCCAGGCCCATGGCGATTGCAACATCCGGCCCTGGAACGGCACCGGGTCCTGCACCCGGGGCAATTACCCCTGCATCAACTGCACCGCCCCCGAATTCGAGGAACCCCGCCATCCCTTCACCGAGACCCCCACCATCGCCGGGATCCCGGTGGGGCTGCCCTCGGACATGCCCAAGGCCTGGTTCATGGCGCTGGCATCGCTGTCGAAGGCCGCGACGCCGAAACGGATCGACGTCAACGCCCATTCCGACCGGCTGAGGATCCCCCCCGGAGAAAGCAAGCGCAAGTGAATGACCGCAAGCTGATCGTCGGCCCCTTCAACCGGGTCGAGGGCGATCTGGAAATCCGCCTCGACATCCGCGATGGCGCGGTGGCGGCGGCGCATGTGAACTCGCCCCTGTTCCGCGGCTTCGAGATGATGCTGCCCGGCAAGGATCCCCGCGACGCGCTGACCCTGACGCCCCGGATCTGCGGCATCTGCTCGGTCAGCCAGTCGACGGCGGCGGCCTGGGCGCTGGCGGATGCGGGCGGCATCACCATGCCCGCCCAGGGTGCGCTGGCCGCCGCGATCCTTCACGGGGTCGAGAACATGGCCGACCACATCACCCATTTCCACCTGTTCTTCATGCCCGATTTCGCCCGTCCCTGCTATGGCGGACGGCGCTGGCACGGGCAGGCGCAGGCGCGTTTCACCGCCATGCAGGGCAGTGCGGCCCGCCGCGCCACCGAGGCCCGCGCCCAGCTGCTGCACATCGCGGGCATCCTGGGCGGCAAATGGCCCCATACGCTGGCGATCCAGCCCGGCGGCGTCACCAAGGCCCCCGATGCGGGCGAAAGAGTGCGCATCATCGCCACCCTGCGCAGCTTCCGCCGCTTTCTGGAGGACAGCCTTTTCGGCGCCCCGCTGGAAGCCTTCGCCGCCCTGCCCGACATCGCCGCCCTTGAGGGCTGGGCGGCAGGCGATGCCGGTCTGTTCGGGGCGATCGCGGCCGATCTGGGGCTGGCGGGGATGGGCATCGGGCCCAGGCGCTACATGTCCTCGGGGGCCTATCCGCTGGCGGGGGGGCGCGCGGGCCGCGCCGGCGTCTGGGAAGGCGGGCAGATCACCGCCTTTGCGCCTGCCGAGATTTCCGAGGACCTGTCCCATGCCTGGATGCTGGGTAGCAGCGCGCATCCACAGGACGGCGTGACCGAACCCGACGAGGACATGGCCGATCCCGGCTATTCCTGGTGCAAGGCACCGCGGCTGGCGGGCCGCACGGCCGAGGTGGGCGCGCTGGCGCGGCAGGTGGTCGATGGCCATCCGTTGGCGCTGGCGCTGGCCCCCGAGGGCAGCGTGCGCGCCCGCATCACCGGCCGCCTGCTGGAAATCGCCCGGCTGCAGATCCTGCTGGAAGACTGGGCGCGGGCGCTCGACCCGGCGGCGCGCTTCATGCAGGGGGCACCGCTGCCGAAGGCGGGCACCGGCGCGGGCCTGGTCGAGGCCGCCCGCGGCACGCTGGGCCACTGGCTGCGGATCGAGGGCGGCCGCATCGCGCGCTACCAGATCGTGGCGCCGACGACGTGGAACTTCTCGCCCCGCGACGCCGCCAGCACCCCGGGTCCGGTCGAGGCCGCGCTGGTCGGCGCGCCCGTGGGCCGGGACGAAGACACGCCCATCGCCGTCCAGCACATCGTGCGCAGCTTCGATCCCTGCATGGCCTGCACGGTGCACTGATGCCGGGCCGTCGCATCCGCGTGCGCGGACAGGTGCAGGGGGTGGGGTTCCGTCCCTTCGTGTGGCAACTGGCCCGGCGCCTTGGCCTGACGGGCTGGGTGCTGAACGACGCCCATGGCGTGCTGATCGAGGTTTCGGGGGCGGATCTGGCGGGGTTCGAGGCCGCGCTTCGCGCCGAGGCGCCGCCGCTGGCGCGCATCGACGGGATCGAGAGCACCCCGGCAGAGGTCACGGCCCCAACCTTCGAGATCCGCGCCAGCGGCGGCCCCGGCGCCGAGACCCGCGTCACCCCCGATGCCGCCACCTGCCCCGCCTGCCTGGAGGAAATGCACGGGACCGGCCGCCGGGCGGGCTATGCCTTTACCAACTGCACCCATTGCGGGCCGCGCTTCAGCATCGTCACCGGCCTGCCCTATGACCGCGGGCGCACCACCATGGCGGCCTTTGCCCTGTGCCCGGATTGCGCCGCCGACTATGCCGATCCCGGTGACCGCCGGTTCCACGCCCAGCCCATCGCCTGCCCGCTCTGCGGCCCCCGCCTCTGGTTCGAAGGGGCGGCCCCGGACCCAGTGGAGGGCGGCGGCGCCATCGAGGCCGCCGCCGCCCTGCTGCGCGCCGGTGGCACCCTTGCAATCAAGGGACTGGGCGGGTTCCATCTGGCCTGCGACGCCACCAGCCCCGAAGCCATCGCGCAGCTGCGCGCCCGCAAGCGGCGCCCGGCCAAGCCCTTTGCCCTGATGGCGCCGCTGGAGGTGCTGCTGCGCCACGCCCACCCCTCGGGGGAGGAACTGGCGCTGTTGCGGGATCCCGCCGCCCCCGTCGTGCTGCTGGCAAAGGCCGCCCCCCTGCCCGAGGCGCTGGCCCCCGGACAGGCGACGCTGGGCTGGATGCTGCCCTACACACCGCTGCACCACCTGCTGCTGGAGGTGGTGGGCGGCCCTCTGGTGATGACCTCGGGCAACCTCTCGGGGGCGCCGCAGGTGATCGACAACGCAGAGGCCCGCCGGGATCTTGCCGGGTTTGCCGACGGTTTCCTGATGCATGACCGGCAGATCGCCCGGCGTCTGGACGATTCGGTCGAGCGGATCACCCCCCATGGCCCGATGGTGCTGCGCCGCGCGCGGGGCCGCGTGCCGGGCACCCTGCCGCTGCCCGAGGGCCTGCCCGACCGGCAGGTGACGGGCTATGGCGGCCAGATGAAATCGGCGATCTGCCTGTCGAAGAACGGCCAGCTGCTGCTGGGCCACCACCTGGGAGAGCTGGACGAGGCGCTGACATGGCAGGCCTTCCTGCAGGCTGACCGCGACTATGCCGCGCTGTTCGATCACCACCCCGAGGCCGTCGCCTGCGACCTGCACCCCGGCTTCCGCGCCACGCAACATGCCGAAAGCCTCGGCCTGCCGGTCATCCGCGTGCAGCACCACCATGCCCACCTGGCCGCCTGCCTGGGAGAGAACCTCTGGCCCGCGGATGCAGGCCCGGTGGCGGGGATCGTGCTGGACGGGCTGGGGCTGGGTCCCGACGGCACCGTCTGGGGCGGAGAGCTGCTGCTGGGCGATTACCACCACTGCGACAGGATCGCCCATCTGGCGCCGGCACCGCTGGTCGGGGGCGATGCGGCGCAGGCGGAACCCTGGCGCAACGCGCTGATGCGCCTCGATGCGGCGGGGCTGGAGGACTGGGCGGACCGGCTTTTCCCCGACGCCCCCCGCGCCCTGCTGCGCCGCGCCGCCGCCGCCGGGATGAATGCGCCGATGTCGTCCTCGGCCGGGCGGCTGTTCGATGCGGTGGCGGCGATCCTGGGCCTCAGCCCCGGGCGGCAAAGCCACGAGGGCGAGGCCGCCATGCGGCTGGAGGGCGTGGCAGGCCCCGCCGAGGCCCCCTATCCCTTCGGCCCCGATGCCGCCATCGACCCCGGGCCGATGCTGCGGGCGCTGCAGCGGGACATGGCCGGGGGCATCGCCGCGGCGCGGATCTCGGGGCGGTTCCATGCCGGGCTGGCGCAGGCCTTCGCCGCCCGCGCACGGGCGCTGGTGGACAGCGGACAGGCCCGCGCCATCGCCCTGACGGGGGGCTGTTTCCAGAACGCCCGCCTGCTGGAGGAGACGCTGCGCTTCCTCGACGGGCGGCCCGTGCTGTTTCACCGCAGCACACCCGCCAATGACGGCAGCCTGGCCCTGGGCCAGGTGCTGGTCGCGCTGGCACGGCTGGAAAGCCGCTGACCAGCGCGCCTTCCAGCCGCAATCACCGCTTCCGGCAGCGGCCCCGGAAAACCCCCTGAAATTCACGCCAACCCACTGGAAATATGTCACCTTTACGGTACGGGCCCGGCCCGCCGTTTCCCCCTCCGCATACCAGCGCATACGCGGCAGATTACGCACACCTCGGGTCAGGTGCGCCCAATGCATGCACCCCGGAAGGAAAGGAGGAGCAAGCCTTGAGCCAGATCGAAACCTTCTACGATGTGATGCGCCGCCAGGGGATCACCCGGCGCAGCTTCATGAAATACTGCTCTCTGACGGCGGCGGCCCTGGGCCTTGGCCCGGCGTTCGTGCCGAAGATCGCCGAAGCGATGGAGACCAAGCCCCGCACGCCCGTCATCTGGGTGCACGGGCTGGAATGCACCTGCTGTTCCGAATCGTTCATCCGCTCGGCCCACCCGCTGGCCAAGGATGTCGTGCTGTCGATGATCAGCCTTGATTACGACGACACGCTGATGGCCGCGGCCGGCAAGCAGGCCGAAGCCGCGCTGGAAGACACGATCGAGAAGTACAAGGGCAACTACATCCTCGCGGTCGAGGGCAACCCGCCCCTGAACGAAGACGGCATGTACTGCATCATCGGCGGCAAGCCCTTCGTCGAACAGCTGCGCCGCGCCGCCGAAGGCGCCAAGGCGATCATCAGCTGGGGCGCCTGCGCCAGCTACGGCTGCGTCCAGGCCGCCAAGCCGAACCCGACCCGCGCCACGCCCGTGCACAAGGTCATCACCGACAAGCCGATCATCAAGGTCCCGGGCTGCCCGCCCATCGCCGAGGTGATGACCGGCGTGATCACCTACATGCTGACCTTCGACCGCCTGCCCGAACTGGACCGCCAGGGCCGCCCGGCGATGTTCTACGGCCAGCGCATCCACGACAAATGCTATCGTCGCCCGCATTTCGACGCCGGCCAGTTCGTCGAACACTGGGACGATGAAAACGCCCGCAAGGGCTATTGCCTCTACAAGATGGGCTGCAAGGGCCCGACGACCTACAACGCCTGCTCGACCATCCGCTGGAACGAGGGCACGTCCTTCCCGATCCAGTCCGGCCACGGCTGCATCGGCTGTTCGGAAGACGGCTTCTGGGATCAGGGCAGCTTCTACAACCGCGTCACCGACCTGACCCAGTTCGGCGTCGAGGCCAATGCCGACAAGATCGGCCTGACCGCCGCGGGCGTCGTCGGCGGCGGCATCGCGCTGCACGCGGCCGTGTCGGCCCTGAAGACCGCACAGCGCAAGGTGCAGTCGTCGAAATCCAAGGAACACGCGAAGGAAGAGGTATAAGCCATGGTCGTGCAAACCCCCAACGGCTTCAGCCTGGACAATTCCGGCAAGCGCATCGTCGTCGATCCCGTCACCCGCATCGAAGGCCACATGCGCTGCGAGGTCAACGTCGACGAGAACGGCGTGATCCGCAACGCCGTGTCCACCGGCACCATGTGGCGCGGGCTTGAGGTGATCCTGAAGGGCCGCGACCCGCGCGATGCCTGGGCCTTCACCGAACGGATCTGCGGCGTCTGCACCGGCACCCATGCGCTGACCTCGGTGCGTTCGGTCGAGGATGCGCTTGGCATCACCATTCCCGACAACGCCAACTCGATCCGCAACATGATGCAGCTGGCGCTGCAGATGCATGACCACATCGTGCACTTCTACCACCTGCACGCGCTGGACTGGGTGAACCCGATCAACGCGCTGAAGGCGGACCCCAAGGCCACGTCGGAACTGCAGCAGACCGTCAGCCCCGACCACCCGCTGTCGTCTCCGGGCTATTTCCGCGACGTGCAGAACCGGCTGAAGAAATTCGTCGAATCCGGTCAGCTGGGGCTGTTCAAGAACGGCTACTGGGACAACCCCGCCTACCTGCTGCCCCCCGAAGCCGACCTGATGGCCACCACCCACTACCTGGAGGCCCTGGACCTGCAGAAGGAGATCGTGAAGATCCACACGATCTTCGGCGGCAAGAACCCCCACCCGAACTGGCTGGTGGGCGGCGTGCCCTGCCCGATCAACGTCCATTCCACCGGCGCCGTCGGCGCGATCAACATGGAACGGCTGAACCTGGTGTCGTCGATCATCGACAAGACGCAGGAATTCAACCGCAACGTCTACCTGCCCGACGTCAAGGCGATCGGCGGCTTCTACAAGGCGTGGCTCTATGGCGGCGGCCTCGCCTCGCAGGCCTGCCTCGCCTATGGCGACATCCCCGAGAACCCCAACGATTTCAGCCCCGAGCAGCTGCACCTGCCGCGCGGCGCCATCATCAACGGCGACCTCTCGACGGTGCACGAGGTCGACAACCGCGACCCCGACCAGATCCAGGAATTCGTCGACCATTCGTGGTACACCTATGCCGAAGCCGGCAAGGGCCTGCACCCCTGGGATGGCGAGACCGAGCCGAAATACGAACTTGGCCCCAATGCCAAGGGCACCCGCACCAATATCGAAGAGCTTGACGAGGCTGCGAAATACAGCTGGATCAAGGCGCCCCGCTGGAAGGGCCACGCGATGGAGGTGGGCCCGCTGGCCCGCTACATCATCGGCTATGCCAAGGGTCACGAGGACATCAAGTCCCAGGTCGACGGCCTGCTGACGGACATGAACCTGCCCTTCGATGCGCTGTTCTCGACGCTGGGGCGCACCGCGGCGCGGGCGCTGGAATCGGAATATTGTGGCCGCCTGCAGAAGCACTTCTTCGACAAGCTGGTCAACAACATCCGCAACGGCGACGAAAGCACCGCCAACATTGCCAAGTGGGATCCCTCGACCTGGCCGAAAGAGGCCAAGGGCGTCGGCATGACCGAAGCGCCGCGCGGCGCGCTCGGCCACTGGATCAAGATCAAGGACGGCCGGATCGAGAACTACCAATGCGTCGTGCCGACCACCTGGAACGGCTCTCCGCGGGACAGCCAGGGCAATATCGGCGCCTTCGAGGCCAGCCTGCTGAACACCCCCATGGCCCGCCCCGAGGAACCGGTGGAACTGCTGCGCACGCTGCACAGCTTTGATCCCTGCCTGGCCTGCTCGACCCACGTCATGTCGCCCGAGGGCGAGGAACTGACCCAGGTCAAGGTCCGCTGAGGGAGGAAAGCGACCATGAAACAGATGCCCGCCACCGCGGCACCGGACAGGGGGTAGCGCCATGTCCGGTCCCACCCTCCAAGGCCACCCCTCGTCCGGGGGCGTGCGCCGCTCGGTCTATGTCTACGAATGGCCCGTGCGCCTCTGGCACTGGCTGAATGCGCTCGCCATCGTGGTGCTTTGCGTCTCGGGCTGGTTCATCGCCCGGCCGCTGCCCACGATGGAGATCAGCGACGCCACGCACCAGTTCGTCATGGGCTACATCCGCTTCACCCATTTCGCCGCCGGCCAGCTTCTGACCGTCGGCTATCTGGGCCGCATCTACTGGGGCTTCGTCGGCAACCACCATGCCCGCCAGCTGTTCTACGTGCCGTTCTGGCGCAAGTCCTGGTGGCACGAGGTCCTGCACGAGCTGAAGTGGTACGGCTTCCTGGAAAGCGTGCCGCGCGTCTACATCGGTCACAACCCGCTGGCGCAAATCGCGATGTTCCTGTTCATGGTGGTCGGCATGACCTTCATGATCGTCACCGGCTGGTCGCTCTATGCCGAAGGCGCGCAGCAGGGCAGCCTGCCCGACATCCTGTTCGGCTGGCTGCATGACGCGCTCGGCAACAGCCAGACGATGCATTCGCTGCACCACCTGGGCATGTGGTTCATCGTGGTCTTCATGATCATCCACATCTACGCCGCCATCCGAGAGGACATCATGGGCCGTCAATCCATGGTCTCGACGATGATCTCGGGGCACCGCACCTTCAAGGATGACGACGCGGACTGACCACCCCCGCAGCCTTTCTGACCACCTCGAAGCGGGCCCCACGGGGCCCGCTTCCGCATTCCGGCTTTCATCTTTCCATAAATATGCAAAACCGGAAACAAACTATCCATCACACCCCCGGCACCGCCACGCAGAAATCACGTTTCCTCAAGCGTTATCAACACCCTGCGCCGAACCTCCCAAAGATGGAAATCCGGCATCCATTTCGACCCCATCGGCGGTAACACTCCATCACGGGGCAGGAGGAGCCCCCAGACACCCTTTCCAGGAGGACCGAGAGATGCGCCAGACCGCGCTTGTTCTTGGCATTGGCAATGTACTCTGGGCGGACGAGGGCTTTGGCGTGCGCTGCGTCGAGGACCTGGCCGCCACCCTCGCCTACGGCCCCGAAGTGACGGTGCTCGACGGCGGCACCCAGGGCCTCTACCTGCTGCCCTTCCTCGAGGCCGCCGACGTGATGGTGGTCTTCGATGCGGTCGATTACGGCCTCGAACCCGGTACGCTGAAGCGGGTCGAGGGCGACGACGTTCCCGCCTTCATGGGCGCCAAGAAGATGTCGCTGCATCAGACCGGGTTCCAGGATGTCATCGCCACCGCCACGCTGATGGGCTACTGCCCGACCGAGATCCTGCTGATCGGCGTCCAGCCCGTCGAGCTGGAGGATTACGGCGGCAGCCTGCGCCCCGCCGTCGCCGCCCGCATCCCCGCGGCGTTGCAGATCGCCCGCGACTGGCTGGCCGAACGCGGCTTCCACGCCACCCCGGGCCGCACCGAAACCCCGGACCTGGCCGACCCCTCGCTGCGCCGCGAGGCCTACGAGGGCGAACGCCCCTCGGACGACCTGGCCTGCCGCAGCGGCGATCCGCGCTTTTTCCCGGCGGCCTGAGCATGTGCATCGGAACCCCCCTGCGGATCCTGTCCTGCGACGGCATCGCCGGCCGCGCCACCGACGGCACCACCGAACGGCTGACCGACCTGTCGCTGACCGGCCCGCTGCCCCCCGGCACCTGGGTCCTCGACCACCTCGGCACCGCACGAGAGGTGATCTCGGCCTCCGAGGCGCAGCTGATCGCCCAGGCGCTGGCGGGGCTGCGCGACATCATGGCGGGGGGCGACGGCGCCGATGCCTTTGCCGATCTCGATGCCCGCGCCCCCGCCCTTCCGCCCCACCTGGCCGCCGCCCGGGCCGCCGGCCGCACCACTGCCTGAGGACCCCCCGATGACCCATCCCCTGGTGACCCGCCTGACGACCGAACTGGGCTATCCGCAGATCGACGACCTGGGCAGCTTCGACGCCTGGACCGCCAGCCCCGGCGTGCATGTCGCCTTCGTGCCCGGCGACGGCGCCCGCAACCTGGAAACCCCCGACGTGGCGATCATCCTGCCCGAGCTGCGCCAGGCCTTCCAGAATGCCTTCGACTGCGCCGTCATCGGCGATGCGATCGAAACCCCCGTCCGCGAGGACAGCGGCGTGCTGAAGACGCCCGCGCTGATCTTCTACCACGACGGCCTGTGCCTGGGCGGCATCGCCAAGGTACGCGACTGGGACGATTACATGACCCGCATTCCCCGCTTTCTCCACGCCCCTGCACAACAGGACCACTGACATGCAGAACTTCCACCTGCCCCCCATGGGCTACGGCCCCGGCTCCCAGGCCCCGGAAGAGGGCGACGAGGCCCTCGAATACCTCTCGATGCCGCAGGACATGCGGACCTATTCCATGCACCTGCCCGAGGCGATGGACGCCCCGGCAGAGGCGCTCGGGGTGCTGCTCGACGTGGCAGCCGCCTGCGAGCAGGTGGCAGCTGGCGGCGCGGCCCGGCGCTTCGATCTCTCGGCGCTCTCCCCCACCGCCCGCCGGCTGCTGTCCGAAACCCTGCAAGAGGGCGAGGTGTCGATGAAGATCCGCGACATCCCCGCCATCCGGGTGCAGGAATCGGTCTTTGCCGGGGTCTGGCAGCTGTCGGGCGCGGGCCTTGACCTGCTGGAGGTCGCCCAGGCCCCCGAGGCCGCGATCACCCGCGCCAATGCCCCCTTCCGCGCCCCCGGCAATGCCCGTCCCGGCCCCGGCGTGGTCAATGCCCCGGCGCTCTTGTCGGAACTGCTGGACCGCTCGGCGGCGGGCGTCGATCTGCACGTCATCAACCTGTCGCTGCTGCCCCATACCGAGGAAGACCTGGCCTGGCTCTCGGACCGGCTGGGCGAGGGCAGCGTCGACATCCTGTCGCGCGGCTACGGCAACTGCCGGATCACCGCCACCGCCCTGCCGCGCTGCTGGCACGTGCAGTTCTACAACTCGACCGACCAGCTGATCCTGAACACCTACGAAGTCACCGCCATGCCGCAGGTCGTGCTGGCCGCCCGCGAGGATCTGGCCGACAGCGCCGAGCGCCTGCGCGAAGTGGTCGAGGCGATCCGATGAGCGGCTTCGAGGGTTCGTACCTGGGGGCATCCGACCGGATCAGCCCGCAGGCCGTGATGGAATGCAAGGTCTGCTGGACCCCCTATGACCCGGCGATCGGCGACGAGACCCGCCAGATCGACCCCGGCACCCCCTTCACCGCCCTGCCCGGCGACTGGAGCTGCCCGACCTGCTCGGCGCCCGCCGAACAGTTCATGGTGCTGGAGGACCCCGGTGCCGCCGACCTGCTGGAAACCAACCGCATCAACGCCATGACCGCGCGCCTGGTGGACGATTTCAACGAGGTCTGGCATTCCAAGATGCGCGACGTGCCGCTGGTCAACAAGGCGCTGCGGGTCGAGGCCGTGGGCTTTCGCGCCCACGAAGGCCACGTTCTGGGGGTGCTGATCAGCCCCTGGTTCATGAACCTGATCCTGCTGCCCGACGGCCAGGCATGGGATCTGACGGCGGGCGAGAAGGAAGTGATCGAATTCCCCTCGGGTGATTACGAATTCACCCACAACAGCCGGGCGCTGACCGGGCCCTACAAGGCCTGTTCGCTGTTCTCTCCGATGGGAGAGTTCACCCGCCACAAGGATGCGGTCGAGGTGGCCGAAGCGGTGATGCTGGCGCTGTTCGACGGTGCGAACCGCGCCGAGACCGACCGCTCCGCCGACATCCGCGCCGCCCGCGAGGCCGAGCTGGCCGCAGCCGAAGCCGCAACGGCCGAGGCCACCGCCGCCGCCGAAGAGCCCCCCGTGCCGATCCTGTCACAGCGCCCCTCGCGCCGGGCGCTGCTGACCGCGGGGATGGCGCAGGCCCCGGAAGACACGGTGGAGTGATGGACACCGCCGCCCCCCTGTCGCCCGTGCTGCGCGCCTGTGCGGCCCCCGGTCCCGACCTGGGCCCCGTGGTGCAGGACATGGCCCCCGAGGCGCTGGCCGCGCTGCTGCCGCGGCTTTTCGCGCTGTGCCGGGCGGCGCAGGGGGCGGCGGTGAACGCGGCACTTGGCCTGCCGGCCGACCCCTCGGGCATCGCGCGCGAGGTGCTGCGCGACCATCTGATGAAGCTCTGCCTGGGCTGGCCCCGGCTGCTGGACCTGCCTCCCCTGCCGCTGCCACCCCTCTGGGCGCAGGGCAAGGGGGTCGCCGAAACCCTGTTCGGGCCCGCCGCCCGCGCGCCCCGCACCGGCGCCGAGATGCTGGCCTTTCTCTCCTCTTCCCAAGGTGTTGCTGTGGTCCTCGCACCCATCGCCGCAGCCTTCGCCAAGGGAGAGGCCGTGGCCGGGGACCTACCCCCGGCCACCCCCCATTCGCTGCTGCAGGACCACCCGCAGGAGAATTCCGTCGCCACGCGCCATCTGGACCACCCCGCGATGCGGGCGCTGGAAGAGGCATGGGGTCGCGGCCCCTTGTGGCGCGCCTGCGCCCGGCTTTACGATGTCGAGGCCGCGTTGCAGGACCGCCTGCCCGCCATCGCCATCCCCGCCCCCGGAACGGCCGTGGTGCCCGCCACCCGCGGGTTCTACGCCATCCGCGTCGAGACCGCCGGAGCCAAAGTGACCCGCCTGACCCGCATCACCCCCACCGACAGCCTGCTGGCCCCGGGCGGCGTGATGGAGCGGACGCTGGCCAGCCTGCCCGCTGCCAGGGCGGATCTGGCGCCGCTGGTGCTTGATATCCTCGACCCCTGTTCGCCTGTCACGCTGGAGGCCATCGATGCATGAAATGTCGCTGTGCGAGGGCATCCGCCGGGTCGTGGACCAAGCCGCCGACCGCCCCGACGTGGCCCGCGTCACCCGCGTGCGGCTGGAAATCGGCCGCTTCGCCGGGGTGGAAAAGCCCGCGCTCGACTTTGCCTGGCAGGTGGTGATGCGCGGTTCCAAGGCGGAAGGCGCCGTGCTGGAAATGATCGACCTGCCCGGACGCGCCATGTGCTATGACTGCATGGTCCCGGTCGAGATCGAGAACCGTCTGGATTCCTGCCCGCTGTGCGGCGGGGGGAAACTGCTGCCCCAGGGCGGCGATGAATTGCAGATCAAGGACATGGAGGTCATCTGATGTGCACCGTTTGCGGCTGCGGCGACGCCCGGCTGGCCCATGATCACCCCCACGACCATGGCCATTCCCACCCTCACGACCACGCGCATGACCACGCCCACGACCATGGGCACGGGCATTCCCATGATCATGACCATGACCATGACCATGACCATGACCATGATCACGGGCACTCTCATGGCCACCCCCATGGCCATTCCCACGACATCCACCTGGGTCACGGCCCCGCCGGCACCGAGGTGCCTGGCATGTCGCAGGAACGCCTGATCGAGATCGAGACCGGCATCCTGTCGCAGAACGACCGCTACGCGCAGGTCAACCGCGCCCGGCTTCAGGCGCTCGGCAGTCTGGCGGTGAACCTTGTGTCCTCGCCCGGCTCGGGCAAGACGACGCTGCTGTGTGCCACGATCCGCGCCATGGAAGGCCCCGTCGCGGTGATCGAGGGCGACCAGCAGACCACCAACGACGCCGACCGCATCCGCGCCACCGGCGCCCCGGCGGTGCAGATCAACACCGGCAAGGGCTGCCATCTGGACGCCCATATGGTGGGCCATGCGCTGGACCACCTGAACCCCGCCCCCGAAACCACGCTGTTCATCGAGAACGTCGGCAACCTGGTCTGCCCCGCCGCCTTCGACCTGGGCGAGGATGCCAAGATCGCCATCCTCTCGGTCACGGAAGGCGAGGACAAGCCGCTGAAATACCCCGACATGTTCACCGCCGCGCGGCTGGCGATCCTCAACAAGACCGACCTTGCGCCGCATTGCGACGTGGATCTGGACCTGTACGAGGCCAACCTGCGCCGGGTGAATCCGCTGATCCAGATCCTGCGCGTCTCGGCCCGCACCGGCGAGGGGCTGGACCAGTGGATCGCCTGGCTGCGGAACGAGGCCCAGGCCAAGCGCCGGACCCTGGCCGCACAATGAGCACATCGCTCCCCACCATCCTGGTCGTCGATGACGAGCCGCATTCCGTCGCCGCCATGCGGATGGCGCTGGAGGACGATTTCCACGTCCTCGAGGCCCAGGACGCGGCCGAAGCCTGGCACCTGATGGAGGAGCACTGGGTTCAGGTCGTGGTCTCGGACCAGCGGATGCCGGGCAAGACCGGCATCGAACTGCTGACCGAGGTCCGCGACCGCTGGCCCGACACGGTGCGCATCATCGTCACCGGCTATACCGAGACCGCCGACATGATCCAGGCCATCAACGAGGCCGGGATCTACCAGTTCATCACCAAGCCCTGGCACCCCGACCAGCTGCTGATGGCGGTGAAGAATGCCGCGCGCCTGTTCGAACTGGCGCGCGACCACGAACGCATGACGCTGGAAATGCGCTACCTCGGCACTGCGGCCTCGGCCCGGACCGAGGAACGCCGCCGGCTGCTGCAGGCGGGGCTGGGCTTCGAGAAGGTGCTGCGCGGCCCGAATTCGGCGCTGAACGCGACGATCGCGCTGGCGCGTCATTTCGCCAGCTTCGACGTGCCGGTGCTGATCACCGGCGAACCGGGCACCGGCAAGACCGATCTGGCACGGGCGATGCACTATGGCTCGCTGCGGGCGGACCGGCCGTTCCATGCGCTGAACTGCGCGGGCCTGGGCGACGAGGCCCTGCAGGCGGAACTGTTCGGCGCGCGGCGCGGCGCCCTGCCCGGCATCACCCAGACGCGCGCCGGGCTGTTGCAGAAGGCCGACCGCGGCACCGTCTTCCTGAACGGCGTCGATGCGCTGTCGCCTGCCATGCAGGTGGCGCTGCTGCGGGTGCTGTCGGAAGGGGCGTTCCAGCCCTTCGGCGCCCATGAAACCCTGACCACCAGCGCCCGCATCATCGCCGGATCGCACCGCGACCTGCGGGTGCGCGTGGCCAGCGGCCAGTTCCGCAGCGACCTTTACTATGCGCTGCAGGTGACGGAACTGTCGATGCCGCCCCTGCGCGCGCGCAGCGAAGACATCGGCATCCTGGCCGAACGCTTCCTGCACGAGGCCGCCAGCGAACACGGCAAAGCGGCCCGCGGTCTTGCCGCCGATGCCATCGCCTTCCTGCAGGCCTATGACTGGCCCGGCAACCTGCCAGAGCTGCGCAACGAGGTGACAAGGATGCTGATCCTGGCGCAGGACATGACCCTGGGCGCCGATCTGATTTCCCGCCACATCCTGCAATCGCGCGATCCCCGTGAAGAGGAACACGGCTCTTTCCCGGCTCTCAGCCAGCTTGAGGGCACGCTGAAGGACCGGGTCGAGATCATGGAGATGCGCATCCTGGGCGAGACCCTGACCCGGCTGAAGTGGAACAAGTCCCGCGCCGCCACCGAACTGGGCCTGTCGCGCGTCGGCCTTCGGGCCAAGCTTGACCGCTACGGGATCGAACCCCACGCCGCCATTTCCGAAGAGGACTGAACCCATGTGCCTTGGCATTCCCGGCCAGATCACGGCCATCACCGACGCCGCCCGGCAGATGGGCCTGGCGGATGTTTCCGGCGTGAAACGAGAGGTCTCGCTGGCCTGCGTCGCCGACCGCCCGCTGGCGGATCTGGTGGGCGAATGGGTGCTGATCCATGTGGGCTTTGCCATGGCGGTGATCGACGCGGACGAGGCCGCCCAGACCCTGGCCGCCCTTGAATCCCTGGGCGAGGCACAGGAAGCCCTGGACCAGATGGCCGAGGGCGAACGGGCCCTGGCAGGAGACGCCTGATGCGCTATGTCGAGGAATTCCGCGACCCGACCAAGGCGCGCGCGCTGCTGTCGGCCATCGCCCACGAGGCCCAGACCATCGGCGCCACCGCCGAAAACCCCATCCGCATCATGGAGATCTGCGGCGGCCACACGCATGCGATCTTCCGCTATGGCCTCGACAAGCTGGTGCATGAGGGGATCGAGTTCATCCACGGCCCCGGCTGCCCGGTCTGCGTGCTGCCGATGTCGCGCGTCGACGAGGCGGTCGAGATCGCCCGCCGCCCGGGCGTGATCTTCACCAGCTTCGGCGATGCCATGCGGGTGCCGGGATCCAAGGGCTCGCTTCTGCAGGCCAAGGCCGAGGGCGCCGATGTGCGCACCGTCTATTCGCCGCTCGACGCGCTGGAACTGGCGCGCCGCAACCCCGACCGAGAGGTCGTCTTTTTCGGCCTCGGCTTCGAGACCACGACCCCCTCGACCGCCCTCACCATCCAGGTCGCCGCGCGCGAGCAGATCCCGAACTTTACCGTCTTTTGCAACCACATCACCGTGCCGCCGCCGATCAAGGCGCTGCTGGATGATCCCTACATGCAGCTGGACGGGTTCGTGGGCCCGGGGCATGTCTCGATGGTGATCGGCGTGCATCCTTACGATTTCATCGCCCGCGACTATGGCAAGCCGCTGGTCGTGGCGGGGTTCGAACCCCTCGATCTGCTGCAATCGGTGCTGATGGTGCTGCGCCAGATCCGCCAGGGCCGCGCCGAGATCGAGAACCAGTATGCCCGCGTCGTGCCCGAACACGGCAACCCGGTGTCGATCGCGGCCATGGCCGATGTCTATGAACCGCGCCCCAGCTTCGAATGGCGGGGCCTCGGGGAAATCGACGCCTCGGGGCTGCGCATCCGCGATACCTACCTAGCCTTTGATGCGGAAACGAAATTCGGTGTGGGCTATGCGGCGTCCTCGGGGCGCACCCCCGTCCCCGAACCCGAGGGCTGCGCCTGCGGCAAGGTGATGACGGGGCGGCTGAAACCCACCGCCTGCCCGCAGTTCGGCCGCGGCTGCACCCCCGACACGCCGCTGGGCGCGCTGATGGTCAGCTCCGAAGGGGCCTGTGCGGCCTACTGGACCTATGGCGGTGCCCGCCTGGCGGCGGAATAGAAGGACCCCCAAGATGAACGCCGAAACCAAGCCCTCGCGGCTGCGCGACACCCGCATCACCATGGCCCATGGCGGCGGCGGGCGGGCCATGCGCGACCTCATCGAAGAGGTCTTCACCGATGTCTTCCGCCCCGACAGCGACGAGGATCAGGCCCGCCTGACCTCTGACGCGCTGCGCGAACCGGGCGCGCGCCTCGCTTTCACCACCGACAGTTTCGTCGTCACGCCGCTGGAATTCCCCGGTGGCGACATCGGCAAGCTGGCGGTCTGCGGCACCGTCAACGACCTGGCCGTGGGGGGCGCGAAACCCTTGTGGCTGTCCGCCGCCTTCATCATCGAGGAAGGCACCGAGATCGCCCAGCTGAAGCGCATCGTCGCCTCGATGGCGCGCGAGGCCGCCCATGCCGGCGTGCGCATCGTGACGGGCGACACCAAGGTCGTCGGGCGCGGGTCCGGCGATGGGGTGTTCATCACCACCTCGGGCGTGGGGGTCATCCCGCCCGGCCGCGACATGGCCGCCCGGCAGATCCGCCCCGGCGACGTGGCGATCGTCAACGGTGTCCTTGGCGATCACGGCGCGACGATCCTGGCGGCACGCGGCGATCTGGCGCTGTCCTCGCCGCTGCAATCGGACTGCCAGTCGCTGAACGGCCTGATCGAGGCCGTGCTCTCGGCCGCCCCCGCCACCCGCGCGGCGCGCGATGCGACCCGTGGCGGCCTGGCCTCGACCCTCAACGAGATGGCAATGACCGCCGGCGTCACCGTCGAGCTGGACGAGACCACCCTGCCGCTGCGCCCCGAAGTCCGCGGCATGTGCGAGATCCTGGGCCTCGATCCGCTCTACCTCGCGAACGAGGGCACGCTGGTCCTCTTCACCCCCGCGGATCAGGCCCAGGCGGCGCTTGCGGCGATGCGCGCAACTAAGGCCGGCCGCGATGCCTGCATCATCGGACGCGCGGTGGAAAAGGGCCCGATCCCCGTCACCCTGCGCACCGCCTTCGGCGGCACCCGCATCGTCGACATGCTGGTGGGGGAACAACTGCCGCGCATCTGCTAGGCCCGCATCAACGGAGGCCCAATCTGCATGGGTCTCATCTGCCAGGCCCCATCCGCCGTGCCCTCACCCGCCGGGGCTTTTTCACGGCGCCTTCACCAGGATCGCCCTGAAATCATTCACGTTCGTCCCCGTCGGACCGGGGGCGAACAGCGCCTCGGCGGCTTCGAAGGCGGTATAGGCATCGTTGTTGGACAGCGCCTCGGCCGGATCGATCCCCTCGGCCCGCATCCAGTCGGCGGTCTGCCCGCTGGCAAAGGCCCCGGCATTGTCCTCGGATCCGTCGATGCCGTCGGTATCGGCGGCCAGCGCCACGATGCCCTCCTGCCCCTCGATCTCCAGCGCGAAGCTCAGCAGGAACTCGGTGTTGCGCCCCCCCCGGCCCCGGCCCTTCAGGGTCACCGTGGTCTCGCCCCCCGACAGGATCAGCACCGGCGGGGCGAAGGGACGGCCCTTCGCGCGCACCTCGCGGGCGATGGCGGCCTGCACGCGACCCACCTCGCGCGCCTCGCCCTCCATCGCATCCGACAGGATGACGGCGGGAATGCCACGCGCCTGCGACAGCGCCGCCGCCGCCTCGAGCGACCGCGCGGCCGATGCGATGACCGTCACGCTGTTGCCGGCAAAGACCGGATCGTCGGGCCTGGGCGCATCCTCGGGCGCGGTCTCCAGGAAATGCCGGATGCGGCGCGGCAGCTCGATCCCGTAACGGCGTACGGCGGCAAGCGCCTGTGCGCGCCCCTTGCGGCAGGGCACTGTGGGCCCCGAGGCAACCTCTTCAGGCGCATCCCCCGGTACGTCCGACACGATCAGGCTGACCACCCGCGCGGGTGCGGCGGCCGCAGCCAAACGCCCCCCCTTCACCCGGCTGACCTGCTTGCGAATGGCGTTCATCGCCCCGATCGGCGCGCCTGATGCCAGCAGAGCGGCATTCAGCGCCTGCTCGTCCTCCAGGCTCAGATCCCCCGGGGGCGCGGCCAGCAGCGCCGACCCGCCACCGGTGATCAGCGCCACCACCAGATCGTCGGGCCCAAGCCCCTCCAGCAGCGCCAGGATCTTCTGCGTGGCTTCCTCTCCCGCGGCATCGGGGACCGGATGCGCCGCTTCCAGAACCTCAAGGTGCCTGCAGGGCACTGCATAGCCGTAACGCGTCACCACGATGCCCTCGGGTGGCGCGTGCCCGGCAGCCTCCCAGGCCCCCTCGAAGGCCCGCGCCAGCTGCGCCGCCCCCTTGCCCGCCCCGATAACGACGACACGGCCCGCCGGCGCTTCGGGCAGATAGCCCTGCAACGCCTCGGCAGGATCGGCCGCCGCAACAGCGGCCTCGAAGAGCTCGGTCAGGAAGACGCGGTCGGCCTCGTCCATGGCACGCTCCTTGTGAATGGGATCTGCGATCATCGCGAAAGCTTACCCCCGCCCCGCCGCCGCCGCCAAGCCCCTGTGCAGCGACCGCCTCCGGCGGGAGTATTTATGGCCAGATGACAGGGAAGCCACGGCGCATCGCGGCACCGCCCCCTTCATTTTCTTGTTCCAAATACCTCGGGGGAGTCTCCGAAGGAGACGGGGGCAGAGCCCCCCGCCCCGGCCGGAAACAGGCTATGCGCCGCGCCGCTGCGCAACCAGCCGCCGGGCTCGCGCCGGAAGGAATTGCTGCGCCCGGGCGCAAAGCGATCCACACCCTCGGCCGACCATTCGGTGACCCGCAGCCGGTCTCCGGACAGATCGAGCATGTTGAAGGTGTTGGTCTCGCCGCGGCGGCGCGTCGACAGCCCCGTTCCGGCCTGCACGAACAGCAGACCCGGGGCGGCTCGGAAGGGAGCGGTGCCGGCGCGGTGCAGGTGTCCTGAAAGCACGACGTCGGCGCCGCAATCTGCCAGCCCCCGCAATGCCCGGCCGGCGCCGCGCATCGGGCGCTTGCGCACCTCGGGGCCATGTTCCAGCGGGTGGTGCAGCACGACGACGCGCAGCCGGTCCCCCGCCCCCTCGAATGCCGTGCAAACCCGGCGCAGCGCGCGGTCGCGGAACCGCCCCTGCTGCCAGGCCCAGGGATTGACCGTGTTCACCCCAACCACCGACAGCGCCTGGTCCTGGTAGAGCGGTTCCAGATCCCGGTCGATGTGGCGGCGGTAGCGGCCGAAGGGATGCAGGAAGCGCAGCACCACATTGTCGAGCGGCGTATCGTGATTGCCCGGCACGCACAGCAGCGGCGCCCGGATCTGTTCCAGGAACGCCTGGGCGCGGCGGAACTGCTCGGTCCGGGCGCGTTGGGTGAAATCACCCGAAACCACCACCAGGTCCGGCCGGGTGCGGGCGATCACCTGCAAGAGCGGCGCCTCCAGCGCCGGCTCGCTGCGGCCGAAATGCAGATCCGACAGGTGCAGGATGCGGGTCATGACGGGCCCCCGGCCGGGGTGCCGGGCAGCAGAAGGCGCAGCGGGCGGGTCTCCATCCGGAAGGTGAAGGGGCTGTGATCGGGGCGTTTCTCGCCGTCGAAGGCGACCAGCGTGCGGGGTTTCGCGGTTTCCACCACCAGTTCCCGCGCCGAGATCAGATCGTAGTCGCGCCCCTGCTGCATCCGCTTCGTCACCAGCCGCCAGGCCAGCCGGAACAGCGCCGCGCGCGTCTCTCCCCGGCCGACCAGCACGGCAAAGGCATCGTCATGGATCGCCTCGGCGCCCTGCAGACCGAAGGCCTCCAGCTGGAAGGCCGAGCGCGCGACGAAAAGCAGCGGCGTGCGGACCTCTCTCGTGGAGCCGTCGCAGGTCAGGCGCATCCGCATCGGGCGCTGGAAGCCCCAGAAAGTGCGCACCACAGACCAGTGCGCCATCAGGCGGCGGCGGCCCCAGCGGGCATAGACATCCTCTCGTTCCTTCAGGATGCGGGGGTAGATCCCGAGGCTGGCATTGTTGAGGAACACCTGACCGTCGACCGTACCGATGCGGATGTCGCGGGGGGTGCCTGCCAGCAGGGCACGGGCGGCATCCGCCGCTTCCTCCGGCAGGCCCACGCCCCGGGCGAAGTAGTTGAAGGTGCCAAGCGGAAGCACCGCGAAATTGACCTCGCGGCCCAGCACGGCCTGGGCGACCGCCATGGCGGTGCCGTCGCCGCCCGCCGCCACGATGGTGCGGGCGCCCTCGGCGAGGGCCTTCTCGACCAGCCCGCCCAGATCCTCGTCAGTGTCCCAGTGATGCAGCCGCGCCTCGGGACCAAAGACCGCCATGGCGCGGTCGATGGCCTCGGCGTCGCGGGCATTGGTACCGGACTTGCGGTTCGCAAGGATCGCAACCGGAGTGAGGGACGCCGCGGCCTGGGCGGCGGCGGCCTCGGGGCGGAAGTGCTCCGCCGGGGAAATCTGGCTGATGGCCATGCGGCCCTCCTGCGTTGACATCCAGATCCAACGCGGAAGGGCCCCTGCGGGTTGCGCGCTTATTTCCCGCGCGAGAAGATCCGCCGCAGTTTCGAGCGTCCGGCATAGATCCCGTCGCCCACGTCTTCCATCATCGGGTCCACCCGGCGGTCCCAGAAGCGCAGCACCCGCACGCGGATCGCCCAGACCAGCGCGATGAACAGCGCGATGACGATGGTGTTGAACCACGGCAGGCCGGTGTCGTCAGGCCCCGAGACCGCCTTGACGCGCACCGCATTGGGGAAGATCGACAGGAATTCGTTGCGCCAGCCGTAATGGGTGACGCGCACCCATTTCGGATTGTCCGAGGTCGATTTCAGATCCGCGGCCTCGGTCTGAAGATTGTTGGTGTTGAACTTGAAATAGGGCGGCCAGCCCCAGCCGGTGTCCTCGTTGCGGAAGACCAGCGGCTTGCCGTTGGCGCGGATGGTCTGGATGAAGAAGACATCGCGGTTGGTCGAATTGGCGCCATTGCCCGCCCCGGATTTCGACCAGAACAGGGAATTGTCGCCGAAATCGATGCGCTTTTCGAAGGTGTCGGTGATCCGTACCACGTCATGCTGGGGCAAGGTGTAATCGAAGAACGTTGCCACGATCAGGACCAGGATGATCCGGACGGCCCATTTCACGTAACGCATTGGCGGTCTCTCCTTACATGTAATTCTGGGCGTATATGATGAGGGCAAGAATGACCACCGGCAGGATCACGATCAGGGCAATCAGCCGGCGGCGAAAGCTGTGGTCATAGGCATCAAGGCCGCGGTCGACGAAATCGTCCTCGGCCTGTTCGTCATGGGGGCCGGGATGGGCGCGGTCCCAGTCGCGTTCCAGCTGGCGGCGGGCCCGGTGGCGGGCGCGCAGCACGGCGATGCGATAGGCCAGCGCCAGCACCAGCGCGGCCGGCACCAGAAAGCGCAGGAAAGCGATCATGTCCGCCGCCCGCGCACCGCGCCCCAGGGGCCCACCCGGGCGATCAGGTCATCCTTCGGGGCGGGCTTGGGGCCGGGTTTCGGATGCAGGCCACCCAGGCCGGGACTGTCCCCGGCACCCGTGCTGCCCCAGGGGCCGCGTGCGGGGCGCCGGGGTTCCTCCATCGCGGGTTCATGCCCGAAAAGGGCGGCTCGCGTGCCCGCCTTGTCGACGGCATATTCCTGCGCCAGCAGATCCGCGACCCAGGCCTGTTTGGTCGCCGACCAGCCCTGCCACAGCCGGTAGAACAGCGGCTTGTGACAGATGAACAGCTGGCGGACGTCGCGCGGCGTCAGCTCGGCCAGCAGCATGTTCACCAGGTCCTCGTCCGGGCCTTCGGCGGCGCGCAGGGCGTAGAAATAGCCCGCAGCCCCGGGATCGGGCAGCCCGGTCGCCCCCTCGACCATGCGGCGCAGGGCGTGGTATTCGGGCGGCAGGACATCCGCATGGATGCGGGCGATGCGGCGCAGGTCCTGGCGGTCCGCCCCCTGCAGATCGATGCCGGAATGCTGGGCCACGTCGACGGTGATGAAGTCCATCTTCTGGCGCAGGATCGCCGCCCCATCGATGCCGCGGGCATGCAGGACGGGCTCGGCCAGACCATTGACGCTGAGGAACCGCGCCACTGCAGCGCGATCCGCCAGCGCGATGACCGGCAGCGGGATACCCTGCAGCCGCGCCGGTTCCACCGCCAGCACCGCCGGCTCGCGGACATTGCGGAACAGGTAGGTCCCGCCGAAATGCGCGCTCCAGAAGCTCGGCTGCTCGTAGCTGTCCGATGTCAGCCGCACCGGCGTCCGGCTGACGTCGCCGGTCTGGCCGGCGACCCGGATCAGCTCTTCGATCAGCGCCGCGTCATGCCAGCCCCCCGGCTCGCCCAGAAACCGGTCCGACAGCTGCGCCAGCCGCTCGGCCGCGCGCAGCACCCCGGATGTGGTGTCGGCCTCGACCCGGACCTTGCGGATCTCGGCCAGCCGGGCGGGGCTGTCGATCGAGAAGACGGAATTCACCAGCTCTCCGGCCACGGCATCGCGGGCGGTCAGGGCAAACAGGGCCTCCTCGTTGGCCTCGATGAACCGCCGCAGGATCGACCGCGAAGTCGAGAACTTCGCCTCAAGCAAGGGCGCCGTCTTCTGCCGCACCGACAGCAGGATGAACTGCCGGTTCACCCCCCGAGGGTTCAGGTACCCCGGATCCCCCAGCTCCTCGCCCACCTCGGGCGAATAGCCCGACAGGTCGATGTGGAACTCCCGCAGCGCCGTTTCCCGGCCCGTCAGATGCCGCAGCGCCCGCGCATAGCGCTCGGCCAGCGCGGGGGTGTCGACGCGGAACAGGTTGCCGTAGATCAGCCCCTTCTCCAGCAGCAGGTTCATCGCCATTCCTCCCCCAGGGTGCCACCAGCCCGCCCCGGTCGCCGACAGGCGGCCCGGGCAGCGCCGGCCGGGCCCTTCGGGGCGCGGGCGGCGCTCACGCCCGTCCCCCGCGATAGCGCCGCTGCGCCTCCTCGGCCCGTCCCATCTCGCGCACCATCTCCGAAATCGCCGCCTCGTCGCTGGCACCGGCATAGCGCAGCTCGCTGTCGGCATAGCGATTGATCTCCTGCAGCAGCATCTGCGCGCTGACCGGCTGACGCAACTCTTCGATCATCGCGCGTTTCGTCGCATAGTCGCGGCGCAGGAACACCTGCGGATCGCTCATCCACGCATCAGGCAGTTCCACATCCAGCGACCGCGCCTTCACCGCATCGGTGATGTTCTTCACCGCCCGCCCGGTGAACCGCGGATCCAGCTCCTGGATGGCCTTCAGATAGGCACCGATCCTGGCCAGGGTATCCAGCCGCCCCAGCCGCCCCTCGACCTCGGCCATCACCGCCGCCAGAGCCCCCTCCTGCGGACGGTCATGGCCCGCATGGCTCTGCGCCACGGCGCGGCGGATCTCCTGCGCGGCCAGCAGATCGTGGTCGCCCAGCGGAATGCCATGCCCCTCGCCCATCAGCACCGCCAGCAGATCGGTGTAATCGGCGCGGCTTTCCGGACCATCGATGGCAAACCGCGCCCCGGCACGCTGCCGCAACGCATCATCGACCCGCTCGGGATGGTTGGAAAACAGCCCAAAGCTGCAATTGCCGCGCACCACCGTCCCCGCCCCCGCAAAGGCCTGCATCAGCACCGCCGTGATCTCCTGCTGCCCGGCCGAGGCCTGACGGTCCCCCCGCCGCCCCGCCACCTGATCCACATCGTCAATGGTGCCGAACCCGATCACCCCGGGATCCGTCACCTCCTCGATGAAGGCACGGGCATTCTGCCCCGATTTCCCCTGATAGCTGTCGACCGCCTCGACCGAGAGGTTCCGGTAGCGGAACGGATAGCCCGCAACCTCGCAATACTCATGCAGCAAGCCCGCCATCATCCGGATCAGCGTGGTCTTGCCGGTGCCCGGCCTGCCGTCCCCCAGAAAGGTGAAGGCAAAGCCCCCCATCTCGGCAAAGGGATTCATCCGGCGCTCGAAATCATAGGCCATCAGCATCCGCGCCAGCTTCATCGCCCGGTACTTGGCCAGCGCATTGCCGACCACCTCGCGCGGGCGGACGAACTCCATCTCCAGCCGCGACGACGGCCTGCGCCCGGCCGGATCAAAGCCCCGGATCACCAGATCGTCCGCCTCGATCCGCCAGGCCCGCCCGGCAAAGCCCGCAACCTCGGCCGTCCCGGCCCGCAGCGCCACCGCATCGCGCAGCCGCGCGGCAAAGCCCGCCACCACCGGCACGGGATCGGCGACACCTTCCAGCAACCCGTCCAGTTCCCACAGCGCCCCCTGCAGGGCCAGAGGCGCGTTCTCCGTCAGGATCTCCCGCGGCGCCCCTCCTTCGGGCAAGGCCCCCTCCAGCTGCGGTGCCAGCAGGAAGGCCAGCGCATTGCCAAAGACATGCAGGCCCACCAGCGCCTCGGCCTCCAGCAGCCGCGCGAACTCGGCCCGGCGCGCCGCGGGCACGCCCGCCTCGCGGTTCGCCCGCTTCATTGCCTCCAGCCCCGACACGGCGGCAAACTGATCCCCAAGCGCCATCGAAATCGCCAGCGCCCGCCGCAGTGCCCGTGCCAGCCCCGCCTGCCCGGGCGAAATCAGCAGATCCCCCTCGGCGCCCCGGATCCGCTCCAGCAGATGCACGCCATTGCCCCGCCCCGTCCGCGCCGCCGCCAGCCCCGGCGTGGTCGAACGAAACGGCCGGTGCCCCGGCACCCCGCGTGCCGCCACCACAGACCCCGCCGCCACCCGGGGCGCATGATCGAACCCCGTCAGCAGCGCCTCGGCGCCCGGATATTTCCCCCGGATCTCCGCCTCGGCCAGCGCCATCACATCCAGATCCGACATGCCCCGCCTTTCATCTTTCCCCAAATATGCATGACCCGCTCACCGCTGGCTCAGCACCCGCCCGCCTTCACCGACGACATATTTCCGCACGCGCCCAAACCCCTGGGGCGCCTGCTCGACCAGCACCTGATAGGGCCGCGCCGGCAGCACCAGCGCCCGCGCCTGCGCGCTGACCCCCGCTTCGGTCCCCACCACCGGATCCAGCCGGAACACTTCCCGATCAACCGAGCCGAACCAGCCGTTGCGTTCCTGCACCACCCGCTCGCTCTCCAGGCTCTCCAGGGTCCAGGCCAGCGCCCAGTCTTCGCCCTCGGCGGCCCCCGCCGCCGCCAGCACCTCCGACAGGGGCCCCGACTGGCGGGTGAACAGATGCGAATGCATGGGCCCCACGTGGATACGCCGCAGCCGCTTGGGGTGCAGATCGGCGAAATCCGCATCCAGGCCCTTCGCGATGGTCAACAGCTTCAGCGCCGACAGGCTCTGGGCCGACAGATAGGCCCGCAGCTCGGCCCAGCGGGCGCCATCTGCGGGCAAGCCATTGCGGCCGCTGTCCTCGACCTCCAGCAGCCAGATCAGCGGCAGGTTCACCTGGCTGTCCCAGCTCGACCAGTGCAGCAGATAGCGCCGCCGCCCCGCCAGATCGCCCAGCCATTCGGCCTCTGCCTCGACATGGGGCCAGAACAGCCGCCCCTTCGCCAGCTCCTGCAGGTAAAGCCGCTGCGACAGCGCGAACTGCAGCCGTACCGGCACCTGCAGGGTGCCGATGATCTCTTCCAGCATCTGCCGCTTCAGCGCCGCCGCATCTGGCCCCGAGGCCAGCCGCTGCGCCGCCTGCGCCGCATCATTGGCCATGGTCATGACCTCGCGCGCGGTGGGAAAGCCGCTCTCGTGATCGTCGATGGTCAGCGCCGCCCCCCGCCCCGCCATCATGTACTTCAGCTCCAGCGCCCCGAAGGTGAACCCGAGCGCCGCCAGATGGCCCGCCACCGCGGCGCTCTCGCGCGCATCAAAGGCGCCCTCGGCCTCCATCACCCCCAAAACCCGTGGCAGATGGCCACAGATCTGCCGCATCTGCGCCAGATAGCGCCGCGACAGGGCGTTGTCCTCCAGCACCACGTGATCCCCGGCCAACGGTTCAGCCATGGCAACGCCTCACGGGATGGTGGGCGGGGCGATGCCCCGCAGGGGCGAGCGTCGCTCCCATCCCTCAGCCCCCGTAAAGATTGCTGTCGTGCTTCTCGACGATTGCGCGGAAGCGGCGGGCGAAACGCTCGTCCGCGCGCGCCTTCGCCTCCAGCACCTCGCGGGCAAAGACCATGTGGCCCTCGTGCGCCTCCAGCATGTCGGCCATCCGGGCATTGGTCGCCGCCCCGATCTGCGCCATCGCCTTCTGCGCCTCGCGGTCGGTCTCGGTGCCGATCTCGTTGATCCGGTGGGCGACCTCCTGCTGCTGCGCGGTCTTCAGCGATTTCGTCAGCGCGTCATACAGAACCACCCGCTGTTTCGTATCCGTCTGCAGCTTGTTGATCAGCACCATCTGAGTCGCCGCCTGGTTCTGCAGGCTGTCCACCCAAGTCTTGCCCTTCTCGACATAGCGCTCCAGCGTCTGCGAGCGCGCGATCTTCACCTGTTCGTCCTGCACCTTGCCGTTGTAATCGGCATTCAGCGCCGCCAGCTCGGTCTCCAGCCGGGTGCGCTCGGCGGCGTCCTGGCAGACGCCGATGCGGTTCTCCAGGTCGATGATCTTCGGATCCATCGCCAGGATCGCGGCCCGCAGCGCCTCCAGCTCGGCCACCACGGCCTCGCGCTCGGTCAGGGTGGCCGCCAGGTTCGCCCCCACCTTCTCCTTCTGGTGCTCCAGCTCGGTCAGCTGGGTCTGCAGCAGGCGGGTGATCTCGTCGGACTTGGCGATCAGGTCCTGCAGCTTGTCGTCGATCGAGGCATGTCTCAGCCGTTCCTGCCGCATCTGCTCGGCCTTGTGACGAGAGAAGATCCCCATGACCTTCTCCATCCCCGTCCGGCTGCGCATCGCGTCGAATTCCTTCGAGAACTGACCCGTCACGTCATCGAGGCCCATGATCAGCTCGGCGATGTTGGCGTTCATCTGCTCGGCATGGGCGCGCACATCGGCCAGCGTCGCCTCCTCGATCCCCGCCAGCGCCTCCGAGGCCCCGGCATCGGCGCGCGCCGCATCGATCCGCGCGGTGACCTGTGCGATGCGCTCCTGCGCCTGGCTCACCTCTTCGCGGCTGCGCCGGATCTGGGCCTCGAAATCGGACATCTGCATCTCCCTCGGTTATCTTCTGCCCATATGGAAGGTGTTAATCGGATTTACATCCCCCCCGGGGTCGATTTTCCGTGAACATCCCGCCGCCGCCGCTTGCGCCGCGTCAAACCGCTGACAAGAGTGCGCGCCGAAAGGATTTTTCCAATGACCCGGACAAACACGATCACCGATATCGAGGGATTTCTGGTGGGCCAGGCCCAGGACGCGACGGTCAAGTCCGGCGTCACGGTGCTGACCGCCGATCGCCCCTTCACCGCCGCCGTCCACGTGATGGGCGGCGCCCCCGGCACCCGCGAAACCGACCTTCTGGCGCCCGACAAGACGGTGCAGCAGGTCGATGCGCTGGTGCTGTCGGGGGGCTCGGCCTTCGGGCTGGACGCGGCATCGGGGGTGGCGGATGCGCTGCGCGAGGCGGGACGCGGTTATCAGGCGGGGCCGGTGCGGGTGCCGATCGTGCCCTCGGCCATCCTGTTCGATCTGGTGAACGGCGGCGACAAGGGCTGGGCCGAAAACCCCTACAAGGCGCTTGGCCGTGCCGCCTATGCCGCCCGCGGGCGCGCGGTGCAGCTGGGCTCGGTCGGGGCGGGGACCGGGGCCAATACCGCGGGCCTCAAGGGGGGCCTCGGCAGTGCCTCGGTGACGCTGCCGGGCGGCTACACGCTGGGTGCGCTGGTGGCGGTGAACGCCCTTGGCACCGCCACCGTCGGCGCCGGCCGGCAGTTCTGGGCCGCGCCTTGGGAAATGGACGGCGAATTCGGCGGCCTGGGCCTGCCCGCCACCTTCCCCGACCCGCACGAGGCGCTGACCAAGGCCAAGCTGCTGGGCCGCCCCGCCCAGGGCCAAAACACCACCATCGCCATCATCGCCACCGACGCGGCGCTGACCCAGGCCCAGTGCACCCGCCTGGCGACCGCCGCCCATGACGGCTTTGCCCGCGCGCTGGTCCCCTCGCACACCCCCGCCGACGGAGACCTGATCTTTGCCGCCGCGACCGATGCGAAACCGCTCGCCCGCCCCGAGGACCTGCTGGACCTGTGCCACGCGGCCTCGGTCGTGATGGCCCGCGCCATCGCCCGGGGCGTCCATGCGGCGACGCCCGCGCCGCACGATCCCTTCCCCTGCTGGCAATCGCTGCAGGGCTGAAGCGGCGGCCGGGGTCTATGCCCCGGCCAGCCCCCGCCCCCGTCCCCTTGCCCGGGCCGAAACCACATGCACCGCGGCGCCAAGCGCATAAAGCGCCAGCGCGAAGGCCAGATAGCCTGCCTCGCCCGCGGCGCCGGTCATCGCCAGCAGCACCGGCGTGCCCAGAAAGTTGCCCAGGTTGCCCATCTGCGCCAGCACGCCGTTCGACAGGGCGCGCCCCTCGGCATCGGGGTTGATCTGCGGCACGCTGGCAAAGCTGCCGCCCTGCACCAGCGCCAGCACGCAAAACAGCACCACCGGCGCCCAGGGCATCTGCGGCAGCAGCGCCAGGCACAGCGCCCCCAGGGCCGACAGGCCAAAGCCCCACAGCACCACCCGCACCGCCGGTACCCGCCGCAGCAACATCGCCCCCACCGTCAGCGAGGTCACGATGCCCGCCATCGGCAGCACCGTCATCAGCGCCTCGCGCGCGGCGGGCGGGAAGAAGGCGGGCATGACGGTCAGCGTCGCCATGTAGGTCGCCGCGTAGCAGCCAAAGCCCAGCCCCGGTGTCGCCACATAGGCAGACCGGTAGGCCGCCAGATGCCGCCGCAGCAGGCCCCCCGGCGCAAAGGACGCCTGCCCCCGCAGCGGCAGGTCCCTCGGCAGGCTGAGCCACACGATGACCGCAAAGGCCGCCATCCAGCCCGCATGGGTCAGCAGCACCACGGGCAGGCCGCCCAGGGCCAGCAGGCCATGGCCGATGACGGCATAGACCGCGAAGGCCACGCCGAAATAGGTCGACCAGATGCCAAGCGCCACGGGGCGGGCGCGGTCATCGGCGATCTCGGCCATCAGGGTGGGCGCGGCGACGACGATGACCAGATGCGACAGCCCCTCGACCACGCGCAGCGCCATCATCACCGGCAGCGGCGGCATCAATGCCTCAAGGCACGACAGCCCCGCCCCGAAAGCCAGCCCCGCCACCAGCATCCGCCGGAACCCCAGCCGCGCCACCGCCAGCCCCGCGACCAGCCCCAGCAAAACGCCCATGAGCGAGATCAGCGACAACAGGAACCCCAGCGAGGCCCCCGCCCCCGGATAGGCCGCAGCCCAGGCCGGGAACAGCACCGATATCTTGCCGAACTGCCCCGCCGCCCCCAGCCCCGCCAGGAACAGCACCGCGATGCGAAACCACATCTGCCCGCGGGATCCCGCCATCAGCCCCGGCCCGGGATGCGGCGGCGCTTCTCTCCGGTGTGTTCCCAGCTGTCGATGGCCTCGATCGCGTCCTCGGCCGTCTCGACAAAGCGGAACAGCTTCAGATCATCGGGGGAAATCGTGCCCGCCGCCGCCAGCGCGTCGAAATCGATGATGCTTTCCCAGAAACCGCGGCCGAACAGCAGCACCGGGATCTGCGCCATGCGGCCGGTCTGGATCAGGGTGATCGCCTCGAACATCTCGTCCAGCGTGCCGAAGCCGCCGGGGAAGATGCACAGCACCCGGCAGCGCATCAGGAAATGCATCTTGCGGATGGCGAAGTAGTGGAAGTTGAAGCACAGCTCGGGCGTGACCCATTCGTTGGGCAGCTGTTCGTGCGGCAGCACGATCGACAGGCCGACGCTGCGGCCGCCCGCATCGGCCGCACCACGGTTGCCGGCCTCCATCACGCCGGGGCCGCCGCCGGTGCAGACCACCCAGTCGGTGCCGCCCTCCGCCATCGAACGCTCGGTCATCAGCCGGGCAAAGCGGCGCGCCTCGTCGTAGAAATGCGCCAGCTTGCCCAGCCCCTCGTTGCGCGGCGTCTGGCCGGGCGCGGGAATGCGCGCGCCGCCGAACAGCACCACGGTCGAGCGGATGCCCGCCTCGTCCATCGACAGCGCGGGCTTCAGCAGCTCCAGCTGCAGGCGGACGGGACGCAGGTCGTCGCGGGCCAGGAAATCGTCGTCGGTGAAGGCCAGGCGGTAGGCCGGTGCCCGGGTCTGGGCCGTATCGGGCAGATGCCCGGCCTGGCGGATGTCGTCGCGCGCGTCGCGGAACTGGCCATGGGTGTCGTCGCTCATCTCGGGCCTTTCATTGTCAGTCCCCCTGCGTAACCCGGCCCGCATCCCGACACCAGTGCGCCCGCAGCCCGTGATTGCGCATGCTGGCCGTGCTGGCTATAGCGGTCGCAGACCGAAACGAGGAAATCCCATGTCCAACGCTCAGCTCGAAGCTGCCATCGAAGCCGCCTGGGAGGCGCGCGACACGATCACCCCCGCCACCACCGGCGAAACCCGCGAAGCCATCGAGGACACGCTGAACGCGCTTGATTCCGGCGCCCTGCGCGTGGCCGAGAAACAGGCGGACGGCAACTGGCACGTCAACCAGTGGGCCAAGAAGGCCGTGCTGCTGGGCTTCCGCATCAAGGACATGGAACTGCACGACGGCGGCCCGCAGGGGTCCGGCTGGTGGGACAAGGTCGACAGCAAGTTCAAGGGCTGGGGCGACAACCAGTGGAAGGCCGCGGGCTTCCGCGCCGTGCCGAACTGCGTCGTGCGCAAATCCGCCTTCATCGCGCCCGGCGCGGTGCTGATGCCGTCGTTCGTGAACCTGGGCGCCTATGTGGACAGCGGCACCATGGTCGACACCTGGGCGACCGTCGGCTCCTGCGCGCAGATCGGCAAGAACTGCCACATCTCGGGCGGCGCGGGCATCGGCGGCGTGCTGGAGCCCCTGCAGGCCGGCCCCGTCATCATCGAGGACAACTGCTTTGTCGGGGCGCGCTCGGAAGTGGCCGAGGGCGTCATCGTCCGCGAGGGCTCGGTGCTGGGCATGGGCGTGTACCTGGGCCAGTCGACCAAGATCGTCGACCGCGAAACCGGCGAAGTCTTCTACGGCGAGGTTCCCCCCTATTCCGTGGTCGTCGCCGGCACCATGCCGTCGAAGAACGGCGTGAACCTTTATTGCGCGGTCATCGTCAAGCGCGTCGACGAACGCACCCGTTCGAAGACCGGCGTGAACGAGCTGCTGCGCGACTGATCGTCCGCCAGCCGTGACAGGAAGGGCCCGGGCATCGTCCCGGGCCTTTTGCATGGCCGATCAGGCGACGGCGCCCAGATCCTGCGGGACCAGCGGGCGCGGCACCAGCCGGGCGGGACGGCGGGGCTGACCGGCCAGCAGGGCCTGGGCCTCGGCGCGGCTCAGCAGGGTGCCGCAGGGCTGCGCCTGGGGCTGGCCCGGCAGCGCCTGCGGGGCACAATCCAGCGCCCCGGCGATCTGCGCCAGCGCGGCGGGCGCCAGGCTTTGCAGCGCCATCCCTCCCAGGAACAGGCTTTCGGCCTCGAACCCCTCGGCCAGCAGCACCGCGTGGCGCGGCAGCAGCAGGTGGTGATAGCTGAGCGTCCGGGCGCCGCGGGCGATGCGCACCCCGGGCTGGCCCAGCAGCGCCCGCGCCGGGGCCAGCAGGCGCCGGCTGCCCGCCTCGGCGATCACCAGGCGGTGCTGCGGCGACACCCGCAGTTCGCGGAACGGCTGGCCACGCCCCAGGGCACCGCCGCGGATCACGATCGGGCGCAGCGCCTCGGGCAGGTCGCGGTGATGCGAGGCACCGGTCCAGATCACCGGCAGGACCTCTCCGCGGGCGGTCAGGACGTGCTCGGCGGGGCGGATCGCCTCGACCGGGACGGGGCCGCGCGGGGTCAGGATGCGGGTGCCGGTGCAAAAGCAGACCGGCGGCGTCAGCGTGTAGTCCACCTGCGCCACATCCAGGATCAGCGCCACCATGCCCGCCGCACTGGGCAATCCATCGGGGAACGAGAAATAGATCTGCCCGGTGTCGTCATCCGAAAAGATCAGCACGTCGACCGCATCGCCGATGCCGACCGTCGCCCCCAGGGCGCTGATCCCGGCCTGGGCGGTGCCGCTGCCCAGATAGGTCACGTCGTTGCTGCCAAGCGTATAGCCCTGCCCGACGACAAAGCTGTAGCTGCCCGTCGTCAGCGTTTCCGACGTCGGCGCGGAATAGTCACCCAGCACGATGGTGCGGGGTTCAGTGAACAGCTGCGCCACCAGCAGGGCGCCGTCGTATTCGACCGAGGTAACCGTCAGATCGACCATGGGTTTCTCCCGATGGGACACGGGATCAAGGGACCATGGGCCCGCACCGGAAGGCAGATCCGGGCGCGCTCCGCACGGCCCCCTTCCGTGCGGTTTCAATCAACTCTTCCGTATTTTTGGTAAACACAACCTTAACACGAATTAGGGGCAAACGGAACCTCTTTGGGCACGCTGGCGTTGTCATGATATCCCGCCCGACGAGGCGGCCAGACATCGAGAGGATTGACCAATGGAAGGACTGGGCTGGATCGCCGCCATCATCGTCGGTGCCATCGCCGGCTGGATTGCCGAGAAAATCATGAACTCTGACATGGGGTTGATCCTGAACATCATCCTCGGGATCGTCGGGGCCGTGGTGATGAACTTCCTGCTGCTGGCGATCCTCGGATCGACGCTGGGCGGCTGGTTCGGCCAGCTGATCGTTGGCGTCATCGGCGCCTGCCTGCTGATCGCCCTGTCGCGCGCCTTCCGCAGGGTGTGACCGGATTGCCGCCAAAACAGGTGAATGAAACCTGAAAAGGTATATCTGCAAAGAATCATATGCGATCGCCCGTGCCCCCCGGTGCGGGCGATCTGCTATCCGAACGCCCCCTTTACTTTGGGCCCGCGATCTGGGACAGCCGCCGCAACCACGGAGGCCCAGATGACCAAGGACAAGACCCCCCGCAAGCACCAGGTCTACACGCTGCTGGTCGAGGTCGGCCGCCGCGAGGGCGACGGCCTGCCCGAAGACAGCACCGGGGCCGCGCTGATGTGCTACGCCTCGGGCGTGGACGAGGCCGAGGCCGTCCGCGAGACCGTCGCGATCCTGAAACAGGCCGATCTGGCCCCCCTGGACGTGTCGGGCTACGGCAGCCTGGAAGAGCGTCTGGAGGAAGGCCACGACATCCCCGAGGAAGAGCGCGAGCTGATGCAGCGTGCCCTCGACGAGAACTCGGTCGTGGTGGCGCAGATGACGCCCTTCTACGACGATGCCGGGGAACCGGGCGAAACCGTTCATTGACACTGACGTGAGAGCCTGCCGGCGGGCCGGGCCTTTGCTTCGGGTCTGAAAGGCGCTAGCCCTGCGCGTCAAAGGAGAGTCCCAGATGTCGCATGCCCCCGTCGATCCCGTTGCCCTCAGCGCCGAGCTGATCCGCTGCCCCTCGGTTACCCCCGTCGAAGGCGGCGCGCTGGTGCTGCTTGAAACGCTGCTGTCGGGGGCGGGCTTCGACTGCACCCGGGTTGATCGCAACGGCACGGCGAACCTCTATGCCCGCTGGGGCGAAAAGGGGCACGCGCGCAGCTTCGGCTTCAACGGCCATACCGACGTGGTGCCCGTGGGTGACGAGGCCGCCTGGACGGTCGATCCCTTCGGCGGCGTGATCCGGGACGGCATCCTGTGGGGGCGCGGAGCCACCGACATGAAGACAGGCGTTGCCGCCTTTGCCGCCGCCGCCGTCGATTTCGTCCGCCAGACGCCCCCCGATGGCGCGATCATCCTGGCCATCACCGGCGACGAGGAAGGCGATGCGCTGGACGGCACCATCGCGCTGCTGGACTGGATGGAAACCCGGGGCGAAGCCATGAGCCACTGCCTGGTCGGCGAACCCACCTGCCCCGAGACCATGGGCGAGATGATGAAGATCGGCCGTCGCGGCTCGATGACCTGCTGGTTCACCGCGACCGGCAAGCAGGGCCATTCGGCCTATCCGCACAAGGCGAAGAACCCCCTGCCCGCCATGGCGCGGCTGATCGACCGTCTGGCCAGCGCGACGCTGGACGAGGGCACCGATCATTTCGACGCCTCGACCCTGGCGGTGGTGCAGTTCGACACCGGCAACCGCGCCACCAACGTGATCCCGGCGCAATGCAAGGCCGCCGTCAACATCCGCTTCAACGATGCCCATAGCGGCGCCGAACTCAGCCAGTGGCTGAAGCGCGAGGCGCAGGATGTCAGCCGCAACTTCGGCATCCAGATCGACTGCGAGATCAAGATCTCGGGCGAAAGCTTCCTGACGCCTCCGGGCGAGCTGTCGGATCTGGTCGCGAAATCCGTCGAGGCCGAGACCGGCGTTGTGCCGGTGCTGTCGACCTCGGGCGGGACGTCGGATGCGCGGTTCATCAAGAACCACTGCCCGGTGCTGGAATTCGGCCTGGTCGGCCAGACCATGCACCAGGTCGACGAACGTGTGCCCGTCGAACAGATCACCCAGCTGAAGGGCATCTACAGCCGCATCCTGAAAGACTATTTCGCATGATCCCCGGCCTGCGGATCGAAGCGGTGGCGGATCCCGCCGCCTGCTTCGCGCTGCGCCGCACCGTCTTCATCGAGGAACAGGGGTTCTCGGAAGCCGACGAATGGGACGCGCTGGACGCGGGCGCGGTGCACCTGCTGGCCTGCCAGGATGGCGTGCCCCTGGGCACCGCGCGGCTGCTGGACGAGGGCGCGGATGGCCGGATCGGGCGGATCTGCGTGGCGCGTGCCGCCCGCGGCACCGGCCTTGGCGCGGCGCTGGTGCGCGCGGGGATCGCGCAGCTGGCCGCGCGCGGCCACGCCCGCATCGTGCTGGGCGCACAGGTTCAGGCCATGGGCTTCTACGAACGGCTGGGGTTCACCACCAGCGGCCCGGAATACGACGACGGCGGGGTGCCGCATCGCGAGATGGCGCTGGTTCTGCCGCGCTCTCCATCGCCCGTTCCGGCATGACCCCAGAGGCGGGCAGGAAGAGGACGGGCGCCTCCTGCTCGGCCTCGATGGCACGCAGATAGGCCGGACCGGAATGGCCCCGGGCGATCAGGTCCCGGGTCAGCAGCGCGCGGCCATGCAACCCTCCGACGCTCTCTCTCAGGCCCGCAACCAGGGTCTGCGCCTGCGGCAGCACCCTCTGGCGCAGCGCGGCGCGGTCCTCGAACGCGATCCCTGCGGCCACGCGACGCGCCAGCCCATCCGCCCCGAGCGGCCGCAGCAGCGCCATCAGATCCTGCGCCTGACGGGCCGACAGGGCGGCGGCGACCTCAAGCTCTCCGGCCTCATAGAGAGCGCGCAGCCCGGCATCCTGGCACAGGGCCAGCGCCGAGACGATCAGCCAGAGCACCTCAAGATCCTGTGTCGCAAGATCGGCCTGCTGCAATATCTGCCCAAGTCGCGTGGTCAGGCCGGCCTGCACGAGGTGCAGTTCCAGCTGCAGATCCTGCCCGAAGCTACCGGGGTTCCTGCGCAGTTGCAGCAGATCCACCTGTTGCAGCAACGCCCCCAGCCGGGCGAGGAGGTCGCGCAACGCGTCCTCGCGGCGGTCGCGGGTGATCTGGGCGATCTCCTCCGACAGCCCCGAGAGCACCCGTTGCATCGCCTCCAGCCGCTGCAGCATCATCGCGAAGCCCGCCACCGAAACGCCAAGGTTCACCCCCGAAAGCGCCAGCCCCGCCACCTGCATCCCCTGCAGGACCCCGAGCGTCTGCTGGATCGCCGAAAGCTTCTGCGTGATCTGCACGTTCTGCACGATGCTGACCGCCTCGAGCGGGTTGAAACCGCTGCCGAGCAGATTCAGCCCCGAAGATCCCGCCTGCCCGGCCAGCTTCGCCAGCGCGCCGGTCTGCTGGACATGGCCGACGATCTGGCCGGTGGCGCTGTCCTTCAGCACCGCGTTGAACAGCTGGTAGGCGCCGGCTTCATACCCGCTCATCAGGTGCTGCGGAATAGTGTAGAGCATCGGTTCCAGGGCCATCAGCCGTCCTTTCCGCGCAGGGGTGCGGCCAGGACCTGGGCGCGCACATTGTCCTGGATGTTGTTGAGCAGGCTTTCCTCTCCGGGTGCCCCGGTGCGCCCGAAGACCCAGAGGCGGGCGGCGGCGATGCAGCGCGCCTCGAGCATCTGCCAGGGCTTGCGGGCGTTCAGCCCCAGCACCGAGACCCCGCCCAGCCCCAGCAGCCCCGCCCCCGCCAGCCCCGCCATCAGGATCGGGACGCTGACCGTCGAGGTCGAGAAGAAGAACAGCACGGTCGAGGTCTGCACCGCCGCCGAAAGCGCCATGCTGCCCGCCGGCACGGCCGCGGCCGCCAGCGCGCCCCCCAGCAGCATCGGCGCCACCGCGCGCGCCGCAGGCACGAGACCGCCGCCGACATCGGGATCCGGGGGCAGCAGGATGTGGTGCCGGGCCAGATCGCGCTCGGCGCGGCGGAGGGCCTCGGCGGTCTGCTCCAGCGCCCAGGTGTCGAAGAGGGTCTTCAGCGGCGCCTTCAGCCCGCGCGAGAGCACCGCCCTGCGGAAGGAACTGGCCGCGACCAATGCGCGGATCTGCGTTTCGAGATCGGGGAAGGCCGCGTCGAGCTGGGCGGAAATGGCGATGGCCTGCCCCTCCTGCCAGTCCCAGGCGGCAAGTTCGGCGAAGAGATCGTCCTGGGGCATCTTCGGGCTTTCCTGGGCGGCTCACACCAGTTTGCGGCACGGCGGGGCGGAGGCAACGGGAATCTGCGGGGCGGACCTGCGGAGGCGGGCGGTATGCCAGGGGGGTGCCTGTGCGGGATGCACCGGCCTGATGCGGGAGGGGCCGTGCGGGGGGAAAGCGGGCCGGGGGCGCTGCCCCCGTCGCGCGGGGCGCGCGACTCCCCCGAGGTATTTGGAACAAGAAAATGGAGAGGGGGCGGCGCTGCTTTTCGCGATGACCAGGGTTCGGCGGCGTGGTATGGCGGCGCTATGGCACAGCTTCCCTCCCGGCAGGAGATCCTTGACTGGATCTCTGCGCATCCGACCCAGACCGCAAAGCGCGACATCGCCAAGGCCTTTGGCATCAAGGGCCAGGCCCGCATTGACCTAAAGCGCCTGCTGAAGGAGCTGGAGGCCGAGGGCGTTTTGGCCAAGCGCCACAAGACCTATCGCGACCCCGACCGGCTGCCGCCGGTGTCGGTGCTGCAGGTCAACGCCCCCGACCGCAATGGCGATCTGACCGCCAAGCCCCTGGAATGGCAGGGCGAGGGCCCCGAGCCCGTGGTGCATCTGGTGCTGCGCGAGGGCGATCCGGCCCTGGGCGCCGGCGACCGGATCCTGGGCAAGGTGAGCCTGATCGAGGGCGAGAATGCCTATGAGGCGCGGCTGATCCGCAAGATCGGTCACAACCCCACCCGCATCCTGGGCGTGTTCCGCAAGGGATCCGAGGGCGGGCGCATCCTGCCCATCGACAAGGGCCAGGACAAGGAATGGCTGGTGCCCGAGGGGCTGACCCATGGTGCAAAGGACGGCGAGCTGGTCGAGGCCGAGCTGGCCGGGCCGAAGGCGCGCATGGGCCTGCCGCGGGCGCGCATCGTCGACCGGCTGGGCGATCCGACCGCCCCCAAGGCCGTCAGCCTGATCGCCATCCACCAGCACGGCATCCGCGATGCCTTCCCCGATGCCGTCATCGAGGAGGCCGACCGCATGAAGCCCGCAGGCCTTGCCGGCCGCGAGGATCTGCGCGAGATGCCGCTGGTGACCATCGACCCTTCGGATGCACGCGACCATGACGACGCCTGCTATGCCGAGGCCGATGACGATCCGAAGAACCCGGGCGGGTTCCTGCTGTGGGTCGCCATCGCCGATGTGGCGCATTACGTGACGCCCGGATCTCAGCTGGATCACGAGGCGCGGCAGCGCGGCAACTCGACCTATTTCCCGGACCGCGTGGTGCCGATGCTGCCGGACCGGCTGTCGGGGGATCTGTGTTCGCTGCATGAAGGGGTGCCGCGCGCCTGCATCGCCGTGTGCATGAGGATCGATGCCGAGGGCCGCAAGCTGTCGCATACCTTCCACCGCGGCCTGATGCGCTCGGCCGCGTCGCTGTCCTACGAGGAGGTGCAGGCCGCCATCGACGGCCAGCCCAACGACAAGACCGGGCCGCTGCTGGAGGACGTGCTAAAGCCGCTCTATGCTGCCTATGCCGCCCTGCGCACCGCCCGCGAGGCCCGTCAGCCGCTGGACCTGGACCTGCCGGAACGCCGGATCGAGCTGTCGGACGAGGGCCAGGTGACATCGGTGCGCTTCCGCGAGCGGCTGGATGCCCACAAGCTGATCGAGGAATTCATGGTGCTGGCCAACGTGGCCGCCGCCGAGACGCTGATCGCGAAGAATTCGCCGCTGCTGTTCCGCGTGCACGAGGAACCCAGCCCCGAAAAGCTGGAGGCGCTGCGCGAGACCGCCGATGCGGCGGGCTTCCGGCTGGCCAAGGGCCAGGTGCTGAAGACCGCCCATCTGAACCGCCTGCTGAACGAGGCCGCCGGTACCGACCAGGCGGAACTGATCAACATGGCGACGCTGCGTTCGATGATGCAGGCCTATTACGCGCCGATCAACTTTGGCCATTTCGGCCTGGCGCTGCAGAACTACGCCCATTTCACCAGCCCCATCCGGCGTTATTCCGACCTGATCGTGCACCGCGGGCTGATCAACGTGCACCGCTGGGGCCAGGACGGGCTGTCAGCCGAGGATGTCGAGCGGCTGGAACACACCGCCGGCCATATCTCGGAGACCGAGCGCAAGTCGATGATGGCCGAGCGCGACACCACCGACCGCTACCTGGCCGCCTATCTGAGCGAGCGTGTGGGCAATGAATTCACCGGCCGGATCAGCGGCGTGGCGCGGTTCGGCGCCTTCGTGCGGCTGGATGAAACCGGGGCCGACGGGCTGGTGCCGATCCGGTCCCTGGGATCCGAGTTCTTCCACTTCAACCGCGAAGAGATGACCCTGATGGGCGCCGATACCGGGATGCTGGTGGCGCCGGGGATGCCCGTCACGGTCAAGCTGGCCGAGGCCGTCCCCGTCACCGGCGGGCTGGAGCTGGAGCTGATCGAGCTGGACGGCGCCACGGTCTCGCACGGGCCGGCACGGCGCGGCGGGCGCCGGAAGAGCTATGGCAAGGGCGCGCCCGACCGGCCCGGCACCACCCGCGTCAAGCCCAAGCTGGTCCGGCAAAAACGCAAGGACAGCAAGACCGCCAAGAAAGCCAAGCGGACTCGCCCGTAGAAACGGGCGGGTCACCGCAAAGGTAAAAATTCGATTGCCGCAATGCTTTGGATTTCGGTTTTTTCGGTTTAGGATCGGAAAAAATCAAAACGAAATCCACGAGCAGCCGGATTTTTACCACCATGCGTCACATCCTTGGGGTGACACCCTTCCTGTTCCTTCTTCTGCCCGAAACCGCCCTGGCGCTGAACCAGGCGCCGGTGGATTCCCTGCGTCCCCGGTTGCGGCCGGCCGTCTCGGCCGCGTCGAGCGGGGATGGCGCGGCCATCGCCGCCGCGACCATGCAGCAGCTGGGGATTGCGCCCGCAGCGCGCACCCAGGTCATGGCCGGGCCCGTGCCGCGCAAGATCAACCCGAAGGCGCCGCCGCAGGGCCTGGTGCAGCTGGCCGCGGCCGAGGCACCGGCGCGTTCGGTCGTGCCGGTGGATGCCTACAGGGCGCTCGCCGCATCGGGCATCGACAGCCCCGATGAAAGCCTGCGCCCGCGGCCCCGCCCTGCCCTGCTGCGGCAGGAAGACCGGGTACCGGAGCCCACCCAGGTGATGCAGGCCTCGGCCGATCCGAGTTTCAACCAGTGGCTGCGGGGCTTCCGTGGCCGGGCGATGGCGCAGGGGATCTCGGGGGCGGCCTTCGACCGGGCCTTCCGCCATGTCCAGCTGATGCCCGATGTCATCCGCAAGGATCAGAACCAGGCCGAATTCACCAAGGGCATCGGCGACTACCTGTCGAGCGCCGTGTCCGACACCCGCGTTTCCAACGGCCGCCAGTCCTACCGCGAGCAATCCCGCACCCTGGGGGCGATCCAGAACCGCTATGGCGTGCAAGCCCAATATGTTGCGGCCATCTGGGGGATGGAATCCAATTACGGGACCCACCGGGGGGATACCCCGCTGATTTCCGCCATGGCGACGCTGGCCTATGAGGGCCGCCGCCGCGCCTTCTACGAGGCCCAGCTGGTGGCGCTGCTGAAGATCGTCCAGCATGGCGACACCACGCCGGAACGCATGGTGGGGTCCTGGGCGGGGGCGATGGGGCACACCCAGTTCATGCCGACCTCCTATCTGGATTACGCCGTCGACTTTACCGGAGACGGGCGGCGCGACATCTGGTCGGACAATCCCGCCGATGCGCTGGCCTCGACCGCGGCCTATCTGCACCGCTTCGGCTGGCAGCCCGGCCAGCCCTGGGGGATGGAGGTCCAGCTGCCGCGGGGCTTTGACTATGGCCTGGCGAACGGGCCCAAGAAATCCGCCCGCCAATGGGCCGCGCTTGGCGTGCGGCCGGTGTCGAAGCAGCTGCGCGACTATGGCCCGGCCAAGCTGCTGATGCTGACCGGCGCCAATGGCCCGGCCTTCCTGGTGTTCAAGAACTTCGACGTCATCAAGCGCTACAACAACGCCGACAGCTACGCGCTGGCGGTGGGGCTGCTGGGCGACCGTATTGCCGGCGCGGGCCCGCTGTCGCGCGACTGGCCGCGCGGCGAACGCGGCCTGACCCGCAGCGAGCGCAAGGAGATGCAGGTGCTGCTGACCCGGCGCGGCTATGACACCGGCGGCGCCGATGGCATCCTGGGCGGGCGCAGCATTTCGGCGCTGCGCGCCTATCAGCGCAGCATCGGCGCGGTGCCCGACGGCTTTGCCTCGTACACGGTGCTGGAGCGGCTGCGGCGCTGACGCAGCGGCATTTTCTTCCGCGCGCCCTTGGATTGGCGCGCGGGACTGCTACCTTGCCAGCGGGGTGCAGGGTCGTGCAGCATGGTCCGCAGCCACCCGAATGTTGCGCAAGGACCAGGCCTCGGCCTCAGCCCCCGATGACAGAAGATCCCCCGCACCCCGACACCGCCCCCGCGCTGGCGCTGGACAGCCTGATCGCCTGCCCGCGCTGCGATGCGGTGTTCCATGTCGGTGCGGGTCCGCAGGTCAACCAGCGCGCCACCTGCAGCCGCTGCCACCACGTGCTGATCGCGCCCCGGCAAAGCGCCGGCAAGCGGATCATCGCGGTGGCGCTTTCGGTGCTGTTCCTGGTCTCGGCCGCGACGGTGACGCCGTTCCTGTCGATCTCGACCAACGGGTTGTCGAACCACAGCTCGATCCTGGATGCGGCGCTGTCGTTCAGCGCCGATGGCGGCCTGCTGGCGCTGTCGCTGTTCCTGATCGCGCTGATCGTCTTCTTTCCGGCGCTGCGGGCGCTGCTGGTAATCTACGTGCTGACGCCCCTGGTGCTGAACCGCGCCCCCTGGCCGCAGGCCGCCCGCGCCTTCCGCCTGGCCGAGCGCCTGCGCCCCTGGTCCATGGCCGAGGTCTTTGCCGTGGGCTGTGCCGTCGCCCTGGTCAAGATCGCGGCGCTGGCGCGCGTCGACATGGGCCCGGCGTTCTGGCTGTTCGCGATCCTTGTGGTGCTGGTCGTCGTGCAGGACACCCTGATGTGCAGGTACACGGTATGGAAACGCCTGGAGGGCTGAAATCCGCCCGCGAGATGGGCCTGGTGGGCTGCACGCGCTGCGGCCGGGTTTCGGCTGCGGGCACGCGCGAATGCCCGCGCTGCGGCCACCGGCTGCGATCACGCGATCCGATGGCGCTGCAAAAGGTCTGGGCCTGGTGGCTGGTCGGGCTGATCTGCTACCTGCCCGCCAACATCTACCCGATGCTGCAGACCCGCACCCTGGTCATGACCCAGGAAAACACCATCGTCGGCGGCGCGCTGGAACTGGCGCAGCACGGCAGTTGGGCGATCGCCGGGGTGATCCTGGTGGCCTCGGTGCTGATCCCGGTCGGCAAGTTCGCCATCGTGGCGCTGCTGGCGCTTAGCCTGCGGCACCGCGCCCGGCTGTCGCCGCACCGCCGGATGCAGCTGTACGAGATGGTGGAATACATCGGCCGCTGGTCGATGATCGACGTCTTCGTCGTCGCCATCCTGTCCTCTCTCGTCCAGCTTGGCAGCGTGGTTGCCGTCAAGCCGGGCCCGGCGGCGCTGTATTTCGCGCTGTCGGTCATCTTCACCATGCTCTCGGCCCAGGCCTTCGACAGTCGGATGCTGTGGGACCGCGACGCCAAGAACGGAGCATCGCCCGACGCATGAGCACCGAGACCCCTCCGGAGATCCACGTCACCAGCACCCGCAAATCCCTGTTCGAGCGCGTCTCGCTGGTCTGGGTGGTGCCGATCCTTGCGCTGGCCATCGCCCTGGGCGTGGCCTGGCACAACTATTCCCAGCGGGGTCCGGTGATCCAGATCGCCTTCGACAGCGCCGAGGGCATCAAGGCCGGCGAGACCGAGCTGCACTATCGCGACGTTGCCGTCGGCGTGGTCGAGAAGGTCGGCTTTTCCAAGGGCCTCGACAAGGTCGTCGTCTCGGTCCGGCTGAACAAGGACGTGGCGGATTACGTCGATGACAGCGCCAGCTTCTGGGTGGTCCGCCCCGAGGTCACGGCGCGCGGCGTCTCGGGGCTGGGGACGGTGCTGTCGGGGGTCTATATCCAGGGCCTCTGGGACAGCACGCCGGACGGGCTGAAAAGCACCTTCCAGGGCCTGTCGCAGCCGCCCCTGAACAGCGAGGGCAAGCCCGGGCTGAAGATCCGCCTGCGCGCCGCCGCCGATGGCGGGCTGACCGGCAACACGGTGATCGAATACCGCGGCATCGAAGTGGGCCGCATCGGCCCGGCCACGGTGGCCGATGACGGATCGACCGTGCAGGCCGATGCGATCGTCTTTGCGCCATACGACAAGATGGTCACCTCGGCGACGCGGTTCTGGGACACGTCGGGCTTCTCGTTCTCGCTGGGGCCGAATGGTGCGGCGCTCGACATCTCGTCGGTGGCGACGCTGCTGCAGGGCGGCGTCAGCTTCGAGACCGTCGCCTCGGGCGGGCAGGAAGTGAAGCCGGACACCGCCTTCACCGTCTATCCCGACAAGGATTCCGCCAGCTCCTCGGCCTTCGGAGAGGATGCCGGCCCCGCCGTCACCCTGACCGCCTATTTCCCCGAGAACGTCGCCGGCCTGTCGGTCGACGCCCCCGTCGCCATGGGCGGGCTGCAGATCGGCAAGGTCACGGCGATCAGCGGCATCGTCGATCAGAAACGCTTTGGCGACAACGACATGCACATCGCCGCCACGCTGGAGCTGCGGCCCTCGAAGATGGGGCTGAAGGATGACAGCATCGACGCCACCCTGACCTATCTGCAATCGCAGGTGAAGGAGGCGGGCCTTCGGGCGCGGCTGGTGACGGCCTCGATCCTGACCGGCGGGCTGAAGGTCGAGCTGAGCGAGGTCCCCGATGCCAAGCCCGAGACGCTGGACATGAAGGGCGATCCGAACCCGATCCTGCCGACCGCGCCGGGGCAGATCTCGGATGTGACGGCCAGCGCCCAGGGCATCCTGGACCGCGTGTCGTCCCTGCCGATCGAACAGCTGATGAGCAGCGCCATCAACACCCTCAACAACATCTCGGCGCTGGTGGGCAGCGACGACACCCGCGCCGTCCCCGGCGAGATCCGCGGCCTGCTGGACGACACCCGCAAGGTCATCGGATCGGAAGGCGTGCAGAAACTGCCCGGGCAGTTGTCGTCGGTGGCCGACAACCTGAACACGCTGCTGGACCAGGCGCAGCACCAGGAGATGGTGAAGAAGGTCGTCGACGCGATCCAGGGCGTCACCGATGCGGCCCAGGCCTTCAGCGGCGCCGTCACCGGCGTGCCCGCCCTGATCCAGAGCCTGAACGGCATCGCCGCCAATGCCCAGAACGTGCCGCTGGACCAGCTGGCCGACAGCCTGGACGGGCTGATGAAGACCGTCGACGGCTTCCTGCAGGAATCCGGCACGAAGGAACTGCCCGGGCATCTGTCGCAGGCGCTGGACCAGCTGCGCGACACACTGAAGGAGCTGCGCGAGGGCGGCGCGGTCGACAACCTGAACGACACGCTGGCCTCGGCCAATGATGCGGCCAAGAATGTCTCGAAGGTATCGCAGGACCTGCCGGCGCTGATCGCCAATGCCCAGACGGTGCTGGCCGAGGCCTCGAAGACGCTGAGCGGCTACAATGCCCGCGATGGCGTCGGCCGCGATGTCACCGACACGCTGCGGCAGGTGCAGCGCGCCTCGGACGCGATCTCGGCGCTGGCGCGCGAGCTGCAGCGCAACCCCAACTCCCTTCTGTTCGGACGGTAAGATGACCCATGCAAGGCTGACCTTCGCCCTTCCGCTTCTCGTGCTTCTGGGAGCCTGCTCGGGCAACGAGAACCTTTATACCGTGCCCGCCCCGCCGCCCGGGGCGCTGGCGCATCAGCGCATCGCCTTCGCCTCGGTCGAGCTGGCGCAGGTGTCGCTGCCCGATTACGCCGGCAGCGGCCAGATCTACCAGCGCCAGCAGGACGGCAGCCTGAAGGCCGACAAGTCCAAGCTGTGGGCCGATGATCCGGCGCGGGCGATGACGATGACGCTGGTGCGGAACCTGACGGGGATCACCGGGGCGCAGGTCGCGGCCTCGCCCTGGCCATTCCTGGACCGTGCCCAGGCGCGGGTCGAGGTCCGCATTGCCGACATGCTGACCGAGGGCGACGGCAGCTTCCACCTGTCGGGCCAGTATTTCGTGGCCCCCGACAGCGGGGCTGCGGGGCGTTCGGGGCTGTTCGACCTGACGGCACCGGTGGCGGGCGAAGGGGCGGCGGCGCTGGCGGCCGCCCGTGGTCAGGCCGTGGCCGAGCTGGCGCAGCTGATCGCGAAACAGGGCCTGCGCTGAGGGATCAGTCGGGATCCGGTTCGAAGACCTCTTCGATCCGGGTCCCGAACAGCGCCGCGATGCGGAAGGCCAGCGGCAGGCTGGGGTCGTAGCGGCCGCGTTCCAGCGCATTGATCGTCTGCCGCGACACCTGCAGCCGGCCTGCCAGATCCGCCTGCGACCACTGCCGTGCGGCGCGCAGTTCGGGGATGCGGTTCCTCATCTGTAGCGCCACTGCGCGATGATCTTGCCCAGCACCCACAGCCCCCCCATCACCGGCCAGACCGCGAACATGCTGAGCCGCGGAAAGCCCACGTTTTCCAGCAAACCGTAGCTGAAGGTCAGCAGGGCCGTGGCGCCATAGGCCAGGGCCAGGGCCTCCAGCGCGATGCGGCGCTGCATCTCGTCCAGCCGTGCAAGGTCGCGCAGCGTGACCCAGAAAATGCCGAGCGCAGGCAGCACCGGCAGCAGCGACACCGCGATGCGCCCCCCCGGATGGCCAATGCCGCCGCGCGCCAACAGCAGAAGCGACAGCACCAGAACCACCACATAGGCCGTCATCGCCAGGGCGATTTCGATCATCGAACGTCTCATTCCGTGCCTCCCCTGGAATCATGTAAAGCGTGCTTTACACTAGGGCCGGTCGGGGCGGCGTGTAAAGTGTGCTTTACATATCCCCGCGCCGCCAGCCCGGTGTCAGGATATGGCGCAGCAGCGCCACCGGATGCGCCTTCAGCGAGAACCGCATGGCGACGAAATCCTCGACCACATGTTCGCCCAGGGTCATCTCGGGCAGCAGGGCCTGGGGCTCGGTGATGCCCTCGCCCTCCAGATCGCGCGAGAACAGCGGCAGCGGATCGCCCGGGCGCAGCGCCTTCGCCTCCCACAGCGCCTCGCGGCGGCTCAGCCCGAGCGAGCCGAAGGCATCCGCCTCGGCCAGCCGCTCGATCAGCGGCGGCGGGGTGCCGGCGCGGCGCCAGACCTCCTCGACCGTCAGGTAGCCGTTGCCGCGGGCGCCGGAAATCCAGTGCGCCTCGTCGCGCGACAGCCCCTTGATCTGCCGGAAGCCCAGCCGCAGCGCCAGATTGCCGCCGCCGTCGCGCTCCATCACGTTGTCCCAGTAGGAGGCGTTGATGTCGATCGGCAGCACCGTGACGCCATGCTCGCGCGCATCGCGGATGATCTGCGCCGGGGCATAAAAGCCCATGGGCTGCGAATTCAGCAGCGCACAGGCATAGATGCCGGGATGGTGGCACTTGATCCAGGCGCTGGCATAGACCAGCAGCGCAAAGCTGGCGGCATGGCTTTCCGGGAAACCGTAAGAGCCGAACCCCTCGATCTGGGAAAAGCAGCGTTCGGCAAAGTCCATGTCATAGCCGTTCTTCGCCATGCCACGCAGGAAGCGGTCGCGGAAATCGCTGACATTGCCGTGTTTCTTGAAGGTGGCAAGCGAGCGGCGCAGGCGGTCGGCCTCGGTCGGGGTGAAACCCGCGCCGATGATGGCGATCTGCATCGCCTGCTCCTGGAAGAGCGGCACGCCCAGGGTCTTGCCCAGCACCTCGCCCAGGGCATCAGAGGGGAAGCTAACCTCTTCCTCGCGGTTGCGGCGGCGGATGTAGGGATGCACCATGTCGCCCTGGATCGGCCCGGGGCGGATGATCGCCACCTCGATCACCAGATCATAGAAGCGCCGCGGCCGCATCCGCGGCAAAAAGTTCATCTGCGCCCGGCTTTCCACCTGGAAGACGCCGATGCTGTCGGCGCGGCACAGCATGTCGTAGGTCCTGGGATCTTCGGCGGGAAGGCTGGCCAGGGTATAGTCCAGCCCCTCGTGCGCCTGCATCAGGTCGAAGGCGCGGCGCAGGCAGGACAACATGCCAAGCGCCAGGATATCGACCTTGAGGATGCCCAGCCGGTCGATGTCGTCCTTGTCCCAGCAGATGACGGTGCGGTCCTCCATGGCGGCGTTCTGCACCGGAACCAGCTCGTCCAGGCGCCCCTCGGTGATGATGAAGCCGCCGACATGCTGCGACAGGTGGCGGGGGAAGCCCTCGATTTCCGCCATCATCTGCAGCGCCAGGTTCAGGCGGCGGTTCAGGGGATCCAGGCCGATCTCGCGCAGCCGCTCGGGCGTCAGGCTGCCCGCGGTCGACTGCCCCCAAAGCTGCGACGACAGCGCCGCGATGACGTCCTGCGGCAGGCCCATGGCGGCGCCGACCTCGCGGATGGCGCGCTTGCCGCGATAGTGGATCACGGTGGCGCACAGGCCCGCCCGATGGCGCCCGTAGCGTTGGTAGATCCACTGGATCACCTCCTCGCGGCGCTCGTGTTCAAAGTCGATATCGATGTCGGGGGGCTCGTCCCGGGCCTCCGAGACGAAGCGTTCGAAGACCATGGTGCCGATCTCGGGGCTGACCGAGGTGACGCCCAGGCAGAAGCAGGTGACGGAATTGGCCGCCGAACCCCGCCCCTGGCACAGGATGTCGCGCGAACGGGCAAAGGCCACGATGTCGTTGACGGTCAGGAAGTAGGGTTCATAGCCCAGCTTGCCGATCAGCTCCAGCTCATGGGCCAGCAGGTCGCGGATCTTCTGCGGGGCGCCGGCGGGGTAGCGCCAGCGCAGTCCCTCATGGGCCAGCCGCGACAGGCGTTCGGCCGGGGTTTCGCCGGGGGAGACCTCGGAGGGGTATTCGTAGCGCAGTTCGCTCAGGCAGAAGTCGAGGCTGTCGGCGATCTGCCCGCTGGCGGCGACGGCCTCGGGGTAGTCGGCGAAGATGCGGTGAACTTCGGCGACGGGGCGCAGGCGGCGTTCGGCATTGATCTGCGCCTCGGGGCCCAGATCGTCCACCGTGGTTCCCAGCCGGATCGCCGAAAGCACATCCGCCATCCGCCGCCGCCGGGCATGATGCATGAGCGGGCGCAGGCTGGCGACCAGCGGCAGGCCAAGCGCCTGGCCCAACGCCGCGATGGCTGGCATCCGCAGGTGATCCTTGCCGTCGTAACCGGGACTGAGGACCAGGTGCATCTGCCCGCCAAGGCGGCGCGCCAACGGTCGGACCCGTGGCAGCCAGTCACCCGCGCCGCAGGGCACCGTCTGCGCCTGTGGCGGCTGCAGCAGAAGCGCCACGCCGTCCAGCACCCCCTCTTCCAGCAGATCCCCGATCTCCAGGTAGCATTCGCCCTTGGGCGCCCGCTGCTGCCCCTTCGACAGCAACCGGCAGAGCCGCCCCCAGGCGGCCCGATCCCGCGGCAGGGCCACGACCTCGGTCCCGCAGGTCAGCTGCAGCAGGCTGCCAGGCAGCAGGCGCGGCACCACCAGAGGCACACAGGGCGGCACATAGGCCGGCAAGGGCGGCCCGATGAAAGGGTGAAACAGGTCATGGGTGTCCCGCGCGGCCTGCTGAGCGGCGATCACCTGGGCCACGTCAAAGGCCCGCACGACCCCCGCAACCGAGTTCACATCGACGATCGCCAGCGCCGGCACCCCCAGCTCGACCGCCTCGCGCACGAAATCCTCCGGGTGCGAAGCACCGGTGAGGAAGGTGAAGCTCGATGAGACACAGAGTTCGGCATACATGGCGACTCCGCAGTATATTCATGTTTTGTTCCTTATTGGAGAGGCAAGAGGGGGCGCTGCCCCCGCCTCCTGCGGAGGCTCCCCCGGAGTATTTCCGGTCAGATGACAGGGAACCGGGGTTCTTCATCATCTGACCATAAATACTCCCGCCGGAGGCACCTGCCCTGTCCTCCGGCGGCTTCCGTGCCGGTCAGACCGGCGGCAGCAGCTTGCCCGGGTTCATGATGTTCTGCGGATCGAGCGCCGCCTTGATCGCCCGCATCGCCACCAGCGCCCCCGGATCCTTGCGCCGTGCCATGGTCGAGAGCTTGTGCACCCCGATGCCATGTTCGGCCGAGAAGGCGCCGCCGAAGGTTGCAACCACATCCTCGAGCGCTTCCGTCAGGTGGTCCTTGTGGACGGGATCGGCGTCAGAGGGGAAGACCGTGTAATGCACGTTGCCATCGCCGAGGTGCGCCACCACCGAGGTGCCCGCCTCCGGGTCAAGGCGCGCCAGCGTCGCGTCGGCCTGATCAAGGAAGGCCGCCACCCGGTCGATGGGAACCGCCACGTCGAGGATCATCCGGGGGGAGCGGGTGCCGGCGATCTCGCTGGCGGCTTCGCGCAGCGCCCACATCTGCGCCCGCTGCTGCCCCGAGCGGGCGATCTGGGCGTCGCGGATGCGGCCGGCCTCGAGCTGGTCGGCCAGAACCTGCTCGAGGTAGGTGACGATCGGCAGCGCGCCGTCGGGGCCCGGGGTGCAGTCGCGGGGCGCCAGGGCGCCGATTTCCAGCAGGATCACCACAGGGGGGTGGTCGGCGAAGGGACGGCGGGCCTCGGGACGCAGCTTCAGGTAATCCTCGACGAAGCTGTCGGGCATGTATTCGAAGGCCTCGACCGCGCCGCCGGTGGCCTGCTGGATCCCGTTCAGCAGATCGAGCGCGGGTGCCAGGTCATCCATCGCCACCAGCGCCGTCGCATAGGCGCCGGGTTTCGGGCGCAGCCGCAGCACCGCCGCGGTGATGATCCCCAGCGTCCCTTCGGACCCCACCAGCAGGTGGCGCAGGTCATAGCCCGAGTTGTTCTTGTGCAGGTCCTGCATCAGATCGACGATGGTGCCATCCGCCAGCACTGCCTCGATCCCCAGCACCAGGTCGCGGGTATTGCCGTAGCGCAGCACGTTCGAGCCCCCGGCATTGGTCGCCAGCGCGCCCCCGATCATCGCCGATCCCCGCGCGCCGAAGGTCAGCGGAAAGATCAGCCCCTCGGCCTCGGCGGCCTCGTGCAGGCGCGACAGGATCACCCCGGCCTCGACCACGGCGGAACGCGCGCCGGTGCGGATCTCGCGGATGCGGTTCATCCGTTCGAGCGAGACCACCAGCGATCCCGCCCCCTGCCCGCCGCCCGCAAGCCCGGTGCGCCCCGACAGCGCGATCACCGGCGTCGCGGTCTCCGAGGCCAGTTTCATCACCGCCGACACCTCCTGCACCGAGGCCGGACGCACCACCGCAAGGGGCATCACGGGGGGGCTGCCGCTCCAGTCCCGGCCATAGGGGACGGCCGCGTCCCCGGTCAGCACATGGGCCTCTCCGAGCAGATCCCTAAGACGATCCAGCATGGCATTTTCCCCTTCCGAAACAGGCGCTTTTCACCGCCCCGAGGAAGCAGGAACCGCCCGCGGGTGCAACCTCGAAAAAATCGAACTTTTTCTATTGACCCCCCCGGAGACCTACAGTATTCAGCCCCTCGTTCGGCGGAGTAGCTCAGTTGGTTAGAGCAGCGGAATCATAATCCGCGTGTCGGGGGTTCAAGTCCCTCCTCCGCTACCAACCCCTCCCTCGGGGGGCTGAACATGACCCGGCCGCAGCGTTCACCCGCTGCGGCCGTCGTCGTTTCGGGGCCCTGTGTTCGCGGGTCGGAGGGCGCCGGATCACAGGATCCAGCGCAGCCCCACGCCCAGGATGTTCGACCCCGTCTTCGAGGGCGAAATCAGCCCGTAGATCCCCGAACGGTGGTGCAGCCGCGCAAAGACCGCCCAGTGGCCATCGCGGTCGGGGCGATATTCGGCCTCGAATCCCATGTAGTACTGGAACTGGCGGGTGTCCTCGCCGCGCACCCCTTCGGAGCCGTATTCATAGGCCGGCGGCGACAGCGCGTAGGAAAAGCCGTTGGCCCAGCCCAGGCTGACCAGGCCGTTGTGGCCCACGGCCCAGCCCCGGCTGCGGGTCATCACCGCCAGCGTCAGCTCGGTATGGTCCTGCAGGCCGTGATGGGCATCGACGGTGCCTTCCAGTTCGAATCGCGCGTCGTGAAAGCCGATGCGGGTGCCGGGCAACACCAGATCCGCCGTCCCCACCTGACGCGACACGATCACCGAGGTCAGGTAGCTGTCGTCGAACGACAGCCGACCGGTCAGCGCATTATAGGGGAAAAGCGGCAGCCGGGTGGCGGCCCACTGGCCCTCGAACAGGCCGAAACGCCAGGTGTCGGCCTGCGCGCCCAGCGGCACCAGCAGCAAGGCCGCCGCGACCCCCACCCGCAAGGCCCTGAGAAATAAGGCGATGCGAAACAAGGCCATGAGAAATCTGGTCAATGTCGCCCCTCCGATCCTCTGTCCCGATCGGTTCACTATCCCCCCGGCCGCGGGGGCGCGTCAATTTGCAATGCCGCATGGCCGGGGGCAGGTCCGGGGCGGGCCTATTTCAGCGCGACATAGGTCAGCGGGTCCAGCACCGTCAGCCGGATCGCGGCCTGGATGTCGCAGGCGTGCACAATCACCGCGCGCATCTCTTCGGCGACGCCGCGCATCTTCTCGGGGGTGCGGTCGGTACGGCCAAGATAGCGGATCTCGGCGTTGATCTGCGGCTGGTCCGGCAGGCCGGCGACATAAAGGATCGCCATCTGTGCGGCCGAGATCGGCACATCCAGAAGGGCGCAGACCTTCGCCCGGAGATCGGGCAGCGCGGCGGCCAGTTTCGCGCGGGTGTCGGGGGCGATGCTGTCATCGCAATAAAGCGTCATCAGGGGCATGGGAGAGGTCCTTCAGGAAACGGCCCGCGGCATCCGCGGGCCGGGGGGGTGTCAGGCGTAGACCTTGGTCTTGACCATCACGAAATCGAAGGGGCAGTGCCATTCGGTGTCGCCGCGGATGTGTTCGAAGGGGGCAACCAGCGTCTTCTTGACGCCGAAGACAGTGTCGTCCTCGATATAGGGATCGTCGCCGACGAAGGTGTGGGTGACGATGGTCTTGTGGTCGGGCGCGGTGATCATGAAATGCATATGCGCCGGGCGGTAGGGATGGCGGCCAAGGTGCCCCAGCATCTGCCCCACCGGCCCGTCATCGGGGATCGGATAGCTGACCGGCTTGATGCCGGTGAAATGATAGGCGCCGTCCTTGCCGGTGATGAAGCGGCCCCGGTTGTTCCACCTGGGCTGGATGTCGGGCTGCTGCACATCATAGAAGCCGTCGGAATTGTCGGACCAGACATCGACGCAGGCGCCCTCGATCGGCTCGCCGTGCTCATCTATGACGCGACCTTCGTAAAGGCAGGTGTCGCCCTTGCCGTCGAGGCTGATGTTGGTGCCCATCTCTCGGATCGGGGCGTTGGCGACGTGGAAGGGGCCGAAGACGGTGTTCTCGGTCGCGCCCTCGGGGCGGCGGTTGTTGATCGCATCCACCAGCATCGAGAAACCCAGCGTGTCGGACAGCAGGATGAACTCCTGCCGTTCGGCCGAGCAGATCTGCCCGGTCCTGGTCAGGAACTCGATGCCATAGTCCCATTCCTCCTGGGTCAGCTCGACCTCCTTGGCGAAGGCGTGCAGATGCTTGACGAGGCTGGCCATGACCGCGCGCAGGCGGGGGTTGATGGCCTCGCCCATGCGGGCGTTGACCGCCTCGACCGAGCCTTCCTCGGTGAAATACTTGCTCATGTCGGTTCCTTTCTGAGGTGTGTCGCAGGGGCCGGTGCGGGGGCCGCGGGCGCGCTATGGCGCAGCGGGAACAGCTCCAGTCCGGTGCGGTCGGTGATCAGCCCCCACAATCCGCGCCGGGCGAACAGCATGGTGGCGATGCCGATCAGGCCCAGCACGATCAGGTAGGTCGTGCCGTAATCGGCCAGAAGGCGTTGCAGGGCATAGAAGAAGACCACGCCCAGCACGGGGCCCGGCAGGGTGCCGATGCCGCCGATGACGGTGATGAAGATCACGAAGGCGGTCCAGTCGACGACCGAGAACGCGGCCAGCGGCGTGACCCGGGTGATCTGCAGGAACATCAGCGCGCCGCAGATCCCGGTGCCGAAGGCGGTCAGCAGGAAGACCGCGGCCTTCAGCCGGACCGGATCCACCCCGACCGAGCGCGCCGCCTGGGCATTGTCGCGGATCGCCTGCAGCCCCAGCCCCATGCGCGAACGCAGGAACAGGTAGCCCGCGACCAGCGTCACCAGCGCCAGCGCCAGCGCCAGCCAGTAAGTGACCGCATCGGCGGCGGCGGCATTCGACAGGCCCAGCCAGTCCTTCACCTGCGCCACGCCCAGCATGTCCTTCGTGGTGCCCTTGGGCAGCGACGTGCCGGTGCCGCCGCCCAGCGCCTGCCACTGCGCCAGCGACAGCCGGACGATTTCCGCCACGACCCATGTGCCGATGGCGAAATAGGCGCCGTTCAGGCGGAAGGTGAAGAAGGCCATCGGGATCGCCAGCACCAGCGCGGCGACGCCGCCCAGCGCGATGGCCGCGACCGGGTCCATCCCCCACAGGATGACGCCTGCGAACATCGCATAGGCGCCCACCCCCACGAAGGCCTGCTGGCCCACCGACACCAGCCCGGCAAAGCCCGCCAGCATGTTCCAGTTCAGCGCCAGCACCAGCAGCGTCAGCACGCCGAACAGGTCCTGCACCAGCGCCCGCGTCCCGATCACCGGCACCAGCGCCAGCGCGATCACCGCAAGGCCCAGCAGGGCGCGGATGGGAAGGCTTGAGTTTTCCTTGGTCATGTCCCTGCCCCTTCAGTCATTGGCGCGCGGGAACAGGCCCCGCGGCCGCACCAGCAGCACCAGGACGAAGGCCACATGCCCCGCCAGGATCTGCCATTCGGGATTGACGGCGGCCCCCAGCGCCTGGGCCACGCCGATGACGATGCCCCCCGCCAGCGTCCCCCAGAGGGACCCCAGACCACCGATGATCACCGCCTCGAACGCATAGAGCAGCCGCGCCGGACCGATCGAGGGATCGAAATTGGCCCGGATCCCCAGATAGAGCGCCGCAATCGTCGCCACGACCATCGCGATGCCGGTGGCAATCGCGAAGATGTTGCGCGGCTGGATGCCCATCAGCCCCGCCGTCACCGCATCATCCGAGGTGGCGCGGAACGCCCGCCCCAGGGCCGTGCGGTAGAACAGCTGGTTCAGCCCGAAGATCACCGCCACCGCCGACACCAGCGTCATCAGCGGCATCACCCCCACGGTGGAAAACCCCAGGTTCAGCGAAGCGGCCTCGATCGGGCCGGCCGAGAGCTTTTGGCTGTTGGCCGAGAACCCTTCCAGCAGGCCGTTCTGGATGACCACCGACAGGCCGAAGGTGACCAGCAGCGGCGGCAGGATGTCGTCTCCCAGCACGCGGTTCAGCACATAGCCCTGCAGCAGCCAGCCGGCGGCGAACATCACCGGCATGGCCAGCAGCACCGCCACGAAGGGGTTCAGCCCGAAATGGCTGCACAGCATCAGGATCACGAAGGCCGCCAGCACGATCAGATCGCCATGGGCCAGGTTCACCAGCCGCATGATCCCGAACACCAGGCTGAGCCCGGCGGCGAAAAGGGCATAAAGGCCGCCCAGCAGGATGCCCTGCACGATGGTATCGACGATCATGCGCTCACTCCGAAATAGGCGTCGTGGATGGCCGCGCGCGACAGCGCGTCGGGGCGCCCCTCAAGGGTGATGCGGCCCTCCATCATGCAGGCCACGCGGTCAGCGACCGACAGGGCGCGGCCGATGTCCTGTTCGACCACGATCACCGCCGCGCCGCTTTCGCGAATGCGGGGGAAGGCCGCGTAGATGTCGTTGATCACCACCGGCGCCAGGCCCAGGCTGATCTCGTCGCACAGCAGGACCTCGGGGTTCGACATCAGCGCCCGGCCGATGGCGACCATCTGCTGCTGCCCGCCCGACAGCGCCGTGCCGGGACTGCGGCGGCGCTCTTTCAGGATCGGGAACAGGTCGTAGATCCCCTCCAGCGTCCAGTAGCCGTTGCCGCGCCGCCTGTGCGCGCCGATCAGCAGGTTTTCCTCGACCGAGAGCGAGGGGAACAGGCGGCGCCCCTCGGGCACCATGGCGATGCCCAGTTCGATCACGTCCCAGGCCGGCAGGGCACCGATGGCGCGATCATGCAGGCGGATCTCTTCGGGCTTTTGCGTCAGAAGCCCGGTGAGCGAGCGCATCAGCGTCGTCTTGCCGGCGCCATTGGCCCCGATGATGGCCAGCGTTTCCCCGGCCTTCAGGGTCAGATCCACCCCGAACAGCGCCTGAAAGTCGCCATACCAGGCCTTCAGCCCATGGGTTTGCAGCAGCGCGCCGGTCATGCCTCGATCCCCAGATAGATTTCGCGCACGTCGGGCGATTGCATGACCTCTTCGGGGTCGCCGATCATCAGCATCCGGCCGAAGTTCAGCACCATCAGCCGTTCCACCACCGAGGTCAGCGCATGAAGCACATGTTCGATCCAGATGATCGCCGTGCCCTCGGCATGGATGGCGCGGATGGTGGTGACCAGCGCGTGGCACTCGGCCTCGGTCAGGCCGCCGGCGATCTCGTCCAGCAGGATCAGCCGGGGCGAGGTCGCCATGGCGCGCGCCAGTTCCAGCCGCTTGCGCTGCAGCAGCGTCAGCCCCCCCGAGGGCCGGTCGGCCAGATCCGCCAGCCCGGTGCGCCCCAGGATGTCCATGCAGAAGGCGCCGGGGTTGCCCTGGTGATGGCCGCCGCCGAACTGCGCGGCAACCAGCAGGTTTTCATAGACCGACAGATGGGTGAAGGGCTGCGGGATCTGGAAGGACCGGCCAATCCCCATCCCCACCCGTGTCATCGGCGGCACCCGGGTCACGTCCCTGCCATCAAAGACGATGGTGCCTTCGTTGGGCAGGATGTTCCCGGTGATCAGGTTGAAAAGGGTCGATTTCCCCGCGCCGTTCGGCCCGATGACGCCAAGCGCCTGACCGGGGTCCAGGGTGAAGCTGACGCCATCGGTCACCTTCAGCGCCCCGAAGGATTTCGACACGTTGGCCAGAGAGAGCAATGCCATTGCGATGTTCCTTTCGCGCCCGAATGCGGACAGGCCGAAGCCCGCCCGCCGTCCGGGAGGGGACCTCAGGCCAGCGCTTCCAGGGATCCGCCGGTGGGGATCTCGGGGGCGTTGGAGTTCTCGACGATGACCAGATCGAAGGACCCGTCATCCTGGCGCCGCCACTGGCCTCCGACCAGCGGCGTCTTGGCGACGTTCTTGCGGGCGAATTCGGGCAGGTTGTCCCGGCCCCAGGCGATCTTGCCGACCACGGTATCCAGACTGGTCGTGCCGATGGCCTGGGCCAGGGCATCGGCATCGGTGGGATCATCCGCGCGCTTCAGCGCATCGGCCGCGACCTCGAACAGGGCATGGGTAAAGCCCACCGGCTGGGTCCACTGGCGGCCCTTCGCCGCCTCGAAGCCCGCCGCCAGGTCCTTGCAGCTTTCGCCGGTCAGCGACGAGGCATAGGGGAATTCGGGCGCCCAGTAGACCTCGCACGACAGGTTGTGGCCCAGATCGCCCAGCTGCTGCACGCTTTCGGGGAACAGCAGCGCCTTGGCGATCGAGGCCACCTTGGGCGTAAAGCCCTGCTGACGCGCCTGGGTCCAGAAGGTGGTGAAATCGGGCGGGATCGGGATGCCGGTGAAAATCTCTGCCCCGGCGGCCTTGAAGGCATTGATCTGCGCCGAGAAATCATCCGTCAGGTTCTGATAGCGGCCGGTGTCGATCAGCTTGTAGCCCGCGTCCTGCGCAGGGCCCGGCATCCCCACCCCCGAGGCCCAGGCATTGCCGTCGCCGTCATTGGGCCACAGCGCCCCCGCGACCTTGTTGGTGGGGATCGTGTCCCACATGTTCAGGAAGGTCGCGACATTGTCCTCGAGCCCCCAGAAGAAGTGGTAGACGTAATCGAAATCCTGCCAGCTTTTCGGGTCGTTCGGATTGCCCTGCTGGCCGATGAACCAGGGCTGCCAGGGCGCGACGGTGGAAATCACCGGGATTTCCTCGGATTCGGCGATGGTGCAGACCGGGTTGGTGGTTTCCGGGGTCGAGGCGACGCAGATCAGGTTCACCCCGTCGCGCACGATCAGTTCGCGGGCCACGTCGGCGGCGCGGTTCGGGTTCGACTGGCTGTCCTTGACGACCACCTCGACGTTCAGCCCCTCGGCGCGCGCGACCTTGAGGAACTTGGCGATCATGTAGTCGTCGGCCTCGGAAAAGGCCGACAGCGGCCCCGATTGCGGGCTGACGTAACCGATCCTGATGGCGCTGCCCTTGGCCAGCGCCGGCAGTCCCAAGGATCCCGCCGCCGTCGCGGCGAGACCTGTTTTCAGCAATTTGCGTCGTGTCAGCATCGTTGTCTCCTCCCTGATGCCTGGCCTTTTTCTAGTGCGGCGGCGCGCCCTCCCAAGCGCGCTGCAGCAAGGCGCGAACCGCGTCCCGTTCGACGGGGCGGGGGTTCCAGTATGGATTTCTGACCGCCAGATCCGCGGCGCGGTCCATGTCGGCCTCGGTGGTGCCCAGATCCTTCAGCGCCATGGGGGCGCCAAGCGCCTTGGCGAAATCCCAAAGGCCGCGCCCGATGTCGCCGCCGAACAGATCCGCCAGCGGCTGCATCGCGGCGCCCGCGGCGGGCGCGTTATAGGCCGCCGTATGGGGCAGCATGATGGAATGGGTCTCGGCATGGGGCAGGTCGAAACTGCCGCCCAGCGTGTGGCAAAGCTTGTGGTGCAGCGCCATGCCGACCACCCCCAGAACCGTGCCGCACAGCCACGATCCATAGAGCGCAGCCCCCCTTGCATCGACATCCCCCGGCGTCTTCACGATCACCGGCAGCGCGTCGCGCAGCGCCCGCACCCCCTCGACCGCCATCATCGAGGCGATCGGATTGCGGTCCTGCGCATAGACGCCCTCGACCGCATGGGCCATGGCGTTCAGCCCGGACGTGACCGACATGCCCACCGGCAGGCCCAGCGTCAGCTTCGGGTCGTAGATCACCACCTCGGGCAGGATCGAGGCACCCTTGACGGTGGTCTTCACGCCGTCCTCGGTCTGGCCCAGGATCGGCGTCACCTCGGAGCCCGCATAGGTGGTGGCGACGACGATCTGCGGGCAGTCGTTGCGATAGGCGATGGCCTTGCCCAGCCCGATGGTCGAGCCGCCGCCAAGCGCCACGACGCAATCCGCCCCCGTCTGCGCATAGACCTCCATCGCCGCGTTGGTGACGGCGACGGGGGTGTGCATGGTAGCATTGGCATAGACGCCCGCCGCCGCATCGCCCAGGGATGCCGCCAGTGCCTCGGCATCGGCCTTCTGGAAGGGGGTCGACAGGATCAGGGCCTTCCTGCCCCCCTGCCCCGCGATTTCCGCCGCGACGCGCGTCAGGCTTCCCGGCCCGAAGATCACCCGGGCCGGGTTCAGTGTGCAGGTAAAATCCGCAATCATCGTCGTCACTCGGCCGCCATTTCCGGGGCGGGCATCAGGTCGAGCGCGACCATCACCTTGTCGAAGCGGCTGCGCAGCTCTTCCGGGGTTCTGGCGGTCAGGGCGACGTAGAAGTCCGGGCGGATCAGCACATATTGTGCGTCGATGCCTTCCAGCCACTGCTTGTAGGTGCCCTCGGCGTCGATCACCGGCGCATCCGATCCCTGCGGACCGATCCGGGTGGCAAAGCCCTCCAGCGTCGCCAGCTGGCCGCGCTGGCTGTAGGTCAGCGCCGCAAGGGGATCGGTGCCATAGCCCACCAGCACCCAGCCCTGCCCCACGGCCTGATCGAAGCGGTCACGCTTGCCGTTGGCCTCGACCACGCCCTGCACCGACAGTTCGCCCGCATGGGCCGAGGCATCGCACCACACGCCCTTGCCCAGATGGCAGACATCGGTCGGCACCGGGGTTTCGCCACGGGCGGCCAGATCGGCGATCATCGCGGCATCGCGGGTTTCGGCCAGGGCATCATCGGCGACGCAGATGATCTCTCCCAGCTCCTGGCTGAAGGTGATGTAGTGCTTGGCGTGCTCGACGCGCTCGGTGGTGTAGCTGTCCAGCAGCCCCAGACCCGCCTTGCCCTCCAGGATGGCATTCAGGCGCCAGCCCATGGCGATGGCGTCACGGATGCCCGCGCACATGCCTTCGCCTGCGAAGGGCGGCATCAGGTGGGCGGCATCGCCCCCGATCACGCAGCGCCCCTTGTTCCATTCCTTGGCCCAGCGGGCCTGAAAGCGGTAGACGGCCGAACGTTCCAGTTCCGCATTGTCGGGGGTGATCCCCCAGGGTTCCAGCAGCTTCCAGGCGTTATCGGGGCGCGCCAGTTCCGCCGGATCCTCGCCCGGCAGGACCATGTATTCCCAGCGGCGGCGCGGGAAGCTGCCCGCGTGCGGCCCGGGGCCGCCGGGCACGATGGTGGTGGGGCGGGCCGGATCGCACAGCTGCCACTGGGCGGGCTCGTCGGGGCGGGTGGCGCAGTAGTCAAAGTTCGGGATCATGTCGAGGATCAGCCAGTCGAAGAAATAGCCGCGGTCCTCGTTCTGGATCCCGAGGGTGTTGCGCACGAAGGAATTGGCGCCATCGGTCCCGGCCAGGAACTTGGACCGGATGACGCGGGTGTCGCCATCGGGGCCATATTCCTCGGGGTTCTGCCTGAGGGTCAGGGTGACGCCCTCGGCGTCCTGCTCCATCGCGACGCCGTCCCAGCCGCGCAGGATGGTGACGGTTTCCAGCTTGGCCGCCATGTCGAGGAAGCGGTTCTCCAGCATCGGCTGGTTGAACCAGTAGCGCACCCGCCACCCCGAGGCCGACTGGCTTTGCCAATCGACGATCTGCAGGTTCTCGCGCTTGGCGTTCTGCCAGTAGTACAGTTCGTCATGGAAACTGACCGAGGGGTCGTTCTCGGAGTCCATGCCCAGCGTCGCCAGGATGCGCGCGATCTCGTGGTCATAGGTCACGGCGCGCGGCAGTTCGTAATGGGTCGTCCAGCGCTCGATCAGCGTCACGCGCTTGCCGCGCTGGCCCAGCAGGATCGCCAGCAGCGTGCCCACCGGGCCGGCGCCCAGGATGGCCACGTCACAGGACATGACGGATTGGTCCGCGGAAACGGTCATTCGGATTCCTCCCTGAAAGTCCAGACGGTGGGGCGCCTGATGCGCATCTCCTCCGTCGTCCGAAACAAGGCCCCACCCGGCAATCGGGTCCTCCGGGGCCGTCTTTCCTTAAGCTGACGCAAAATCGAACGTTCGTCAATTTCGATTATTTGTCGATTTTTCCCGTGGGTCGGTGCAGGATCTGGAAGGAAATCCAATGTGTTGACGATTTAGGCAGAGCGGTACCCTGACCCTGCCCGGTGCCATGGGCTTGACCCGGCCGCGATTGTCGGGCGGTTGACCGTCGAATATGATTCGATCCCGAACCTTTCAGGAAAGGCGCATGAGCACACAGAAACCGGCCCCCGAAGGGCGCGTCGCGCGCTCGCAGCGGCGCAAGCGCAAGGCGCTGTTGTCCGCCGCCAGCGCGATCATGACCGAAAAGGGCGTGGACGCGACGACCATGCTGGAGATCGCCGAACGTGCCGATGTCGGCGCGGGCACCGTCTACAGCTACTTCAAGTCGAAGGAAGAACTGGCGATCGCGGTGCTGGAGGACCTGATGCACCAGCTGGGCCTGCGGATCGAGATGGTGACACGCCGTTTCGACGACCCGGCGCAGGTCTATGCCTTCGGCATCCGCAACGTGCTGGACGAGGCCGTGGATGATCCGCGCTGGCGGCTGCTGCTGCACCGTTCGGAATTCATCGCCGATGCCGCCTACCGGATGATGGGGCCCTTCGCGATCCGCGACCTGCAGCAGGCCCAGGCCGCCGGCCGGTTCGAGGTCCCCGACCCCGAACTGGTCTGGCGGCTGGCGACGACGGCGATCTTCGGCGCGGCGCTGGCCATCGTCGAGGGCCGCCTGCCCGGCGACAGCCGCCAGCAGATCATCACCCGGATTCTGTGCATGACCGGCATCGGCACCGACGCCGCCGCCGAACTGGCCGCGCGCGACCGCCCGCCCCTGCCCGAACTGCCCGACCAGCCCGAGGACTGACCCGCCGCGGGGCGCCCATCGGCTGCGGCTGCCGCCCACGGCGCATCCGCCCCTCAGGACCCCGCGCCTTTCCCAGATGCCCCCAGAGCGGACCCGGACGGCCCCGAATGCCCCCGGGATCAGGCACGGGGCCGGACTTCCGGGAAAACGGCCCCCGAACGCAAACCGGCCGCAGATCGCTCTGCGGCCGGTTCCCTCAAGGATCCCGCCGGGATCAGAAGGTCTTGGTCAGGCCAAAGAAATAGGCCCGGCCGGGTTCGTTGTAGGTCTCGGCCCCACTGCCCGAACGCAGGATCTGCTTGTCGAACAGGTTGCTGACGCCACCCTTCATGGTGAAGCCATCGCGGACCTGGTAGGCCAGCGTCAGGCTGGCCAGCGTGTAGGGATCGCGCGAGGTCGTGTCGTCATAGGCATAGCCCGTCGTCGCATTGGTCTGCGCCGCCGAGATCTTGCCGTAATGCGTCACCGCCGGAATCACCTTCAGCTTGTCGGTGGCCTGCCATTCCAGCGAGGCATTGACGGTGTATTTCGGCACCAGGCTCAGCGGGTCGCCGGTTTCCTTGTTCTCGGACTTGATCATCCAGGTGAAGTTGGTCAGCAGCTTCAGGTCATGGCGCAGCTGCGCCTGGAAGCTGCCCTCGACCCCCTCGACCAGGGCGCGGGGGATGTTTTCCCACTGGTAGACCCGGTAGGTCGAGCCATCGACCGTCAGTTCCGCGATCTGGTCGGTGCCGGCCTGGATCTTGTTGCGATAGTCATTGTGGAAGGCGGTCAGGGTCGCCTCGATGCCCTTCGGGCTGGAATAGGCCACGCCCAGCTCGGTGTTCAGGCTGGTTTCAGGCTTCAGATCCTCGTTGCCCAGCACGTAACAGGGGCCGTTGCGGTAATAGGGATAGGGGCAGCCGTTGCCGCTGGTGGTGTAGATGTAGTTCGGGTTCAGCTGGTACAGGTTCGGCGCCTTGAAGGCCTGCGCCACGCCGCCCTTCAGCGTCCAGTTGGAACTGACCTCGTAGCTGGCGTTCAGCGACCCCGACAGGTTCGCCCCGAAGGTATCGGCATAATCCGCCCGGATCGAGGGCGTGATCGCCAGCCGGTCGGTCCACATGATGTTGCCTTCGCCATAAAGGCCCACCATCGTCTGGCTGCTGACCGGATCGCGATCCGCGGCGCTGGCCGCCGTGCTGCCATAGCTAAAGTCGATATCGCCGCGCGAACTGATCGAGACCGGATCGTCCATGCGCTCGAACCGGATCTCGGCGCCGGTGGTCCATTTGGCCTCGTGGCCCAGGAAGCGGCCATTGCGGGTCAGTTCGGACTTGGCGGCGATATTGTCCAGCTTGACCGTGCCCCAGTCGCTGGCCGAGTTGATCGTGCCCTCGACCGAGCCAGTGCTCCCTTCGGACAGACGGCGGTTCTGGGTGTGCTCCCACTGGATGTAGTTGGTCACATCGCCAAAGGAATAGGTGCCCTTGTGGGTGACCGAGGCCGTCAGGCGGCGCATCTTGTTGGTGGTGGCCTGCTCGGCCGCCAGCGCATCGGCGGTGTCGGTGTTGCGCCCGCTGCTAAGCTGGGTGTCCCCCGCATAGATGTTGTCCTGCATCGAGTAGCCAAGCTCGAAGTCGAACGTATTGATGTCGCTGGGTTTCCAGCGCAGCATCGCCGAGGTGTCCTTGTTGATCACCCCTTCGGTGCCGGCGGGCGCGGTGTCGCCTTCGGCCACGGCCGAGGCGTTGATCTCGGGGTCATCGGGATCGGACTTGTTGTAGTTGCCGGTCAGCCGCAGGCTCAGGTCCTTGCTCAGCTTCTTTTCCCACAGCACGTTCACCCGGCGGTCGGCGCCCTCCAGGCTGCTTTCCGGCTGGTTGTAGTTGACCGAGACCTGGAACAGGTCCTTGTCGGGCTGCTTGGTGACGATGTTGACCACGCCACCTGCCGCACCCGAGCCATAGCGCGCCGCCGCCGGGCCGCGGATCACCTCGATATGGTCGATCAGCTCGGCCGGGACCCAGTTGCTGTCGCCCCGGGTGTCACGTTCGCCGGCGCGGCCCATCTTGACGCTGTCGCGCGACAGCACGGGTTTGCCGTCGATCAGGATCAGGGTGTTTTCCGGGCCCATGCCACGGATGTCGATCTGCCGCTGGTTGCCGCGCTGCCCCGAGGACGAGGCGCCGGTCAGGTTGACGCCCGGCATCTTGCGCACGACCTCGGAAATGTCGTTGGCGACACCCTGTTCCGCGATATCCTTGGACGAGATCACCGAGACGCCCAGCGATTGCAGCACCTCCTGCTCGTAGGACTTCACGTCGATGGAATCGAGGAGGATGACATCATCCTCCGATGTGGTGAGGGAAGTGGACGTCTCCTGGGCCAGCACCGGAGAGAACCCTGCCGACAGAAGCAGGGCCATAGCGGTACCGGACACCAGGCGTGCAGAGCAAGCCATGATGCCTCCGGTCAATGCGGAAATGAGAAGGTGGGAGGCTTGCGGGGCCGGATCAGGACCCGGGGCGGCTGGCGTCTGGAACCGGGATGTAAACGCTCGTCCAACAGTCACAAGGCAAAGATCCCGACTTTTTCAGTCAGGCACTTCATTTCGCGAAATGTGTTGCAAAAATGACATTTGCGAGAGCCCCGCGTGAGGGGCCCCCGCCAGAGGCCTCAGCCCGCGACGATGCGCGCGTAAAGGCGGAAGGGCAGGATCCGGCCCAGCACGGTAAAGACCCAGCTGAACGGGGTCGGGAAGGCCAGCTGCCGGGGTTCGCGGTTGCGCACCACGCACATCACCTGGCGGGCGGCTTCGTGGCTGTCCATGATCTGCGGCATGCGGAAGGCGTTCTTGGCGGTCAGACGGGTGCGGATAAAGCCCGGGTGGGCCACCTGCACGTCGACGCCGGTGCCCTTCAGGTCAATATACATATCCTCGGCCAGGTGGCGCAGCGCGGCCTTCGAGGCGCCATAGCCGATGGCCCCCGGCAGCCCCTTGAACGAGGCCAGCGACCCGATCAGCACCACATGTCCGTCGCCGCGATCAACCCAGGAGGGGATGACAGGCCCCAGCACCCGCAGCGCGCCCATGAAATTCGTGTCGGCCATCGCCACGACCTTTTCGGCATCCCAGTCCTGCGCGGTCATCGGGTCGTAATCGCCGACGCAATAGATCAGCCCGTCGGCCGCCCCGCCCCGCGGCAGCGCCGCCGCGACCGAGGCCGCATCCGTCACATCCATCGGCAGCACCTGCGCGCCGCCCAGCTCGTCCGCCAGCTGGTGCAGCCGGTCCTCGCTGCGCGCCGACAGGATCAGCTCGGCGCCCATGCGCTTCATCTCTTTTGCCAGATCACGGCCGAGCCCTTCGCTCGCGCCGATCAGCCAATAGGTCTTGCCAGTCAGGTCTCGTGTCCGGGACATGGAACATTCCTCGTTAAAAGGTGCACTTGTAAAACAGGCGGGACTTGCGGAAGCCGGCAGAAGCAACGCGACTTCCTTAACGTAAGTTAACGCGAGTCGGCCCGCTTTCCCCTATGGCAGATTGGCCATCGGCCGGAAAGCGCCTGCGACCTAGACCCGCAGCAGCTCGACCTGGACGACATCGGTCTGGCCGACCTCGAACGAGGCGGCGCAGATCCCCAGATAAAAGCGCCAGCTGCGCAAAAACGCCTCGGCATAGCCGAAACGGTGGATGCGCGGCGCCTCGGCCTCCATCCGGTCCAGCCAGGTGCGACAGGTGCGCGCATAGTCGCGTCCGAAGGCATGAGAGGAGGCGACGCGCAGCCCCGCCCCCGTCGCGGCCTTGGCGATCTGGTTGTCCGACAGCAGCATCCCGCCCGGAAAGGCATGGGCGCGGATGTAATCCGATCCCTTCCGGTAGGTCGGGAAATAGGCATCCGGCACGGTGATCGCCTGCACCATGGCGCGGCCGCCCTCGACCAGCCGGTCGCGGATCGTGGCGAAATAGGACGGCCAGTAGCGTTCGCCCACCGCTTCGATCATCTCGATCGAGACGATGCCCTCGAACCGGCCGTGGCTGTCGCGGTAATCGCGCAGCTGGATGTCGGCGCGCCCGTCCAGCCGCGCATCCGCATAGCCCTTCTGCGAGGGCGAGATCGTCAGCCCGGTGACATCGCGCCCCTGCCCCGCCGCGCGTTCGGCGAAACCGCCCCAGCCGCAGCCGATCTCCAGCACGCGGCCCGCATCGGGCAGGTGATCCAGGATCCGGTCGTACTTGCGCAGCTGGGCGCGTTCCAGATCATCGCCTTCGGCATAAAGCGCCGAGGAATAGGTCATCGACGGGTCGAGCCACAGCTGGAAGAACTCGTTCCCGACATCGTAATGCGCCTTGATGTTGCGCGCGGCGCCGCGGCGCGAATTGGCGCGCACCAGCCGGTCGATCAGACGGAACTTCAGGCTTTGCAGGGGGCTGGCATAGGCATAGGCGGAAAACTGGTCGAGGTTCAGCAGTGCCACGCGGGTCAGCGCCTCGATCGAGGGCGTGTCCCACAGCCCCGCCACATAGGTCTCCCCCATGCCGATGTCGCCGCGCGCGATCATCGCGGTGATGGCGGACCAGTCGTGGATCTGCAGCTCGGCCTCGGGGGTGCCCTGGCCAAAGCGGTGGGTGTCGCCCTCGGGTGTGATCACGCTCAGGCTGCCATGGGTGATCCCCTCGCAGGTCTTCAGGAATTCCGTCTTCACGCGGGCACTCAGCATCAGGTCAGGTCCTCCTTCGGGGGGGCGGGGCGGGTCGTGTAGCGCGCGCCCCTCGCCTTCAGTTTCAGGGCCTGCCAGTAGATCAGCACCAGCGTCCGCAACGGCCCCAGAGGGCGGCGCAGCGCCGCCCCCAGAAGGCCGCGGCTGGTCAGCGGCCGGCAGGGCCCGCCGAGGGTAGCGTAAAGACCCTCTTTACCATTGTCATGGTCAATCCGGATGTCGACGCGCCCGTCCTGCAGGGCAAAGCGGAAACTGTAGCCGCCCGCGACCTGCTGGAAGGGCGAGACATGAAAGACCTTCTGCGCCCGCAGCCGGTCGGTGGGGGCGATGGGCAGGAAACCGGGATGGGCGCACAGGTAGCTGTGGCGGTCGCCGAAGGTGTTGTTGACCTCGGCCACCACGGCGATCAGCGCCGCGCCCTCATAGACCAGCCAGAACGACACCGGGTTGAAGACGCGCCCCAGCAGCGCCGGCTGGGTCAGCAGCAGCACGCGGCTGATGCGGGCGGCAGGCAGGCCGCGTTCGGCCAGCACCGCGCGCAGCCAGGGCGCGCCCTGCCCCTGCCCGCGGATCCCGCCATGGTCGCGGTCATGCACCGAGGCAAGGTTGGCGCGGTTGCGGGAAAACAGCCACGGCCAGCGTTCGTCGCGTTCGGCGTCGATCAGCACGTAGTCCACCGCGTAGCGGAACCGGTGCCGCACAGCGCCGCGCCGGGCGTGCAGGGTCTGGCCGGGGATATGGCAGGGGGTGTCGATCATGCCAGCGCCGGGTCGATCTGCCGGGCGACGCGCACCGCGCTGGCAAAGCCGTCCTCGTGAAAGCCATGGCGCAGCCAGGCGCCGGCGAACCAGGTGGCATTCTGGCCCTGAATGGCAGCGATGCGGCGCTGCGCCTCCAAGGCCGGGCCGTCAAAGACCGGGTGGCGGAAGGTCTTGCGGTCATAGCTCAGCGCATCGGGGATGTCCTGCGCGGGGTTCAGGGTGACGAAAAGGGGATCCTCTTCGGGGATGTTCTGCAGCCGGTTCATCCAGTAGGTGACGCCGATCTGCGGCCGCGGCCGCCCGTCGGACTGGTAGACCCACGAAGACCAGCAGGCCCGCCGCCGGGGCATCTGCCGCGTGTCGCGGTGCAGCACCATGGTGTTGTCCTGGTATTTCACCGCCGAGAGCGCCTTCAGCTCGTCCCAGGTGGGGCGGGCCAGCAGCCGCAGCGCCTGGTCGGAATGGCAGGCCAGGATCACCTGGTCATAGCTTTCGGGCGGCGCCAGCATGGTGACGACCTCGGGGCGGGGGCCGTGGCGACGCACCGCGGCAATCGGCGTGCCGGTGCGGATGGTCACGCCAAGGGCCGTCAGATGGCGGGTCAGGCGATCCACATATTGTATGGATCCACCATCAACCGTCCACCACTGGTGCTGCCCCCGGGCAGACAGCAAGGCATGATTGCGGAAGAACCGCAGCAGCGGCCGCGCCGGAAAGGCCGCGATCCCCTCGGGCGGGGTGGACCAGATCGCGCCGCAGATCGGCTGCAGGTAATATTCACGGAACCAGCGGCCCAGCCGCATCTGCGCCATCAGCTCTCCGATGGTCAGGCTGTCGTCCTGTGCCAGCGCCTCGGCCCCGGCGTTGAAGCGCAGAATATCGCGGATCATCGCCGCAAAGCCCGGCCGCAGCAGGTTGCGCCGCTGCCCCAGCACCGCGCCCAGATCGCGCAGCCCGTATTCCACCCGCCCCCCGGCGATGGTGGCGCCAAAGCTCATGTCGCTTTTCATCACCGGCACGTCCAGGTCGCGGAACATCCGCGTCAGATGCGGATAGTTGGCATAGTTGAAGACGATGAAGCCGGTATCGACCGGCTGGTCCCCCCGCAGCCCGGCGGTGACGGTGCGGGCATGGCCACCCAGGCGGTCCTCGGCCTCGTAAAGCGTCACCCTGTGATGCGGCGCCAGCTGGTAGGCCGCCGCCAGCCCCGAGATCCCCGCCCCGATGATGGCGATCTTCTGCGGACGAAAGGACAGCGCGTCGAAGGACATGGGCGTCTCCTGCATGGGTTCGGATAAGGATACGGTCCAGATCCCCCGGCAGTTCACAAAGAAAGGGCGGCGCGGGCGAAAAAATCCCCCACGGCGCGAAATCTTCCCCCCGCCGGTGATCCGGGGGCGCCGGCGCCGCGTAGTCCTGACATGTTGAACCCGGACCCGATGCCTGCAACAGTTTCCCCCAAGCGCGCGACCAGACCCGCGCGGCAGGACGCATGGCAGAAAGGCAGGCCGGCGGTGACCCAGATGGCTTCCGACACCCCCAGCACCCAGACCGAATGGATGCTGGCGATCCGCGATCACCGGGATCGGGCGGCCTTCGCGCGGCTCTTTGCCTTCTACGGGCCGCGGATCAAGGGGATGCTGATGCGCTCGGGCATGACCGGCGCCGAGGCCGAGGACGTCGTGCAGGACGTGATGCTGCAGGTCTGGCGCAAGGCGGCGCAGTTCGATCCCGCCCGGGCCCAGGTCTCGGGGTGGATCTACCGGATCGCGCGCAACCGCCAGATCGACCTGGTGCGCCGCGCGCCGCGCTCCCTGCCCGAGGAGGTAGAGCTTGCCACCCCGCCCGAAGACGACCCCGGCCAGCAGCTGGCCCTGTCGCAGGAGGCCCACGAACTGCGTGCCGCCCTCGACCGGCTCAGCCCCGACCAGCGCGACGTGATCGCGCGCGCCTATCTGGGCGACCTCACCCACGGAGAGATCCGGGCCGAAACCGGCCTGCCTCTCGGTACCATCAAATCGCGCATCCGCCTGGGGCTGGAGCGGCTGCGCCACGACCTGAAGGATCTGCGATCGTGATGGCCAAGACCGCCCATCATATCCCCGACACCATGCTGGCGGCCTATGCCGCAGGCCAGCTGCCCCGCACGTTCGAACTGGTGGTGGCGGCGCATGTATCGCTGTGCGACGACTGCCGCGCGCTGCTGGACGCCCGGGACACCCTGGCCGGCACCCTGCTGGAAGGGGGTGAAACGCCCGCGCTTTCCGATGGCGCGCTGGACCGGATGCTGGCCCGTCTGGATGATGCGCCCGCGCCGAAGGGCCCCGCCCGGATGGGGATCTATCCCGGCCCCGTGGCCGAGGTGCTGAACCATGCCGAACCGCGCTGGCGCCCGGCGGGCGGCGGTGTGCGCCAGAAGATCCTGATGGAAGACGGCAAGGGATCCGTCCGGCTGCTGTGGATCCCCGGCGGCATGGCCGTGCCCGACCACGGCCACAACGGGCTGGAACTGACACTGGTCCTGCAGGGCGCCTTCCGCGACGAGACCGGCCATTTCGGCCCCGGCGACGTCGAAATCGCCGATGAAACGCTGGAACACACCCCCATCGCGGTCGAGGGCTCCCCCTGTATCTGCCTGGCCGCCACCGATGCACGGCTGCGCTTCCGCGCCTTCCTGCCGCGCCTCGCGCAGCCCTTCCTGCGGATCTAGGGCCGTTCCCGCTGGACACAGCGCCTATATTTCCATATTTCATGAAATATGGAAAATACGATTCTCGCCCAGCTTTCGACCCTTGGACATGCGCAGCGCCTGGCGATCTGGCGGCTGCTGATGCGCCGCTATCCCCAGGCCCTGCCGGCCGGAGAGGTGGCTGACATCCTGCAGCTGAAACCCTCGACCCTGTCGGTCTATCTGGGCGCCCTGCGCGGCGCCGGCCTGATCGAACAGGAACGCGCCGGGACCTCGCTGCGCTACCGCGCGCAGCCGCAGGCGGCGGATGCGCTGCTGGGCTACCTCTTTGCCGATTGCTGCCGCGGCCGCCCCCAGGCCTGCCTGCCCGCCAGCGCAGGCCCGGGCCAGGATCGCCTCTTCAACGTGCTTTTCCTGTGCACCGGCAATGCCGCGCGCTCGGCCTTCGCGGAAACCCTGCTAAGGGCCCTTGCCGGCGACAGGTTCCGCGCCTTCTCGGCCGGAACCCAGCCCCGCGCGGCGCTGCATCCGCTGACCCTCGACACGCTGCGCGCCAATGGCCACGACGCGTCAGAGCTGCACCCGAAACCGCTGGACACCTTCCAGGGCCCCGATGCGCCACAGATGGATTTCATCTTCACCCTCTGCGATTCCGCCGCGAACGAGGACTGCCCCGCCTGGCCCGGCCTGCCCGTCACCGCCCATTGGGGCCTGCCGGATCCGGCCGCCGCCCCCGGCACCCCGGCCGAATGCGCCCTCGCCTTCCAGGCCGCCTATGACGGGCTCAAGGCCCGCCTTTCCGCCTTCACCGCCCTGCCCCTGACCGACCTCGACCGGATCGCGCGGCAACACGCCGTGGACCGCATCGCCCTCACCCCATAGGAGACCGCCATGACCACCTATGCCCTGAACGGCCTTGGCCGGATCGGCAAGCTTGCCCTGCGCCCGCTGCTGCGCGCAGGCGACCGCATCGCCTGGATCAACGACGCCGAAGGCGATGCGGCGACCCATGCGCATCTGCTGGAATTCGACACGGTACATGGCCGCTGGGACGCCCGGATCAGCCATGACGACAGCGCCGTCACCATCGACGGCACCCGGCTGCCCTTCATCGGCACCCGCCAGATCGCCGACCTGCCGCTTCGGGGCGTCGACGTGGTGATCGACTGCACCGGCACCTTCAAGACCGAGGCGAAACTACGCCCCTATTTCGACGCCGGAGTGAAAAAGGTCGTGGTCTCGGCCCCGGTCAACGACGGCCCCACCGCCAATGTCGTCATGGGCGTCAACGACGGCATCTACGATCCGGCGCAGCACCATATCGTCACCGCCGCCAGCTGCACCACCAACTGCCTGGCGCCGGTGGTCAAGGTCCTGCACGAGGGGCTGGGGATCCGTCACGGCTCGATGACGACGATCCACGACGTGACCAACACCCAGACCATCGTCGACCGCGCCCACAAGGACCTGCGCCGGGCGCGCTCGGCGCTGAACGCGCTCATTCCCACCACCACCGGCTCGGCCCGCACCGTCGGCCTGATCTTCCCCGAGCTCGCCGGCAAGCTGAACGGCCATGCGGTACGCGTGCCGCTGCTGAACGCCTCGCTGACCGATTGCGTCTTCGAGGTCGCCCACCCAACGACCGCCGAAGAGGTCAACGCCCTCTTCAAGGCCGCCGCCGAAGGGCCGCTCAAGGGCATCCTCGGCTACGAGAACCGCCCCCTCGTCTCCTCCGATTACGTCAACGACCCCCGCAGCGCGATCGTCGATGCCCTCTCGACCCTTGTGATCGGCGGCACCCAGGTCAAGGTCTACGCCTGGTACGACAACGAATGGGGCTATGCCCACCGCCTGGTCGACGTTGCCCGGATGGTCGGCGCGCGCCTCTGACCTTCATCTTTCCCCAAATATGCAAGCCGCCACCCGCCACCGCCCCCGGAGGTTCCGATGACAGACACCCCGCCCGCCAGAGGCGCCCTTCAGGCCTATGTCGCCGTCACCATGGCCTACTGGGCCTTCATGCTGACCGACGGCGCCCTGCGGATGCTGGTGCTGCTGCATTTCCATGACCTGGGCTTTTCCCCGGTGCAGCTGGCCTACCTGTTCCTGCTCTACGAGGTCGCGGGCATGGCCACCAACCTCTGCGCCGGGTGGCTGGCGGCACGCTTCGGCCTGACCCGCACGCTTTACGCGGGCCTCTCGCTGCAGGTGCTGGCCCTGCTGGCGCTGGCCCGGCTCGACCCGGGCTGGGGCCTCTGGCCCTCGGTCGCCTATGTGATGGCGGTGCAGGGCCTCAGCGGCATCGCCAAGGACCTCGCCAAGATGAGTTCCAAATCCGCGGTGAAACTGCTGGCCCCTTCCGGCAAGGCGGGGCTGTTCCGCTGGGTGGCCGTGCTGACCGGCTCGAAGAACGCGGTCAAGGGCGCGGGCTTCCTGCTGGGTGCGGGCCTGCTGGCGGTCGCGGGCTTCACGCCCGCCGTGCTGGGCATGGCGGCCGTCCTGGCCCTGATCCTGGCGGCCGTGATCTGGCGAATGCCCCCCGGCCTGCCCGCCGGCAAAAAGGGCGTGAAATTCACCGAGGTCCTCTCCAGCGACCCGAACGTCAACTGGCTCAGCTTCGCGCGGGTCTTCCTGTTCGGCGCCCGCGACGTCTGGTTCGTTGTGGGCATCCCGATCTACTTCTACGCGGTGCTCTCCGATGGCACCCCCGAGGCCGACCACGCCGCCTTCTTCGCGATCGGCGGCTTCATGGCGCTCTGGACGATCCTCTACGGCGCCATGCAGGCGCTGGCCCCGAAGATCCTGCGCGCCCGCACCCGCCCCCAACCCGAGCTGATCCGCGCCGCCCGCCCCTGGGTCACAGGCCTCATCGCATTGCCAGCCACCCTAGCCCTGCTGAGCCTCCTCCACCCGGCCCCCGCCCCTTGGCTGACAACAGCCCTGGTGCTGGGCCTCCTGGCCTTCGGAGCGCTCTTCGCCGTGAACTCGGCGCTGCATTCCTACCTGATCCTGGCCTTCACCAGCGGCGACCGGGTCACGATGGACGTGGGCTTCTACTACATGGCGAATGCGGCCGGCAGGCTTCTGGGCACGCTGCTCTCGGGCCTCAGCTACCAGCTGGGCGGATTGCCCGCCTGCCTTGGCACAGCGGCCGTGCTTCTGGCGCTCAGCCGCTTCGGTGCGGCCCGACTGGGATGAAAATTCGGCGCCTGACGGCGCCGAGCCTCCGGCGGGAGTATTTATGGTCAGATGAAAGAACCGGTTCTTCATCATCTGACCGGAAATACTCCGGGGGAGTCTCCGCAGGAGACGGGGGCAGCGCCCCCTTCCCCCTTGCCGTCAGAGACCCGCTTCCTGAGCGATCTGCGCCCGCGACTTGCGCGCGCGTTCGGTGGCCGATTTCAGCTGACCGCAGGCCGCCATGATATCCTCGCCCCGCGGCGTGCGGATCGGCGAGGCATAGCCCGCCTTGTGGATGATGTCGGCGAACTTGCGGATCCGCGTCCAGTCCGAGCGCTGGTAGGGCGAGCCGGGCCATTCGTTGAACGGGATCAGGTTGATCTTGGCTGGAATCCCCGAGATCAGCCGCACGAGACGGCGCGCATCCTCGTCGCTGTCGTTCACATCCTTCAGCATCACGTATTCGAAGGTGATGCGTTCCGAATTCGACAGCCTCGGATAGTCCTTCAGCGCTGCCAGCAACGTCTCGATGTTCCAGCGCTTGTTGATCGGCACCAGCTTGTCGCGAACCTCGTCCGTCGTGGCGTGGAACGACACCGCCAGCAGGCAGCCGATTTCCTCGGCGGCACGGGCGATCTCGGGCACCACGCCCGAGGTCGACAGCGTGATCCGGCGGCGCGACAGGGCAATCCCCTCGCCATCCATGGCGATCTTCATCGCGTCACGCACGCCCTCGAAATTGTAGAGCGGCTCGCCCATGCCCATCAGCACGATGTTTGACAGCAGGCGCGTCTCGTCCTTGGGCTGGCCGGGGGTCGGCCATTCATCCAGGTCATCGCGCGCCAGCATGATCTGCCCGACGATTTCCCCGGGCGTCAGGTTACGCACCAGCTTCTGCGTACCCGTGTGGCAGAACGAGCAGGTCAGCGTGCAGCCCACCTGCGACGACACGCAAAGCGTGCCGCGGTCTGCCTCGGGGATATAGACCACTTCGACTTCGTGGCCGCCGGCAATCCGCACCAGGTATTTCCGCGTGCCGTCTTCCGAGACCAGCTTCGAGACCATTTCCGGCAACTCGATCACAAAGTGATCCTGCAGCAGCGCCCGGTAATCCTTGGCCAGGTTGGTCATCAGGTCAAAGTCGCGCACCCCCCAATGGTAGACCCACTGCCAGACCTGGTTCAGACGCATCTTGATCTGCTTTTCCGGCGTGCCGGCCTCCAGCAGCGCCTGACGCATCCCCTCCCGCGTCAGACCGACAAGGTTCACCGGCCCTTCCGGAAGCTTCCGGGGGATCGTCATCACATCCTGGGTGATCGGGGCGGTGGGGGTCTGGCTCATCGGTGGCGGCTCCTGCTCAAGGTCAGGGGTTATAGCGGATTCGTCCGCACATGAAAACAGGGCGCGTCACGCATGACGCCCCCTGGCCTTTCGCATGCCACGCCCGGCTTACTTGCAGCGCTTCTGCGATTCCTCCAGCGCTGCGGTGAAACCGCTCAGCGAGAAGGTGTCCTGTGTCTGCGTGCCGCGGCTGGAATGGCCGGTCAGCACTGCCTCGGCGCCCGCCTTCATCGACGCCAGGATCTTGGCATCGTCACCGGCGCTGGCGGGCCAGGCCCATTCACCCTCGGTGTACAGATCGAACTTGCTGCTGCCCACCACCAGCGTCACAGTCGAGCCCGACGCGAAGGGATAGCCCCCGGTAAACGCCAGTTGCCCGCTGACATTCGAGGCCGGCCGGTAGAAGGCCATCAGCTGGATCTCGCCGCGCGACACCTGCACGGGCTTGCCGCCCTTGCTGTTCACCGTCGATTTCGGCACCGACACCGCCCAGCATTCCTTCGGGTTGGAATCCTCGAACACGCTCCAGTCGGTTTTCACCGAAACGCGATTGTCGCTCTCCTGTTGGGCATGGGCTCCGCCTGCCATCAGCGCAAGTACCGCTGCGGCCGCAAGGGTCCGGGATGTCATGTAACTAGCCTCCAAGTTCTCTGCCTCTGAACCACCCCGGCACCTTCATTGGCGCTCTTGGGCTGTCTTCTTGCTTCGATGGTGCAACAATAATCCAATTTCTGCCACAGGCGAAAGGCGAAGGCGGAAAAAATCGCAGAAGCTTGAAGGTTCCGCCCATAAGTGATTCGCCCGGACAATGCGCGCAACCTTGCCCCACAGCAGGCAAGACCCCGCGAACCGGCCCCTTCCGGCCATGCCGCATCGGTCAGCCAGCCCCCTTCCCCTGCGGCCCAGACGCCATGCAAACGCCACCGATCCAGACCGCAACCGCCCCCGCGCGGGACCGGTTCTTTCATCTGGCCCGAAATACCCTCGGGGGTGAATGACAGCCCGCAGGGCTGGCAGAGGGGGCAGACAGCCCCCTCCCCCTCGCCGCAGCTCCGCACGCACCGTCACTTGCCGGCCGCATCCTCCGGCAGGCCCACGGGCTTGCCCACCACCACGAAATGCAGCTTGGCCGGGTCCAGGTATGCCTTCGCCACCCGGTTCACATCCGCCAGCGTCACCGCCTCGATCTTGTCATTGCGCGACGCCGGGTAGTCGATCGGCATGCCGTCATGCTGCATCCCCACCAGGATCGAGGCGATGGTGCCGTTGCCGTCAAAGCGCAGCGGGTATTCCCCCGTCATGTACTTCTTGGCATTGGCCAGCTCCTCGGCGGTGACACCGTTCTTCGCGACCTCGCCCCACTGGTCCTTGATGACCTGGATCGCCTCGGCCACCTTCGCGTTCGAGGACGCCACAGATCCCATCCACAGATCCGCATGATCGCGGTCCACCAGATAGGAATAGACACCATAGGTCAGGCCGCGCTTGACGCGGACCTCCTTCATCAGACGGCTTTCAAAGCTGCCGCCGCCCAGGATCGTGTTCAGCACATAGGCCGGGTAGAAATCCGGATCATCCAGCCCCAGCCCCTTCTGCGCCCACAGGACCTGCGCCTGCGGCGTGTCGTAGGGCACCACCGTCACCCCGGGCTTCAGCGTCAGCGTCGCGTCCTTCGGCAGCGCCACGCCCCCCGTCGGCAGATCGCCCAGCAGCCGGTCCAGCAACTTGCCCAGCTGATCAGGGGTGATGTCGCCCACGGCCGCGATGCTGACGCGGTTCTTCACCATGACATCCTTCCAGGCGGTCACGATGTCGTCGCGGCTCAGCGCCTTGACGCTGGCCTCGGTGCCGTTCAGCGACGTGGCATAGGGGTGATCGCCGTAGACCTCCCGGTCGAAGGTGTCCGAGGCGATGCTGCCCGGGTCCTGGCTGTCCGAGGCGATCACCGACAGCACCTGGTCGCGCACCCGGTCAATGGCATCCTGCGGGAAGGTGGGTTCGACCAGGGACTGGCGCAGCAGGTCCACCGCCTTGTCGCGATTCTGCGTCAGGAACCGCGCCGAGACCGACAGCGCGTCGTCATCGGCATCATAGCCGAAGCTGGCCGCCAGGTCGTCCTCGGCCTTGGCGAACTGCTGGCTGTCCATCTTCCCCGAGCCCTCTTCCAGCAGCCCGGTCATCAGGTTGGTGGCCCCGCGCTTGCCCGGCAGGTCCAGGGATGCGCCGCCCGCGAACTGCATGTCGAGCGCGGTGAAGGGAATCGAGCGCTCCTCGACCAGCCAGGCGGTGATGCCACCGGGGCTGGTGACCTTCTGGATATGCACCTCGGCCGCGGCGGGCACCGCCACGAGGGTGACAAGAACGGGCAGGACGAAACGGATCATCGGGTCATCTCCCCGGTTGCGGGCGCCGCGATGGCGGCGGGGGCGTCGGTCCCTTTGTCGGATCCGGGCGGCGTCAGGTAGCCGGTGACGGCATGGTCGCGGTCCAGCACCGCCCGGGCGGCGGCCATGATCTGGTCGGGCGTCGTGGCCTCGAGGATCCCGGGCCAGGCCTGCACGTCCGAAACCGTCAGCCCCGTCGCCAGCGCCGCGCCGTACATCCGCGCCAGCCCCCCCACGTTGTCGCGCTGATAGATCTGCCCGGCCTTGATCTGCATCTTGATCCGGTCCAGGTCCTGCGGGTCCACGCCATCCTTCAGGAACTGCGCCAGCACGTCGTCGATGCCGGCCTCAAGCTGTTCCAGCGTCACGCCCGGCGCCGGCGCACCATAGACGCCAAAGGTCGTCTGGTCATGGCTGAGGCCCGAATAATAGGCCGAGGCATAGACGGCGAGCTTCTTCTGCACCACCAGCGCATCGTAAAGCTTGCCCGTGTTGCCCCCCAGCAGGTCCGACAGCAGTTCCAGCGCGGCGGCCTGCTGCTGGTCGTCATGGCGGCGCTCAGGCGCCAGATAGCTGCGCATCATGTAGGGCTGGGCCACGCGCGGATCGTGCATCGTCAGGCGACGCTCGGCCAGCTGCGGCGGCTCTTGCGGGCGCAGGCGCGCGGGCAGGTCGGGATTGGCGGGGATGGGCCCGTAATACTGCTGGGCCAGCGCCTTGACCTTGTCGGGGGTCACGTCGCCCGCCACCACCAGCACCGCGTCGTTCGGGGCATAGTAGGTGTGGTAGAAATCGGTCGCTTCCTTCAGCGACAGCTTCTCCATCTCCTGGCGCCAGCCGATGACGGGAATGCCGTAGGGGCTGTTCATGTACTGCGCCGCATCCATCTGTTCGCCGAACAGGGCCTGGGGATTGCTGTCGGTGCGCATGGCGCGCTCTTCCAGGATGACCTGGCGCTCGGTCTTCACGACATCGGGCGTCAGCTTCAGATGGGTCATCCGGTCGGCTTCCATCTGCATCATCAGCGGCAGGCGATCCGCGGCGACGCGCTGGAAATAGGCCGTGTAGTCCTGGGTGGTGAACGCATTGTCCGAGCCCCCGTTGGCCGCCACCGTGGCCGAGAACTGGCCATCCTTCACCGTGTCGGTGCCCTTGAACATCAGGTGTTCCAGGAAGTGGGCAATGCCCGAGACGCCGGGTTTCTCGTCGGCGGCGCCGACCTTGTACCAGACCATCTGGACCACGGCCGGGGCGCGGTGATCCTCGATCACGACGACTTCCAGACCGTTGTCGAGCTTGAAATCGCTCACCTGGTCGGTGGTGTCCGCGGCCATCGCCGGGGAGGTCAGACTGGCAAGGGCAAGGGCCCCCACCGCGAGCCGCATAGGCATGCGCTCTCCTTTTCGCTGAACGAACATCGGGGGAAAGATACGGCGCGGATGCGGCCTCGCAAGCCACGCCGGGTCATCTCACCGGCTTGTGTAGAGCAAGGGTAGCAGGGCGCGCAGCAAACACAATCGGGACGTGTGATGCGAAAGGGGCGGTGCCATCGGCCCCGCCCCCGTCTGATCACTTGTCAGGTCCGATCACTTGGCAGGCCCGCTCACGTGTCGGGCCCAATCATTTGTCAGGATTGACCCAATAGGCATCCAGCTTCTTGTCCTGCGGCAGCGGCGTGCCGCCCAGGAAGCCCGCCACGGCCCCGTCGCCCGGAGGGGCGGAGGGCGTCTTGATTCCCTTGGCCCGGGCCCAGGCGACGACCTTCTGGGGATCCAAGGAATACTTCTCGTAGGCCTGGTAGTAGCGGTCGACACCGAAGATGTTCAGCGCGTCAAAGCCCGACTGGCGCTTGCGGAAGGCCAGGTCCTCGCTGGCCAGGGTCTGGCGGATCGAAGGATCCGAGCCGCCGCGCGCCGCATAGCTGACCAGCGCCCCGTCGGCCGCGGGAATGCTGCCCGTGGGCACCGCCGCCGAGGGCTTGCCGCCGAGCGCCGCGATGGCATCGGCCTTGGGCGTCGGATCGACCAGGTTGGTTCCGCCCGGCGTCGGCACCGGAAGGGTGCTGTAATCCGCGGGCTTCTGCAGTTCCTTGGTCGGAATGACGTCGAATTCCTCGGGGCCCGACGATGCGGGGTGATATCGGCGCAGAGCGATATTGTCATCGCTTCCGCAGGCCGCCAGCGCACACACCGTTGCCAGCGCAAGACCCGTAGCCATTCTCATCGGCAGCCTCCTTGTTTCGGGCGAGGAGTATCGCATCGCCATGGTGAGGTCACGCCCCTTTCTGGGCGGGCATCAGCACAAGCAGCACGGCGCCGAAGAAGATGGCCGCATCCGCCACGTTGAAGGCGAAGGGATTGGCAATCCCGCAACAGGTGACATTCAGGAAATCGGCGACCGCCCCGTACCAGAGGCGGTCGATCACATTCCCGAGCGCACCGCCGATGATCAGCCCTCCGGCGATCTGGCCCCAGGTGCCCGGACGCGCGCGCCTGACCCAGACCGCCACGGCGGCGCAGATGACCGCTGCGACGCCGATCAGGACCCAGCGGGCATTCTGGCTGCCGCTGCCGGCGAACAGGCCAAAGTTGATGCCCTCGTTCCAGGCCATGCGAAAGCTGAAGATCCCGTCGATGACGTTGATCCGCAGCTTGTTCTGCAGGTCCAGCCCCTGGACCACGGCGATTTTCGTCGCCTGGTCCAGGAGGATCGCCAGCAGGGCTGTCAGCGTGACGATGCGCATCGCGGGCTCAGTGGCGGAAGTGGCGCATGCCGGTCATGACCATCGCCAGACCTGCCGCGTCTGCCGCATCGATCACTTCCTGGTCGCGCATCGAGCCGCCGGGCTGGATCACCGCGGTCGCCCCGGCTTCGGCGGCGGTCAGCAGGCCGTCGGCGAAGGGGAAGAACGCATCCGACGCCACGACCGAACCGCGGGTCAGCGGCTCCGCCAGACCCAGGGCCTCGGCCATGTCATGCGCCTTGCGGGCGGCAATGCGGCAGCTGTCGACGCGGCTCATCTGGCCGGCGCCCACACCCACGGTCGCGCCGTCCTTGACGTAGACGATGGCGTTCGACTTCACGTGCTTGGCGACTTTCCAGGCGAACAGCAGATCGGCCATTTCCTTGTCCGAGGGCTTGCGCTTGGTCACGACCTTCAGATCGTCCATGTCGATATGGCCCGCGTCCTTGTCCTGCACCAGCATCCCGCCCGAGACCTGCTTGATCATCAGACCGGCGGTCTTGGGATCGGCCAGGCCTTCGGTCAGCAGCAGGCGCAGGTTCTTCTTCTTCGCCAGCAGTTCCTTGGCCGCGTCATCGGCGCCGGGGGCAATGATGACCTCGGTGAAGATCTGGCTGATTTCCTCGGCGGTTTCCAGGTCCAGCGGCTGGTTCAGCGCGATGATGCCGCCAAAGGCCGAGGTCCGGTCGCAGTCGAAGGCGTTCAGATAGGCCTGGCGCAGGGTTTCGCCGCGCGCCACGCCGCAGGGGTTGGCGTGCTTGATGATCGCGCAGGCCGGGCCGTTGGCGGGCAGGAATTCCGACACCAGCTCGAACGCCGCATCGGTGTCGTTGATGTTGTTGTAGGACAGTTCCTTGCCCTGCACCTGGGTCGCCGTCGCAACACCCGGACGGGCCGAGCCGTCGGTGTAGAAGGCCGCGGTCTGGTGCGGGTTCTCGCCATAGCGCAGGGTCTGCGCCAGCGTGCCGGCAAAGACGCGGCGGCGGGGGGCGGTTTCCCCCAGGGCATCGGCCATCCAGGTCGACACGGCGGCGTCATAGGCACCGGTGCGGGCATAGGCGGTCTGCGCCAGCGTCTGGCGGAAGGCATAGCTGGTGGCGCCGTCGTGGGCGTCCAGCTCGGCCAGCAGGGCGGCGTAGTCTTCGGTATCGACGACGACGTTGACGAACTTGTGGTTCTTCGCCGCCGCGCGGATCATCGCCGGGCCGCCGATGTCGATGTTCTCGATGCAGGTGTCATAGTCGGCACCGGCGGCGACGGTGGCCTCGAACGGGTAAAGGTTCACGACCAGCAGGTCGATCGGGCCGATGTCATGGGCTTCCATGGCGGCGACGTGGTTCGGATCGTCACGCAGCGCCAGCAGGCCGCCGTGGACCTTGGGATGCAGCGTCTTGACGCGGCCGTCCATCATCTCGGGGAAGCCGGTGACGTCGGCGACGTCCTTCACGGTCAGGCCCGCTTCGCGCAGCAGCTTGGCGCTGCCGCCGGTCGACAGCAGTTCGATCCCGCGCGCGGTCAGCGCCGAGGCGAGCTCCACCAGGCCGGTCTTGTCGGAAACGGAAATCAGCGCGCGGCGCACCGGGTGAAGTGCGAGGGTATCGGTCATGGGTCTGGTCCAGGCAGCGTTACAAGGTCAGGTCACTTCGATCGCGGGGGTCTCGGCCGCCTCGACGGGGACGTCCCGGATGGCGAGGGGAGTACCCTCTGCCTTGGCGAAAGACCAGCGAATGCGCGTCGCATACTCCATTGTGCGCCCGGAGAGAACCAGCTGTTTGGTCGGAACCGGCTTCAGGCTGTCCCTTTCCATCAGGATCGAGGCATCGACCGACAGCTCGAACTGGCCCTCGGGGCGAAAGATCCAGGCCTCGCCGGTGGGCAGGGTCAGGGTGACGGACTGCCGCGCCAGATCGGGATCGGCACGCACGTCGGAATGCAGGTGGAAACGCAGCTGCCAGGCCAGCCCCCTGGGTGCGTCGCGCAGCGCCCGGTCAAAGCGGCGCTTGTCGGGATCCGACAGGGTCAGCAGCAGGTCCTCGCCCTCCAGCGCCCGGCCGCCGGGTTCCAGCGCCAGACTGCGGACATGGTGCAGGCCGGTGGCCTTCGCATAGCCGTCATGGGCGCCTTCGAAACGGATGCCCTCGCGCAGGGTCTGCAGGGTGTGGGGCGTGTCGCGCGGCACATCGTGCAGCGGCCCCGGACCGGTCAGCCCCGAGGACGACTTGCCCTCAAGGCACAGGGTCGAATGCGACGGGGTCGAGCGCCCGGCGCGGCGCCAGTCCTCGCCCAGGGCGCGCCCGGTGCCGCAGCTGACGATCAGCGGCCGCCGCCCCGAGGTCAGTTCGAACGCCAGGGTCGAGGCATGGGCCTCGCGTCCGGCAGGCCCTTGGGCGGGGGGCTGGGCATCGACGATCACGTCGGTGCGCCCGGCCTGCATCCGGGCATAGCCCATCGCCATGCCGGTGCTGAGGTGCGCGGGCACGCCGCTGTCGCGCAGCGCCTGGTCCAGCCGGCCGTCGACGCCGGGGCCGCCGCCGTGGAACCGCGCCAGCGTGCCGTCGCCATGCCGCAGCCGGCGCAGCACCGGCGCGATGCGCACGATGGCACGCCCCAGCTGCGGCCCGATCCGCCGTTCGGCCTGTTGCAGCGCCAGTCCCGTCCAGGTCAGCAGGCAGAAGATCTCGAGCAGCTCCTCGGGGTTGCGCGAGGGGATCTGCCCCTGCGGCCCGATCCGCACCGAGACCTCGCGTTCCAGGGCGCGCAGCCCGGCATCGACCTTGGGCCGCATCCGGTCCAGCACCAGCCCGGTGCAGATCAGCCCGGCCAGGGCCTCGAAACGGGGCAGCCCCTCGGGGGCGGCCTTCCAGCGCCGCGCCAGGAACAGCGTCTGGCGGGCCAGCCCCAGCACATAGGCGCGCTGTGCGGCCGCGTCCTGACCATGCAGCAGGAACTGCGCATGGTGCAGCAGCCGCAGCAGCCGCCGCCCCGTCAGATCGGCCCGCCAGCCCGGCCCCTGGCCCCGGCCGTAGCGGTCGAACCAGTCGGAAATCCAGTCCTGCGCCAGCTGCCGCGCCGAGGGGCTGCCGACCGCCGCCAGATCATCGAGCCACAGAAAGCCGTGGATCTCTTCCAGGAAGGCGCCATCCGTGACCTCGGCCTGCCACAACGAGCGGCCCGGCAGGATCTGACCCGCGAACAGGTACTTGCCCTGCAACAGGGCAAAGCCGCGGGTGTAGCTGCCGACGCTGCGCGGATCGGGCTGCGCCAGCAGGGCAGTGACCGGGCGGGCCCGGGTGGCACGACGGGCCTGGTAATGGTCCATAAACCCGGGCGATGCGAAATCCGACCGGGGGTGGGAAGGGGACATGGGGGCCTCTGACGCTCTCGGGCGCTCTGACGGCGCCGCGCCGGTAAATTAACGTTGGCCGGAGGCGATGTCATGGCGCAAAGCCCCCGGGGTGGGCGCCTCGGCGGGGATCAGCCCCGCCGCAGCACCGCCATGTAGAACCCGTCCATGCCGCCCAGATCGGGCCACAGGTCCGGGGTCAGCCGCAGCCCGCCCTCTTCGGTGATCCACGCCGGGTCGATGCCCGGACGCGCCAGAGCGGTGCGGTCGACGCTCAGGTCCGGGTGACGCTCCAGCGCCTCCTCGATCTGGCATTCGCCCTCGTCGGGGATCAGCGAGCAGGTGCAGAACACCAGCCGCCCGCCGGGGCTCAGCAGCGACAGCGCATGGTCGATCATGAAGGATTGCAGGCCGATCAGGTCGCCGATCTCGGCGCCGTCGCGGGCATGGGGCAGATCGGGGTGACGGCGAATCGTGCCGGTCGCAGAACAGGGCGCATCCAGCAGGATCGCGTCGTAGCGGCCCTGATGCTCCATCGCGTCGCCGACCAGCACGGTGGCCTTCAGCCCGGTGCGCTGCAGGTTGGCCTCCAGCCGCTTCAGCCGGTGCGCCGACAGGTCGAGCGCGGTGACAGTGGCCCCTGCGGCCGCGATCTGCAGCGTCTTGCCCCCGGGCGCCGCGCACAGGTCCAGCACGGTTTCCCCCGGCCGGGGCGCCAGCAGCCGCACCGGCAGCGCGGCGGCCGCATCCTGCACCCACCATTGCCCCGCCTCATATCCCGGCAAGGCCGAGATCTGCCCCGCCTCGGCCAGCCGGACCGATCCGGTGGGCAGCAGCGTCCCCCCAAGCCGGTCCGCCCAATCCGCCGCCTGCGCCGGATCGCGCGGCGTGATGTCCAGCGGCGCCCCCGCCGCATGGGCGGCCTCGAAGGCCAGCATCCGCTCGGACGGGTAGGCCTGCAGCAGCGGTTCGCGCAGCCAGTCGGGCAGCCGCGGCGCGCGCAGCTTGGGCCATTCGGCGGGCGCCTCGTCGGCGATCTTGCGCAGCACCGCGTTGACCAGCCCCTTCAGATGCCCCTGCCGCGGCATCGCCGCCACGGCATTCACCGCCTCGTTGACCACGCCATGGGCGGCCTCGCCCTGGGCAAGCTCCCAGGTGGCGATGCGCAGCAGGTTCAGCACCGGCAGCGGCGGCTGCTTCTTCAGATGCTTGCCCAGCAGCCGGTCGCAGCGTTCCAGCCCGCGCAGCGTCTCGGCCGCCAGCCGCTGCGCCCGCGCCCGGTCGGCCCCCGCCATGTCGCGCGCCCAGGGCGCCTCGGACAGGTCGGCCAGCAGACGCGGGGTTTCGCCCAGCACCTCGTTCAGCATCCGCAGCGCCGCCGCGCGCGCCCCCAGCGGGCGGCGCGGGGCCTTCGGCACGTCAGAGGATCGGGCAGCAGGCGAACGGGGGCGTTTGGGCGAGGGCATGGACAGGTCCGGCGTGGTTGAGAATGGCTCAGGGCGCGCGTATATCATGGGCCAAGCCGAAAGGAACCGCCATGTCCGACGCAGACCAACCCGCCGCCCTGCCCGAAACCGACGCCGAAACCGCATCGGGGCTGAAGATCGCCGATCTGCCGCCCGCCGCGCAGCGGGCGCTGGCCGAGGCCGCCGAACGCCGCGCCCAGGCCGATGCCGAGGCCGCCGCCCGCCCGAAGGAATATGGCGGCCGCGACGGGCTGGACCCTTCGCGCTTCGGCGACTGGGAGAAGAAGGGCCTGGCGATCGACTTTTGATCTCCAGACAGCTTGTGACCGCCTGATGGCCGGGGCCGGGCCTTTGGGCTCACCGGTGCCGCCCCTGCACGGGCCACTGCCGGACAGGCGGCAAGGCCCCGACATGCCAGGGCCGCCTCAGCGGATCTGAAAGTCCCGCCGCGCGCCCTTTCCGGCATCTGCGGTAAAGCGCAGCATGTCCGCCACGCGCTGCACCGTCTGACAGTTCATCGGCAGGGTCCGCCCCTCGGCGGTCATGGTGCGGCAGAACAACCCGTCCTGCCAATGCCAGCTGCCGGTGACACGCCGGCCCAGGCTGTCGCCGCGCAGGTTGCCGTTGTCCTTCACTCGCAGGCTCAGCCCCAGCGACCACAGCACGCGCCCCTCGACCACCGCCAGAAAGTCGCGGCGGGTCTGGATCCGCTGCAACCCCTGCGCCGCCGAAGGCTGCGACAGCTGCGACAGGATCACCAGGGCCAGACCAAGGCACAGGACGGGAAGCGGGGGGACGCGGGACCGGCAGAGCATGGCCCGACAATCCACGAAAGCTGCGGAAAATCAATCCACCCGCAGGTCAAAAACCCGCGCGCACCCGGGTTTTCCCCGCCCCTCAGCCGCGCCCCTTCAGCCCCAGCACGTCCAGCATGTCGTACTGCCCCGGCGCCTTCCCCTGCCCCCAGAGCACGGCCTTGATGGCGCCGCGCGCAAAGACCGAGCGGTCTTCGGCCACATGGCGCAGGATCACCCGCTCGCTCTCCGAGGCAAAGATCACGTCATGCTCGCCGATGATGCCGCCCGCCCGCACCGCGGCAAAGCCGATATGGCCGCGCTCCCGCGCCCCGGTGATGCCGTCGCGACCGCGGTCGGCGACCTCGGCCAGCTCGACCCGACGGCCTTCTGCGGCCGCCTCGCCCAGCATCAGCGCGGTGCCCGAAGGCGCATCGACCTTGCGGCGATGGTGATATTCCACCACCTCGATGTCGAAATCCTCGTCCAGCGCCGTGGCCACCTGTTTCGCCAGCTGCACCAGCAGGTTCACCCCAAGGCTCATGTTGCCGGCCCGAACGATCACCGCGTGACGCGCCGCGGGCTCCAGCGCCGCGATCTCCTCGGGGGCAAAGCCGGTGGTACCGATCACGTGCACCGCCCGCGCCTGCGCCGCCAGCGCGGCGAATTCCAGCGTCGCCGCAGGGGTGGTGAAATCGATCACCGCCTGCGCCTTCGCAAAGGCCTCCAGCGCGTCATCGGTGGCCACGACGCCCACCGCCGCACCGCCCATCGCCTCGCCCACGTCACGCCCGACCCAAGGATGGCCCGGGCGCACCACGGCCCCCGCCAGCCGCACCGCGTCGCTGTCCAGCACGCAGCGCATCAGCATCTGGCCCATCCGGCCCGCCGCGCCGGTGATCACGATTCCAGGTTTCACGTCCATCTCGACCCTCCGGTTTTCCGCTCAATATCGCGGCACCCGCGCCCCTGCCACCCCGCCCCTTTCATCTTTCCCCAAATATGCCGGGGGAATCCCGCGCAGCGGGATGGGGGCAGCGCCCCCGCACGCGCTCTCCACTTGGCAAAACACCCGCAAACCTCTAGATGCAGCCCATGAGCAAGAACAAGTTCCATGACGGGCCCGGCCCCTCCCAGCGTCAGCTTCGCGTCGGCGAGACCATTCGCCGTGGCCTCTCGGAGCTGCTGCAGCGTGGCGACATCCACGACCCCGAGCTGAATCGCCTGTCGATCACCGTGGGCGAAGTCCGCTGCTCGCCCGATCTCAAGATCGCGACGGCCTACGTGATGCCGCTCGGCGGCGGCGACGTGACCGAGGCGATCCAGCTGCTGAAGCGCAACAAGAACGAGATGCGCCGCGCCATCGGCCGCAAGCTGAACCTCAAGTTCACGCCCGACCTGCGCTTCCGCCCGGACGAGACCTTCGACCGCCTGGACGAGACGCGCCGCCTGTTCTCGGATGAAACCGTGCAGCGCGACATCCACGGCAGCGATGACGATTTCGACGACGAGGACGAGGGCTGAGCGCGGCATGTTCCTGCGCGCCGCCCTCCTCGCCCTCGGGCTGACGCCGCTTCTGGCCCCGCTGTTTCCGTTGCCCGCCGCCGCCCTCGAGTGCCGCAATGACACCTGGAACGGCACCCGCTATGCCCTGTGCGAGGTCGACCCCGCCAAGGACGACCTGCGCCTCTTCCTCTATGATCCGGGCGGCGCGGCCTATGGCGAATTCGACGCGCTGAACGCCCGCCTCGGCGTCGAGGGCAAGACCCTGGGCTTTGCCATGAACGCCGGCATGTACCACGAAGACCGCAGCCCCGTCGGCCATTACATCGAGGACGGCAAGGAGCTGATGCGCGTCGTCCCGAACGCGGGCCCCGGCAATTTCGGCCTGCTGCCGAACGGCGTCTTCTGCCTGACCCCCGGCAAGGCCCGCGTCTTCGAGACCCTGCGCTATGAATCCCTGCGCGGCCAGCTGAACTGCACCTATGCCACCCAGTCCGGCCCGATGCTGGTGATCGACGGCCAGCTGCACCCGGCCTTCAAGCCCGACAGCACCTCGCGCTACATCCGCAACGGCGTCGGCACCACCGAGGACGGCAGCAAGGCGGTCTTCGTGATCTCGCGCCAGCCGGTCACCTTCCACGAATTCGCCAGCTACTTCCGCGACGGGCTGCACCTGCCGCAGGCGCTGTATTTCGATGGCAACATCTCGCGGCTTTACGCGCCGCAGCTGGGGCGCAACGACTGGGGCCGCGGCATGGGCCCGATCGTCGGCGTCGTCGTCGATGCCCCCGCCGCCGAGGCCCCCGGCGCGCCGTCGAACTGACCGCCCGCGCAAGGGCCCTCCGATCCGGCAGCCACCGCCCCCCGATCCGGCGGTCCGGCCTGAGGCCCCCCAACGGGTCCCCCGCACAGACCCGAACCCAAGCCCCGCGGATGGCCCCCGCCAACAGACCCGTTGACCCAGCCGCACCGCCCCTTTAGAGGGTCGGCCTTCAACGGAACGACCATTCAACGACGCATTCTCAGGGGACCGACATGGGACGCAGGCGCAAGGGACGTGACATCTCGGGCTGGATCGTGGTGGACAAGCCCGCCGGGCTGACCTCGAACGCCGTGGTGAACAAGGTCCGCTGGGCCTTCGATGCCAACAAGGCGGGCCATGCCGGCACCCTCGACCCCGAGGCCACCGGCGTGCTGGCCGTGGCGCTTGGCGAGGCGACGAAGACCGTCCCCTACATCACCGACGCGCTGAAGGCCTATGTCTTTACCGTGCGCCTCGGGCAGGCCACCAACACCGATGACGCCGAGGGCCAGGTGATCGCCGAAAGCGACGCGCGCCCCGATGACGCCACGCTGAAAGAGGCCCTGCACGGCTTTGTCGGCGACATCATGCAGGTGCCGCCCAAGTTCTCGGCGGTGAAGATCGACGGCGAACGCGCCTATAAGCTCGCCCGCGATGACGAAGAGTTCGAGATCGCCGCCCGCCCCCTCTTCGTCGAAAGCCTGATCCTGCTGGATCGCCCCGATGCCGATCACGCGACGCTGGAAATGGTCTGCGGCAAGGGCGGCTACGTCCGCGCCATCGCCCGCGATCTGGGCGAGAAGCTGGGCTGCCACGGCCATGTCCGCGAGCTGCGCCGCGTCTGGTCCGGCCCCTTCGAGGCCGCCAAGGGCGTTTCCTTCGACCGCATCCAGGAGCTGGCCCGCACCCCCGATCTGGACGCGCTGCTGCTGCCGCTGGAACTGGGCCTGACCGATCTGCCGCAGGTCTCGGCCACGCCGGAAGGCGCCGCCCGCCTGCGCCACGGCAACCCCGGCATGGTGATCGCCTCGGGGCTCGATTACGGCGAGGAATGCTGGGCCAGCCTTGATGGCGTGCCGGTCGCGGTGGGCCAGTTCCGCGGCGGCGCCCTGCATCCCAGCCGCGTCTTCAACCTGTCCGAAGACTGATCCTGCGAGGGGGAACGGGGTTCCGTTCCCCTTTTTCCATCCCGGGAAGGACCGGACTCCGCAGGCGGGTCGGCCTGCCGGTGCCGAACGGACCCTGCGGGGTCCGGTTGATGTCCCGGGGCCGGATGGCCTCCCTGGCCCGTGGCTGTCCAGACGCGCCTTTCCCCGGGCCGCAGATCAGCCACCACCCATGGTATCCACGGCAAAAGGCACCACACCATCCATGATCGAACGCCAGTTCCAGAAGGGTGACGCCTTCAGCACCGCGCTGTATTCCCCCTGCGAAGGCTACCGCTATGCGCTCAGCCGGGAATGGGGCGACGGGGGCCGTATCCTCTACGTGATGCTGAACCCCTCGACCGCGACCGAGACCCAGAACGACCCCACCGTCGAACGCTGCGAACGCCGCGCCCGCACGCTGGGCTACGGCGGGTTCCGGGTCTGCAACCTCTTTGCCTGGCGAGAGACCTCTCCGGCCCTGCTGAAGAAGGCCGCCCAGCCCATCGGGCCGGAAAACGACCGCCTGCTGCGGGAGGCCGCCGACTGGATCGGCCCCGAGGGGCTGATCCTGTGCGGCTGGGGCGTGCATGGCAGCCACATGGGTCGTGGGCCGCAGGTGAAGGCGCTGCTGCAGGGCACCGGGCGCCGGCTGGCGCATCTGGGGCTGACGAAGGACGGCGCACCGCGCCATCCGCTTTACGTGGCCTACGCGACGCAGCCCACCGACTGGGCGTGAAGAAGGGGCCCGAAGGCCCCTGCCCCGTCACCTCTTGGGCGTCACCCCCGGGTCGTCATCCCTTGGTCGCCGCCGCGTACCAGTCGCGGATCTTCTGCCGCTCGGCATCTTCCATGAAGCTGACATTGGCGGGCGGCATAGCATGGCTGAGGCCCGCCTCCAGATAGATCATCCGGGCATTGCGGGCGATCTGGGCGTCGGTGTCCAGCCGCACCCCCTTCGGCGCCCAGAGGATGCCGTCATAGCCCGGCTCTTTCGCGTGGCACATGGAACAGCGCCCCATCACGATGTCATGCACCTGCGCATAGCCCGGCGCGTCGGTGAAATGCCTCAGGTCCTCGCTGACCTGCTCCTGGTCCTTGTGGAAGAACAGCGGCGCCGTCGACAGCCAGGCGATCAGGATGAAGATCAGCGCCGTGACCAGCCAGGTCCAGTAGGGCCGGCCCTGACGCGCATGCATCGAGTTGAAGAAATGCCGGATCGTCACGCCCATCAGGAACACCAGGCTGGCGATGATCCAGGTATACCGGGTCGAGAACGCCAGCGGATAGTGGTTCGACAGCATCATGAAGATGACCGGCAGCGTCAGGTAGTTGTTGTGGGTCGACCTCTGCTTGGCGATCTTGCCGTATTTGGCATGGGGCTTGCGGCCCGCCTTCAGATCCGCCACCACGACGCGCTGGTTCGGCATGATGATGAAGAAGACGTTGGCGCTCATGATGGTGGCGGTGAAGGCGCCCAGATGCAGCAGCGCCGCGCGCCCCGAAAAGACATGGGTGTAGAAATACGCCAGGCACACCAGCAGCACGTAAAGGCCCAGCATCAGCCGGGTGTTGTCGTCACCGAACTTCGACTTGCACAGCCGGTCGTAGACGATCCACCCGAAGGCCAGCGAGCAGACCGAGATCACGATCGCCCAGCCCGTGGGGATGTCCAGCACCACCGGATCCACCAGGTAGAAGCCCGCGCCCAGGTAATAGACCAGGCACATCAGCGCAAAGCCCGACAGCCAGGTCGAATAGGCCTCCCATTTGTACCAGATCAGGTCGTCGGGCATCGCGGCGGGGGCCACCAGGTATTTCTGCACATGGTAGAAGCCGCCGCCATGCACCTGCCATTCCTCGCCATCCGCGCCCGAGGCCAGGTTGCGGTCCCGGTGCAGCCCCAGGTCCAGCGCGATGAAGTAGAACGAGGACCCGATCCACGCGATCGCCGTGATCACGTGCAGCCAGCGCACCCCGAATTCGATCCACGCCCCGAGGGCGGCCAAGTCATACATCTGTCCCTGTTCCCCACGCTGTCCGACGCGCAAATTAACCACGGAATGCAACCTGCGGCAAACCTCTGCAAGGTCGCCGCCCCGCCCCGGCGCCGGTTCCGGGGCGCGAAGCATCGCCGCAGGGCAAAGCGGGCCATGACAGCGCCGCCGCCGGGGTCCAGTATGCCCGCGCGGGCCGGCCCCCGAAACCGGCAGTGCCCTGCCGCGCCCCGCGTCCTGCTGCCACAGCCCCCGAGGACCCGATGAAGACCGAAACCGTCAACGGTGTGCCGCTCGATACCCTGACCCCCGCCGAGGTGAAGGCGGCGCTCGACGCCGGAGAGATCGTGCTGATCGACGTGCGCACGCCCCAGGAATACATGTTCGAACATGTCGAGGGGGCGCTGCTGATGCCGATGTCCTTCTTCACCCCCGCCACCCTGCCCGGCCAGGAGGGCAAGCGCATCGTGCTGCACTGCGGCTCGGGGATGCGATCCGACAAGGTGGCGCGCCGCGCGATCGAGGCCGGCCTGCCGAAGATCGCCCATATGGAGGGCGGCTTTGGCGCCTGGAAGGCCGCAGGCCTGCCCTATACCGGCACCGACATGGCGACCGGAGCACCGGTGAAGGTCACCCCCTGACGCGAAAGGGCCCGGGGGAATGCATCCCCCCGGGCCCCTCGTCTGCCGGTCTCGACAGGGCCTCAGCCCTTGGAGAATTCCGGATAGGCTTCCATGCCCAGCTCGGCCATGTCGAGGCCCATGATCTCGTCCTCGGCCGAGACGCGCAGGCCCAGCGTGACCTTCAGCAGCAGCCAGATCACCGACGAGACGACGATGCAGAACGCGCCCACCGCGACGATGGAATAAAGCTGCGTGCCGAACTTGGCCTCGGGGTTGGTGAAGCAGACCGCCAGCGTGCCCCAGATGCCGCAGACCAGGTGCACCGGGATGGCGCCGACGACGTCGTCGATCTTCATCCGGTCCAGCATCGGCACGGCCAGAACGCACAGGATGCCACCGATGGCGCCGATGATCGTGGCCGATCCCAGGCCCGGCGTCAGCGGTTCCGCGGTGATCGACACCAGCCCCGCCAGCGCGCCGTTCAGCACCATGGTCAGGTCGGCCTTGCCGTACATGATCTGCGTCAGGATCAGCGCCGCCACCGCGCCGCCGGCTGCCGCCGTGTTGGTGTTGGCGAAGATGCGGCTGATGTCGGCGACATTGCCGGCCGTGTCCATGTACAGCTGCGAGCCGCCGTTGAAGCCGAACCAGCCCATCCACAGGATGAAGGTGCCCAGCACCGCCAGCGTCAGGTTCGAGCCCGGGAACGGGTTCACCCGGCCGTCCTTGAACTTGCCGATCCGCGGCCCCAGGATGATCGCGCCGGTCAGCGCGCACCAGCCGCCCACCGAATGCACCACGGTCGAGCCCGCGAAGTCCAGGAAGCCCATCTGGTCCAGGAAGCCGCCGCCCCATTTCCACGATGCCTGGATCGGGTAGATGAAGCCCGCCAGCAGCACGCAGAAGATCAGGAAGGGCCACAGCTTGATGCGCTCGGCCAGGGTGCCCGACACGATCGAGCAGGTGGTGGCGCAGAACATCAGCTGGAAGAAGAAGTCCGAGCCCACCGAGGCATAGCTCAGGTCCGGGTCCGCGCCCTCAAGGCCCACGGGTTCCAGCGTGGCCAGCTTGAACGCGCCCAGCAGGTTCGGCACGCTCCAGCCGTCGCCGGGGTACATCAGGTTGTAGCCGACCAGGAAATAGAGGATCGCCGCGATGGCGAACAGGGCGACGTTCTTGGTCAGCTGCATGGTGACGTTCTTCTGCCGCACCAGCCCGGCCTCGAGCATGGCAAAGCCGCAGCCCATGAACATCACCAGGAAACCGGTGACCAGGAACATGAAGGTGGTGAAGATAAAGCCGATATCGCCGTTCGGCGGCGTCACGTCGGCATCCTGCGCCAGGGCCAGGCCCGGCAGCGCCGCAAGCGCGGCCACGAGGGCCAGTTTCGATGCAAGTTTCATGGGGTCTCCCTCTGCTGTCCGGGGCGCACTCAGAGCGCGTCTTCGTTGGTTTCGCCGGTGCGCACGCGCAGGGCCTGCGCGACATCCAGCACGAAGATCTTGCCGTCGCCGATCTTGCCGGTCTTCGCGGCCCGCACGATGGTCTCGACCACCTGGTCGGCCATGCCGGACGACACCGCGATCTCAAGCTTGATCTTGGGGACGAAATTCACCGCGTATTCCGCGCCGCGGTAGATCTCGGTATGCCCCGACTGAGAGCCGAAGCCCTTGATTTCCGTCACCATCATGCCGCGCACGCCGATCTCGGTCAGCGCCTCGCGGACCTCTTCCAGCTTGAACGGCTTGATTGTCGCAATGATCAGTTTCACTGGTTTCCCCTTCCTGAGGGCAGCACCGCTCCGCCTGCGATGCCGCCGTTGGCCCGGTCAGCAAAGCCCGGTCCGTCCGCAATGCGTAGGAAGGGCCCGGCTTGGCCAGCGAAAACCGGACAGGTTTTGCCGTATTTTTCCGCTCATGGGGAAAACAGCACAGTTTTCAAGCAGAACGCGAATCCGTGATCGCTCTGGGTGAAATGTGATCACGCGGCCTGCGGGAACGAAAAAACCGCCCCCCAAGGGGGGCGGTTTCCGATGATCTGCCGGTTTGGGCGGGATCAGCTGTGGTAGGCGCTTTCGCCATGGGTCGTCAGATCGAGACCGATCTGTTCGTCTTCCTGGCTCGGACGCAGGCCGGTGATGGCCTTGGTGATGTAGATCAGGATCAGCGAGCCGACGCCCGACCACACGATGGTGACCAGCACGGCCTTGATCTGGATCCAGACCTGCATGCCCATGGACACGCCATCCGCATAGCCCAGGCCGCCCAGCGACGCCGAGGTCAGGAAGCCGGTGCCCACTGCGCCGACGATGCCGCCGATGCCGTGCACGCCGAAGACGTCGAGGCTGTCGTCATAGCCGAACGAGTTCTTCACGGTGGTCACGAAGAACAGGCAGATCGGCGAAACGACCAGGCCCAGCACGATGGCGCCGACCGGACCGATGGTGCCGCAGGCCGGGGTGATCGCGACCAGACCGGCGACGATGCCCGAAGCGGCACCCAGACCAGAGGCCTTGCCGCGGCCCATGGCTTCGAAGGCGCACCAGCTCAGCGCGGCGGCGGCGGTGGCGACGAAGGTGTTCAGCAGCGGCAGGGTGGCGTTGGCGGTGGCTTCCAGGTTCGAACCGGCGTTGAAGCCGAACCAGCCGAACCACAGCATGCCGGCGCCGACCATGGTCAGCGTCATCGAATGCGGCGCCATGTTGTCACGGCCCAGGCCAAAGCGCTTGCCCAGCACCAGCGAAACCATCAGCGCCGCGACACCGGCGTTGATGTGCACCACGGTGCCGCCAGCAAAGTCGATCGCGCCCCAGTTGAACACCAGGCCCGAGCCGTCCCACACCATGTGCGCGATGGGGAAGTAGATGAAGGTTGCCCACAGACCCGAGAACAGCAGCACGGCCGACAGCTTGATGCGTTCGACATAGGCGCCGACGATCAGCGCCGGGGTGATGGCCGCGAAGGTCATCTGGAAGGCGATGAAGACATATTCCGGCAGCTCGACGCCGTCGGTGAAGGTGGCTGCGGTGGAATCGATCGTCACGCCCTTCAGGAAGGCCTTGGCAAAGCCGCCCCAGAACGGGCTGGTGCCGCCGCCGAAGGCCATCGAGTAGCCGTAGAAGACCCACAGCACCATGACCAGGCAGGCGACCAGCGTGACCTGCATCAGCACCGACAGCATGTTCTTGGCGCGCACCAGGCCGCCGTAGAACAGCGCCAGGCCCGGGATCGTCATGAACAGGACCAGCGCCGAGGCGGTCATCATCCAGGCGACGTCACCCTTGTTCACCGTTGCAGCGGCTGCGTCCTGGGCCATTGCCAGGCCCGGCAGCACCGCCAGAAGCGCCCCGAGCGCCCCCAGTTTCATCACAGATTTCATCGAGAGTTCCTTTCCCCTGTCCAGACGATCACAGTGCGTCTTCGTTCATCTCGCCGGTGCGCACACGCACCGCCTGCGCGATGTCCAGAACGAAGATCTTGCCGTCGCCGATCTTGCCGGTCTTCGCCGTGCTGGTGATCGTTTCGACGACCTGGTCCGCCATGGCGGCCGACACCCCGATCTCAAGCTTGATCTTCGGGACGAAATTCACCGCGTATTCCGCGCCGCGGTAGATCTCGGTATGCCCCGACTGAGAGCCGAAGCCCTTGATTTCCGTCACCATCATCCCGCGAACGCCGATCTCGGTCAGCGCCTCGCGGACCTCTTCCAGCTTGAACGGTTTGATTGTCGCAATGATGAGTTTCACTACTTTCCCCTTCCTTTGACCGAGGGCCCCCTCGCGAAAGCTCCCGCCTTTGGCACAGGCAGCTATGCCACGTCACGCGGACGTGCGTAGCACCACACGGGTTTTGCCAGCCGAAAATGTACACAACCCGCCGTCAGGTTGTGCGACCACCCCTGATTTGCCCACTTATTAATCATTCAAAGAAGCCTTTTCCGGGTCCGAAATTGATCCATATCCGTGGCGGAAGGGTCCACAACCGCAGGGGAAAGCTGTAACCTGCTGCAAAGCAGAAAACTGCGAACAGGCAAGACATGAGCGATTCAGGACGCAGAAAACCGCCCCTCGTGGCGGACAAGCGGGGTGCGGGCGGCGGCCGGCCTTCTTCGGGGCCCAAAGGTGCGGGGGCCGGAAGCGGCAGCAGGGGCGGCGGCCAGGGCGGGGGACAACGCCCGCCGCGCAATCCCGCCGCGTCCAAACCTCCGCCCCGCAAGGCCCCGCCGCGCCGCAGCGGCGGCAATGGCGGTGGCGGCGGCCGGCCGCCGCGCGGCCTGCTGGGCGGGCTGGTGGCGACGGTGCTGTGGCCGTTCCGGCTGGCGCTGTCGCTGGCCTGGCGGCTGGCCTGGCGGCTGGTGGCCTTTGCCGTGGCCGCGATCGTGGTTTCGGTGGCCTATGTGTCGCTGACGCTGCCGCCGGCTGCGGATCTTTATGACGGGCGGGCCAAGGGCTCGGTCACGATGCTGGACGACCAGGGCCATGCCTTCGCCTGGCGCGGCGAGCAGTTCGGCGGCATCGTCGATGCCAAGACCGTCTCGCCGAACCTGGTGCATGCGATCATCTCGACCGAGGATCGCCGCTTTTTCCACCATTTCGGCGTCAGCCCGCGCGGCATCATCGGCGCCATGGCGATCAACCTGCGCGAGGGGCGCAGCCCGCTGTCGGGGCATGGCGGATCGACCATCACCCAGCAGACCGCCAAGCTGCTGTGCATGGGCGAACCGTATGATCCGAAGAAATGGAAGAACGAACACGCCTACGAGGCCGACTGCCGCCAGACCACCCTGTGGCGCAAGGCCAAGGAGGCCGTCTATGCCGTCGCGATGGAAACGCGCTATTCCAAGGACCAGATCCTGTCGATCTACATGAACCGCGCCTATCTGGGCGAGGGCACCCGCGGCTTCGAGGCCGCCAGCCAGCGTTACTTTGGCCATTCCGCCAAAAAGCTGTCGCCGGCCGAGGCCGCGATGCTGGCGGGGCTTCTGGTGGCGCCGACGCGCTATGCGCCCACCAGCAACCTGGCGCGCAGCCAGAACCGCGCCAACGTGATCATCGGGCTGATGAAGGAAGAGGGCTATCTGACTGCCGCCCAGGCCACCGAGGCCCATGCCCACCCGGCCGAGCTTTCGGCCCAGGCACGGGAACAGTCGGGCGGCTATTTCGCCGACTGGATCATGTCGTCGGTGCCCGATTCGCTGGGCACCAAGACGACCGAGGACGTGATCTATTCCACCACCTTCGACGAGCGCATCCAGAAGGCCGCCGACAGCGCGCTGGTCAGCGTCTTCGACGGCAAGGTCAAGGACGGCTCGAAGGCGCAGGCCGCCATCGTGGTGATGAGCGCCGACGGCGCCGTGCGCGCCATGGTCGGCGGGCGCAACATCAAGGGCGGCGGCGTCTTCAACCGTGCCACCCAGGCGCTGCGGCAGACCGGGTCCTCGTTCAAGCCGTTCGTCTACGCGACGGCGCTGGAAATGGGTTATCATTACAACGACATCGTTCAGGACACGCCGCTGACGATCAACATCCCCGGCTCGGGTCCCTGGACCCCCGAGAACTATGACCGCAAGTTCCGCGGCCCGGTGACGCTGGAAACCGCGCTGGCGCATTCGCTGAACATCCCCGCCGTCCGCGTCGCCGAGGCGGTGGGCCTCGACAAGGTGCGTTCCGTCGCCGAGGACTTCGGCATCCATTCCGACCTGGCCCAGGGCCCGGCGCTGGCGCTCGGCGCCTCGGAAAGCACCCTGATCGAGATGGTCGGCGGCTATGCCGGGATCCTCAACGGCGGCTCCTCGGTGACGCCCTACGGGGTGAACTCGATCCGGCTGCAGGGCGACAGCACGCCGCTGATGGGCTCGGAAGGGGGGATCGGCGAACGGGTGATCCGCCAGGATGCCGCGCGCGAGCTGATCTACATGATGCGCCAGGTCGTCACCCAGGGCTCGGGGATCCGCGCGGGCCTGCCCGACCGCGAGATCGCCGGCAAGACCGGCACCACCTCCAGCGCGCGGGACGCCTGGTTCATCGGCTTCTCGGCCGATTACGTGGTGGGCGTTTGGATGGGCTACGACGACAACACGCCCCTGACCGGCGTCACCGGCGCTGGCCTGCCGGCCGAGATCTTCCACGAGGTGATGAGCCGCGTCGAGGCCGGCCAGCCGGTCAACCCGCTGCCGATGCTGCATCCGGCCCCCGCGCCCGCCACCCGTTCGGTGGCCGACAGCGGCAATGCGGGCGGCGGCGGCCAGCGGATCGACCAGGTGATCGAGAACGCGATTCGCAACATCTTCGGGCTGAACTGACGGCCCGAAGATCCCCAAAACGACGAAGGGCGCCCCGCGGGGCGCCCTTTTTCATGGGACCGGACCACCCGGCCCGGCTTGCAGCAGTCAGCCCGAGGTCTTCAGGGTCTGGATCAGACCGTCGATGCTGCCCTTGTTCTTGTCCAGCATCGCGCCGATTTCCGAGCGTTCCGTCAGCCGCAGAGAGATGCCCTCGATCAGCATGTCGAAGAACAGGTTCCGGCCCGAGCGGTCCGAGACCAGGAAGCGGACCTCGAACGGGGACTGGCCGCGCAGGTTCGCCGTGACCGAGACCTCGGTCCAGGTCTTGACCTGCTCGACCTTGTTGACGGTGAACTTGGCGCCGATGAATTCCCGGAACCGCTTGCCGTACTTGCGCGAGATGTAGCCGCGGAAGGCCGCCACATAGGCGGTCTTCTGGCTGGCGCTCAGGCTGCGGGCGCTCGGGCCAAGGCAGCTTTGCGCGATGATCGAGACATCGGCGTACTGATCGAACAGCCCGGCAAAGTCCTTGATCATCGCGGCTTCGGATTCACCGGATTCGATGATCCGGGTGATATCCGAGATGACGTTCTGCACCAGGCCCTGGGCCTGGGCATCGCTCATGGCGAAGGCGGGCCGCGCCACCGAGGTGGCAGCCAGCGCGACCGGCATCACGGCCAGCGCGCCCAGAAGGCGGCGGCGGGTCTGGAAGCTATTGGTCATAGGGGTCGGTGTAGCCTGCATCATAGGGATCTGCACTTGCATCAGAGGATTTCGCGGCGGCCGCACTGCCGGTGGCCCCGGCCGCTGCATACGGGTCTTCTGCACCATATGGGTCCGCACCCCCGCCCATGCCAGAGGCTGAGGTATCGCCCAGCTCGTAACGGCGGTGCTGCAGATAGATCGATTTCAGCTGGGTATAGCTGTCGGCGCTGTCATACAGAACGGAATCATAAGCCGCCGCGTTGCGGCCGCGGTCGTCCACGGTCGAGGTCACGCGGGCATAGGTGCCATAGCTGCTTTGGGGGCTGGGCAGCACGTATTCCAGCGGATCGAGCAGCAGGTCGACCATGCGTCCCAGGGTGCGCCGCTGGGTCGACGGGCCCAGCACCGGCAGTTCCTGGAAGTCGCCTTCCGGCACGCCCCAGGTATAGAGGGTGGCGCCGAAATCGGTCTCGTGCTTGGGGATGCCCATGTAGGTGGCGGTGTCGATCAGGCCGCCGATGCCCAGCACGGTATTGACCACGAAGCGGGCCGAATTCGCCATCGCCTCTTCGAAATGCGCCTGCAGCAGGTTGTTGACCACATAGCGCGGGGTCGAGAGGTTCTCGCCGAAATTGCCGATGGCCTTGGCGGCGACCGGCGGCAGCACCTTCGAGACGCCGACGCCCACCGGACGCAGCACCGCCTTGTCGAGCTTCAGGTTGAAGTCGTGGATCTGGCGGTTCGATTGTTCATAGGGGTCTTCGCCGCCGGCGCGGCTGACCTGATCCTGATGAGGGGTCGCGGCGCAGGCGGAAAGCAGCGTGGCCAGCGACAGGGCGGCAAGCGCCGCGCCAGCACGGCGCTGAGGCAGGAAGCGGAACTGGGTCATGTCACGGGCCGTCTCTGATGCTCGGAGGAAGGTAGTCGATGGGAACAGAAGAAAGGAAGGCTGTTATGTATTCCTTAAACGCTAATCGGGCATAGGTGAACCCGGCCGTACACCGTCTTTGCACAGTCTGCAGGGTGTAGGGTTTCGGTCGGGCCGTGAAACGGCCCGCGCCTTCGGCATGACTGCCGGTATTTCACACAATTCGACGGGGCCGGCAAAGTCCGGTTTTCCGCCTTCCGGGTGCCTGCCGGCGGGAAACCGCCGCCCGCAGGGCCCTTTGGGGGAGCCTTTGAAAGAGCCTGCCGTTCTCCGCGGTCTTGCGGAACTGACCGCGATCCGTCGCGAGGGGCGCCCGTTGCTGTGGTCGGCGGCGCTGTTTTCCCTGGTCTGCAACCTGCTGCTGCTGACCGGGCCGCTCTACATGATGCTGGTCTACGACCGGGTCCTGCCGTCGCGCTCGGAAGAGACGCTGTTGGTGCTGACCGGTTTCGCCGCCTTCCTGTTCCTGACGATGGGGGTGCTTGATGTGCTGCGCGGCTGGCTGCTGGCGCGGCTGGGGGCACATGTGCAAGCACGCCTTGACGGGCGGGTCTATGACGCGGCGCTGCGCCGGGCGGCGCTGAAACCCGATCCGCTGGCCGACAGCGCGCTGCAGGACCTGGACGCGATCCGCGCGCTCCTGTCCTCGCCGGTGCCGCCGGCGCTGTTCGACCTGCCCTGGACGCCGCTGTTCCTGGCCGGGCTGACGCTGTTCCACCCCTGGCTGGGGATGCTGGCGGTGGGCGGCGGGGCGCTGCTGGTGGCGGTGGCGGCCCTGAACCAGCGATCTGGCCATGCCCCGCAGGCCCGCGCGCTGCTCGCGCAGCAGGCCGCGCAGGCCCAGGCCGACCGCATCCGGGCCGAAGCCGGGCTGATCCGCGCCATGGGCATGGCCGGGGCGGTGCGCCGCCGCTGGCACGCCGACCGCGACCGGGCGCTGGCCGCGCAGCTGCAGGCCTCGGACCGGACCTCGGGGTTCTCGGGGGCGTCGCGGACGCTGCGGATGATGCTGCAATCGGCGATGCTGGGGCTGGGGGCCTGGCTGGCGCTGTCGGGGCAGATGTCGGCGGGTTCGATGATTGCGGGCTCGGTGCTGCTGGGCCGGGCGCTGATGCCGGTCGAGGTGCTGGTGGCACAATGGCCGCTGCTGCGCCGCGCCGCCCGCGCTCGGGACAACCTGGCCCGCCTTCTGGGCGAAAGCCCGGTGCCCGCCCCCCGCACGCCCCTGCCCCGCCCCGAGGCCCGGCTGGAGGTCCAGCAGGCCAGCATCCTGCCCCCCGGCGCCGAACAGCCCGCGCTGCGGCTGCTCAGCTTCACGCTGGAGCCCGGTCAGGCGATCGGCGTCATCGGCGCCTCGGGCGCGGGCAAGTCGACGCTGGCGCGCGCGCTGACCTCGGCCTGGCCCTGTGCCGCCGGCCGCATCCGCCTGGGCGGCGCCACCCTGGACCAATACCCCGAGGACGAGCTGGGCCGGCTGATCGGCTACCTGCCCCAGCGGGTCGAGGTCTTCGACGGCACCGTGGCCGAGAACATCGCCCGCCTCGAGGCCACCCCCGATCCCGCCAAGGTGGTCGAGGCCGCCCGCAAGGCCGATGCCCACGAGATGATCCTGAAAATGCCGCAGGGCTACGACACGCGGCTGACATCGCGCGGCGGGCAGCTGTCGGGCGGGCAGATCCAGCGCATCGGCCTGGCGCGGGCGATGTACGGCGACCCGGTGCTGCTGGTGCTGGACGAGCCGAACTCGAACCTCGACAACGAGGGCAGCGATGCGCTGAACCGCGCCATCGTCGGGTTGAAGCAGGCCGGCGGCGCGGTGCTGATCATGGCGCACCGGCCCGCGGCGATCCGCGAATGCGACCTGCTGCTGATGCTGGAAAACGGCACCCGCGCCGCCTTCGGCCCCCGCGACGAGGTGCTGCGCAAGGTGGTCCGCAACCACGACACGATCCTGAAATCCGCCGGAGGGGTAAGATGACCTACCTGCGTGCCGCCCGCCTGCCGCTGGCCCTGGGCCTGATCACCCTGACCCTGCTGCTGGGCGGCTTCGGCGGCTGGGCGGCGCTGACCCGCATCGCCGGCGCCATCATCGCCCCCGGCCGGATCGAGGTCGAGCGCAACCGCCAGATCCTGCAGCATCCCGACGGCGGCACCGTGGCCGAGGTCCTGGTCAGCGAGGGCCAGCAGGTCACCGCCGGAGAGATCCTGCTGAGGCTCTCGCCCGCCGACCTCGCCTCGACCCTGGCGATCACCGAAGGCCAGCTGCACGAATCGATGGCCCGCCGCGCCCGGCTGGAAGCCGAACGCGATGCCCGCCCGACCCTGGTCTTCGACCCCGCCCTTCTGGCCCGGGCCAACCGCCCCGAGGTGGCCGAGCTGATCGACGGCCAGCGCCGCCTGCACGCCACCCGGACCGAGGCCCTGGAACAGTCGGCCGAGCAGATGCGCAAGCGGATCCAGCAGACCCGCGCCCAGATCGACGGCATCGACGCCCAGGAGGCGGCGCTGGTGACCCAGGCCGACCTGACCCATCAGCAATACGTCACCCAGGCGGCGCTGCTCGACAAGGGCCTGTCGCAGCGGGCCCGGGTGCTGGAACTGCAACGCGAGGCCGCCCGCCTGACCGGTCTCAGCGGCGACCTCGACGCCCGCCGCGCCGAGGCCCAGGGCCGGATCACCGAATACGAGCTGGAAATCCTGCGCCAGCGCACCTCCTCTCAGCAGGACGCGATCACCGAACTGCGCGACCTGCGCGTGCAGGAACTGGAACTGGCCGAGAAATCCCGCGCCCTGCGCGACAAGATCGCCCGCCTCGACATCACCGCCCCCGGCCCCGGCACGGTCTACGGCCTGCGGGTGTTTTCCCCCGGCGCGGTGCTGCGCCCGGCGGAACCGGTCCTCTACCTGGTACCTACGGACCGTCCGCTGGTGATCGCTGCCCGGGTGGAACCGATCCATGTCGATGCGCTGCACCCCGGCCAGGACGTCCGCCTGCGCTTCCCGGCCTTCGACCAGCGCACCACCCCGGAGCTCGACGGCACCCTCACCACCCTCTCCGCCGATGCCTTCACCGACGAGGCCACCGGCGTCAGCTACTACCGTGCCGAAATCCGCCTGACCGAAGGCGAACGCAACCGCCTGCCCGAAGGCGACAAGCTGATCCCAGGCATGCCGGTCGAGGTCTTCATCCGCACCACGGACCGCACGCCGCTGGAATACATGGTCAAGCCGGTCTCCGATTACCTGGCCCGGGCTTTCCGCGGCTGACCGGAACTGCGCCTGCCGGCGCAGGCCTCCGGCGGGAGTATTTCTGGTCAGATGATAAAGAACCGCGTTCCCTGTCATCTGACCAGAAATACTCCGGGGGAGTCTCCGTCAGGAGACGGGGGCAGAGCCCCCTGCCCAGGCCGGAAGCTGTCACACCGGCGTCATGTGGCCGCGCTAACTGCGGGGCCGCATTCGCGGTTGCAATCGCGGGACCAGCGGCTAGCGTCGCGGCCAGTCTGATACATCCCCTTCCGGAGGCCCCCATGAGCACCGCCATCGAAACCCGCCTGGCCGAACTTGGCGTCACCCTGCCCAGCCCTGCCGCCCCTGCTGCGAATTACGTTCCCTTCGTGCAATCTGGCAACCTGGTCTATGTCTCGGGTCAGGTCAGCCAGGATTCCAATGGCCTTGTCACCGGCAAGCTGGGTGCCGAGCTGGATGTCGCGGCCGGGGCTGCTGCCGCTAAGCTCTGCGCGATCTCGCTTCTGGCGCAGGTCAAGGTCGCCTGTGGCGGCGATCTGGGCAAGCTGAAGCGCGTCGTGAAGCTGACCGGCTTCGTCAACTCGACCGCCGAATTCGGCGATCAGCCCAAGGTGATCAACGGGGCCTCCGACTTCTTTGTCGAGGCCCTCGGCGACATCGGGCGCCACGCGCGCTCGGCCGTCTCGGCCGCCGCCCTTCCCTTCAACGTTGCCGTCGAGATCGAAGGCATTTTCGAGGTCGAATAAGATGAACCCGCGTCCCCTGCCCCCGGCTTTCCTTCGGGCCCCCGTCGCGCACCGCGCCCTGCACGACCGCGCCGCCGGCCGCCCTGAGAACAGCCTGGAGGCCGTGGACGCGGCCATCGCCGCCGGCTACGCGATCGAGATCGACCTGCAGCCGTCCTCGGATGGAGAGGCGATGGTCTTTCACGACTATGACCTGGATCGGCTGACCGGGGAAACCGGTCCCCTGGCGGCCTGCACGGCCGCCCGGTTGCAGGCGATGCCGCTGATCGGCGGCACCTCCGGCATCCCGACCTTTGCGCAGGTCCTGGCAAGGACCGCTGGCCGCGTCCCCCTGCTGGTCGAGATCAAGGACCAGTCGGACCGTGCCGGCATCGGCCCGCTGGAAGAGGCTGCGGCACGCGCCGTTGCGGGCTATGAGGGACCCCTGGCCTTCATGTCCTTCAATCCCGACGCCGTGGCCTGCATTGCCCGGCTTTGCCCTGACATCCCACGCGGCCTGACCACCTGGGCCTGGGAAGGCCCCGACTGCGACGACATGGACATGGCGCGGAAAGTCCAGCTGCGCGAGATCGCCGATTTCGACCGTACCGGCGCCAGCTTCATCAGCCACGACGCCGCCGACCTGGCCCGCCCCCGGGTGCGCCAGCTGCAGGCCTCGGGCGTGCCGGTGCTGTGCTGGACGATCCGCTCGCAAGAGGCCGAGGACATCGCCCGCCGCATGGCCGACAATGTCACTTTCGAGGGCTACCCCGCCGCCATTCCCGCTTGATCCTGCGGCCCCGCGCGCCAGATGATCGCGGCATGACCAACCCCTCTGCCGCCCCCGAGATCGAGATCCGCACCCTGACGTCGCTTGGCCAGATCCCGGCCGCCGACTGGGATGCCTGCGCCTGCCCCGAAGCCGCGGACGGTGGCCCGCCCGCCGATCCCTTCACCACCTGGCGTTTCCTGAAGGCGCTGGAGGACAGCGGATCGGTCGGCCCCCGCACGGGCTGGGAACCGCATCACCTGGCCGCCTATGCCGATGGCCTGCTGATCGGCGTGGCGCCGCTTTACGCGAAATCCCACAGTCAGGGCGAATACATCTTCGATCACAACTGGGCCCATGCCTATGAGGGCGCGGGCGGGCAGTATTATCCCAAGCTGCAGATCGCCGTACCCTTCACCCCCGCCACCGGGCGCCGCTTTCTGGCCCGTCCGGGGCACGAGGCGCAGGCCATGGCGGCGCTGCTGCAGGGGGCGGTGCAGCTGGCCGCCGACAACGGGCTGTCGTCGCTGCATGTCACCTTCTGCACCGAGGCCGAAGCCATTGCCGGCGCGCGCATGGGGCTGCTGAAACGCGCCTCGAGCCAGTTTCACTGGCAGAACGACGGCTATGCGGATTTCGACGCCTTTCTGGCCACCCTGTCGTCGCGCAAGCGCAAGAACATCCGCAAGGAACGCGCCCAGGCGCAGGATTTCGGCGGCACGATCGTGGCGCTGACCGGGGATGCGCTGCGCCCCGAACACTGGGATGCCTTCTGGCGCTTCTACCAGGACACCGGCAGCCGCAAATGGGGATCGCCCTACCTGACGCGGGCCTTCTTCGATATCGTGCAGCAGACCATGCGTGACGACGTGCTGCTGGCGCTGGCGCTGCGCGCCGACGGCAGGCCCATTGCAGGGGCACTGAATTTCATCGGGCGCGACACGCTTTACGGGCGCTACTGGGGCTGCACCGAACATCACCCCTGCCTGCATTTCGAACTGTGCTATTATCAGGCCATCGATTTTGCCATCGCCAAGGGCCTTGCCCGGGTCGAGGCCGGTGCCCAGGGCGAACACAAGCTGGCGCGCGGCTATCTGCCCAGCCTGACCCATTCGCTGCACTGGATCGCCGATGCCGGTTTCCGCAAGGCCGTCGCGTCCTATCTGGAGGCCGAGACCCGCGCGGTCGATGAAGACATCGAGGTACTGACCGCCTACGGACCCTTCCGGCGCAGTGCCTCGCAGGAGGACCACCAATGACCGAACCCCTCAGCGCATCCGCCCAAGAGGCCCTGCTGGAACCGCTGTACCAGACCGGCTGGACCTACGACCCCGACACCCAGGCCCTGAAGAAGGACTTTGCCTTCGCCGATTTCACCGAGGCCTTCGCCTTCATGACCCGCGCTGCCCTCTGGGCCGAGAAATGGGACCACCACCCGGACTGGAGCAACAGCTACAACAAGGTCCATGTCTCGCTGACCAGCCACGACATGGGCGGCGTCACCTCGCGCGATGCCAAGCTGGCGCGCAAGATGGACCAGCTGATCGGCTGAGCCCCCGGGATCAGACCGCCATGCGCACCAGCGCCTGCAGCAGCGTGGCCGGGCAGGCCTGCGCCGGCTCTGACAGGGCCAGCGCCAGGCCGTCGCGCAGCCGGGGATGCAGCACCACCGAAGGGTCCTCGGCCCGGTGGAAGGCCCAGCGGATGTGACGCAGCCAGGCCGCCCTCAGCGCGGCCGCCAGGATGTCGTCGGCCACCAGCGCCGAGGCAGCCTCCATCATGCCCGACATGCTGACATAGAGCGCATGCAGCGATCCGCCGTCGCCCGCCAGCGCCTGGCGCGCCACCAGAAGCCGCGCCTGCACCGTCTGCGGCACCTGGGCGCGCGGCAGCGGACAGGCGGCGGCGGCCTGCAGCAGGGCGCGAAAGGCGGCCTCGTCCCCCTGGCGGTGTTCCGACAAAAGCGGCGTCACGATGGTCCCCACGCCCGAGCGCGTCTCGACCAGGCGTTCATAGGCCAGCATCTGCAGCACCTGCCGCACCGGCGTACGCGAGACGCCGAATTCCGCCGCCAGCTGCCCTTCGTGCAGCAGCAGGATCTCGTCGCCCGGGGCAAGGCAGATCCGCTCGCGGATGGTGGCCGCGATCTCTGTGCTGTTCTTTCTCATGCAACCCTCGCGCCCGCGCCGGTTTTCGCCCGCAGGCTGGTTACCACCGCCCCCACAGGATGTATATATTGACAACCAGTCGTGCTGCACTGCGGCAATGACAGTGGCAATTTTCTGCAGGAGCAAAGCATGGATGGCGAAAATGACAGCAGCAGCCTGATGCGCGCCTGCCTGCCCCTGCCGGGCGGCGGCCAGGTGGTGCTGTCGGGATTTCCCGGCCTGCAGAGCAGCATTGACGGCCAGGCCTATATCGACCCGGCCTGCCTGCACGAGACGCTGGACGACATCGCGGCCACCGGGGCCCGCCGTCTGATCCTGCTGGCCGAAACCGCCGAGCTGCCCGCCGGTGCGCCGGGCCTGCTGGCGGCCGCGCTGCAGCCCCGCGACATCGCGCTGCTGCATCTGCCGATCGCCGATTTCCAGCCGCCCGACGCCGCCTTCATGGCGCGCTGGCGACAGCTCTGGCCCGGGCTAGCGGCCGGGCTGGCTGCAGGCGACACCTGTGCGCTGGCCTGCCAGTACGGCGCCGGGCGCAGCGGTCTGATAGCGGCGCTGATGATGATCGAGCGTGGCACCGCCCCCGACCAGGCCATCGCCACCGTGCGCCGCGGCTTTCACGAGGCGGTCGAAAGCCCGGCTCAGGTCGCCTGGCTGCAGGCGCTGAAAAGCGAACCCGGCAGTTCAGAAAATGACCGCTCAGATTGACTTTGCCCCTGTATACATGTACCTGTACGCTCAACCTATGCTGAAAGCTGGCGCAGATCCGGCATTGGCATCGGTTCCCGTGGCCGGTCATGCCCATCCATGCCCGCCGCGTGGTCTATCGGGGTAGAAGCAACGCCTTGGCGCTGTCCGAGATGCGAAGGCCCGGGAGCGGTTCGCCGCCCCCGGGCCTTCCTGCTTTCAGATCCCGGGGATCAGATCGCCGCCAGCAGCGTTTCACCGGCGGACAGTTCGCAGACGCCCGGGCTTTCCTCGACGTTCAGCACCTTCACCTCGCCGTCCTCGGCATAAAGGGCATAGCGCTTGGAACGGTCGACGAAACCGATGGGCGGCGCCGAGAAATTCAGGCCGATGGCCTTGGTGAAATCGCTCAGCGGGTCGCCCAGGAAGGTCAGGCCCGCCACGTCGGCGCCGGTATCCTTGGCCCAGGCCGCCATCACGAAGGGGTCGTTGACCGCGACGCAGATGACCTCGTCCACGCCCTTGGCCTTGAAGGCATCGATGGTGCGGATGAAGCTGGGGACATGGGCGCTGGTGCAGGTGCCGGTATAGGCGCCCGGCAGACCAAAGATCACCACCTTGCGGCCAGCGGTCTTGTCCTTGATCGAGACGGGCTTGGGGCCCTCGGCGGTCAGAGTGACCAGCGTGGCATCGGGAAGGGTGTCCCCGGTGGAAAGGGTCATGGCGTAATCCTGTCGTTGAATTGCGTTTACCGTGAGACGGACTATAGCTTTTGCCCGGCAGGGAGCCAGAGACAGAAAGGTAACTCCATGACCCATATTGCCGTGATCGGGGCCGGCCAGGCCGGGGCCTCTCTGGTGGCGAAGCTGCGTGCGCTTGGCTTTGACGGGCGCATCAGCCTGTTCGGGACGGAAAAAGCCCCGCCCTATCAGCGCCCTCCGCTGTCGAAGAAATACCTGCTGGGCGAGATGGAGGAGGCGCGGCTGTATCTGCGCCCGGCCAGCTGGTACGCCGACAACACCATAGAATTGCACACCGGCTGCACCGTCGAGGCCATCGCCCCCGCCTCGAAAGAGCTGATCGTCGACGGCAACGTGGTGACCTATGACATGCTGGCGCTGACCACCGGGTCAACGCCGCGCCACCTGCCCGAGGCCCTGGGCGGCCGGCTGGGCCATGTCTTTACCGTGCGCGATCTGGCGGATGCCGATGCGATGGCGCCGCATTTCACCGAAGGCGCCCGGGTGCTGATCATCGGTGGCGGCTACATCGGGCTTGAGGCCGCGGCGGTGGCCGCGAAGAAGGGCCTGCAGGTCACCCTGGTCGAGATGGCCCCGCGCATCCTGCAGCGCGTCGCCGCCCCCGAGACCTCGGACTATTTCCGGGCGCTGCACGAAAGCCATGGCGTGCGGATCCTGGAAGGGGTCGGTCTGGAACGGTTGACCGGAGAGGGCACGGTTTCCGGGGCGATCCTGTCGGACGGCACCCGGCTGGAGATCGACTTTGCCATCGTCGGCACCGGCATCCTGCCGGTCACCCACCTGGCCGAGGACGCGGGCCTGGCGATCGAGAACGGCATCCGCACCGATGCGCAGGGCCGCACCAGCGATCCGTCGATCTGGGCGGCGGGGGACTGTGCCTCGTTCCCGCATGGCGCGGGGCGGCTGCGGCTGGAATCGGTGCCCAATGCCATCGACATGGCCGAGCTGGTGGCCGAGAACATGCTGGGCGCGGCCAAGACCTATGTCCCGGCGCCCTGGTTCTGGTCGGACCAGTACGACGTCAAGCTGCAGATCACCGGGCTGGGGACCGGATACGACCGGATCGTCACCCGCCGGGGCGACAAGGGAGCGGTGTCGCACTGGTACTATGCGGGCGATCGCCTGCTGGCGGTCGATGCGATGAACGATCCGCGTGGCTACATGGTGGGCAAGCGGCTGATCGATGCCGGCCGGAGCGCCGATCCGGCGCGGGTGGCCGATCCTTCGGTCGATCTGAAGGAGCTGATGAAGGGCTGATGCGCATCATCGGAGGCGAATTCCGCGGCCGCCGCCTGGCCGCGCTTGGCAAGGGGGACATGGGCGCGCATCTGCGGCCCACCACCGACCGGGTCCGCGAGAGCCTGTTTTCCATGCTGCTGGGCGGTCGCTTTGACGATCCCATCGAGGATGCGGTGGTGCTGGACCTGTTCGCGGGCACCGGCGCCCTGGGGCTGGAGGCGCTGTCGCGGGGCGCAGCCCGGGTCACCTTCGTCGATGACGGGCGGGTGGCGCAGAAGCTGATCGCCGCCAACATCGCCGAGCTGAAGCTGCAGGGGCGCACCGCCGTCAGCCGGGCCAATGCGACCCGGCTTCCGGCCAATGCGGGGGCACCGGCAACGCTGGTCTTCCTGGATCCGCCCTATGGGCTGGATCTGGGAACCAGGGCGCTGGCGGCGGCCCGGACGGGGGGCTGGATCGCCCCCGGGGCGCTGATCGTCTGGGAGGAAAGCACGGCCCAGGAGGCGCCCGAGGGCTTCGGCCTGCTGGAGACCCGGCGCTTTGGCGACACCTGGGTGACGTTCCTGGACGCGGACTGAGTTGGAAGCGGATGGAGGGCGCGGAGCCCGGGCCGAGGAAGGGGGCTCTGCCCCCGTCCCCTGCGGGGACTCCCCCGGAGTATTTATGGCCAGATGACGGGGAACGGCGTGGCGCCCGGGATCAGGCGCTGGCCTCGGCGGTGTAGGTCGGGTGGAAGAGGCCGCCGGGCGACAGGGTGAAGATGTCGACGCCATCGGCGGTGACGCCCACCGAATGCTCGAACTGGGCGGAGAGCGACTTGTCGCGGGTGACGGCAGTCCAGTCGTCGGCCAGCACCTTGGTTTCCGGGCGGCCGAGGTTCACCATCGGCTCGATCGTGAAGATCATGCCCTCTTCCAGCACGGCGCCGGTGCCGGGGCGGCCGTAGTGCAGCACGTTCGGCGGCGCGTGGAAGACCTTGCCGACACCGTGGCCGCAGAAATCGCGCACCACCGACATGCGGTGGCCCTCGACGAACTGCTGGATCGCGTGGCCGATGTCGCCGAAGGTGCGGCCCGGTTTCACCTGCTCGATGCCGATCATCAGCGCGTCATGGGTGACCTGGATCAGCCGCTCGGCCTTGCGCGAGAGTTTCCCGGCCACGTACATGCGCGAGCTGTCGCCGAACCAGCCATCCACGATCACCGTCACGTCGATGTTGAGGATGTCGCCATCCTTGAGCGTCTTCGGCCCCGGAATGCCGTGGCAGACTACGTGGTTGATCGAGATGCAGGAGGCGTGCTTGTAGCCCTTGTAGCCGATCGTCGCCGAGGTGGCGCCGTATTCGGTGACCTTGTCCTCGATGATGCGATCAAGGGCCTCGGTGGTCTGGCCGGGGAAGACATGGGGGGCGATGTCGTCGAGGATCCGCGCCGTGACCTGCGAGGATTTGCGCATCCCCTCGAAATCGGCCGGTTCGTAGATCCGGATGCCTTCTTTCGTCATGCGACCGCGGTGTTCCTGTTTCAACGTCATCTGCCCTTGCAACATGGGGGCACCGGAGGCGGCAGGGCCGGACCGGCGCTTTCCTTCGGAGTAATGCAGTTTTCCGCCGATGGCCAGTGCGGCGGCGCCTTTGCCTAGGGCGCGGGCAGCGGCGCCCCGAGGGTGATCGCCTGCGGCGTGATGGTGCAGCCGAAGGCCAGGGCCTCGACACCGGCAGCGCGGGCGCTAGCATAGCCTGCGGCATAGCCCGGGTCGATATCGGCGGCGAGCGCGGTGCGCGTGGCATCGGTGCGCTGCACCAGGAACAGCATGACCGCGCGGTGGCCGGCCTGTGCCATCTGCGCCAGCTCTTGCAGGTGTTTCAGGCCGCGGGCGGTGCGGCTGTCGGGGAATTCCGCCAGGCCCGGGTGGCGCGACAGGGTCATCGACTTGACCTCGACATAGGCATCGGGGCGGTCGGGAGCCTTCAGCAGGAAATCGACGCGGCTGCCTGCGCCATAGGCCTGTTCCGGCAGGACCTGGGAATAGCCCTGCAGGCCCGGCACCTGATCCGCCAGCAGCGCCTCGCGCAGGGCGCGGTTCGGCACCGAGGTATCGACGCCGGTGAAATGGCCGCCCGGATGTTCGACCAGCCGCCAGCCGTATTTCAGCTTTTTCTTCGGATCGTCGTTCGGTTCGACCCAGATCCGCATCCCCGGTTCCGCCAGCCCCAGCATCGAACCGGGATTGGCGCAATGGGCCGTGACCTCGGTCCCGTCGTCCAGCCGGATATCCGCAAGAAAGCGCTTGTATCGGCGCAAGAGCGTGGCGGGGACGAGAGGGGTTTGAAAGCGCATGTGGCGGCCCTATAGATTTCGACAGCCAATGCCAAGGAGGCCATGATGCCCAATCCCACCGCCGCCATGCTCGTCATCGGGGACGAGATCCTGTCGGGTCGCACGCGCGATGCCAACATGTTCCACCTGGCCGGCGAGCTGACGAAGGCGGGCATCGACCTGAAGGAAGTCCGCGTGGTCAGCGATGATGCCGCGGCGATCGTCGCGGCCGTCACCGCCCTGTCGGATGCCTATGACGAGGTGTTCACCTCGGGAGGGATCGGGCCGACCCATGACGACATCACCGCCGATTGCGTGGCCCAGGCCTTTGGCCGCAGCATCGATGTGCGCGAGGATGCCCGCAAGCTGCTGAGCGACCACTGGAATGCCCGCGGCGTCGAGATCAACGAGGCCCGCCTGCGCATGGCCCGCATCCCCGAGGGCGCGACGCTGATCGACAACCCGGTGTCGGTGGCGCCGGGCTTCACGGTGCAGAACGTGCATGTCATGGCGGGCGTGCCCAGCGTCTTCGAGGCGATGGTGGCCTCGACCCTGCCGAAGCTGACCGGCGGCCAGCCCCTGCTGTCGCAGACGCTGCGCATCGACCGCGGCGAGGGCGAGATCGCAGGCCCGCTGCGGAAGCTGGCCGAAGACTATCCGGCGCTGTCGATCGGGTCCTATCCCTACCAGCGCGACGGCGTCTACGGCGCCAATATCGTGATCCGGGGCACCGATGGCGCGATGATCGACGCCGCCATGACCCGCCTGGCCGAGACCTTTCCCGCATGACGACCTGTGACACCCCCGATGCCGCGCTGAACGCCCGCACCGCCTTCTACATGGCGGTGGTCGATGCCACCTGGCCCGCCGCCGAAACGCGCCCCCATGGGCCCTTCGTGCTGCGCCGGGGCGCGGGCGGCGGCAAGCGCGTCTCGGCGGCTTCGGCCACCGGACCGGTGAGCGAGGCCCAGATCGACGCGGCCGAAGCCGCCATGCTGGCGATGGAGCAGCCCCGGCTGTTCAGCATCCGCCCCGGGGACGAGGCGCTGGACCAGGCACTGGCGACGCGCGGCTATGCGATCATCGATCCGGTGAACATCTGGGCCTGCCCCGTCGAGGTGCTGACCGTCCAGCCCCGCCGCCCCGGGGTCTATGGCTTTCCCGCCTGGCCCGTGCTGGAGATCCAGCGCGAGATCTGGGCCGAGGGCGGCATCGGCGCGGCGCGGGTCGCGGTGATGGAACGGGCGCCCGCGCCTGCCACGACGCTGGTGGGCCGGGTGGACCAGGATCCGGCGGCCTCGGCCTTCGTGGCGATCCATCAGGGCGTCGCGATGCTGCATGCGCTTGAGGTGCTGAAGGCCTTCCGCGGCAAGGGGCTGGGCCGGGCGATGATGCTGGATGCGGCCGACTGGGCCGCGCAACAGGGCGCGCGGGAATTCTCGGTCGTGTGCACCACGGAAAACGATCCCGCGAACGGGCTGTACCGGGCGCTCGGGATGGTCTGGCAGGGGCGCTACCATTACCGCATGGCCTGAGCGATGGTCCTGCGTTTCCTCTGTCCTGCCCTGGCACTGGCGCTGCTGGCAGCCCCGGTGCAGGCACAGCAGCTGCCGGCCTCGGCCAGCCTGACCCATCAGGAGCTGCGCGACCCGGGCCGCTACGACCTGCCCACCGGCCCCTATGCCGAGGGCACCCTGCCGAGCGAACCCTATACGGGGCATGTGCTGCTGCGCAGCTGGCGCATCCCCGGGCGCACGCTGACGGTGGAACAGATGATCGCGCCGCTGCGCGAGCAGCTGCTGGCGGCGGGCTGGGACCTGCTGCTGGATTGTCGCGACCGCAATTGCGGCGGCTTCGACTTTCGCTTCGCGACCGAGGTCATCGCACCGCCGGACATGTCGGTGGACCTGTTCGACTTTCAGGCGATCTCGGCCCGCCGCGAGGGGGCGGACGGCCCCGAGGCAACCTTTGTGCTGGTCAGCCACGGCCCCGATGCGGGCTATGTCCAGATGATCACCGTCACCCCCGAGGACGCCCCGCCCCCCGCCGCCACGCCGCCCCATGTGGTGACACCCCAGGGCGGACGGCCGGTGCAGGCCTCGGGGCTGCTGGCACGGCTGCAGGGCCGCGGCCATGTGGTGATCCCGGGGCTGGATTTCGCCACCGGATCGGCCAGCCTGACGGCCTCGGATACCGACAGCCTGACGCAGCTTGCGGACTTCCTGAAGGCCGATGCGACGCGGCGGGTGGTGCTGGTGGGCCATACCGACAGCGACGGCGGGCTGGAGGGCAACCTGAAACTGTCGCTGGCCCGCGCCCGCGCCGTGGCAGAGGTGCTGGAGCAGGATTACGGCGTGCCCGGGGCGCAGCTGGATGCGCGGGGGGTTGGCTATCTGTCCCCGCGGGACAGCAACCTGACCGAAGCGGGGCGCCAGGCGAACCGCCGGGTCGAGGCCGTTCTGGTGCCTGCCGGCTGACACCCGGCCCGGGGGCCGTCCAGCAACCCGCGCAGGCCGCCGCCCGGGAACCGAGTACCCCGGAGCGAACCCTGCCCCCGGGGGCCCGCCGTCACCGCCCCCGCCGGCAGAACCCGCGCCCGGTGCTGACAGCTGCACGGCCCGCCCCGGCACGGGGCAGGCCCCTGCGCCGGACACTGACACTATTAACGACCACGCGGGTGGTTACGGGGAATGTGGCACGCCCGGACGCCCCCTGCGCGCAGCTTCCCTGCCCGCCCGACGCCCGCAGCTCCATCCGCCGAAAAGGCCCGGGACCGTCAAACCGTCCCCCATGATGGGCAACGCAGCAAGATTGATGATCACTCCCGGTCCCTGCCCCCTGTCAAAGGCCAAAACCAGGTGGCCAGCGCCGCTCGGCGCAGCGTCCATGCCCCCGGCAGGCGACACGCCCGGCGATCCGCCTGTTCCAGAAGGCCACCGAAGCAGCCCCCGCAACAGGCAACGCAGGAAGATTGACAAGCAGCCCCCGCGCCCGTCGAGATCCGCATCCGGGCGGCCGTTCGGCCGACGGTCTACCAGCCCAGCGGCCCGCGACCGCCGAAGGCACGCGACAGGTGGTCCAGAAAGACCCGCAGCTTGGGCTGGGTGATGGCACCAGGGGCATGCAGCGCCTGAATCTGCAGGGTCTCGCGCGGCAGGTCCGGCAGGACCTCCTTCAGGCGTTTCGCCCGCAGCGCGGGCTGGCACAGGAACGCGGGCAGCTGGCCGATGCCCAGCCCGTCCTCGGCCGCCTGCAACAGGGCGCGGCCGTCGTTCACCGTCAGCACCCCGGCGGCGCGCACCGTGCGCTGTTCGCCCGATCCTGCCGTAAGCGTCCAGGACGGCCCCGCCGCCATGTCCGAGTAATGCAGCAGGCGATGCTCGCCCAGATCCTCGATGCGCTGCGGCCGGCCGGCCTGTTCCAGATAGGCGGGGCTGGCAACCAGCATCCGCGCGCTCTGCGCCAGGCCATGCACCGTCAGCCCCTCGGGCGGAGCGCCGTTGCCGATGCGCAGCGCCATGTCGAACCCTTCGGCCAGCAGATCCACGGGGCGGTTGGTCAGCTCCATGCTGACGTTCACCTCGGGGCAGGCGGCCAGGAATTCCGCCACCACCGGCGCCAGGTGGGTGACGCCGAAATCGGTGCCCGCGGTGATCCGCAGATGCCCCGCAGGCGCCGCATGCATCGCCGTCACCAGCGCGTCGGCCTCGCCCGCGTCTTCCAGCACCCGCCGCGCCCGGTCGTAATAGGCCAAGCCGATCTCGGTCGGGGACACCCGCCGCGTGGTGCGGTTCAAAAGCCGCACGCCCAGCCGCCCCTCGAGCGCCGCGACATGCTTGGACACCGCCGACTTCGAGATCCCCATCTTGCGCGCCGCGTCGGTAAAGCCGCCCTGGTCGACCACCGCCGCGAAGGCTTCCATTTCCGTGAGCCTGTCCATGCCTGTCCTCCGGCCCTCTCCCATGGCAAGGGTCGGGTCGAAATCGGGCAGAAAAAAGGCAGGGGCAGGACAATATCGGGGTTTTAAGATTAATCGTTTATTACCCCGAAACAGCAATCAGACCTCCTTGTCCTCGCCCGCGCAATGGGCGCGGAAGGCGCGTTTCAGCAGGTCCAGCTCGGCGCGCAGCAGGCTGACCTCGGCGCGCAGGCTGTCGGTCAGGGCCTCGGCGGCCAGGAAGGCGAAGCTGCCCAGCACCGCCCCGTCCGGCCCCTGGATGACGATCACCTGCACCCCGTCCGACAGCGCCTCGGGCGGCAACGGCACCCGCAGGTCCCAGGTGCCGGGGGCACCGTCCCGGGTCAGGGTGACGCCCGGCACGGGCTGGTCGCGCCAGCTGACGCGCAGCACCGGCGCTGGCCCGTCAGGGCCGCTGAGCCGGGCCTGCCAGACCCCGGATACCAGGCGCGTCGCAGTCAGGATCAGGGCGGTCATGGGTCCCTCCGTCGCATCACAGATCGGCCCGCAGGCGACGGCTGAACACCAGATCGTCCAGGTCGATGCCGTTCATCCGCGGTGCGCCGAAGATGACGTCGATCCAGGCGCGTTCGATCCGGGCCTCGTTCAGCTCGGCATAGGCCAGGTCGAATTCGGCGACGCGCTCGTGCCCGTCGCCGGAAAGTTCCTGCACCAGTTCCTCGGTATTGGGGCCGTGGCGGATGCACAGCCGCACGAACAGCGGCAGCGGGCGTTCACTGCGCACCTGGGCATCGACCCGCAGGATGTGGCGCCGGCCCAGGTCGCGCACCACCGGTTCTGGCAGGTCGACCACCAGCGACAGGAAGCTGCCGCGGAACGAGAAGACCTCCAGCCGCAGGCCGAAGGGCGCCAGACCCTGCCGCAGCGGGCTGCGAACCTGCCTCAGGATGATCTCGCCCCGGGGGCAGTCGTGGAACAGCGACACGTCCTCTCCCAGCATTTCGCCGGGCGACAGGGCGGTCAGGCCGATCTCGGGGACGGGGCCGCGCCACAGGGCCGGCCGCAGGGCCCAGTCGACACCATCGCCGGGATCGAAGGGCATGGCGGAACTGCCGATCGCGGGCAACGTCAGGCGGGCGTCGGCCAGGTGGATCAGTTCGTCCAGCGTGCCGCGCAGCAGATGCGCCTGCTGCAGGTCGCGGCGCAGGCGGGCCAGCGGGGCATCCGTAGCCGCACGGCAGCGGGCATGCCATCGCCGCAGCTCTCGCCGCGCCAGCCAAGCGTCCCGCAACCTGTGAAACCGTCCTGCCATCGCACCCCGGGGTCCGTTCCCCGGCAGGTTAGCGCGACTTTGCGCGCAAAACCAAGGCAGATCACAACCCTTGCGGGAAAATCTGAACCGGAGGGCGATCCGACCAGGGCTGCGGCGATCCGGTCAGGACCCGTCGCGCGTCGCCAGCTGGATCGAGCGCGCCAGGGTCTGCAGCAGGACCCGGCCCGCCTCGCCGCCGACATCGCTGTTCTTGGGTCCATAGGCCGCCATCGAGACCAGCTGGCCCTTCAGTTCGAACGCGCCGCGCCAGTGCTGCGGATCGGCGGTGTTGATCAGCGTGTCGCCCCCCTTGGCCAGCAGCAACAGCCGCAGCCCGGCCCGGTTCAGCGCCTTCAGCACCTCGCCGGGGGAAAAGCTGCTGGCCAGCGCCTGGGCGCGCGGCAGGGTGCCTGAGGCCGGCGTCACGGTGACGGTCAGCACCGCGGCCTCGACCGGGGCGCCGATCAGCCCGCCCGACAGCACGTCGCAGCGCGCCAGCAGGGCAAAGGATTTCTCGGGGCGGTTGCGCAGGCTACGGGCGTCGATGCAATAGCCGTCGGGGCCACGGATCACGATGCTGCCGCCCGACAGCTTGGCCTGGGTCAGGGCCTGACCGCTGGCGTCGTCCATGGTCGACAGGAACCCGATCGAGCCCTCGGCCTGCGGTGCAGGTTCGCAGCCCGCCAGCGCCATCGCCGCCCCAAGAGCCAGGGCGCCGGGCCGCAGCAGGCGCCAGGACAGGCCAGAGAACGGGGGGTAACGGACAGGGGCGGACATCGTAACGCTCACAGGGGGACTCGGGATACCTTATACCAAAGGTTGCGTGCTCTTAGGGCAGGGAAAGTTGTCACACAAGGGTTGCGCCCGCTGCATATGGGCGATTGCGAGCCGACGGGCCCGGCGATAGCCTGCCGGAATGGACCGATCCGACCAAGATGACCTGCCCTGCACTGCCGAACCCTGGCAGGATGACCCGCCCGCCCTGTGGCGCACGGGGCTGGGGGTGGGCATCTTCATGCTGCTTTACCTGACGATCTCGGGGATCTGGTTCCTGGGGGCGGCGATGCTGTTTCCGCCGCCGGCGGGCGGGATCTCGGCGCGGCTGACGCTGATCTTTCTGGGCTCGTTCAGCGCCGGGCTGCTGGGGATGGCGGGGATGCTGGCCATGGTGCACAGCCGCAGCCTGCTGGCGCTGACCGGCCCCTGGCCGCTGGCGCTGCGCCAGGGGCTGAAGGTGGCCGCCGCCGCGCTGCTGCTGCAGGGCCTGCTGTGGCTGCTGCCCCTGCCCGAGGCCCTGACACCCCAGCCCTACCTGTCGCCCGGCCACTGGCTGCTGCTGCTGCCGCTGGCGGTGCCGATGATCGCCGTGCAGATCGCCACCGAAGAGCTGATGTTCCGCGGCTACCTGCAATCGCGGCTGGCGGCGCGCTTTGCCAGCCCCTGGATCTGGATGGCGGCGCCCTCGATGCTGTTCGGCCTGCTGCATTTCCAGAGCGATTCCGGCGCCAATGCCCCCTGGTTTGTCGCCTCGGCCACGCTGTTCGGGCTGGTCGCCGCCGATCTGACCCGGCGCAGCGGCACGCTGGGCCCGGCGCTGGCGCTGCATTTCGTCAACAATCTGATGGCCATCCTGGTGGTGTCGTTCAATGACCAGCTGGGCGGGCTGGCGCTGATGCACCTGCCGGTATCCGAGGGCGACGCCGCGCTGCGCCCGCTGATCCCGCTGGATCTGGCCACCACTGCCGTCACCTGGCTGGCGGCCCGAACGGCCCTGAAGACATGATCCCATTTCTGTCCGGTGCGGGCCTGCCCCGCGCCTATGCCCCGCACGCGGCCTTCACCGCCGCCGCCCGTGCCGATTCCGCGCCGCTGTGGCGCGCCGCCCTGGGCCTGATCCTGGTCGAGATGATCTTTGCCGGTGGCCTGTCGGTCTTTGACGGGCTGACGGCGCGGATCTCGGGGGATTTCGCAGATGCGGTGCTGGTGGGCGATACTGCCGCCGGGCTGATCGTCCAGCTGGCTTCCTATGCGGTGCTGGGGCTGGGGGTGGCGGCGGTGGTGCGCATCCTGCACGCCCGCAGCCCCGCCACCCTGTTCGCCCCTGCGGACATGCCCGCCGCGCAGATGCGGCGGCTGTTCCGCCAGGCCTTCCTGGGCGCCATGACCTTTTACCTGGCGGTGCAGCTGCTGCCGCCCTGGCAGGATTTTCGCGCCGTCGTGGCGATGAAACCCCTCGACCACTGGCTGGCCGCCCTGCCCTTCGCGCTGCTGGCGCTGCTGCTGCAGACGGCCTCGGAAGAGATGATGTATCGCGGCTATCTGCAGCAGATGCTGGCGGCGCGGTTCACATCTCCGTTGGTGTGGATGGTAGTGCCGAACCTCGCCTTTGCCTCGGTGCACTGGGACAGCGGCGCCACGCAGGCCGAGAACCTGCAATACGTGATCTGGGCCTTCTGCTTTGGCCTGGCCTGTTCGGACCTGGCCGCGCGCACCGGCAGCCTGCTGCCCGGGATCGGCCTGCACCTTGCCAACAACGTCTATGCCTTCGTGTTCTTCGGCGACCTGCATGGCGCGGATTCGGGGCTGGCGCTGTTCTTTTTCCCCGAATACGACCCCCTGCTGCCCGACGATGCACCGCTGGGTCCGGTGCTGTCGCTGTCGCTGGGAACCGAGCTGGCAATCCTGCTGCTCGCGTGGCTTTCCGCCCGGCTGGCCTTGCGGCGTTGATTGCAATCCAGTGACAACCCCCTTATCTGAGGCGCGACTGGCCATCCCAGGGGAGCGTCGATGAACTGGATCTCTAACTACGTCCGTCCGCGGATCAACTCGATCTTCTCGCGTCGTGAAACGCCCGAGAACCTCTGGACGAAATGTGACAGCTGCGGAACCATGCTGTTCCACCGCGAGCTTTCCGACAACCTGAACGTCTGCAGCAGCTGCGGCCACCACATGGCGATCACGCCGCGGGCGCGCTTTACCGCGCTGTTCGATGGCGGCATCTTCACCACCGTCGATGTCCCCGAACCCGTCGCCGACCCGCTGCATTTCCGCGACCAGAAGAAATACCCCGACCGGATGCGCGAGGCGCGCAAGAAGACCGCCGAGCACGAGGCGATGCTGGTCGCCGAGGGCGAGATCGGCCGCACCCCGATCGTTGCCGCAGCCCAGGACTTCAGCTTCATGGCCGGCTCCATGGGGATGTATGTCGGCAATGCGATCATCGCCGCTGCCGAGCGCGCAGTGAAAAAGAAATGCCCGCTGGTGCTGTTCTCGGCCGCCGGGGGCGCGCGGATGCAGGAAGGCATCCTGTCGCTGATGCAGATGCCGCGCACCACGGTCGCCGTGCAGATGCTGAAAGAGGCGGGCCTGCCCTACATCGTCGTGCTGACCCACCCCACCACCGGGGGCGTGACCGCGTCCTATGCGATGCTGGGCGATGTGCATATTGCGGAACCCAACGCGCTGATCTGCTTTGCCGGGCCGCGCGTGATCGAACAGACGATCCGGGAAAAGCTACCTGACGGCTTCCAGCGCGCCGAATACCTGCTGGACCACGGGATGCTGGACTGCGTGACCCCGCGCACGAAGATGCGGGACGAGCTGATCACCATCACCCGGATGCTGATGGGCCTGCCGCCCGCCATCGCGGGCGATCTGCCGGCGCCGGGCCGGGTGTCGGACGTGGCAGCCGCTCCGCTGCCCGAGGCCGCCGCCGAACCCGCCGAGCCGAAGAAGGCCGCCAAGGCCAAGGCCCCTGAAAAGAAAGCTCAGGACAAGTCGTGACAACACCCGCTTCGGATGCGCTGCTTGAGCGCATGATGGCCCTGCATCCCAAGGTCATCGACCTTGTGCTGGACCGCGTCTGGCGCCTGCTGGCGGCGCTGGACCACCCCGAGGACCGTCTGCCGCCGGTCATCCACCTGGCGGGCACCAACGGCAAGGGCTCGACCCAGGCGATGATCCGGGCCGGGCTGGAGGGCGCGGGCAAATCCGTCCACGCCTATACCTCGCCGCATCTGGTGCGCTTCCATGAACGCATCCGCCTGGCGGGCAGGCTGATCGGCGAGGACGCCCTGAGCGCCCTGCTGGACGAATGTCTGGCCGCCAACGGCCCCGATCCGATCACCTATTTCGAGATCACCACCTGCGCCGCCTTCAAGGCCTTTGCCGATACGCCCGCCGACTGGCTGCTGCTGGAAACGGGGCTGGGCGGACGGCTGGATGCGACCAACGTGGTGGCGCGGCCCGCGCTGACGATCCTGACGCCGATCTCGCTCGATCATCAGGATTTCCTGGGCGACACGGTGGACAAGATCGCCGGCGAAAAGGCCGGCATCCTGAAGCGCGGCACCCCTTGCGTGGTGGGGCCCCAGCCCGATGCCGCGCTGGAGGTCATCGAGGCCCGCGCCGCCAAGGTCGGTGCCCCTCTGCTGGTCCATGGCCAACACTGGCACGTCTGGAGCGAACGCGGCCGGCTGATCTTTCAGGACGAGACCGGCCTGCTGGACCTGCCGATGCCGAACCTGCCGGGCGAACACCAGATCGCCAATGCCGGTGCGGCACTGGCGGCACTGCGGCACCTGGGCTTTGACGAGGCCGCCTGCGAGGCCGCCGTCACCCGCGCCGAATGGCCTGCCCGCCTGCAGCGGCTGAAGGACGGCAAGATCGCCGCCCATGTGCCGCAGGCGGAGCTGTGGCTGGACGGTGGCCACAACCCCGCCGCGGGCGAGGCCCTGGCCCGGCACCTCTCGGGGCTGCCGGAACGGCCCACCTACATGGTCTGCGGGATGCTGAACACCAAAGACATCGGCGGCTATCTGCGGCCTCTGGCGCCGCTGGTGCGCCGCCTGCATGCCGTGGCGATCCCCGGTGCCAGCGCCACCCTGCCGGCCGAGGCCACCGCCGCCGCCGCCACCGCCGCCGGGATCGAGGCCCTGGTCGCGACCGACGTGGAAAGCGCTCTGGATGCCATTGCGGCCACCGATCCCACCGCGCGGATCCTGATCTCGGGGTCGCTCTATCTGGCGGGCCAGGTTCTGGCCGCCGACGCCTGACCCGCGCGGTCTCGCATCCGCACGGCCCCGCCCGGGGCCGTGCCTGAAAAATATCCTGCATGAAATCCAGCTAAGTCCCCGGCCCGAATCGGTTTTCCGAATCGGTTAACCAAATATGTCGAATCAGGCGGCGCCTACACGCAACTTATAGTTGACCGATTCGATTCGGGATGCCTAAAGTGGCCTTAGAAACAGGAGTTTCACCCAGGTTCCGGCAGGCACCATCGCCTATCACCGCCTCTCGGAACATGGTTACGGAACGGGGACCATCGGGCAAAAACAGGGGGTCGGTCAACGACCCCCTTCTTCTTTGCCCCCTGGACCGGCGCGGACCGGGCCCGCCGGGATCGGATCAGCCCGCGTCGCGGCCCCAATCCTTGTCCTGCATCTCGCGCAGGCGCGAGGCGGTGCGTTCGAATTCGAAGACCCCCTCGCCCTCGGTATAAAGCGATTCCGGCTGGTCGGCGGCGGTGCAGATCAGCTTGACCTTGGCCTCGTAAAGCGCGTCGATCAGCGTCACAAAGCGCTTGGCCTCGTTAAAGTTCGACCGGCCCAGCGTCGGAATGTCCTCGAGGATCAGCACCTCGACCTCTTCGGCGATGGCCAGATAGTCGCCCGGGCCCAGCATCTCGCCGCACAGGTCATGGAAGCGGGCGCGCGCCACGCCGTCGTGATAGGCCGGCAGCATCACCTTGCGACCCTTGACCAGCACCGCGCGGGGCGTGCCCGGATCCTTGTTGGTCAGGTCATCCCAGATCTCCTGCACGGCGAGGCGCGCGGTACGGTCGGCGGGGGTGAAATAGACCTGCGCGCCGGACAGGCGGTTCTGGCGGTAGTCGTTGTCGCTGGCCATCTCGTGGACCACCAGCTTGTCCTTGATCAGCGCGATGAAGGGCAGGAACAGCTGCCGGTTCAGCCCGTTCTTGTACAGGTCATCCGGCACCCGGTTCGAGGTCGTCACAACCACCACGCCCGCGTCGAACAGCGCCTGGAACAGCCGCCCCACGATCATCGCGTCGGTGATGTCGGTGATCTGCATCTCGTCGAAGGCCAGCACCTTGACCTGGGAAATCACCTTGGCGGCGACCGGTGCCAGACTGTCCTCGATATTGGCCTGACGGGCCTTGTGCATCCCCTCGTGGATTTCCTGCATGAAGGCATGAAAGTGCACCCGGCGCACCGGCACGTCCAGCCCCTCGACGAACAGGTCCATCAGCATCGACTTGCCACGCCCGACACCGCCCCACAGGTACAGTCCCTTCGGCGCCTCGGGCGGTTTCGCGCGGCGGAACAGGCCCGCCTTCACGGGTTTCGCGTTCAGCCCCTCGCGGATGCGATCGAATTCGGGCAGCACGGCCTGCTGCGCGGGGTCGGGCTTGATTTCACCGGCGGCGACACGGGCCGCGTAGAGGTCGGACATGCTGGTCATGCCAGCCCCTTACCGTGCGACGCCGGGACAGGGAAGCGCACAGATGCGAATATGGTAACGCACAAAGGCTGAATTGACGTTTTGCAGGCACGTTCTACTGTAACGCGACCCCCGCCCGGAGACCGCCATGCCCGCCCAAGCCCGCCTCCTGTCGCCCGTGCTGATCGCCGGGTGCTTCATCATCCTGATCAGCTTTGCCATCCGCGCCAGCTTCGGCGTGTTCCAGATCCCCATCGCGGCCGAGTTCGGCTGGGCGCGGGCCGATTTCTCGCTGGCGATCGCCATCCAGAACCTGGCCTGGGGCATCGGGCAGCCGATCTTCGGCGCGCTGGCGGAAAAGATGGGCGACCGGCTGGCGGTTGTGCTGGGCGCCATCGCCTATGCGGCCGGCCTGATGCTGTCGTCGCTGGCCACCACCCCCGAGGCCCATTGGGCGCTGGAGGTCCTGGTGGGCTTCGGCATCGCCGGCACCGGCTTTGGCGTGATCCTGGCGGTCGTCGGCCGCGCCGCCTCGGCCGAGAACCGTTCGATGGCGCTGGCGATCGCCACCGCGGCGGGCAGCGCGGGGCAGATCTTTGGCGCGCCCCTGGCCGAGGCGCTGCTGGGCGCGATGTCCTGGCAGGGCGTCTTCGTGGTCTTCGCCGTGGCGATCCTGCTGGTGCTGGGGCTGCTGCCCTTCCTGAAGTCCGAAACGCCCCCCGCCACCCGCGCCGAGCTGGAAGAAACCCTGGGCCAGATCCTGCTGCGCGCCGCCCGCGATCCCAGCTTTGCGCTGATCTTCCTGGGCTTCTTCTCCTGCGGGTACCAGCTGGCGTTCATCACGGCGCATTTTCCGGCCTTCGTGACGGAACTGTGCGGCGCCATCGCGCCGGGCAGCCTGCTGCATTCTGCGGGCATCACCAGCACCTCGGCGCTTGGCGCGGTGTCGATCTCGGTCATCGGGGCGGCGAACGTGGCGGGGACGCTGGCTGCGGGCTGGCTGGGCAAGCGCTATTCCAAGAAATACCTGCTGGCGGGGATCTACCTGGCGCGCACCGTGGTGGCGGGCACCTTCATCCTGATGCCGATCACGCCGGGATCGGTGCTGCTGTTCTCGGTGCTGATGGGCGGGCTGTGGCTGGCCACGGTGCCGCTGACCAGCGGCCTGATCGCCCATATCTACGGGCTGCGCTACATGGGCACGCTTTATGGCATCGTCTTCCTGTCGCACCAGATCGGCGGCTTCTTCGGCGTCTGGCTGGGCGGGCGGATGTACGACATCTACGGCAATTACACGCTGGTCTGGTGGATCGGCGTCGGCGTCGGCCTGTTCAGCGCCATTGTCCATCTGCCGGTGCGCGAACGTCCCGCCCTGGCCCAGCCGGTCTGACTCTGGCGACGTCCTCTGGCGCCGTCCGGGTAACGGGCGGCCCTGGCGGGGCCAGCGGACAGCCCTAGCGGGCCGCCATGGCGCGGGTGACGCAGGTTTCGATCTGACGCGGGGTCGTGGGCTTGGGGCAGAAGGCCGAGCCGGGATAGCGGCGCGCCAGCGCGGTCATGTCGGCATGACCGGAATGGAAGATCAGCGGCACCTGGGCGGCATGCAACCGGTCGGCCAGTTCAAAGACCTCGCCGTCGGGCAGCTTGACGTCCAGGATCGCCACGGCCGGGCGACGGGCATCGGCGGCGGTCAGCCCGGCGCGTACGGTGGCGCAGGGACCGATGACCATCAGGCCCATGTCCTCGACGATGAATTGCAGATCCAGAGCCACGATGGCCTCGTCCTCGACCACGAGGACGCCACCGGCAAGGTCCGGCGTGGCATCGCCTCCGGCGGACGGGTCAGTGTCAGCTATAGCGTTCATTGCGATAGGTAATCCTGTTCAACCTTCCACCCGGCATCTGCTCGACCGTCACGGCGCCACCCAGTTGCAGCGCCGAAGAGCGGATCAGCGTCGAGCCGAAGCCGTCGGTTTCTTCCTTGGGATCCAACGCCACATCGTAGGTTTCGTTCCATTCCAATGTCACCTTCCCATCATTTTCCTGAGACCAGGTGATGGTCAGATTGCCCGGCACGGCGCCCAGGACGCCGTATTTTGCCGCATTCGTGCTCCATTCATGCAAGATCAGCGCCAGCGAGGTCAGCTCTTCCGAGGCCACCTCGACGCCCGGGCCCATCACCGTCACCAGATGATGGTCGCGGTAGGGTTCCAGCGCGGCTTCGACGACCTCCTGCAGCTGGACCTTCTCGTCGACGCTGCGCGCCTGGGTCAGATCATGCGAGCGCGCCAGCGCGGTGATCCGGCGGCTGACATCGGCCACCAGATCCCTGGGCGTCTCGGCCTTGCGCGCCGCGATCCGCAGCATCGCCGAGATGATCGAGAACAGGTTCTTCACCCGGTGGTTCATCTCGCGCAGCATCAGCTCGCGCATCTGGGCATGTTCGAATTCGGCCGTCATGTCCATCTTGACGCCGATGATGTTGGCCTGGCCGTCCTCGTACTGCACCGATCCCATGCCGCGGATATAGCGCACGCCGCCGCCCTTCAGCGTGATCGGGAACGACACGTCGAAATCGCCGCCCGACTGCAACGCCTCGGCCACGGCGGTCTGCACCATTGCCGCATCGCCGGGCGCCAGCCGCGCCATCAGATCGTCGATCCCAAGCGCGCCGGTCTGCGGGAATTCGAACAGGCCGCGCACCGTGGCATCGGCCTCCATTGCGCCGGTCGCGGGGTTCAGCTCCCACACGCCGATCGCCGCCAGTGCCAGCGCCAGCTTCAGCCGCTGGCCCTCGGCGGCCAGCCGGCCTTCCAGGCGCAGCGCCTCGGTCACGTCGGTGAAGACCAGCGTCGCGCCGTCGATGCGCCCGTCGGCCAGCCGGTAGGGGCTGATCGACAGCGACCAGACCGTGCGCCCCTCGCGCGAGCGGATGCGCATGGTCTGCGCCTCGCCGCTGTCGATCACTTCGCGGGTCAGGTGCTCGACCCGGTCGGCATCGTCGATGGCGCCCTGGACCTCGCGCAGCGGGCGGCCCTTGTCGGCCTCCTGGAAGGGGAAGACCACCTTCGCGGCCTGGGTGAAATTGCGGATCCGCATCGAGCGTTCCACCGTCACCAGCGCCAGCGAGGTCGAGGCAAAGAGGTTGCGCAGATCGGCATTGGCGCTGGAAAGCTGCTCGACCTTCGACTTCAGCTCGTCGTTGACGGTGGCCAGTTCCTCGTTGGTGGACTGCAGCTCCTCGTTCATCGACATCATTTCCTCGTTCGAGGACTTCAGCTCTTCGTTGGCGGTCTCCAGCTCTTCCACGGTCGAACGCAGCCGGGTGCGGGTGGCGCGCAGTTCGGCCTCCAGGACCTGGACATGGGATTCCGAGGGCACGAGTTCCTCGAAATCATCGCCGGTGATCGGCTCGAAGGGGGCGCGGTCGCGGAAGATGATCAGCAGCGTGTCGTCGGGCAGCGGATCGGCCATCACGTCGACCTTCTGCTTGCCCAGTTCCGAGATCACCTCGACCTGGCGGGCGACCTTGCGGGTATTGGTGCCCGAGGCCTCGCGGATCAGCGCCGAGAGGGCCTCGCGCAGGCCGGGTCTGGCCAGGCTCTGGGCGAATGACGTGCCGGTGGCAGCCGGGTCGAAATCGAGGAATTTCGACAGCTTGCCGGTGGCGGCCAGGATGGCGCCGTTGCGGTCGATCTGCAGCGTCGGGGGGGCGTAGGTTTCAAGTATTCTGCTGTTTGCCACGGAGGATTCCCATTCGATCTGGGTGCGGGTCCGGGGGGGCGGATTGGGCCGCGGGCGCCGGTCGTGGCTGTGCACGGCCGGCAGTTCGATCGGGTAGCGGGCGCGACCCGGATTGCGCCGGAACAGCCGCGCCTTGGGCTCGACCGGTTCGAACAGATGTTCGGCCCGCCCGATGCTTTCCGAGGGGCCAAGGAAAAGATAACCGCCTGATTTCAGGGCGTAATGACAGACCGGCAGCGCCAGAGACTGCAACCCGTCGTCGAAATAGATCAGCAGGTTGCGGCAGGAAATCAGGTCGATCCGGCTGAACGGCGGATCCTTGATCAGGCTGTGCACCGAGAACCGCACCATGTCGCGGATCCGGGAGGAGATCTGGAACGCCCCCTCGCGGCCCACGGTATAGGCGTCGCGCAGCTCCTGCGGGATGTCCTGCAGCGCCGCGAGCGGATAGCGCCCGGCCCGCGCCATGTCCAGCATCCGCTCGTCGATGTCGGTGGCAAAGACCTGGGCCGTGACCTGGCGGCCGGTGCGGGCGATCTCGGCGGCGAACATCATGGCGATGGAATAGGGTTCCTCGCCCGAGGAACAGCCGGGCACCCAGATGCGCAGCTCGTCTCCGTCGATGGCATTGGCGACCAGCGGCGCCACGGCCTGTTCGCGCAGCACGGTGAAGGGCTCGGTATCGCGAAAGAAGCGGGTGACGTTGATCAGCAGTTCGCCGAACAGCGTGTCGGCCTCCTTGCTGTCGGTACAGACCCGGTTCAGGTAGGCGGCGCTGTCGGCAATGCCCAGCACCTGCATCCGCCGCTGGATGCGACGCAGCAGGGTGGACCGCTTGTAGCCCGAGAAATCATGCCCCGTCCGCTTGACCAGCGCCTCGCACAGCTGCTGCAGGCTGTCGGCCACGGGGGTGGCCTCGCTGATGCCCAGATCGGGGGCGATGCGGCGGAAACGGGTGATGCGGTCGATGACCTCGCCCGGCGGGCAGACCAGATCGACCAGCCCGGTGGCGACGGCGGAATTGGGCATCCCGTCGTAGCGGGCGGAACTGTCCTGGGCGATGCAGATGCCGCCATGTTCCTTGACCGCGCGCAGCCCGGCGCTGCCGTCGGCGCCGGTGCCCGACAGGATCACGCAGATCGCGTTCTGCCCCTGGTCCAGCGCCAGGCTGAGGAAGAAATCGTCAATCGGACGGCGCAGGCCGCGCGGCTGGGCAAAGGGCGTCAGCGTGATCCGCCCGCCCTCGATCCCCATGCCGTAGCCCGGCGGGATGATGTAGACATGGCCCGGCTCGACCGTCTCGTGGTCCTCGGCCTGCCGCACGCTGAGTTGCGTGTTGCGGTCCAGCAGTTCGGCCAGCATGGATTCGTGATTGGGATCAAGGTGCTGGACCACGACATAGGCCAGGGGATCCTCGGCCCGCGCGGGCGAAAGCATCTCTCGGATCGCCTCAAGCCCCCCGGCCGAGGCACCGATCCCGATGATGCAGAGGCTGTCCGCGCTGTCGTCCTGGCTCATGTCCGTCCTGCCAAAGCCGCCATGGCGGCGGGGTTGTCCGGGCGCACGCGCCCTCTGGCCCTCTACCCGGGGACAGAGGTAGAGCACCGATCCCGCCCTGACAACTTACCAACGGGTCAAATCGCGGATAAGCCATGCGAAACCGGGACTGCGTGGCAGATGGGCCTAGAAGGCGTCCAGGGTGATGCGCGCCAGCGTCGCCACGCTGTCCGAGATGATCCGCGCCGTGCCCAGCATGGTCAGGCCGAACTCGCGCGAGATCGCGTCGATATCCGAGACATTCTGGCCCAGACTGCGCTGGAAATCATCGATCTCGGCGCGGCGGGCGACATGGGACATGTCGAACTGCGATCCCAGGAAGAACCGCGTCTGGCCCTGACCGTCGCGCAGGCGGCTCATGAAGACGTAGTTGTCGAACCGCGTGCCGTCCTTGCGGAAATTGACCACCGGAAAGCAGTTCGCCTCGATCGTGTCGTCGTCGATGAAGGCGCGCAGGGCCTGTTTCTGCGCCGGCGGCGTGGTGCCGCCCTGCAGGAAGCGGCAGTTGCGGTCCAGCACATCCGCGGCCTCGTAGCCGGTCAGCGTCAGGAAGGCCTGGTTGGCAAAGATCAGCGGCTGGTCCGGCAGGGTTGCCGCAGCCAGCGTCAGCGCGATGCGGGACCGCGTGCAATAGGCCTCCAGCGAGGGGGGCAGCGGGTGGCGCGACGATGCGGGCATGGCGGTCCTGACGGAAAAGGGGTTCGCCTGACCAGATAGCGCGGATGGCCGGTCGGCAAGCCCCGCAGCGACAGAAGTCCGATAATCGGTCCAATGCCTGCCGTCCGGCAGGCGAAACGGCACAGGCCCCGCCCCCGAAGGCCACGATCCTTCAAGCGTGACTGGCCCTGACGCGCCCGGACGGTGTATGCTTCATTTTCAAGGCAGGATTGTTTGTGCGACCGCCACGCGGGAAGGACATGTTGAGATGAGTGAAACGGGGATCGGCAGACGTCGGGGCCGCAAGTATGACCAGGTCCTGGAAGGCGCCCGCACGGTGTTCCTGCAGGATGGGTTCGACGGGGCCAGCGTCGACGACATCGCCCGTGTCGCCGAGGTCTCGAAGGCCACGCTTTATTCCTATTTCCCCGACAAGCGGCTGCTGTTCATCGAGGTCGCCCGCGCCGAATGCCGCCGTCAGGCCGACGAGACGATGGCGATGATCCCGCTCGACCTGCCGGCACCGGCGCTGCTGGAGATCACCGCAGCGCGGATGGTGGACTATTTCTGCTCGCCCATGGCGCTGGCGATCTTCCGCATCTGCACCACCGAGGCCGACCGCTTTCCCGATCTGGCGCTGGAATTCTACGAAAACGGCCCCGAGCTGGCCCACCGCCTGCTGGCGACCTTCCTGGGCACCGCCGCCACGACCGGAGAACTGGCCATCGACGATCCCGACATGGCCGCGCACCAGTTCGTCGAACTGTGCCGCGCCGGCTTCTTCGTCCGCATGCTGATCGGCCTGGAACGCAGCCTGCAGCCCGAAGACCGCGCCCGCATCGCCCGCGAGGCGGTCGATACCTTCCTTGCACGTTACGGCGCCCGGAGGTCAGACTGGTCCGAAGACCATCTTGCCCCACGTACAGCCATGATGCGCTGAAACCGCCAGAAAGAGACCTCATGACCCCGAGCCTTCCTTCCGCCCGGCGACCGGGCCGCCTGCCCCTTGGCCTTGCGGGCCTAGCCCTGGTGCTGGGCCTGTCGGCCTGCGCCGACATGTCCATGCCGCGCGCCCAGGTGCCGGCGCCCGCCCCCGTCGCCCAGGCGCCCGTCGTCACCCCCGCCCCCGCGGCGCCGATCACCGCCATCGACCTGGGGCCGGCGGCGGACAGCACCAGCGATGGCACGGCCGACACCAGCACCTCGGCGCTGACCGATGACGTGGCCCAGGCGCTGGCCGCCACCTCGGGGGATGCAGCGGCGGTGACGCCGGGTGCGGAAACCGATGCCACGGCCCAGGACGGCGCCGTCGCCGCCCCGGCCCCGGCCGCCACGCCGGTGCCCGCCCCGACGGTTGCCGCCCCCGCCACCGATGCCGCCACCGACACCAGCGACAGCTGCGGCATGGGCCAGTATGCCAACCTGGTCGGCCAGACCTTCGATGAAAGCATGATGGCCGGGCGCACCGCCCCCTACCGGGTGGTGCCGCAAAACGGCAAACAGACGATGGACTACCGCCCCGACCGCCTGACCATCCACCTGGATGCCGATGGCAAGGTCGCCGCGATGCGCTGCATCTGACGCAGGCCCCCTGAAACGCCGACGCCCGCGACCCCGGCCGCGGGCGTCTTCATGTCCGGCCCGGGGGTTACTTCAGCCGGTATTCGCCGTGGCAGGCGCCACAGGTCTGGGCGATCGGTCCGAAGCCCGCCTTGATCGTCTCGGCCGAACTGGTGTCGATCCCCTTGGCCGCCGTCTCCAGCGCCGCGGCATCCGACATGAAATCATCCCAGTTCTGCCAGATCGCCGGCGCGGCCTTGGATTTCGGATCCATGCCCTCGGGCTTGAAGGTCTGCGGGATCAGCGCCGCCGCCTGCACCAGGGCGCTCTTGGCCTCGGCCGCGGCCTTGGCGTCGTAATCGGCCTTGCCCTGGGCGATGCCGCCCAGCACCGCAAAGCTGCCGCGGACCTCGTCCATCAGGTCCATGCGCGCCGCCGCGTCGGGGTTCGTCACCCCGTCGCGCGCCTGCGCCGCCCCGGCCAGCGCCAGGGTCGCAAAGGTAAGGAGCAGTATCTGTCGTTTCATGATGGAAATCTCCCGTTGCCAGATTCTACCCTAGCGTGAAGCAGGACTTCGCCAAGAGGTCTCGACAGGGGTTCACACAAAGATTATGAATAAGAACATAAGATGAACACCAAAAGGTGCCCGCCATGCCTGTCCCCCGCCGCATCCTGTCGCTGTGGTTCTGCCGCCTGGGGGCCGAGCGGGTGCTGCGCCGCGATGGCCTCGATCCCGATCAACCCCTCGCCGTGGTCGAAGACACCGGCCAGCGGCAGATCCTCAGCTCGCTCTCGCCGGGGGCCGAACGGGCCGGTCTGCAGCGCGGCCAGCCGCTGCGCGAGGCGCGGGTGATCTGCCCCGACCTGCTGACCCGCCTGCGCAACCCCCAGGCCGAGGCCGGGATGCTGGCGGCGCTGCGCCGCTGGGCCGGGCGCTATTCGCCCTGGATCGCCGACAGCGGCCCCGACGGGCTGATCCTGGACATCACCGGCTGCGCGCGGCTGTTCGGCGGCGAAGCGGCGATGCTGGCCCGGCTGGAGGACGACTGTGCCGGCCTGGCCCTGACGGCGCGCGGCGCCATTGCCGACACGCCCGGCGGCGCCTGGGCGCTGGCGCGCTTTGCCGGTGCCACGCCCGGGGCCGCCCGCAGCGGCGATGCCGTCGACCAGGAGGCCCGCGCGACGCGCTCACGCGCCAGCCGCCGCCACTGGGAACGCGGCGGCAGCACCCCGGTGCTGGCGGCGGCGCTGCCCGCGGCGCATCGCATCGCGCCGCCGGGCGGGCTGCAGACAGCCCTGGCGCCGCTGCCGGTGGCCGCCCTGCGGCTGACCCCCGACGTGCTGGAACAGCTGAACCGCCTGGGCTTGCGCCGCATCGGCGACCTGGCCGGCCGGCCCCGCGCACCGCTGGCGCGCCGCTTCGGCCAGGACCTGGTGCTGCGCCTCGACCAGGCGCTTGGCCATGCGCCCGAGCCGCTGTCGCCCCGCCGCACGGCCCCCGCCTTCGCCACCCGCCTGACCCTGCCCGATCCGATCGGCCTGGAAAACGACCTGCTGGCCGGGATCGACCGGCTGCTGCCGCGCCTGTGCGACACCCTGCGCACCGAAGGCCGCGCCGCCCGCCTGATCCGCCTGGAGGCCTGGCGCACCGACGGCACCATGCAATGGGTCGCCGCCGGGCTTGCCCGCCCCACCAGCGATCCCGCCCGCATCCGCCCGCTGCTGGCGATGAAGATCCCCACGCTGCAGGCCGGGTTCGGCATCGACATGCTGCGCCTCGTCGCCGCCCGCACCGAAGCCCCCGAGGACGCCCCTGCCGCCACAGAACTGCCCCTCGACAGCCGCCGTGCGCCCTCGGCCGCCTGGCGCCCGGGCCGCCCCCTCGCCCCCGCGCGCGAGGACCTGATGGCCCGGATCGGCGCCCGCATCGGCCTCGAAGCCCTGACCCGCCGCCACCCCGGCACCTCTCACATCCCGGAAAAAACCGCCCTGACCTTCGCCGCCGCCTGGTCCGATCCCCCCGAGGCGCCCTGGCCACCGCCCGATCTGGTCCGCCCGCTGCAGCTCTGGCCACCGGAACCCGCCCCGCCGCCGCATCCCGGCACCGCCCGCCCCACGGCGATCCGCTGGCAGCGCCGCGACTGCGCCCTGCGCCCCCACCCCTCGCGAGAGCGCATCGCGCCGGAATGGTGGCTGGCCGAGCCCGCCTGGCGCAGCGGCACCCGCGACTACCTCTCGGCGATGCTCGATACCGGCCAGGGGCTGTGGCTGTTCCTGGCCCATGGCGCCGACCTGCCCGGCGGCTGGTTCTGCCATGGCAGCTACGGCTGAGCCTCTGGCTTCATCTTTCCCCAAATATGCCGGGGGACTCGCGCGGCACGCGCGAGGGGGGCAGAGCCCCCGGCCCGGTCCGCCGCCCGCGCACCATCCGACCGAAAGCGCCTTGATTTTGCCGGACCCGGAGCGCACCTTTTTCCCATGACGATGCAAACGCCGCCCCCCACCCCGCCCGAGGCTGCCGCCCAGCAGGTGGCCTTTCACCGCACCGAGCTGAACGTGATCCTGTCGCTCTACGGGAGGATGGTCGCGGCGGGCGAATGGCGCGACTACGGCATCTCGACCCTGAGCGACGCGGCCGTGTTCTCGATCTTCCGGCGCAGTGCCGAGCATCCGCTCTACCGGATCGAGAAACGTCCCAAGCTGCGCAACAGGCAGGGCATGTACGCGGTCATGGGCATGGACGGGCAGGTGCTGAAGCGCGGCCATGACCTGCGCACCGTGCTGCGGGTGCTGGAACGCAAGCTGATCCGCGCGGTCGACTAGCGACCGGCGGTGCGGGGGCGCTGCCCCCATCAGCCTGCGGCTGATTCCCCCGAGGTATTTGGAACAAGAAAATGATCAAGAGCTGGCGAGGCGCCCGGCGAGGCCCGGCAGGCGCCGCCGGGCGGTGACCGGACCGCCATCGGCAGCGAGGATCCGGGTGATCGCCTGGGGCAGGCCTTCGTAGGCGACGCTCATGCTGTGGCCATTGGCGTGCAGGATCGTGTCGGGATCTGCGACCCAGGCGACATGGCCCTTCCAGAACAGCAGGTCTCCGCGGTGCAGGGGGGCGTCTTCGGGCAGCGGATCGCCCAGTTCGCGGGACTGCATGTCGCTGTCGCCCGGGCAGGGGATGCCGCAGGCGAGGCACCCCGCCTGCACGAGCCCCGAACAGTCGATGCCGCCATGACCATTGGCGCCCCAGAGATAGGGCAGCCCGAGGAGGCGGGCCGAGACCGCGACCGGATCGGTCTCGGGGGTGGGCTGCAGGTGCAGGTGGTGCGCGGGAATCCAGCCGCCCCCGGTGCGGGCCCAGCCGTCAGTGACCTCGGCCACCAGCAGGCGGGTGTTCAGAGCGAAGCGGCGGGTCGCCATGCCGCGCGCCGAAGGACGATCCCAGAGCAGGGTCTCGCGGATGCGGACCCTGGCGTTCGGAGCGGCGCCCGGGGCGGTGTGAGCCAGGGCCATGGCCGCGACATAGCCGGTGTAAGCGTCCTTCAGGGCCTCGACAAAGGCCATGCCATCGCGGATCTCGTAAAGCAGGACCTCGTCGCCATGCAGCAGCTGGCGGTCGCGGGCGCCATCCGGCGCCGAGAGCAGATCCGCGGCATCGGCCTGTACATGGCAGAGGGTGCCGGGGGTGTAGAGATCGGCCCTGGCCTGGCCCTTCAGGCGCTCGGCCGCGACGCGCCCGTTGCAGGGCCAGCGGCGGCGGTCCGGCGTGCTCATAGGCCCAGCAGCCCCGGCAGTGCCGAGAAGAGCGCCCGCGCGCCCTGCCCGGTGCCGCCCCGGGTGCGGCCGGGCTGGTCCGAGGGGCTCCAGCCGTAGATGTCGAAATGGGTGTAGCGCAAGCCCGGCCCGGCAAAGCGGCGCAGGAAGAGCGCAGCGGTGATGGCGCCGGCGAAACCACCCTTGGGCGCATTGTCGAGATCGGCGATGCCCGGTTCGATCATCGCCTCGTAGGGGTCGTGGAAGGGCAGCCGCCAGACCGGATCGGCGACCATCCCGGCCGAGTTCTCCAGCGCGGCCGCGACATCGGGATCATCGGTGAAATAGGGGGCGATGTCGGGCCCCACAGCCACCCGCGCCGCCCCCGTCAGCGTCGCGAAGGAGATCATCATCTCGGGCGCGTCCTCGGCGCCGAGCGCCAACGCATCGGCCAGCACCAGCCGCCCCTCGGCATCGGTGTTGTTGATCTCGACCGTCAGCCCCTTGCGCGAGGTCAGGATGTCCTGCGGCCGGAAGGCATCGCCCGAGACGGCGTTTTCCACCGCCGGGATCAGCACCCGCAGCCGCACCGGCAGATCGCGCGCCATGATCATATGCGCCAGCCCCAGCACGGTCGCAGCGCCCCCCATGTCCTTCTTCATCAGCCCCATCGAGGCCGCGGGCTTCAGATCCAGCCCGCCGGTATCGAAACACACGCCCTTGCCCACCAGCGTCAGCGCCGGGCCGTTGTCGCCCCAGCGCAGGTCGATCAGACGGGGCGCGCGATGCGGCGCCGCGGCCCGGCCCACCGCATGGATCATCGGGAAATTCTGCGTCAGCAGCGCGTCGCCTTCGATGACCGAGACGGCAGCGCCATGGGTTTCGGCCAGGGCGCGCGCGGCGGCCTCCAGCTCGGCCGGGCCCATGTCGTTGGGGGGGGTGTTGATCAGCTCACGGGTCAGCGCCTCGCCGGCGGCAATGGCCTCCAGCCGGTCGGCGCGGACCCCTTCAGGGGCCACCAGACGGGCCTTGATGCCGGATTGCGCCTGGTAACGGTCATAGGCATATCCGGCAAAAAGCCAGCCCAGGGCCTCGGTCTCGGCGGCTTCGGGCGGCAGGCCCGAGACGATCCGGTAGTCCCCCGCAGGCAGCTTTGCCGCCGCAGCGGCCAGGGCAAAGCGGCCACGCGCCCGGGCCTGCACATCGCCATAGCCCGCCAGCGCCATCCGCGGCGTGCCCTCGGGCCCCGGGATCATACAGACCTGAGCCAGCGCCCCGGTGAACCCCATGACCCCGACCCAGGCCACGACATCCGCAGGCTGCCCCGCCAGCCATCCGGCCAGCGCGTCCTTCTCGATCAGGTGCAGCGGCAACGCCTTGGCGCTGTCGGGGACGAAGGTGAGAGAGGGGGTCTTGGGCATAGGAGCTCTCCTGCAGTGCGGCCCCAGCCTATCCCGCCTGCGCGCGACCGCAAGCCTCCTTGCCGCCCGGGATCAGACGGTGATGTCCTGCAGGTCCCAGATCGCCATCAGGGACCGCTCGCCCACCCGCAACAGCCTGGCGAAGGTGGCAGCCAGCGCGACCTCGTCCCCGGCCCGGATGCAGGCAGTCACGTCCCCCGCCACCTGCGACAGCGCCAGCATGCCCACCTGGTCCGCGATCGCCGCCAGGCTGCGGGTGGCCTTGCGCAGCTCGTCCTTGCGGGCCTCGCGGAACATCCGCTCGGCATGGGCAAAGCGCAGCGCCAGCTCCTCCATCGCGCGGCAGACCACGTTGTCGGCCCCGGCCTCGCCCAGCTGGGCATAAAGCGCCCGCAGCCGGTCCGGATCCAGTCGTACCGGTTCGTCCCGGATCATCACCAGGATCTGGTTCATCGTCACACCCCCTTCGGCATCGCCCCCACGGCGGCAGCCACAATCGCCCGCCGAAGTTCCCAAAAGCTTGCGGTTTTGCGGAATTGCAGGGGTGCAGCGCCCGGTTTTGCAGAGGATTTTCCACCAATTGGCGCATTCCGCATTTCAACCCCCGGGACCGGGGCCTATAGTCCGCGCCAGTTCATTGCAGCGTTTCGGAGTTCGCCATGGAGCACGCCAAGCCCCTCCCCAGCCTTTTGGTGCAGCGCTATCACGGCTGGAAGGCCACCACCTTCACCGAGAACAAGTCCTGGTACCGTCGCCTCGCCGACGAGGGGCAGCGCCCGAAGACGATGATCATCTCCTGCTGCGACAGTCGCGTGCATGTCACCGGCATCTTCGGCGCCGACCAGGGAGAGTTCTTCATCCACCGCAACATCGCCAACCTGGTGCCGCCCTACCAGCCCGATGGCCAGCAGCACGGCACCTCGGCCGCGCTGGAATATGCGGTGACGGCGCTGAAGGTCGCGCATGTGGTGATCATGGGCCATTCGAAATGCGGCGGCGTGCAGGGCTGCCTCGACATGTGCTCGGGCCATGCCCCGGAGCTTGAAGAGGAATCGAGCTTCGTCGGCCGCTGGATGGACTTGCTGCGCCCGGGCTATGACCGGGTCAAGGACATCCAGGGCTACGAGGCACAGCGTGGCGCGCTGGAAAAGGAAGCCGTCCTGGTCTCGCTCGAGAACCTGATGACCTTCCCCTTCGTGCAGGCCGCCGTCGCGGCCGAGGACCTGTCGCTGCACGGCCTGTGGCACGACATCGGCAACGGTTCGGTCGAACAGTACCTGCCCGACCAGAAGGCGTTCCGCGCCATCTGACCGGCGTGCCGGCGACCGGCCGGTGCGAATGCATATTTTTAGAAAGATGAAAGAGGCGCGGGGCCGGTCCGTGCCTCTTTCGCTTTCATCTTTCCCCAAATACGGAATCGCTCCACCGGCAACAGGCGCGCCAAAGCCCGGCCGGGCGCGCACCTTGCCTTCATCTTTCCCCAAATATGCACTGGCGCGCCCCTGCGGCCGGGCGCAGCGTCAGCCTGGGTCGTGTTGATATATGGCGGATCCACAGACGGATCGACGTGATGTCAATGAGACCGAGAAAGCGTTCCGCCGTCTTGTCGTAGCGTGTCTCGACACGCCTGGCATGCCTGAGCGTGCTGAAGCAGCGTTGGACCAGATTACGCAGGCGATGCAGCGAGTGATCGACACCAATCCGCTTCTTGCGGGACTTGCGCATCCCTTGCCCGGCAGGGCATCGCACAGCGATGTCCCGAGAGGGGCATCACGGGCAGGACATAGCGCGCCTCCGTACCGTCCCTGATCTTGTCTGCCTCCCGGCCGCGAACCGCACGCTCAGGCGCGGCAGATGATCCACCATTACCGGACCGAGGCCGAGGCAGTCCGGCATCTGGCCGGGCCTGATCTCTGTCCTCACAGGAAGCCCGCGTGCGTTGACGAGGAGAAGGACACTGGTCGTGAAGGGATAGGTGATCCAGAAAACGACCCTGTTGATCGTTTTCCCACCGGACGCGCGGGAACAGCCGAAACCTTGTAGAGGCGTCCCCCTTTAGCGCCCGCTGCCGCTCTCTCGGGACATTGCGGCCGCGATGCCCTGCCGGGCAGTGGATGCCGGGCGCGGCTCACGGTCCTGTCGATCATTTTCTGGGCGCTTGGCACGGCTCCGCTCTGGTTCAGGGCCTCGGTGATGTCCTTCCAGGGGACCGCCCGCGTCCAGCGCCGGAACTGTCTGCAAACGCTTGACCATTTGCCGTCCCCCGGCAGATCGCGCCATGGAGCCCGGTTCATGCAATCCGGAACATGCCATCGGGAACGAAGCGGTGGTTGGTAGGTTTGCACCCGTTCGGGGCGCGGACGGCAAGGATGAAGCGCTCAAAGAACGCTCATACCTCGTCCGACACAAGGCTTCGTGCCAGGCTGGCCTCTATCGCAGATCCCAGCCTGGATCATGCCCGACGCCCGGGGGGCATCCTGTTTCTCAACACAGCCTAGTTCAGAACCTTGCCTTCAGGCCAGCTGACGCTGTCCTGCAAGGTGATCACCTGCTGCGCCCCGGCGGCCAGCTTCAGGCGCCATTCCAGAAGACCGCGCTGGCCGTCCAGATCCTGGGTTCCGGGGGCCGGATCGGCCTGCCAGGTGATCTTCAGGTCGTCCTGCTCGGAATAGGGCACGCGGTCCGTGACCCGCAGATCCCAGTCGCGCCGGGTCTGGTTCGTCAGCACCAGACGCACCTCTTCCTCGCGACGGTTCGACTTCGCGATCACCCCCCGGTCCCCTTCCGAGCGCGCCACCACCTGGCGTTCCAGCCGCAGCCCGTCGATCGGACCGAAGGACCAGTCTGCCGCCGTCCCCTCGGGCAGCAGCGGCAGGCTGCGGGTCCCCATGTAGGTGCCGTCCAGGTAGAAGGCCGCCCGCTCCGAGGCCAGCAGCGGCGCATCCGCCCCATTCGTGAACCCCGCCATCAGATAGGCCGAGGGATCCGACATCGGCACCGCCCGGGCATAGACCTCGGGCGTCAGCCGCGTGTCGCCCAGGGAAATCGTCAGCGCCTCGGCACCGTTCGCCAGGCTCACCGGCTGCGGATAGGCATAGTCCAGCGTCAGCCCGTCATTGGGCGAAACCGCATCGGCCTTCAGCATCATCTCGGCCATCGGCGCCCCGGCGGCGCGCGCCAGCGGCATCACCGGGCGGGGATCGTGGTATTGTAGCAGATCGGGGCCAAGCACCGAGGGCTCGGTCTGCCCCGAGGGCCGCGCCGTCGACAGATCCAGCTTGACCTGCGACCAGTCCTCGCCGCTCGACTGCCGGATCACCGCCTTGCGGGCAATGTCGAGGACCGGCGCCGCGCCGGTCGTCGTCAGCGACACGTCATAGGCCGGCTGCCAGCCCGCGTCATGGGTCAGGTAAGAGACCGTCATCGTGCCGCGCAGCGCGACGTCGCTGTGCAGATCCACCACCAGCCGCGCGCGGGCCGAGGCCGCGGTCAGCAGCGCATCCAGCGCCTGCTGCGCCTCGGCCTCGGTTTTCTGCAGGGGGGGAAGGCCGTCGCGGATCTGGCGGGCGCGGTCTTCGGCGGCCAGCTGGTCCTGCCGCGCCGCAAGGCTTTGCGTGGCGACCACCGACAGCAGCTGCGGCAGGGTGGCGGGATCGGCGGCGGCGGGGCTCTGGCCCAGCCCGGCCAGCACCTTCAACCGGTCGCCTGCGGCGGCGGCCTCGGCCTCGGCGGCGCGGGCGCGCCCCTCCTGCGCGGTGACCGCGGCATGGGCCTGATCCAGCGCGGTGCGGGCGGCGCGGAGGTCAGGGCTTTCGTCCTCGGGGCGGGGCGGCAGGGCCTCGTCGCGCCAGTGCACGGCGCCGACCTGCCCGCCCGGCACCGCGATCCGCAGCAGCGCCGGATCGACGAAGGGCATGTCCGGCAGCACCAGCTGATGCTCGCCCGCCGGCAGATCCACCGGCAGATCGCGTTCCACCATCGCCGCATCGGGATAAAGCGTCACGGCACGCACCGCCCCCTTCAGCACCACCTCATCGGCATGAACGGCGGGGGCCAGCAGGCCGAAGGTGGCTGCAAGGGGCAGCAGGGCAAGGGGCGGGACGGGACGCATGGGCACTCCTCCGGGTTGCATCGGCCCAGAGTGATCATCCCGCACGCGCCGCCGCAAACGGCTTTTCGCCCCCGGGCGGAAACCGGCAAGGATCCCCGCCCCCGAAACGCGAAACGCCCGGGGAAGGGATCCCCCGGGCGTTCGGTGTCAGGCGGGGTGAAGGGCCGTTCAGCCCTTCTTCAGGACCCGGGCACCCAGCGTTTCCGCGATCTGCACGGCATTCAGCGCCGCGCCCTTGCGCAGGTTGTCCGAGACGCACCACAGGTTGATGCCGTTGTCGATTGTGCTGTCCTGGCGGATGCGGCTGATGAAGGTCGCATAGTCGCCGACGCATTCGACGGGGGTCACGTAGCCGCCGTTTTCACGCTTGTCGATCACCATGACGCCGGGGGCCTCGCGCAGGATGTCGCGGGCTTCGTCTTCATCCAGGAACTCTTCGAATTCGATGTTGATCGATTCCGAATGGCCGACGAAGACCGGCACGCGCACGCAGGTCGCAGTGACCTTGATCGAGGGATCGACGATCTTCTTGGTTTCCGCGACCATCTTCCACTCTTCCTTGGTGGAACCGTCTTCCATGAAGACGTCGATGTGCGGGATCACGTTGAAGGCGATCTGCTTGGTGAACTTGGCGGGCGGCACGTCGGCGGTCGGGTTGTAGATCGCCTTGGTCTGATCCCAGAGCTCGTCCATGCCTTCCTTGCCGGCGCCGGAAACGGACTGGTAGGTCGACACCACGACGCGCTTGATCTTGGCGCGGTCATGCAGCGGCTTCAGCGCCACCACCATCTGCGCGGTCGAGCAGTTGGGGTTCGCGATGATGTTCTTCTTGGCATAGCCCAGAACCGCCTCGGGGTTCACTTCCGGCACGACCAGCGGCACATCCGGGTCGTAGCGGTAGAGCGAGGAGTTGTCGATCACGACACAGCCCGCAGCCGCGGCCTTGGGGGCGAATTCCTTCGTCGGGCCCGAGCCCACGGCGAAGAGCGCAATGTCCCAGCCGGCGAAATCGAAGGTGGCCAGATCCTGGGTCTTCAGGGTCTTGTCGCCAAAGCTGACCTCGGTGCCCAGCGATTTGCGGGAGGCGAGAACGGCAATCTCGTCCACCGGGAATTCGCGTTCGGCGAGGATGTTCAGCATTTCGCGGCCCACGTTGCCCGTGGCGCCGGCGACGACGACCTTGTAACCCATAATGGATGAATCCTTCTCCTTGAGACGGGCGTCCATACCGCAATCCAGCCTGACAGGAAAGGGCATTGCGCTGATGTCCGCCATCAAGGACCGCGATGGATGGCGGCGGCAAGGCCGCATCGGGGCCCGGCCATCCGAAGGAAAACGGCCGGGCCCGGGGCCCGGGACACGCGCGATGGCGCGCCCCGGGCCGGGGTCAGGCGATATGCCGCCCGACCCAATCCGCATAGGCCGCCATGATCTTGGTCAGGAAGGCCCGGGAATTGTCATTGGCCAGCTGGCCGTCTTCGGTGAACATGGCGCCCAGCTGGCCCACATAGGCCTCGGGCTGCTGCATGGCGGGCATGTTCAGGAACACCAGCGACTGGCGCAGGTGGTGGTTGGCACCGAAACCGCCCATCCCCCCCGGAGACCCGGTGACGACGCCCGCGGGCTTGCCATCCCAGACGCTGGCGCCCATCGGCCGCGAGCCCACGTCGAGCGCGTTCTTCAGCGCGGCGGGGACCGAGCGGTTGTATTCCGGCGTCACGAACAGCACCGCGTCATGGGCGCGGATCGCATCGCGGAAGGTCGTCCAGGCGGCCGGGGCCGCGTCGGTGTCGAGGTCGGGGTTGTAGAGCGGCAGATCGCCGATCGGAACAAAGTCGAAAGCCAGCCCTTCGGGCGCCAGATCCACCAGCGTCTCGGCCAGTTTGCGGTTCAGGCTGCCCTCCCGGAGGGAGCCCACGATGACGGCCACATGTGCGGTCATGGTATTATCCTCCTGGCCCCTTGCGGGGTCATGTTCTTGAATTCCGTTTACGCATAAGGATTTAGGCACAACGGGGCAGATTCCCACCCCGTTTGCCGTGACAGCGGCTGTGCATCCCTGCAGGGGCCCTGCCCCCTGCGGATCAGCCGGTGATGTCCGCAGGCAGCTGCGGGGCCGCCGCCAGAAGCTGGCGCGTGTAGGGATGCTGTGGGTCGCGGAAGACCTGTTCGGTCGGGCCGTGCTCGACGATCTCGCCATGTTGCATGACCAGCACCCGGTCGGTGACCGCGCGCACCACCGAAAGGTCGTGCGAGATGAAGAGGTACGACAGCCCATAGCGTTCCGACAGATCCGCCAGCAGATCGAGGATCCTTGCCCGCACCTGCACATCCAGCGCCGAGACCGCCTCGTCCAGCAGGATCAGCTCGGGGCGGGTGATCAGGGCGCGGGCGATGGCGATGCGCTGGCGCTGCCCGCCCGAGAATTCGTGGATGTACTTGTCGGCGTCGGCCGGTGTCAGACCCACGGCCGTCAGCGCCTCGGCAATGGCGGCATCGCGCTCCGCGCGGGGCATATTTGGGGAAAGATGAAACGGCTCGGCCACCAGGCGGGCGACCTTGTGGCGGGGGTTGAAGCTGCCGTAGGGGTCCTGGAAGACCACCTGCATCCGGCGGCGGACCTCGGGGTCGGGTTTGGATCCCTGGAAGACGGGGCGCCCGTTCAACCGGATGGCGCCGTCCTGAACCTGTTCCAGCCCCAGGATGGCGCGGGTCAGGGTGGATTTGCCGCAGCCGGATTCGCCCACCAGGCCCAGGCTTTCGCCCTTCATCAGCTTGAACGACACGCCCTTGACCGCATGGAAGGACCCCGGCGCCCCGAACAGCGTCTTGCGCGGCAGCGGGTAGCGGCGGTGCACGGCCGTGACTTCCAGCAGGGGCTTGTCCTCGACCCGGGGGGCGCGGTCGGGCGCATGGGTCGAGGCCGCCAGAAGCGCCTTCGAATAGGGATGGGTCAGGTTGCGCAGCAGGGCCTGGGCGGGGCCGGATTCGACCACCCTGCCCTTTTGCATGATGGCGATGTCATCGGCCAGATCCGCCACCACCGCCAGGTCGTGGCTGATCAGCAGCATCGCCATGCCGTCCTCGCGCACCAGGCGGGCCAGCAGTTTCAGCACCTGGGCCTGGGTGGTGACGTCCAGCGCGGTGGTGGGTTCATCCGCGATCAGCAGCTTGGGGCGCAGGGCGATCGCCATGGCGATGACAACGCGCTGGCGCTGCCCGCCCGACAGTTCATGCGGGAACCGCGTCAGGGGAAAGCGATCCTGCGGCAGTTCGGCCCGCGCCAGGGCGTCGGCCGCGCGCTTCATCGCCTCGCGCTTGGGGATCTTCTCGTGGATCAGGATGGTCTCGGCCACCTGGTCGCCGATGGTCCTGAGCGGGTTGAGCGCCGTCATCGGCTCCTGGAAGACCATGCCGATGTCGCGGCCGCGCAGGGCGCACATCTGCGCCTCGCTCTGCGCCAGGATCGGCTGGCCGGCCAGCGTCACCTGCCCCTCGGCCTGCGCGCCGTCGGGCAGCAGGCGCATCACCGTGAAGGCGGTCATCGACTTGCCCGAGCCGCTTTCGCCGATGACCCCAAGGATGCGGCCCGCATCGAGCTGCAGCGAGACATCGTGCAGGATCGGCGTGCCGTGGATGGACAGGGTCAGGTTCTGGATATCGAGAAGGCTGCTCATGTCCGGCCCCGGCGCAGTTTCGGGTCGAGCAGGTCGCGCAGACCGTCGCCCAGCAGGTTGAGGCCCAGCACCGTCAGCAGGATGGCAAGGCCCGGGAACAGCGCCATATGCGGCGCGAACGAGATCATCGTCTGGCTGTCGGCCAGCATCCGCCCCCAGCTGGGGGTGGGCGGCTGGGCGCCAAGACCCACGTAGGACAGCCCCGCCTCGGCCAGGATGCCAAGGCTGAACTGGATGGTGCCCTGCACGATCAGCAGGTTCAGGATGTTGGGCAGGATGTGTTCAAAGCTGATGCGGGCGGGTCCCTTGCCGGCAACGCGGGCGGCAAGGACGAAATCGCGGCTCCAGAGCGACAGCGCGCCCGAACGCGCCAGCCGGGCAAAGACGGGGATGTTGAAGATGCCGATCGCGATGATCGCATTGGTGGCCGAGGGCCCCAGGATCGCGGTGATCATCACGGCGATGACCAGCGAGGGGAAGGCAAAGACCAGGTCGTTGCCGCGCATGATGATTTCATCCACCAGCGAGAACCGCCGCGCGGCGGCCCACAGGCCCAGCGGCACGCCCAGCCCCATGCCGATGCCGACGGCCAGCACCGCCACCGCGATCGAGGTCCGCGCCCCCACCATGATCATGCTCAGGATGTCGCGGCCGTAATGGTCGGTGCCCATCCAATGCGCGCCCGAGGGCGGCTTGATCTTGTGGGCGATGTCCATCTGGGTGACATCATAGGGCACCCACAGGAAGCTGAGCAGCGCCGCGCCCGCGAAAAGACCCGTCAGCAGGCCGCCGATCCACAGGTTGCGGGACCGCATGACGCGCGAGAAAGAGGTTTCGGCCAGGCTCATTTCGCCCTCCGCAGTCGGGGGTCGACAAGGGCATAGGCCAGCTCGACCAGGAAATTGACGAGGATCACCGCGAAGACCAGCAGCATCACGACGCTTTTCACGGTGATCAGGTCGCGCGCCGAGATCGACTGGAAGATCAGCCGCCCCAGGCCCGGCAGGTAGAAGACGTTCTCGATGATGATGCCGCCGGCCAGCAGGAACGAGAACTGCAGCCCGATGATGGTCAGCACCGGGATCAGCGCATTCCTCAGGGCATGGCGGCGCAGCGCCTGGGCGCGGCTCAGGCCCTTGGCGCGGGCGGTGCGCACGAAGTCCTCGGACAGGGTGTCAAGAAGCGCCGAACGCATCACCCGCGCCAGGATCGAGGCCTGCGGCAGCGCCAGCGCAACCGCCGGCAGCGTGAGCGATTTCAGCGCCGGGAAAAGCCCCGCATTCCAGCCCGCAAAGCCCCCGGCCGAGAACCAGCGCAGATTGATGGCAAACAGCACCACCATCAGCATGGCGAACCAGAAGTTCGGGATGGCGACCCCCAGCTGGGTGATGCCCATGACCAGCGTGTCCACGAACGACCCGCGCCGCGCCGCCGCCCAGATCCCGACGGGAAAGGCGATGACCACGGTCAGCGCCAGCGCAAACAGCGCCAGCGGCAGCGACACGGCCATCCGGTCCGAGACCAGCTTGGCCACGGGCGTATGGTAGGTATAGGAGGTGCCGAAATCGCCGTGCAACATGCCTGCAACCCAGGCGAAGTAGCGGAACAGCATCGGCTCATCGAGCCCCATCTGGCTGCGCAACGCGGCCAGGGTGTCGGGCTGAGCATTGACGCCCAGCATGATGGTCGCCGGATCGCCCGGCAGGATCTCGATCACCAGGAAGATCGCCATCGAGGCCGCGATCAGCGACAGCACGAGCGACAGCAGACGGGTGAGGATGTAGCGCGTCATGGGATGTCTTGGTCTTCTGGGCGGCGTGGGAGGGGGCTCTGCCCCCGTCGCGCCAGGGCGCGACTCCCCCGAGGTATTTAGAACAAGAAAATGACAGGGGCCCAGCGAGGGCGGCGCGCGCCCGCGAGACTCCGATGCATTTTCTTGTTTCAAATACCTCCGCCGGAGGCTTCGGAACGGGGCGGGCGGCGAAACGCCAGCAGCGGCGCGGGCGCGGCGGGCCCGCCGGAAAGCTGGCTCTCCGGCGGGGAAGGGATCATTCGTCCCAGTAGACGCCGGTCAGATCGACCGCCTGGGTGGGGGCGTTTTTCCAAAGGCCCTCGACGCCCTTCGCGGCCACCGTCTGCAGCGGCATCTGGAACAGCCAGGCGTTGACGTAATCCTTGGCGATGATCGTCTGCGCTTCCTTCAGCAACTCGGAGCGCTTGGCGGTGTCGGAGGTCACGTCGAGATCCGCGATGACCTTCTGGAAGGCCGGGCTGTTGTAGCCGAAGTAGTAGTCCGGGTTGGCGTAGATGTTGATGTCCATCGGCTCGGTGTGGCTGACGATGGTCAGGTCGAAATCATGCGCCCCCTTGAAGGTCGAGGAGAGCCATTGCGCCCATTCGACGTTCTCGATCTGGGGCTCGATGCCGACGGCGCGCAGCTCGGCCGCGATGATCTCGCCCGAGCGGCGGGCGTAGGAGGGCGGCGGCAGGGTCATCTTGACCTTCAGCGGCAGGGTGACCCCGGCTTCCTTCAGCAGCTCCTTCGACTTGGCCGGGTCGTAGTTCGACAGGCTGGTCAGGTCGACGTAATCGGGGTTGTGCGGCGCGAAATGGGTGCCGATCGGCGTGCCGTAGCCGAACATCGCCCCGTCGATCACTTCCTTGCGGTTGATGGCATGGGCGACCGCCTCGCGCACCAGCTTGTTGTCGAAGGGCGGACGGGCGTTGTTCATCGCCATGATCGTCTCGCCCTCGGTCGAGCCGACGATCACCTGGAAGCGCGGGTCGGCCTCGAACTGGGGCAGGTTCTCGGGGGCGGGGTAGCCGTAGAAGACATCCGCATCGCCCGCCATCATCGCCGCGAAGGCGGCCGTCGGATCCGAGATGAACTTGAACTCGACATGATCGAGTTTGGCGGGCGTACCCCAGTAGTCGGGGTTTTTCGCCAGGTCGACGTGATCGCCCTGGACCCAGTCCTCGAACTTGAAGGGGCCGGTGCCGACCGGGAAGGTGGCGATATCCTTGATGCTGTCGGGCGCCACGATCACCGCGTCCCCCCAGGCCATCTTGAAGGGGAAGGCGCCGTCGGGCTGCTTCAGCACCACCTTGACCGTCAGCGGGTCGATCACATCGACCTCGGTGATGCCGGCAAAGAGGCTTTTTTGCGCATTGGTGCTGTCGGGGGCACGGGCGCGGTCAAGGGTGAACTTGACGTCGGCGGCCTCGAACGGGGTGCCGTTGTGGAATTTCACGCCGTCCTGCAGGTGGAAGGTGTAGACCGTGCCATCCGCCGAGACGTCCCAGCTTTTTGCCAGATCGGGCAGGATCTCTCCGTCCGGGCCGAAGCGGGTCAGGCCCTGGAAGACGTTGGCGTAAAGCACCTGGTCGATGGCGCCCGCCGCGTTCGAGGTCGGGTCCATGTTCGGCGGCTCAAGCTGAAGGGCGACCTTCAGGTCGTCGCGAGCCTGGGCCATGGCGGCACCGGTTGCGGCACCCAGCGTCAGGGCCCCCAGGACGGTGGCCCTCAGAAGTTTGGAAACCATTGATGTTTCTCCTTTTCTTTCGGGGCCGTGAAGGTCCCCTTCCCTGTCGTGCCCGGACCCTTGCGCCCGGATCGGGCGGGGTCAAGCTTTGTTATGCCTTCGACGCGCTGGACCTTTGCGCGCAATATCGTTACCCAGCCGCCGACCGATGCCGCGCTGCCGCAAGGGCAGCCGCGTCCCGGCCCAGGAGGAGCGAGACATGAGTGCCACCGCCCGCAAGACGGCCCCGCTGCCGGATGACATCCGCGCCCTGAAGGGCCAGCGTCCCATCGTGTCGCTGACCGCCTACACCACGCCGATGGCGGCCATGATGGACGCATATTGCGACGTGGTTCTGGTGGGTGACAGCGTGGGCATGGTGCAGCATGGTCTGGCCTCGACGCTTCCGGTGTCGATCGAGATGATGGTGCTGCATGGACAGGCAGTTGCCCGCGGCCTGAGCAGCGCCATGCTGGTCATCGACATGCCCTTCGGCAGTTACGAGGAAAGCCCCGAACAGGCGTTCCGCAATGCCGCACGGCTGATGGCCGAGACCGGCGCCGCCGCCGTCAAGCTGGAGGGCGGCGTCACCATGGCGCCGACGATCCGCTTCCTGAGCGCGCGCGGCGTGCCGGTGATGGCCCATATCGGGCTGACGCCGCAGTCGATCAACACGCTTGGGGGGTACAAGGTGCAGGGCCGCGGCGCGGCCGGAGAGGCGCTGCTGGCCGATGCCCGCGCCGTGGCCGAAGCCGGCGCCTTTGCCGTGGTGCTGGAAAAGGTCCCCGCGACGCTGGCCGACCGGATCACCGCCGAAATCCCGATCCCGACCATCGGCATCGGGGCCTCGGCCGGGTGCGACGGGCAGATCCTGGTGGTCGATGACATGCTGGGCCTGTTCACCGCCTTCAAGCCCAAGTTCGTCAAGCGTTTCGCCCATCTGGGCCGCCAGGCCGAGGCCGCCATTGCCGCCTATGCCGATGAGGTCCGCGCGCGCCACTTTCCCGCCCCCGAACATGTCTTTGCCGATACGGTCGCCGACAGGGCGCCCTCGGACGGGACCGAGAAGATCATCCGCACGCTGGCCGATCTGCGCAGCCTGACCCGCGGCTGGCGGCGTGCCGGTGAAATCATCGGCGTCGTGCCCACCATGGGCGCCCTGCACGCAGGCCATCTGAGCCTGGTCAAGGCCGCAAAGGCCGACTGCGACCGGGTGATCGTGACGATCTTCGTGAACCCGAAGCAGTTCAACAACCCCGAGGATCTGGCGAACTATCCCCGCACCGAACTGGAGGATGCCCGCAAGCTGGCGCCGCTGGGTGTCGATGCGATCTACGTGCCCGACGGCAGCCAGATCTACCCCGAGGGCTTTGCCACCAGCGTGGCGGTCAGCGGGCTGACGGATGTGCTGTGCGGCGCGCACCGGCCCGGCCATTTCGACGGTGTGGCGACGGTTGTGGCGAAACTGTTCGGTCAGACCAGCGCGGACCGGGCCTATTTCGGCCGCAAGGACTGGCAGCAGTTGCAGGTGGTGCGCCGGATGGCCCGCGATCTGGACATCGACATCGACATCATCGGCTGCCCCACGGTGCGTGAGGACGACGGGCTGGCCATGTCGTCCCGCAACCTGCTGCTGCCCGAGGCGGCGCGGGACGCCGCGCCGCGCCTGGCTCAGATCATGGAGGAGATGGCCGAGGTCCTGCGCGGCGGCGCCGCCATGGCCGACCTGCTGCCCGCCGCCGAAGCGGCCCTGTCCGAGGCCGGTTTCACCCAGATCGAATATCTGGAGCTGCGCGAGGCCAATGACCTGACGCTGCTGGCGAAGGCCGGTGGCGAAAGCCGCCTGTTCGCCGCCGCCTGGCTGGGCGGCGTGCGGCTGATCGACAACCGGCCCGTGACCGGCTGACGGCCCCCTGCGGCGGGGCCGGACGGGCGCTACGGCGCCCCTGATCCCCGCCGCAAGGGTCATGCTGCGGGCCCGGCCAGCAGGTCGGCCAGCGCCAGCGCCATCACCTCGGCCGACCGCATCATGTCATCGACGCCGATGTATTCATCGGGCTTGTGCGCCAGGTCCAGGATCCCCGGACCATAGGCGATGCAATTGTGCAGCTTGCCGATGCGGGCGATGTGTTTCTGATCGTAAGTCCCCGGAGACACGACGTAATCCGGCGCCCGGCCATAGGTGGCCTCGATCGCGCGGTGCACCGATTGCACCACCGGGGCGGCCTTGTCGGTCATCGTGGGCGGCACGCCCCACATCTCGCGCAGATCATAGGAGAACTTTTCGCGCTTCGATTTCACGCGCTCCAGCACGGCGCGAATCTCGGCCTTCACCTCTTCGGGGTCTTCCTCGATCAGGTAGCGGCGGTCGATGATCATCCGCGCGCTGTCGGGCACGCAGGCCGAGGGGAAGCCGGTCGCCTCGGGCTCGGGTTCCGGCAGGCCGCCGTGCAGAGAGTTGATGTTCATCGTCGAATGCCGCGCCCCTTCGGGGACCACCGGCATGTCGGTCGTCTTGGCGTAAAGGGCGGGGAACAGCGTGTCCTCCATCTCGGAGATCACGGCCCCCATGTGGCGCACCGCGCAATCGCCCAGGAACGGCATCGAACCATGGGCGATCTCGCCATAGGTCTCGATCTCGGCCCACCAGACGCCGCGATGCCCAAGGCAGATGCGGTCGGGGTTCAGGGGTTCGGGGATGATGACGTGCTGGACGTTCTTGTAAAAGCCCTTCTCGGCCAGGTAGGCGACGCCCGCGTAGCCGCCCGATTCCTCGTCCACCGTGCCCGAGATCTCGATCGCGCCGCCCCAGTCGGGGACCGCGGCGATGAAGGCCTCGGCCGCGATGATGCTGGCGGCAAGGCCCCCCTTCATGTCGCAGGCGCCGCGGCCGTAGATCTTGCCGTCTTCCAGTTCGCCGCCGAACGGGTCCTTGGTCCAGCCGCGGCCCACCTCGACCACATCGGTATGGCTGTTGAAATGCACGCAGTCGCCCGTGCGCGGGCCGTCCTTGCGCGCCACCACGTTCCAGCGCGGGTAGCGGTCGGTGTCGCCCTTGGCACCATGGGCGCGCACCAGCTGCACCTCGAACCCTTTGCCCTTCAGCCGCCCGGCCAGATATTCGCAGATCTCCAGATAGCATTCGCCCGGCGGGTTCAGCGTCGGGATGCGCAGCAGGTCCTGGGTCAGGGCGATCAGGTCCTCGCGGCGCTCCGCGATGGCGGCGCGCAGGGCATCTGCATGAATCGAGGGCGGGGCAGCGGCGGCGGTGTCGGTTGTCATGGCAAAAGGCTTGCTCGGCGCGACATACGGTCTCAATACCGTAGGATTACGGTGGGAGAGCCGATGGACGACTTTGCACAGATGGCCTGGGACCACGCCCCCCAGGGCCTGGTCCTGGCCGAGGAGCGGATCATCCGCGCCTGCAACGCGACCTTCGCCCGGCTGGTCGGTCGGGATCGCAACCTTCTGATCGGACACAGCTTTCGCGTCCTCTACTCGACCGAGGAAGAGTTCCGAACGATCCGCGACATCGGTCTGGACGCGCTGCATCGCACCGGGTTCTACAGCGACGAACGCATGATGCAGCAGCTGGGCGGCACGCCCTTCTGGGTGCGTTTCCGGGCCCGGACGCTGACCCCCGACCGGCCACTTTCCCGCATCGTGATGAGCTTTGCGCCTCTTTCCCGGGCAGTCGAGAACCCCCTGACCCCGCGCGAGCGCGACGTGATGCAGGGCCTGGCGCGCGGCCAGACCAGCAAGGAGATCGCCCGCGGCCTGGGCCTGTCGCCGCGCACCGTCGAGGACGTCCGCGCCCGGCTGCTGCGCAAGCACGAGGTCCGCAATGCCGCCGAGCTGATCCTGAAGCTGGCAGGGCCCGGCCTTTGACCCGACGTTCAGCAGATCGACCGATGCGTCACAAGCCGTTGAAAAAGGAGGAAAAGCATCCAGAGCTCAGGGTTTCGGCAGTTTCGCGCGCCCTTTGGCCTCGGGGCGGTTTACCCTTTGCAATACCGGGGATGCATGTTTTAGATCGCACTCTGCGCCACGTATCTGCGTGGAGACAACAGAGTTGCCGATGTTAGCCCCTGACCACCCCGATCGCGCGGCCCGCCTGAAGGAACTGCGCTCCTTCGAGATCCTCGACACCGACCCCGAGGCGCCCTTTGACGACATCGTCCAGCTGGCCTCGGCGCTTTGCGGCACGCAGATCTCGCTGATCAGCCTGGTCGAGGACGACCGGCAATGGTTCAAGGCCCGCACCGGCACCGCGCTGCAGCAGACCACGCTGGGGCAGTCGATCTGTGCCCATGCGATCCTGCAGCAGGACGATTTCCTGGAAATCGAGGACGCCAGCACCGACCCCCGCACCGCCGACAATCCCCTGGTCACCGGGGCCGAGCATCTGAGATTTTACGCGGGCGCGGTGCTGCGGACCTCGGCGGGGCTGCCGATCGGCTCGCTCTGCGTGATCGACGACAAGCCCGGCCGGCTGACCCCCTTGCAGCGCGATGCGCTGAAGGTCCTGGCGCGGCAGGTGATCGTGCAGATGGAGCTGAAGCGCAGCCTGAAGCAGGCCGATCTGATGCGCCGCGAGGTCGACCACCGGGTGAAGAATTCGCTGCAGTCGGTTTCGGCGCTGACGCGGCTGCAGGCGCGCTTCGTCAAGGGCGAGGAGGCCCGGGCAGCCCTGGGCCAGGTGCGCCGCCGGATCGAGACGGTGGCCGCCCTGCACGAACAGCTTTACCGCGCGGCCGACAGCGAGACGATCAACCTCAGGCGTTTCGGAACCTCGGTCTGCGGGCTGATCGCGGGATCCGCGCCGCCGCGGGTGACGCTGGATTGCAAATGGCCCGACGTCGAGGTCGATTCCGCCGTCGCCGCATCGCTCGGTGTGATCCTGAACGAATTCGCCTCGAACAGCTACAAGCATGCCTTTCCGGACGGGCGGGCCGGGCGGCTGCTGTTCCGTGTCGGCCCCGAGGTCGACGGACGCCGCCAGCTGGACCTGTCGGATGACGGCGTGGGACTGCCGCAGGGCGTGACCGCGCAGCAAGGGCTGGGGATGCAGGTGATCGAGGCCTCTGCGCGGCAGCTGGGCGGCGCCTTCGCGCTGGAATCGGGCCCGCATGGCACACGGATCACGCTGGACTTCCCGCTGCGCGATCCGCATGCGACCCTGGGCGACCCGGATGGCGCGCTGTCACATCTGTAAGGCGGCGGCCCTGCCCCCCATCGAGGGGCGCAGGGCCGCGCGCGCCCAAAGGCGCGCAACAGCGCCTCAGACCAGCGTATCGCAGGAGGTGCGGATCGCCCGGATATTCTGACCGTAGGGCGCGGGATTTGCCACCGAACCGCCCTTGAACACGGCCGAGCCCGCCACCAGCACATCCGCCCCGGCATTCCACATCAGCGGCGCGGTTTCCGGCGTGATACCCCCGTCGATCTCGATATGGATCGGGCGGTCACCGATCATGGCGCGCAGCTTCGCGACCTTGGCGACCTGCGAGTGGATGAACTTCTGCCCACCGAAGCCCGGGTTCACCGTCATCACGCAGACCAGGTCCACCATGTCCAGCAGATAGTCCAGCGCCTCGACGGGGGTGCCGGGGTTCAGCGCCAGGCCCGCCTTGCAACCGGCCCCGCGAATGGCCTGCAGCGTGCGATGGATATGCGGCCCGGCCTCCAGATGCGCGGTCAGCACATCGGCGCCCGCATCCGCAAAGGCCTCGATATAGGGATCCACCGGCGCGATCATCAGATGCACGTCCATGACGGTCTTGATGTGCTTGCGGATCGCCTTGCACATCGGCGGGCCGAAGGTCAGGTTCGGCACGAAATGCCCGTCCATCACGTCGACATGGATCCAGTCGGCGCCCTGCGCCTCCACGGCCTCGATCTCGGCCCCGAAATTGGCGAAATCGGCGGACAGGATCGACGGAGCGATCTTCAGGTTACGGTCGAAGGCGGCAGTCATCGGGCGGCTCCCTTTCCAAGAACGCCGCCCGTATAGAGCGCCCTCCCCGCAAGGGAAAGCGCCCTGTCATTTTCTTGTTCCAAATACCTGCGCCGCAGGCAGCGCCCGCCAGGGCGCTCCGCCACGCGGATCCCGGCCTCAGCCGTGCAGCTCGGCGATCCGGTCCACTTCCTCGGACGAACCGAAGACCAGCGGGCAACGCTCATGCAGGGCACCGGCCTCCAGCTCCAGGATCGGGGTCCTGCCGTCGGTGGCCTTGCCGCCCGCCTGCTCGACCAGGAAGGCCATCGGCGCCACCTCGTAGACCATCCGCAGCCGGCCCTTCTCGTAGCCCTTACGCGCATCCGACGGATACAGGAACGTGCCGCCCCGGGTCAGGATGCGATGCGTCTCGGCCACCAGGCTGCCGACCCAGCGAAAGTTCATGTTCTTGCCCTTGGCGCCCTCGACACCCGCCTCGCATTCCTCGACATAGGCGCGCACCGGCGCGCTCCAGTGCCGCCGGTTCGACGCGTTGATCGAGAACTCCTTGGCCGCAACCGGCAGATCCATCTGCCCGGTCGCCAGCTCGAACGCGCCGGTCTCGGGGTCCAGCACGTAAAGATGCGTCCCCGCCCCGAAGGTCACCGCCATCAGCGTCTGCGGCCCGTAGGCGATGTAACCCGCCGCGATCTGCTGCGACGCCGGCCGAAGGAAGCTCGCCTCGGCCTCCTCCTCGGCCTCGAAGATCGAGAAGATCGTGCCGATGGTCACGTTCACATCGATGTTGGAAGACCCGTCCAGCGGGTCGATCGCCAGCGCATAGGCGCCGCCCGCGTCCAGCGTCAGAACGGTTTCCTGCTCTTCCGAGGCATAATGCCTGACGCCGGCGTCTTTCAGTGCGGCCTCGAACATCTCGTCGGCCATGACATCCAGCGCCTTCTGCTGGTCGCCATCGGAATTCTCGCCGACCCCGGCGCCCAGCGACTGGCCCAGAGGGCCCCGCGCGATCACCGCCGACAGCGTCACCGCGGTCGCGCACAGCGCCTCGATGGTGGGGAAAAGGGCTTCGGGAACAAGGCTTTTATCAATGGCAGACATGAAGGACTCCTCTCACGTTGCCCCGGGTTATTCCACATCGCCCCGGGCCATGAAATCCCTTTCCACCCGCAGGCGCCCCACAAGCACGGGGTTAGCGCCACCAGGCCACAGCGCCCCCTTTCCCCGGGGCACACCACAGGTCACACTGCCCGCAGTTTTTGCAGGAGCCCCCGTGACAGACGCCCTCGACCCCCGCCTCATCGAAGCCCCCTATCCGATCCAGCAGCACCTGGGCTACCGGCTGACCGCCTGGCACGACGGCTTCGCCCGGATCGAACTCCCCCTCGCGCCCTTCCTGGGCAACCGCTACGGCATCCTGCACGGCGGCATCCACGGGGTGATGGGCGACACGGCGATGGGCTTTGCCGGTACCTATACCGGCGATCCGGACACCCGCCAGATGGCAATGACGCTGAACCTGTCGGTGAATTTCATCGCCCCCGCGCAGGGCACCCACCTCATCGCCGAAGGCACCCGCACCGGCGGCGGCGCCCGCACCTTCTTCGCCGAGGCGCGGATGATCGACAGCCAGGGCACGCTCTGCGCCACCGCCACCGGCGTCTTCCGCCTGCGCGGCCGCTAGGCACCGGTTCTTCATCATCTGACCGGAAATACTCCGGGGGAGCAGGCCGCAGGCCTGCGGGGGCAGCGCCCCCTTCCCCGCGGCACCATCAGCGCCTCAGAACAGTGCCTCGGCCCGGAACCCCTCCGGGATCCCCGAGGCATCGCCCTCCAGCACCAGATCCGCCATCACCGCGCCCACCTTCGGCCCCATGCCGAAGCCGATCTTGAAACCACCATTGGCAATGAACTGCCCCGGCCGCCCCGGCCAGGCCCCCAGCATCGGCGCGCGGCTCCGCGCCCGGGGCCGCAGCCCGGCCCAGCGGGCCAGCACCGGCGCCCCGGCCAGCACCGGCACGGCCGCCCGCGCCGCGGCAATCACGTCCTCCAGCTGCGCATCGCACCCCAGCCCGTCGAATTCGCGCTCGGTGGTCGATCCGATCGCCACGGTGCCGTCGGCATGGGGCACCACATGGACGCCACCGGCAAAGATCTGCGCCACGCCCGCCCCCGCATCATACCCCAGCACCGCCGCCTGGCCCTTGATCGGCACGCCGACCTGCCGGCCTGCCAGCGCCGACATCTCCTGCAAACCGGCCGATCCCGTGGCCCAGATCACCGCGCCCTCGTCGGGGGCCTCGGCCACGACCGCGCCGCCGCGCGCGATGATCGCCGCCGCCAGCGCCTCGCAGGCCTGGCGGGGATGCACCCGCGCCGTCAGGCTGTCCCAGACCAGCAGGCCGGTCGGGCTTGCGGGTTCCCAGGCCGCACCCGTCGCCTCGACCACCCGCCAGTCGGCCCGGCCCTGCCACAGCACGGCCGCCGTGCCCTCGCGGCCGCGCGCCAGCTCGACCGCCTGGGCATCGGCCAGCGGCTGCAACCGCCCCGTCCGCCCATAGCCCGCGGATCGGCCCGCCACCGCCTCGACCTCGGCCCAGAACGCCTCGGCCATCAGCAGGCTTTCCAGCTGGAAGGCCTTCTTCTCGTTCCAGGTCTCGGGGACATGCGGCGCCAGCGCCCCCACCACCCCGCCGGATGACCCGGCGCCCACGCCGAAGGGATCGACCACCCGCACCCGCGCACCGCGTCCCTGGCAGGCCCAGGCGCAGGCCAGCCCGAAGATTCCCGCGCCCCGCACCGTCACGTCGATCCTTGCCATTTGCGCACCTCTTATCCATCTTCGGCCCGCTCCGGCCGCCCGGAGCCTTCCTAGAGGATACCCAGATGCAGGACCAGCCGCCGCCCGAGCTTGACTGGACCGAGGACGACGTTCCCGTCGCCACCCGGTTCGACGACCCCTATTTCAGTCTGGGCAACGGGCTGGCGGAAACCGCGCATGTCTTCCTGTCAGGCAACGGCCTGCCCGAGCGTTTCCGCGACGGCTTCCACGTGGCCGAGCTGGGCTTTGGCACGGCGCTGAACCTGCTGGCGGTGCTGAAGCTGTGGCGCGCGGCCGGCAGCCCCGGCACCCTGCGCTACACCACCTTCGAGGCCTACCCCATGGCCCCCGCCGACATGCGCCGCGCCCAGGCCGCCTTTCCCGAAGTGGCAGAACTGTCGCAAGAGCTTTCTCCCTATTGGGGCAACAGCACCTTTGCATTGCGGGATCTGGACTTCCGCATGGTCACGGGCGATGCGCGCCTGACAGTGCCCGCGTGGCGCGAACAGGCGGATGCGTGGTTCCTTGATGGCTTCGCCCCCGCGAAAAACCCTGAAATGTGGGAAGAGACGCTGATGCAGGCCGTGCACGACCATACGGCGCCTTCCGGCACGGTCGCGACCTATACCGCCGCGGGCCATGTCCGCCGGGCGCTGGCCGCATCGGGCTTCGAGGTGACGCGGGCGCCGGGCTTTGGCCGCAAGCGTCACATGACCCGGGCCAGACGGATATGACCGAACAGAACAACAACAAGGGGATCATGATGATGATCCTCACCACACTGATCTTTGCCATGCAGGACGCGTTCTCGCTGCACCTGTCGGACAGCTACAATGTGCTGATGGTGGTGATGATCCGCTACTGGTTCTTCGCCGCCTTCGTGATCGCCATGGGGATCCGCCAGGCGGGCAGCCTGCGCGCGGCCGCAGCCACCCGGCAACCCGTCGTGCAGTTCTTCCGCTCGGCCCTGCTGGCGCTGGAAATCTGCGTCATGGTGGTGGGCTTCACCTACCTCGGCATCATCGAGACCCAGGCCGTCTTCATCTGCTACCCGCTGCTGATCGCAGCACTTTCGGGCCCGGTGCTGGGCGAAAAGGTCGGCTGGCGGCGCTGGTCGGCCATCGGGGTGGGCTTTGTCGGCGTGATGATCATCCTGGAGCCGGGCTTTGGCGTCTTCAAGCCCGCCGCCATCATCCCGCTGATCGCGGCGCTGATGTTCGCGGGCTACGGGCTGCTGAACCGATACGTGGCGCGGCAGGACAGCTCGGCCACGTCGTTCTTCTGGACCGGGGTGGTGGGCTTCGTGCTGCTGACCGCCGTCGGCATCTTCTACTGGGAGCCGATGACCGGCACCGACTGGATCCTGATGCTGATCCTGTGCATCGCGGGCGCCAGCGGGCATTACCTGCTGATCCGCGTCTACGAGATCGCCGAGGCCTCGGCCGTGCAGCCCTTTGCCTATTTCCAGCTGGCCTTCGGCGCGATGATCGCCATCCCCGTCTTCGGAGAGCACATCCGCACCAACGTGGCCATCGGGGCGGTGCTGATCATCAGCGCCGGGCTATTTACCTTCTTCCGCGAGCGGCAGAAGCGTTGAGCTGGCCAGTTCCCGGCTGAACGGTCGCGGCAGGGGGTCCAGCCCCAGCCGCGCCCGGTAGACCGGCAGGCTCTCGGTGACGCGCTGAACGTAGTTGCGGGTTTCCCGGTAGGGGATTTCCTCGGCCCAGTCGACGGGATCGACAGCGGGATCGCGCGGATCGCCATAGGTGGCGATCCAGCTGCGCACCCGGTCGGGCCCGGCATTATAGGCCGCCGCCACCATCATCGGATTGTCGTCGAACATCAGCCCCAGCTCGGCCAGATAGGCCGAGCCCAGCGTCGCGTTATGCGCCCAGTCGCCGGTCAGCAGCGCCGGGCTGTTGGGAATCCCCAGATCGCGCGCCACCTTGTCGGCCGTGCCGGGCATCAGCTGCATCAGCCCGCTGGCGCCGACGGAGCTGGCGGCAGACGGGTCGAATTCGCTTTCCCGGCGGGCGATCGACAGCGCCAGTTCGGGCGGCACCGGCAGCGGCAGCTGGGCCAGCGGATGCAGCGCGTAATAGGCCTGCGGCAGGATGATGCCGCGCCCGGCGGCCTCTTTGCCCAGAAGGATCAGCATATGGGCATCGCCCTGATCCTGCAGGAATTTCGCCAGCCGCTCCAGCCCGGTGCGATCCTGGCCCGCGGCCAGTTGCAGCACGAAGGGTTCCGCCGCCCCCGCCCGCCCCGAGGCCCGCAGCAGCATCGCGGCCTTCAGCAGGTCCGAATCTTCGATCCCAGGGACATGCCAGTCGGGCAGCGGATCCGCCCCGGCCAGCGCCGCATCGAAGGGGGCGCCGGCCTTCTCGGCCGCCAGCAGCCCGTAATAGCTGGTCTGGTAGCGCGCCCCGTTGCGATAGGCCGCCTGCGCCGCCGTCTGATCGCCAAGCGCCTCCTGCGCGCGGCCGATCCAGTACCAGGCCCGCCCCAGAGAGATCGGCGCCCCCACCCCCGCCCGCAGCCGGTGGAAATGCTGCAACGCCAGTTCCGGCTGGTGCAGCTCGCGCAGCGCGATGTAGCCCGCCAGCCATTCCAGATCGGCGAAATCCTCGCCCGAGGTCAGCTGGTTGTGCGAGGCCACCTGATAGGCCTGCAGATAGTTGCCGTCCTGGAAATCGGTACGCGCCCAAAAGCGGCGCTGGCTGGCCCAGGCCGAGGGATGACCCAGTCCGCCGGGCCGCAGGCTTTGCTGCAGCAGCAGCGCCCGGGCGCCGTCGGTGTCGCCCTTGTCCAGCATCGCCCGGAACAGCCCGTAGGCCACTGCCGGATCATCGCGCCGGGTCCGTGGCAGCATGCCGATCGCGGCCGTCGTCTCGGGCGATCCGGCCCGCGCCAGTTCCCGCGCCAGCCCCAGGTTGCGCAGGTCGTCCGGCAACAGCGGCAGCAGCACCGCGATCTGTGCCCGCGCCCCGGCCCAGAACAGCATGTCCAGCCGCGCCGCATCGCCCCGTGCCGTCACCTTCGGCCAGGCGGCGCGCATCGCCGTCTGCTCGCCCTCGGTCATGACAAGGCCGGTCCAGGCCTGGGTGATGACGGCCTCGGCGCGGCGGCGGTCTCCCCGGTCCTTCAGGATCTGCGCCCACAGCATCGCCCCCAGCCCCGACACCGGCCGGTGCCCGGCAAAGAAGGCCGCGATCTGGTCCGCCGTCGCCCCGGCAAAGCCCGCCTCGCTGCGGCGGCGCAGCAGGTCCAGCCCCGGCCAGTCGGGATGCGCCTGCAGGAAGGACAGGACCTCCTCCGGGGTGCCCTCGCCCGCGCGCAGCTTGCGCCAGGTGATCAGCGCCTCGGCCACCGGGCCGTCGCGTCCGGCGATCTGCAGCGCGCGGTCCCAGTCGCCGCGGTCGGCGGCGTCCTCGGCCCAGGCAAGGGGCCGGGGCGCCCGTGGCACGGCCACCGCGGGGGCGTCTGCGGGGGAAGGGACGACCGGGGTCGGGGCGGCGGGCGCGGAGGCTGCGGCCTGCTGCGCGGCCGCCGGACCCACAGCGGCCCCGCCCCATGTGCCAAAGGCCACCGAGAGCGCGAAAAGGGCCGGGAACGGCGGTCGGATCACTTGTTTTACCCCCTCTGAGCGGATAGACGCTGCCATGATATTCTGTGGTCCCCTGCACTGGAAATCACAAGCTTACGGGACCAGCCACCCGGGTCCGGTCGATGCGTTCGCCACCCGCCATACGTAGAAGGAGCGTGTCATGTTCAAAGGGTCCATCCCTGCCCTGGTCACGCCGTTCAAGGACGGCGCGCTGGATCTGGATACGCTCAAGAAACTCGTGGACTGGCACGTCGAGCAGGGCTCCTCGGCGCTGGTTCCGGTGGGCACGACGGGCGAATCGCCCACCCTCAGCCTGCGCGAACACGAGCAGGTCGTGGAAGAGGTCGTGAAGGCCGCCGCCGGCCGCATCCCGGTGATCGCGGGCGCCGGTGCCAACAACACGCTGGAAGGCATCCGCCTGATCAAGCACGCCGCCGAAGTGGGCGCCGATGCCGCCCTGGTGGTGACGCCCTACTACAACAAGCCCACCGCCCGGGGCATGATCGCGCATTTCACCGCGATGCATGACTGCTGCGATCTGCCGATCGTGATCTACAACATCCCCGGCCGCTCGGTCATCGACATGAAGCCCGCCACCATGGCGGAGCTTGCGCAGCTGCCGCGCATCATCGGCGTCAAGGACGCGACGGGCGATCTGGCCCGCGTCGCCCAGACCCGCATGGCCTGCGGCCCCGACTTCTGCCAGCTCTCGGGCGAGGACGCGACCGCCGTCGGCTTCGATGCCATGGGCGGCGTCGGCTGCATCTCGGTCACGGCGAACGTCGCGCCGAAGCTGTGCGCCGACATGCAGGCCGCCTGCCTGGCGGGCGACTACGCGACCGCGCTGAAATTCCAGGACCTGCTGATGCCGCTGCACACCGCCATCTTCATGGAACCGGGCGTCTGCGGGGCGAAATACGCCATGTCGCTGCTGGGGCTGTGCTCGGCCGAGGTACGCCTGCCGCTGATGCCGCTGGAAGAACCCACCAAGGCCGCCATCCGCGCCGCCCTGGCCCATGCGGGCCTGCTGGAAACCGCCGCCGCCTGAGCGGATCACGCCGCCCTCACGGGCATTTGGCTTTTGCCCTGCGGGGCCTCTTGTACATGGAAAGGGCCCGGACATTGCGCCGGGCCCTTCTTCATGTCCGGGGGTCCCGATGAAACGACTACTTCTTCCCGCCCTGATGGGGCTTCTTGCCACCCCGGCCCTGGCCGCGGTGCCGCAGGTCAACCAGACGTCGGATTTCGACGCCCAGGTGATCCAGCCCAGCCAGCAGGGCTATGTGCTGGCGGCCTTCATGTCGCCCTCCTGCAAACCCTGCGAGGACGAGGTCGCGGTGCTGGATCAGGTGGCGGCCGCGCGCAAGGACATCACCATCGTCAATGTCGATGCCGTGTCGCTGATCACCGAGACCGAGCAGTACAAGGTCAACGCCATGCCCACCTTCGTGCTGTTCCATGACGGCAAGCCGGGCTTCCGCACCGCGGGCTACATGGACCAGAAGGATTTCGATGCCTGGCTGGACCAGTCGCTGCCGCAGAAGTGACGCCTAGCGGGTGTAGGGATCGGCCGGGCCGCGATCTTCGGAGAGCGACCCGGTGGTTTCCAGCACCAGCTCCTCGATGGCATCGGCAAGGTGTTCCTCGGCGATGTTGTAATCGCCACGCTCGACCCGCAGGATATGGGCGCGCAGCAGCACATCGGCATGGGTGCAGCCGGTGGGGGGCTCGAACTTGTAGGTGGCCAGTTCGATCAGCAGGCCCAGCGGGTCCTTGAAATAGATCGAATCCATGAAGCCCCGGTCCTTGACCCCGGAATGCTTGATCCCGCGCGCCTCCAGCCGCGAGGCCGCCTGGCTGAAGCTGGCGCGGCTGACGTTGAAGGCGATGTGGTGCACGCAGCCCGGATCCATCGGCGTGCGATCATGCACGGGCTTGCGGGTCTCGTTGGTGAAGATGGTGATCAGCCGGCCGTCACCGGGATCGAAATACAGATGCCCCTGCTGCGGATCGTCCAGGTTCGGCTGATCGAAGATCAGCGGCATCCCCAGCACGCCCTCCCAGAAATCGATGCTGGTCTGGCGGTCCGCCCCCGTCAGGGTGATGTGATGCACCCCCTGGGCCTGGATCTTGCGCATGTCCCCGTCCCCCTTGCTGGTTTCGGGGATCATGCTGGCGGTTGTGCCGCGGGCCGTCAACCGGCCCGCGCGCAGGTTCCCTGTGCGTTTCAGACGCCGGCGTCGACGATCGCCTGGGCCAGGATCGGCACGGTCTTGGTGTTCAGCCCGGCGATGTTCATGCGGCTGTCGCCCACCATGTAGATGCCGCTGTCGGCGCGCATCTTCTCGACCAGCTCGGCCGAGGCGCCCAGCCGCGAGAACATGCCGCGATGTTCGCCCAGGAAGGCGAAGCGGTCGGATCCGGTCAGGCGCTGCAGTTCGGACGCCAGGCCCTTGCGCAGCTCCAGCATCCCCAGACGGACCTCTTCCAGCTCGGCGGCCCACTCGGCGCGCAGGGCGGGATCGGTCAGGATGGTGGTGACGATGCGCGCCCCGTGATCCGGCGGGAACGAGTAGTTCTGGCGGTTCAGGAAGGCCAGCGAGCCCTGGTTGATCTTGGTCTTGCCAGCATCGGCCGCGATCGCCATCAGCAGGCCGGTCCGTTCACGGTAGATGCCGAAGTTCTTCGAGCACGACGCCGCGATCAGCAGTTCCGGCACGTTGGCGGCGACATAGCGGGTGCCTTCGGCATCGGCGTCCAGACCGTCGCCAAAGCCCTGATAGGCGATGTCGATCATCGGGATCGCGCCCTTGGCGTTCAGCACCGCGACGACCTCTTTCCACTGCACCAGGTTCAGGTTGGCGCCGGTCGGGTTGTGGCAGCAGCCGTGCAGCAGCACGACGTCACCGGCCTGCAGCTTGGTCTGCAGGTCGGCGATCATGCCGTCAAAGTCCACCGCGCCGGTTTCGCTGTCGAAATAGCGATACGAAACGGTTTCCATCCCCAGGTAATGCAGGATCGAGACATGGTTCGGCCAGGTCGGATCGGAATAGAAGACGCGGGCCGTGGGGTTGGCCATCTTGACCAGTTCGAAGGCCTGACGGACCGCACCGGTGCCACCGGGGGTGGCGACGGCCGCGACCTGAGCGCGGTCCACCGCATCGCCCAGCACCAGGCCGATCATCGCGTCGGCATAGGCCGGATCACCGGCCAGACCGGTGTAGGATTTCGAGGTCTGCTCTTCCCAGATCTTCTTTTCCGCGGCCTTCACGGCGCGCATCACCGGGGTGACGCCCTCGGCGTTCTTGTAGACGCCGACGCCCAGGTCGATCTTGTCGCCGCGCGGATCGGCCTTGAAGGTCTCCATCAGCGCCAGGATCTTGTCGGCCGGTTGTTGCTTCAGGTTCTCGAACATGTCTCTCTCATTCTCCGGTGGCCACGGGAAGGGTGGGGAAGGCGCCCCATTCCGCCCAGGAGCCGTCATAGATTGCGTGATCGGACTTGCCCATGCGCTCCAGCGCCAGGCACAGCACGGCCGCCGTCACGCCCGAGCCGCAGCTGGCGATGACGGGTTTCGACAGATCGACACCGGCGGCCTCGAAGATCGACCGGATCGCCTCTGGGGATTTCATCTGGCCCTCGGACAGCAGCGTGTCGAAGGGCACGTTGCGCGCGCCGGGGATATGACCCGACCGCAGGCCCGGACGGGGTTCGGGGACCTCGCCGCGGAACCGCGCACCGGCGCGGGCATCGACGATCGCGTAATCCCCCAGCTTCGAGGCCGAGGACACCTGCGTGACATCCTTGACCATCTGGTTCTGGCGGCGCACCGTCATGTGGCGGTCGCGGATCACCGGCTCGTCATCGGTGACGGGGCGGCCTTCGGCCTTCCATTTCGGCAGGCCGCCGTCCAGCACGGCCACGTCGAACTGGCCCATCAGGCGGAAGGTCCACCAGACGCGGGCGGCGGAAAAGATCCCCTGGCTGTCGTAGACCACCACCTGATGGCCATCGCCCACGCCCATGGCGCGCAGGCGGGACATGAACTTTTCGACCGGCGGCGCCATATGCGGCAGCTCGGAGCGCTGGTCCGAGATCTCGTCGATGTCGAAGAAGCGGGCGCCGGGGATATGCCCGGCCTCGTATTCGGCGCGGGCGTCGCGGCCGGACCCCGGCATGAACCAGCTGGCATCCAGCAGCCGCAGGTCCGGGTCCTTCAGATGGTCGGCCAGCCAGCCGGTCGAGACCAGAACCTTCGGATCATCCTGCATGACGCGGCCCTTTCCTGCCTTGAGAAACGCCGATTCCCTATCGTCAGTGGACCGGCAAGGCAAGCGCCGCGTCCTAGTGGTTTTCCTTCAGCAGGCGCTGCTTCTGGCGGTTCCAGTCGCGCTCGGCCTCGGAGGCGCGCTTGTCGTGGTTCTTCTTGCCCTTGGCGATGCCGATCTTCAGCTTCACGATGCCGCGGTCGTTGAAATACATCACGATCGGCACCAGCGTCATGCCCTTGCGCTGTGTGAGGCTCCAGAGGTTCGACAGTTCCTTCTTGGAAACCAGCAGCTTGCGGCGGCGACGTTCCTCGTGGCTGAACATCGCGCGCTCGTAGGGGGCGATGTAGCTGTTGACCAGCCACAGCTCTCCGTTCTCGACCGCGGCATAGCTTTCGGCGATGTTGGACTGGCCCTTGCGCAGCGATTTCACCTCGGATCCCAGCAGCAGGATCCCGCATTCGAGGTCGTCCTCGATCGCGTAGTCGAACCGCGCACGGCGGTTCTCGGAGATGACCTTGTAGTTCGGATCGGATTTTTTCTGTGCCATGATCGGGCCTCTTTACGTCAGGCGGGCGGGGGCTGTCCATCGCCCGGTAACCCCTTGGCCCTAGGCTGCGCCCGACCCTGGGATCTGGGGGGCGAAGATAGGGAGGTCAAGATGACAAGGACAATGAGACGCTTCGTGCTGGCGCGCCGCCCCTCGGGCTTTCCGGTCGAGGCCGACTTTCGCCTGGAAGAGGCCCCCCTGCCCGAGCCCGGCACCGGAGAGGTGCTGGTGGAACTCAGCCATTTCTCGCTTGATCCCTACATGCGGGGCCGGATGGACTATGTGCAAAGCTACACCGAACCGCAGGAGCTGGACCAGACCATGGGCGGCGGCGGCGTCGGCACCGTGATTGCCAGCCGGGATGCGAAGTTCCGCGAGGGGGACGTGGTGTTCGGCATGTTCGGCTGGGCCACCCATGGCTGCCTGCCGGCGCGGCGGCTGCGCAAGCTTGTGGCACATCAGACGCCCTCGACGGCGCTTGGCGTGCTGGGGATGCCCGGGTTCACCGCCTGGTCGGGGCTGCGCGCCTATGGCCGGATGGCGCCGGGCGAAACCCTGGTGGTGGGCGCCTGCACGGGGCCTGTGGGCTCTATGGTGGGGCAGCTGGCGCGCGAGGCCGGGCTGCACACGGTGGGCGTGACCGGCGGCGAGGACAAGCGCCGCCTGGCGCTGGAAACCTTCCGCTTCGATGCCTGCCTGGACCGGCGTGCGCATGACACCATCCTGAAGATGATGGAGGCCATGCACGAGGTCTGCCCCAAGGGCGTCGACATCTACTTCGAGAACGTCGGCGGCGTCACCCTGGGCGGTGTGCTGCCGGTGATGAACACCCATGGCCGGATCATCGTCTGCGGCACCGTGGCCTGGTATTCCGGCGAAACCGACGCCACCGGCCAGATGCCGCTGCAGAAGGTCTGGCGGATGGCGCTGGTCAAGCGGCTGACCATCCAGGGCCTGTTGCAAACCGATCACCTGCCCCTCTTCGACCAGTTCCTGGAGGAGGTCTCGCCCAAGGTGCAAAGCGGCCAGATCGCCTATCTGGAGGACCTGTCGCAGGGGCTGGAAAGCGCGCCGCAGGCGTTCTTCTCGATGCTGAGGGGCGGCAACAAGGGCAAGCAGGTGGTGGCGCTGTAGCGCTCCGCCACCGAAAACGCGAACGGCCCCGCCACCGATGGCAGGGCCGCCCCGGAAAATCCCTTCGGGGATCAGGACTTGGACTTGTCGATCGCTTCGTCCAGCAGCTTCGACATGTCGGCATAGCTCATGTTCGAGTACTTGGTGCCGTTGATCAGGAAGCTGGGCGTGCCGGTGATGTCGTCCGCCTTGGCCTTTTCCTGGTACCAGGCGACCAGCGTGCGGGCCTTCGTCTCGTCCGAGAGGCAGGCATCCAGCTGCGCATCCGACAGGCCCGCGACCTTGCCCAGCTTGCGCAGGTTGTCGGCGATCTCGGCCTCGGACTTGGCGCCGTTCAACCAATCTTTCTGCTTTTCGTACAGCATGTCGGTGATGCCGAAGAAGCGCATCGGATCGCAGCGCGCGATCAACGAGGCCCACAGGCCGTAGCGGTCGAAATAGACCTCGCGGAAGATGAACTTCACCTTGCCGGTGTCGATATAGTTCTTCTTGATGTCCGCGAAGACCTCGTTGTGCCAGTCGCGGCAATGCGGGCAGGTGTAGGACCCGTATTCGATCAGCGTGACCGGCGCGCTTGCCTCGCCCAGCACCATGTCCTGGATGCTTGAGGTATCGATCTTCGGCTCGGCGGCCTTGTCGTCGCCCGATTTCGCGTCCTGCGCCAGCGCGGCGCCCGCCGTGCCCAGCCAGAGGCCCGAGGTGGCCATCAGGGCAAGCGCAGAGATACCGCCGCCGATGAGGGATCTGCGATCCATTGGGTGTTTCCTTTCTCAGTGACTGGAAGAGCCGAGCACGTTGCGCCCAAGGGCTTCGAGGGCGGCCCTCAGGCCGGGATCCTGCACGCCGTCCGCCTGGTCATGCGCCTTGCGCACGACCTCGGGATCGGGGGCCTTTTCCTGGGCCTTCGGCTTGCCGCGGAAGGCAACCTGCCCCTCGGCAAAGCCGGTGGGGGCGGTCTGGGTGATGCGGATGCGGGAAATCGCGTTATAGCCGTAGACGCCGTTGACGCGGGCGCGCAGCTGTTCCTTCTGCATTTCCAGCAGCGGCGCATTGGCCCCCGTGGTCAGCAGGACCAGCGTCGCCCCCATGTCGGACCGGCCGTACTTGACCTCGACCGGGCGGGCCATGGCGGCCATGTCGGGGCCGACGGTCTCCTCCCAGTGGGTCAGCAGCTTGGATACGGCAAAGCCGCGCGACTCGCCCGCCTTGCGGATCCTGCTTTCCAGCAGCCCGTAAGTGCGGGTAAACCCGTAGGTCGTGGTCTGGCGGCGCGGCGGCATGGGCATTCCCTCTGTTCCGCACTATTCTAGTCGGACAAGCGGGCATAGCCATAGCAAAGCCCCCGACAACCATAAAGAATGCGTGAAACGGTGCAGGCAGGACAATACGCGAACCCCGAAACGGTCGCAACAGCGGCAGAGTTGCTGAACTGGTACGACCGCCATGCGCGCGAGATGCCCTGGCGCGTCCCCCCGGCCGCGCGCAAGGCGGGCGTGCGGCCCAACCCCTACCATGTCTGGATGTCCGAGGTCATGCTGCAGCAGACCACGGTGGCGGCGGTGCGCGACTACTTCCTGCGCTTCACCGCCCGCTGGCCGACGGTCTCGGATCTGGCGGCGGCGCCCGATGCGGATGTGATGGGCGAATGGGCGGGCCTTGGCTATTACGCCCGCGCCCGCAACCTGCTGAAATGCGCCCGCGCAGTGGTGTCGGACCATGGAGGGCGGTTCCCCGACACGCTGCAGGGGCTGCTGTCGCTGCCGGGCGTCGGGCCCTATACTGCGGCCGCCGTGGCCTCGATCGCCTTCGACCGCCCGGCCACGGTGGTCGACGGCAATGTCGAGCGCGTGATGGCGCGGCTGCACGATGTCCATACCCCCCTGCCCGCCGCCAAGACGGAACTGACGGCCCTGGCCGCCGCCCTGACGCCCACCGAACGCCCCGGCGACTATGCCCAGGCGGTGATGGATCTGGGCGCCACGATCTGCACGCCACGCTCGCCCGCCTGCGGCATCTGCCCCTGGCGCGACCCTTGTGCCGCGCGCATCGCCGGCACCGCCGCGGACCTGCCGAAGAAGACGCCGAAGAAACCCAAGCCCACCCGCCGCGGCATCGCCTATATCGTGCGCCGCTCGGACGGTGCCTTCCTTCTGGAACGCCGCCCCGACCGCGGGCTGCTGGGGGGAATGCTGGGCTGGCCGGGCTCGGACTGGGCCGAAGCCGTGCCGCCCCACGACGCCCCGCTGGAAGCCGACTGGCAGCTGCTTCCGGCCGAGGCACTGCACACCTTCACCCATTTCCACCTGATCCTGCAGGTCCGGGTGGCGCAGGTCGGCCTGAACGCCGTGCCCCGCACCGGAGACTTCCTGCCCCCCGGCATCTTCCGCCCCTCGGACCTGCCCACGGTGATGCGCAAGGCATTTGACCTGGCGCGGTCGGACTTCGCATAATCAGCCACAGGTTGATGATGCGAGGTCACCATGCCATCCGTCCCGAACCCGCCTGCGGCGGCGCCTTTCTGGGCCTCTCTGGCGCTGGCGCCGCTGATGGTCACGGGGGCGCTCTGCGGCGGTTGGACGGTGCTGCTGGTGCCGCTTTATGCCTTCGTGCTGGCCTCGGTGCTGGACCGGGTGCTGGGCTCGGATGAGGCGAACCCCAACCCCGACACGCCCCTGTCGCGCCTCACCTGGCACCGTGCGATCATCTGGATCTGGGTGCCGGTGCAGTGCGCCGTGCTGTTCTGGACGCTGTGGTACACCTGCCGCACGGATCACCTGACCGGGCTGGAGCTCTATTTCCTGTTCTACGGCATGGGCGCGATGACCGGCGCCATCGGCATCGTCTACGCACACGAGCTGATGCACCAGCCGGCGCGCGCGGAACGCTGGCTGGCCGATATCCTACTGGCCATGGTCCTTTACAGCCATTTCCGGACCGAGCACCTGCATGTCCATCACGCCGCCGTCGCCACCCCCCGTGACGCCGCTACCGCCCGCTACAACGAAGGGTTCCCGCATTTCTTCTGGCGCGTACTGCGCGACTGCCCCCGCTCGGCCTGGCAGACGGAACGCCGGCGCCTGATCCGCCGGGGCCTGCCCCCCCTTGACCGCCGCAACCCCTTCTGGCGCTACGGCGCACTGCAACTTCTGATGCTGACCCTCGCCTGCCTCGCCGGAGGCCCCCTGGGCCTGCTCCTCTTCCTCTGGCAGGCGCTGGTCGCGGTCTGGATGCTGGAACTGACGAATTACATCGAGCACTACGGCCTGACGCGGAAATACCTCGGGCAGGGCCGGTTCGAACCGACCCGCCCGCACCACAGCTGGAACGCACCGCAGCGCGCCACCAATCGCCTGCTGATCAACCTGCAGCGCCACTCGGACCACCACGGCCGCCCCGACCGCCGCTATCCGCTGCTGCAGCTGCCCCCCGAGGATACCGCACCGCGACTTCCCATGGGCTATCCCGCGATGGCCTTCCTGGCCGCGATCCCGCCGCTCTGGCGCCGCCGGATGAACCCCGAAGTCCGCGCCTGGCGCCGCCGCCACTACCCCGAGATCACCGACTGGGCTCCCTACAAATCCGGCCAGCATCCCGGGCTGGACGCCTAGAAGGGGGCTCTGCCCCCGTCTCCTGCGGAGACTCCCCCGGAGTATTTCTGGTCAGATGACAGGGAAGCGGGTTCTTCATCATCTGACCGTAAATACTCTGGGGGGAGGCGCTCCGCAGGAGCGGCGGGGGGGCAAAGCCCCCCTGCCCGGGCCGGTTCAGGAGATGATCTCGAATTTCACGACATCGACCATGCCGCGGTCGGTGATCTTCAGGGCGGGGATCACCGGCAGCGCCAGGAAGGCAAGCTGCAGGAAGGGTTCTTCGAGCGTCACGCCAAGGGTCTTGGCGGCGGCGCGCAGTTCGACCAGGGCGTCGCGGACCGCCTCGAAAGGATCGAGGCTCATCAGGCCCGCGACCGGCAGGGGCAGTTCCGCAAGGATCCTGCCGCCGTCCACCACGACGAAGCCGCCCTCGATCTGGCCCAGCCGGTTGGCGGCAAGCGCCATGTCGTCGTAGTCGACGCCGACGCAGGCGATGTTGTGGTGGTCGTGGCAGACCGTCGAAGCGATGGCGCCGCGTTGCAGCCCGAACCCCTTCACGAAGCCCGAGGCGATGTTGCCGTTGATGCCATGACGCTCGACCACCGCGATCTTGACCAGGTCGCGGGCGGGGTCCGGGCGCTTGTCGCCGTCCTCGATCGCGATGACCTCATGCAGGTGTTCCGTGATGATCTTGCCCTCGACGATGCCGATGACATGGGTGTCCTCGCGGTTCTCGGTGCTGCGGAAGTGATCTGCCGTCACCACCGGCGCCCGGACCGAGTTGCGGCCCACCGGAGCCGTGACGGAGCGGGCGGCGAAGGCCGCGTCCTCCAGCACCACGCCCGCCGAGAGGACCATTTCCGCCCGGCAGGTTTCGAGGTCCGGCAGCACCACGATGTCGGCGCGCCGCCCCGGCACGATCTGGCCGCGGTCCTTCAGGCCAAAGGCCTCGGCCGCCGAAAGCGACGCCGCGCGATAGACCGCCAGCGGCGGGCAGCCCATGCGGATCAGTTCCCGGATCATGAAATCAAGGTGACCGTGTTCGCCGATGTCGAGCGGATTGCGGTCGTCGGTGCACAGGCACATGTAGGCCGAGGTCAGATCGCTCAGCAGCGGTTGCAGCGCCACCATGTCCTTCGAGACCGACCCCTCGCGGATCAGCACCCGCATCCCCTTCTGCAGCTTCTCGCGGGCCTCCTGCGCCGTCGTCGCCTCGTGTTCCGTGCGGATGCCGGCCGCGATGTAGGCGTTCAGCCCCTTGCCCGCCAGCTGCGGGCAATGGCCGTCGATATGGCCGCCGCGGAACATCTCAAGCTTGGCCATGCAGCCCGGATCCTGGAAGATCACCCCGGGATAGTTCATGAATTCCGCAAGCCCGATGACTTGGGGATGGTCGCGCAGGGGCGCCAGATCCGCCGCCTCGATCCGGGCGCCGGCCGTTTCCATATGCGAGGACGGCACGCAGGACGACAGGTTCACCTTGATGTCGATCAGCGTTTCCGTGGCGCAGGCCAGGAAGTATTCGATCCCCGGGACGCCGATGACATTGGCGATCTCGTGCGGGTCGCAGATCGCCGTGGTGACGCCCCGCGGGCCGACGCAGCGGTCGAATTCATGCGGCGTCACCATCGAGCTTTCGATATGCAGATGCGTGTCGATGAAACCCGGCACCAGAATGCGGCCGGTGACGTCGATTTCCCGCGCGCCCTGGTAGCTGTCCATGATGCCGACGATATGACTGCCGCAGATCGCCACGTCGCCTTCCAGCAGCGCGCCGGTGACGACATCCAGCACCCGGCCGCCTTTCAGGACCAGATCGGCAGGCGCATCGCCCGCACCCTGGGCAATCATCTGGGACAGGGGGGGAAGGGTCATGGCGTGCTCCGGTTGCAAGGGTGTGGCGTCAGGAAAACCGGAAGGCCCGCCCTTGTCCAGCACGGCGCGGCGGCAGCAGGTGACAAGCCCCGGGGGCAGGCGTAACCCTTGGCGCGAACCGCCCGAAAGGACCTGACGATGCCGATCTTCGACCTGCCCGCCCTTCCCCTGATCCCCGTCGAGGGCGAAACCGACGGCTATGCCGTGGCCCGCATCTTCTGCGTCGGGCGCAACTATGCCGCCCATGCGGCCGAACTGGGCAACGAGATCCCCGAGGCGCCCTTCTACTTCACCAAGTCGCCCGCCAACATGCTGCTGACCGGCGCCAGCCTGCCCTATCCCCCCGGCACCGAGGACTGCCAGCACGAGATGGAGCTGGTCGTGGCCCTGGGCGCGCCGCTGTTCCGCGCCACCCCCGAGGAAGCCGCCGCTGCCGTCTATGGCTATGCCTGCGGCCTCGACATGACGCGGCGGGACCTGCAGACCTACGAGCGCAAGAAGCAGCGCCCCTGGGACCTGGGCAAGGATTTCCGCGGCGGCGCCGTGGTGGCCCCGATCACCAAGGCCGATGCCTTTGCCGTCGGGGACCAGAAGATCGGCCTGACGGTGGATGGCACGGTCCGGCAGGCCTCGACCCTCGACCTGATGCTGAACGACGTGGTCAAGGTGCTGTGCCACCTGTCGGGCTATTACCGGCTGGGCGCGGGCGATCTGATCTTTACCGGCACCCCCGAAGGGGTCGGCCCCGTGCTGCCCGGCAACCATCTGGTCGGCACGATCGACGGGCTGAGCCCGGTCGAACTGACCGTGACCGCCGCCGAATAAGGCCGCCGTCACCCTGTCCCGGACCGGCCGCACCGGCAGCGGTCCGGGACCAGCATACCGATTGCTGCAATGCAGAAGCTGCGCTAGCGTTTCCGCATGAGTCGTAAACCGCGCCTTTCCCCGGAAGACTGGCTGCAGGCCGGTCTGGAAGCCCTCGCAGAAGCGGGGCCAGAAGCGTTGAAGGCCGAACCCCTGGCCCGGGTGCTGGAGACGACGAAGGGCTCTTTCTACTGGCATTTCCCGGATGTGCCGCATTTCCGGCAGGCGCTGCTGGCCTATTGGCAGGGCGCCGCCGCCCTGGCCGACACCGTCCCCGACGACCGCCGCGACGCGGTGGCGCAGCTGCATGCGATCGTCAAGGAAGGCCACGCCCCCGAGATCGAGATCGAGGCCGCCATCCGCGCCTGGGCCCGCACCGACCCCGAGGCCGCCGCCGTGCTGGCCCATGTCGATGCCGCCCGACTGACCCATCTGCAGGCGCTGCTGCGCGCGGTGGGCGTCACCAATCCCGACATCGCGCGGATGCTGATGGCGGCGCGTGTCGGCATGACGGCGCTGTGCGATGCCAACGGGGACGAGGCCCTGGCGCGCAACGAAAGCGCCCTCGACACGCTGGTCGATCTGGTGCTGGCGCTACGCTAGGGCGCGTTTCTCGATCCGGGCGACAAGGCGGTCACGGGCATCGGGCAACGGCTTGCTGCCCAGTTCCGGCGCCAGGTGGTTGTGCAGGAAATGCCCGGTGACGCGCAGCGCCTGGGCGATCTCGGCGTCAGAGGCCATGCCCTCGCCCTTCAGCACCGGCGGCAGCGGCAGCAGCCGGTCGGCATAGTCCCCCGCCCCCGCCCGCGTCACCGCCCGCCCCGTCCTGGGCGAGACATAGGCCAGCCCCTCGGTCGCCCCCGTCACCGCGCAGGCCGCGAGGTCCAGGCCATAGCCCAGATCCTCCAGCAGCGCGATTTCCCAGTGCAGATAGGCCAGCGGCCACAGATCGGACTGGCCCAGCAGATCCAGCAGGCGCTCGGTCTCGTGGTAGAGGCGCAGATGCGCCTCGCGCTCGGGCAGGCAGAACGACAGCAGCGCCGTCACCGCGTTCAGCCCCGCCAGCGCCAGCCGGTCGCCCCCCAGTGCCACCGCGCTGCGCGAGCGCACGGGTTCCACGGAAAAGTGACCAAGCTGATCCTCCAGCCGGGCACGCCAGGTAAACTCCAGCTGGGCGCCGGGTTGCAGCAGGGGGGCCAGGCGCCGCCCCGCGCCGCCGCGCACCAGTCCGGCATGGCGCCCGCGGGCAGGCGTGAAGGCTTCGACGATCGCGGCGCTTTCGCCGTGACCGCGTGCCGTCAGCAGGATGCCTTCCTCGCGCCATTCCATGGCGCATCATCGGTGGGGTTGCGGGTGCGGGCAAGATCCATCAGCTTGCGCGCATGGATTTTCGTTCTGATGCTCTCTCCCCGTTCGCGCGGGTCGTCTCGACCCTGGTGCTGCTGGTGACGGCGGCCGCCCTGATCACCCAGGTCCTGGTGTCGCTGCACGATGCCCCCGGCGACGGCCTTGGTGCCGTGCTGTGGCGGATGTCACGCTACTTTACCATCCTGACCAATGCGCTGGTGATGATCAGCTTCCTGCTGACGGTGCTGCTGGGGCGCTCGCTCGGGCGGGTGTGGATGGGCGGGCTGACGGTCTGGATCGTGCTGACCGGCGCGATCTACCACGGCCTGCTCTACCAGCCCACGACCGGCGTCGCGATGCTGGCCGACCAGGGGCTGCACACGGTGGTGCCGGCGCTGGTGCTGCTTTACTGGTGCTTCCTGGTGCCAAAGCCGCAGATGCAGCTGCGCACCGCGCTGGTCTGGCTGATCTGGCCCGGACTTTACGCGGTCTACGCCTTCTGGCGCGGCAGCCTCGACGGCCGCTACCCCTATTTCTTCCTGAACCCGCAGTCCGATGGCTGGGATGGCGTCTTCGTCTGGCTGGGCCTGCTGGCCCTGGTCTTCCTGGTGACCGGCTGGGTGGTGATCTGGCTGGGCAGGCTGTTCTCGCGCAGCGCCTGATCACGCTCAGTCGGCAAAGCCCGGCTCGTCCAGCAGGTGGCGGCCCTGGCGGTCCTCGACCTCGATCACCCAGAGGTCCGGGTCGAAGCCGCGCTGCCGCTGCACCGCCGCATCGACCTGGGCCTCATCCCCCTCGGCCAGCACCTGCCAGCGGCGATCGCCGCTCATCAGGTCGAACCCCAGCTGGAACAGCCGCGCCTGCCCGTCCAGCGTGTTCAGCTTGACCAGCACCGCCCCCGCCCCGTCATCGCCATGGGCGGTGACAAAGGCCGGGATCTCCATCAGGCGCAGCCGCGTCAGATAGGCATCGACCCAGATCCGCGCCTTCAGACGCATGGCAGTCCTCCCGCAAGGGACGGTGGGCGGGGCGTTGCTGCCGCAGGCAGCCAGCGTCCGCCCCCGTCCCGCCGCGCCTCAGCTGTTGCCGTCACGGAAATCCAGGCCCATCTCGGAATAGCGCTCGGCCTCTTCCAGCCAGTTCTCGCGCACCTTCACCTGCAGGAACAGGTGCACCTTGCGGCCCAGGAACTCTTCCAGCTCCTCGCGGGCGGCCTTGCTGACGCCCTTGATCGTCTCGCCCTTCTTGCCCAGCACGATGCCCTTGTGGCCGTCGCGCGCGACATAGATGATCTGGTCGATCCGCGCCGAGCCATCCTCGCGCTCGTTCCAGTGCTCGGTCTCCACCGTCAGCTGGTAGGGCAGTTCCTGGTGCAGCCGCAGGGTCAGCTTCTCGCGCGTCATCTCGGCCGCGATCATGCGCATCGGCAGATCGGCGATCTGGTCCTCGGGATACAGCCACGGGCCTTCCGGCACCTCGCCCGCCAGCCAGGCCTTCAGATCCTTCACCCCATGGCCCTTCTCGGCCGAGATCATGAAGGTCTTCTCGAAGGCGTAGCGCTCGTTCAGCGCCTCGGCCAGGGTCAGCAGCTTCTGCGCTTCGACCCGGTCGATCTTGTTGATCGCCAGCGCCACCCGGCGGCCCTTCGGCAGCTCGGCCAGGCCCTCCAGGATCCGCTCGACCCCCTCGCTGATGTTGCGATGCGCCTCGACCAGCAGCACGATCACATCGGCATCCGCCGCCCCGCCCCAGGCGGCCGCGACCATGGCGCGATCCAGCCGGCGCTTGGGCTGGAACAGCCCGGGCGTGTCGACAAAGACGATCTGGCTGTCGCCCTCCAGCGCCACGCCGCGGATCCTGGCCCGCGTTGTCTGCACCTTGTGCGTGACGATCGACACCTTCGCCCCGACCATACGGTTGGTCAGGGTCGACTTGCCGGCATTCGGCTCTCCGATCAGGGCGACGAAGCCCGCGCGTGTGCTCATGACGAATTCCCTCGCTGGAAGCGCGCTCTCTAGGGCAGAATAGCCCGACACGCCAGCCCTGTCTCGTGTCTCGCGTTCAGGCCGGGCGCCTTTGCGCGGCTTTCCGGCCCGAACGCAGCAGCGTGTAGATCCCGCTGGCCACGATCAGCGCCCCGCCACCCAGGGTCCACAGGTCCGGGCGCTCCCCGAACAGGAAGACCGCGAAGGCCAGCGCCGCCAGCAGCCGCGAATAGCGGAACGGCGACACCACGGCGATCTCGCCGGTCTGCATCGCCCGCGTCAGCGCCGCATAGGCCGAGGTCGCCGCCAGCGCTTCCAGCGCCATCAGCCCGATCACCCCGCCCGAAGGCACCACCGGCCCGCGCCCCTGCACCGCCATCAGGATCACCCCGGCGATCATCAGCATGGTGAAGCCCAGCGTCCCCAGCTGCCAGCCCGACACGCCCTTCGGCGCCGCCCGCGTGCCCAGATCGCGCCCGGCAAAGCCGATGGTCGCGATCACCGCCAGCAGCGCATCGGCGCGGAAGGCCTCGGGCGTCGGGCGCAGGATCATCATCACCCCCAGCAGCCCGATGCAGATCGCCGTCCAGCGCCGCAGCCCGACCTTCTCGCCGAAGAAGACCACGGCGCCCGCCGTCACCACCAGCGGCGCTGCCTGCAGGATCGCCGCGGTCGACGACAGCGGCGTATAGGCCAGCGCCAGGCCGAAGAACAGCCGCCCCGTGATCTCCAGCCCCGACCGCACCATCAGCCGGCGCCCGAAGGTCTGCGGATGCAGCACCCGCTCGCCCGCGCGCAGCGACAGCGCGCCGAACAGCACGATCCCGCAGGCGCCCGAAACCGCCATCGCAAAACCCGGAGAGACCTCGCCCGTGATGACCTTGAACAGGGCGTCCTCGACGGCAAAGCCCATCATCGCCGCCAGCATCCACAGGCTGCCCTTCAGATTGTCGCTCACGGCTTGTCCTGCGGCAGACGGTCCATCAGGGCCTTGGCGGCGGATTGCTCGGCCGCGCGTTTCGAAGACGCCTTGGCGATCGCCTCCTCGCCGTTTTCCAGCCGGGCGGCGATGGTGAAGACGGGGGCGTGGTCGGGGCCGCTGCGGGCCAGCTCGACATAGGCGGGCGGCGGCAGGCGGCGCGCCTGGGCCCATTCCTGCAGCGCCGTCTTGGCGTCGCGGGCATCGGCCTCGACCTCGGCGATGCGATCAGCCCAGAGCCGCAGCACCAGCGCCTTGGCGGGCTCGAACCCGGCATCCAGGTAGACGGCGGCGATCACCGCCTCCATCGCGTCGCCCAGAAGCGCCAGCTTGCGCCGCCCCCCCGACATCTGCTCGGACCGGCCCAGCTTCAGCACCGCGCCCAGGTCGATCTCACGGGCGACATCGGCACAGGTTTCCTTGCGCACCAGGGCGTTGAACCGCGGCGCCAGCTGGCCTTCCTTGGCACCCTTGTCCTCGGACAGCAGCGCCGCGGCAATGACCAGCCCCAGGACGCGGTCGCCCAGGAATTCAAGCCGCTGGTTGTCGGGCCGGGTCGGCGAGGACATCGAGGAATGGGTGACGGACCGGGCCAGAAGATCCGGCTGCGAGAACGTATGCCCCAGCCGTTCCTGGAAATCCTTCAGGTCCTGAGAAATCTTCATGGCGACGGGCCCCGTGCGCTGCCGGTTTGCGGATTGCCCCGTAAAACACCCATTCGCCGGGCGGCGCAAGCACTGCGCCACCCTGTTTCGCAGCGTTTTCAGACGATCTTCTTGAAGAAGCGGTCGCTCCGCCAGGTCCAGAAGTACAGCAGAGAGCGCCCGGCGGACGAGAAGATGATGCGGTCAGCCCGACCGATCAGGTCCTCGGCGGGCACGAAGCCGACGCCGCCCACCGATTGCGCAAAGCGCGAGTCGGTCGAGTTGTCGCGGTTGTCGCCCATCATGAAGTAGTGGCCCGCCGGCACCCGGAACACGCCGGTATCATCGGCCGAGGGCATGTAGCGGATATCCAGGATGTCATGGGTGACACCGTTCGGCAGGGTTTCGATCAGGCGATGCTTCTCGCAATCGCCGCCCTGGCCCACGGGGGCATTGGCGCACAGCGGCGCGCGGCCCTGCGGCCCCTGGGCCTCGTATTTCTCGACGAAGGTGCCGCCGTCCTTCACCTCGACCGGCTTGCCGTTGATATAAAGCAGCCCGTCGCGCACCTGGATCTCGTCTCCGGGCAGGCCGATCAGCCGCTTGATGTAATCCTCGCCCGAGACCGGGTGACGGAAGACCACCACATCGCCACGTTCTGGCGCATGGCCGAGGACCCGCTTGTCGCCCAGGAAGCCGCAGATCTGGCGGGCCTCAAGGTCGATCGGGCCGACATGGATGTTCGGGCACGAGGCATAGGAATAGCCGTAGGCCATCTTGTTGACGAACAGGAAGTCGCCGATCAGCAGCGTGTCCTTCATCGACCCCGAGGGAATCCAGAACGGCTGGAAGAACAGCGTCCGGAACAGCCCGGCGATGACCAGCGCCCAGAACACCGTCTTGATGGTTTCCCAGATCGCGTTACCGCCTTCTTTGGTCTTCTTCGCCATGCCTCGCCGTCCCTGCGTTACAGATGCCTTGCCGCGGCCCGGCCGGGTCCTGCGGCCCGCGATACTTGCGGGGGGAATTTCGCCAAGTCAACCGCCCGCCCCCCGCTTTGCCCCGCCCCACCGCCCGCGCCGCGTCACAGCCGCGTGACAGCAGCCAGCCGAGGCGCGCCCCCGGCATCGAGCCGGGGCCCCGCCTGCCGTCTTCTGCGAAGCCGGCGGCCCCGCCCCTTTCATCTTTCCCTAAATATGTCGGGGGAATCGGCGCGCAGCGCCGATGGGGGCAGAGCCCCCTGCCCGGCCCCCGCCCGCGCCCGCATCAGAGCGGACGCGCCTCGATCACCACGAAGGCCTGGGCCCAGGGATGGTCATCCGTCAGCGTCACATGCACCACCGCCCGGTGCCCCGGCGGCGTCATCTGCGCCAGCCGTTCCGCCGCCCAGCCGGTCAGCTCCATCACCGGCTGGCCGCTGCCAAGGTTGCCCACCGCCATGTCCTTCCAGGAAATCCCCATCGCCAGCCCGGTGCCAAGCGCCTTGGAACACGCCTCCTTCGCTGCCCAGCGTTTCGCCAGCGTGCCCGCCTCGTCCTTGCGGCGTGCAGCCTTCGCCAACTCGGTCTCGGTGAAGACGCGGGTGCGGAACCGGTCGCCGAAGCGCTGCAACGTCGCCGCGATGCGGTCGATATTCGCCAGGTCCGTGCCGATGCCCAGGATCATGCGGGATCTCCTTTCACTGTCGCCCCGGGCTTACCCCGCCCCCCGCCCCTTGGAAAGCACAGACCCGGCCCACCCCCTCGGGGGCACCGCGGATGGCAGGGGCGAGGGCCCCGGCGCCCGGGCCGGGGCGGGCGGCGGGCAAAGCGGCAGATCGGCCAGTTCGCGCAGGGTCATCCCCGCGACCTCGGGATCAGCGAAGGGATCCCCGGTGGCATCCGGTGCGGCGGCGGCCGGACGGCGGGCCAGAAGGCGATGGATCCAGCGGAACATGCGGTCTCCTTTCCACTTCAGAGGATGGAAACTTAGCCCCACCGCACGACCATAAAAATTGCACAGAATCTGAAAGAGCATTTAGAAAAGCTGAAATGGAAACGCTTCGGAACATTCCCCTGAACGGCCTGCGCGCCCTGGAGGCCGTGGCCCGGCTGCATTCTTTGCGCGCCGCCGCGGCCGAGCTGGGCGTCTCGGCCGGCGCCGTCAGCCAGCAGGTCAGCCGCGCCGAAGAGGCCCTGGGCCAGCAGCTGTTCGACCGCCGCCCCGGCGGCATGGTGCCCCTGCCCGGCACCGAGGATGTCTTTCGCCTGCTGTCAGAGGGTTTCACCCGGCTGGCCGCCGCCACCGAACTGCTGAAACGCGACCGCAGCCAGATCCTGACGATCTCGGCCGCGCCGATCTTTGCCGCGCGCTGGCTGATCTGGCGGCTGCCGGACTTTACCCGCGCCCATCCCGAGATCCGCGTCCGCATCGATTCCGAACATGCCCTGGTCGATCCGAACAAGGGCGACGTGGATTTCGCCATCCGCATCGGCCCCGGCCACTATCCGAACGTCACAGCCGAACGGCTGCTGACCCAATACGTGGCCCCGGTCTGCAGCCCCGAACTGGCCCGCCGCATCCGCACCCCCGCGGATCTGGCCCGCGTGCCGGTCATCCGCGACGCCCGGGCGATGTTCGGCTGGAACGCCTGGCTGCACCCCGAAGGCCTGTCGGACACCATCCTGCAGGACGGCCCGGTCTTCAACGAAGCCTCGCTGGGCCTCGATGCCGCCATGTCGGGGGAAGGCGTGCTGCTGGCCTTCGAGACGCTGTGCCTGGACGCCATCGCCCAGGGACGCATCGTCGCGCCGATCCCGCGTTGGCACCCGACGGGGTTCAGCTACTGGCTGGTCTCGGCACCGGGACGGTCGCTGTCGCCACCGCAAAGGCGCTTCCGAAGCTGGCTGACGCAGGCGCTGGCCAGCTCCGGGATGGGCGGGCCTCAGGCGCGGGCCTGATCCATCAGGCGGCGCATCTCGGCAATCGCTGGCTGCAGGCCCAGGAAAATCGCCTCGCCGATCAGGAAGTGACCGATGTTCAGCTCCATGATCTCGGGCAGGGCGGCGATCGGGCCGACGGTTTCGTAGGTCAGGCCGTGGCCTGCATGGACCTCAAGGCCCAGCTCATGCGCCAGCGCCGCCATCTTCGTCAGCCGCGCCAGTTCCGCGTCGCGGTCCTCGAAGCGGCCCTCGGCATGGGCATCGCAATAGGCGCCGGTGTGCAGTTCGACCACGGCCGCGCCGATGCGGTGGGCGGCGCGGATCTGCGCCTCGTCGGCGGCGATGAAGATCGACACCCGGCAGCCCGCCTCGCGCAGCGGCGCGATGAAATGGGCCAGCCGGTTTTCATCCTGCGCCACTTCCAGGCCGCCCTCGGTGGTGCGTTCCTCGCGCTTTTCGGGGACGATGCAGACGGCATGGGGCCGGTGACGCAGCGCGATCTTCTGCATCTCGTCGGTGGCGGCCATCTCGAAGTTCAGCGGCACCGTCAGGTTGGCCGAAAGCGCCTCGATATCCGCATCCGAGATATGCCGGCGGTCTTCGCGCAGGTGGGCGGTGATCCCGTCGGCCCCGGCCTGTTCCGCCAGCTTCGCGGCGCGCAGCGGATCGGGATAGGCGCCGCCGCGCGCGTTGCGGACGGTGGCCACGTGGTCGATGTTCACACCCAGTCGCAGGCGGGGCAGGTCGCGCATGACGGAACTCCTTCGGAATGCGCGCCATCTGTGCCGGATCGGCGCGGCAAGGGCCAGCGTTTTCAGGCGCAGCGGCGTGGTTGCGGTGCTTCAGCCGGGCTTGCCGGGGCGCACGTCGGGCTTGGGGGTGGCCGCACGCGGCGCGGCCTTGGCGCGCAGTGCCGCCAGCTTGGCCTTCAGCTTGCTGCGGCGGCGCGACTGGTAGGCGCGGATCACCGGCAGGATCAGCCAGTAACCCACCAGACCGCCGGCGATTCCGGGAAGGATGCCGCCAATCGTGTAGGGCCAGAAGATATCGTGGATGAAGACCACCAGCCCGTGCCAGTCCGTCGGCCGGTCGGTGAACAGCGCCAGGAAATTGTTGCGCAGGTCATAGGTTGCCGCCAGGAACTTGCCCGCCACGCCATGGGGGTCGCCCTCTCCATGGTGGATGTCATAGCCGAACAACCCCAGGATGAACCGCCCCGTGGTCAGCGAGATCACCCCGATCGGCACGAAGGTCACCGGATTGCCGACGAAGGTCGCCAGCATCGCCGCCAGCACATTGCCCCGCACGATCAGCGCGATCAGCGCTGCCATCGGAAAGTGCATGCCGAAGAACGGGCTGAACACCGTGACGATGCCCGCGAACACGCCGCGGGCGATCTTCTCGGGGGTATCGGGCAGGCGATGCAGCCGGTGGCGCACGTATTGGAAAGAGCGGCTCCAGCCGCCACGCGGCCAGAACATCTCTTTCAGTGCGGTCCGAGTGCTCCGCCTGTCCCGGCGTTTAAAGACCAACGGCCTCTCCCTGCGGCGTGGGCGATGTCACCGGCGGAGGGGCCGCGGCCTCCGGGTTGCGGACACGCGCGACAGACGCCACATCGCCCTCGGCCTCCAGCGCGGAGATCAGGGTGTGCAGGTGTTCGGCATCGCGCAGCTCGACCTCGACGATCAGGCGGAAGAAATCCGGCTTGCGATCCACGAAGGTCAGGTCCGAGATATTGGCCTTTTGCTCTCCGATCAACGAACAAACGCGCCCGAGGACGCCGGGATCGTTCGAAAGCGTCAGATCCAGCTGCACCGCATAGATCGCGGCATGGCGTCCCGACTGCCAGTGCAGATCGACCCAGCGGTCGGGCTGGTCCTCGAACTGGGCCAGTGCCGCGCAGTCGATCGCATGGACCTGCAGCGGCCGGCCGCGCCAGGTGATGCCGACGATGCGCTCGCCCGGCAGCGGACGGCAGCAGGGCGCGCGCTTGAAACTTTGGCCTTTTTCCAGCCCGATCAGGGCGCGGTCGCGCTTGACCTGCTCGCCCTCGATTTCCATCAGCTCGGGGTAAAGGACGGCGACAACACGCGCCACGCGCAGTTCCGCCCGCCCCAGCTGGGCCAGCAGCTCGTCCCGGCCGTCCTCGATGCGCAGCTTCTTGGCGGCGGTGTCCAGCACCTTGTCGGTGGCCTTCTTGCCGACATGTTCAAACCCCGAGCGCGCCAGTTCGCGCCCCAGCTTGATGTAGCGTTCGCGGTCGACCTCGCGCAGGGCGCGGCGGATCGCGGCCTTGGCCCGGCCGGTAAAGGCGATGTCCAGCCAGGTCGCCTGCGGCTCCTGGCCCTCGGCGGTGATGATCTCGACCGACTGGCCGTTCTTGATCCGCGTCCACAGCGGCACGCGCATCCCGTCGACCTTGGCGCCCACGCAGGCCGACCCGATCCGGGTGTGGATCGCATAGGCAAAGTCGATGGGCGTGGCGCCGCGCGGCAGCTTGACGACCTCGCCCTTGGGGGTGAAGCAGAAGACCTTGTCGGAATACATCTCCAGCTTGACGGCCTCGAGGAAGTCCTCGTGGTCCTCGTCTGCGCCCATCTGTTCGGTCAGCGCGGCGATCCAGCGGGTGGGATCGACGGCAAAGGGGTTCTCGGCCTTCTGGCCGTCCTTGTAGGACCAGTGCGCGGCGACACCCGATTCGGCGACCTCGTGCATGGCGAAGGTGCGGATCTGCACCTCGACGCGCTTGCCGTCCCGGCCCGACACGGTGGTGTGGATCGACCGGTAGCCGTTCGATTTCGGCTGGCTGATGTAATCCTTGAAGCGGCCCGGAATGGATTTCCAGCGGCGGTGGATCAGGCCCAGCACGCGGTAGCAGTCATCCTCGGTCCGCGCCAGGACGCGAAAGCCGTAGATGTCCGAGAGCCGCGAAAAGCTTTGCCCCTTGGCCTGCATCTTGCGCCAGATCGAATAGGGCTTCTTGGCGCGGCCATAGACCTGGGCCTCGATGCCGGCCTCTTTCAGCAGGCTGCGCATGTCGCTGGTGATGCGCTCGACCACGTCGCCGGTCTCGTTCTCAAGCGTCACGAAGCGGCGCATGATCGACTGGCGGCCATCGGGATTGAGGACGCGGAAGGCCAGATCCTCCAGTTCCTCGCGCATCCACTGCATCCCCATGCGGCCGGCCAGCGGCGCATAGATATCCATGGTCTCGCGCGCCTTCTGGATCTGCTTTTCCGGCTTCATCGCCTTGATGGTGCGCATGTTGTGCAGACGGTCGGCCAGCTTGACCAGAATCACCCGCATGTCCTTGGACATCGCCATGAACAGCTTGCGGAAGTTCTCGGCCTGCTTGGTCTCGGTGCTGGACAGCTGCAGGTTGGTCAGCTTGGTGACGCCATCGACCAGGTCGGCGATCTCGGTGCTGAACAGCTCGGCCACCTGGGCATAGCTGGCCTTGGTGTCCTCGATCGTGTCGTGCAGCAGCGCGGTGACGATGGTGGCATCGTCCAGCTTCTGCTCGGCCAGGATGGTCGCGACCTCGACGGGATGGGTAAAGTAGGGCTCGCCCGAGCGGCGCAGCTGCCCGTCGTGCATCTGGCGGCCAAAGTCATAGGCCTTCCGCAGAAGGGCCTCGTTGGTGCGGGGATTGTAGGAACGGACGAGCGTGACCAGCTCGTCCACAGCCAGGTCCAGGTCCACCTGTCGCGCCTCTGCCCTGAGCCGGAGACGGCCTGTTCGCCGCAGCAGGGCAATCCGCTCCGTCAGGCCTGCAGGGCCCGGGGCCCCGCGGATGGGCGCACCCCGAAGGGCGCAGCGGGGCCCCGCAGGGCCCCGGACATCATCAGCCCTGGCGCTGAGCCTCGACGAGGGCGCGCAGCAGCTTTTCTTCGCTCATGTCGTCATCGACGGGCTTGTCGGCCGCTTCGGCCCCCATCAGCAGCGCCATGCTGTCTTCTTCGGGCTCGTCGACCTCGATCTGGGTCTGGTTCGATTCGATCAGACGCTCGCGCAGCTCGTCGGCGGACTGGGTCTCTTCGGCGATCTCGCGCAGGGCGCAGACCGGGTTCTTGTCGTTGTCGCGATCCACGGTCAGCGGCGAGCCAGAGCTGATCTCGCGCGCCCGGTGGGCGGCCAGCATCACCAGTTCGAACCGGTTCGGGACCTTGTCGACGCAATCTTCTACGGTCACGCGGGCCATCGTTCACTCCTTCATCGACGCGGATGCGGGTAGGTTTGGAAACAGTGTAGATAAGGGCTTTGGCCCTTTCTGACAAGCGGATTCTGCCCCGCAGCGCGGCGCCTGCCAAGGCCCCCCGCGCGCGCCCTGCCGCGTGGCTTTGCCCATCAGTCAGGCAAAGCGTCCTGCAGCGGCACGACCGCCGCTACGTCACCCTCCGCCAGGGCATCGCACATCTGCGTGACCGTCCGCCCCAGGATCGGATGCCGCCAATCGGGTGCGACATCACGTAGCGGGACCAACACGAAAGCGCGATCTTGCAGCCGCGGATGCGGCAGGATCAGCGTTTCGGGGGCGTCCTGCATCTGCCGGTTGAGGGGCAGATCACGCCAATGTTGATGTACTGCCTCATCGGGCAGCACCTGGTCGCCACAGGCAATAAGATCCAGATCGATCGCCCGCGGCCCCCAGCGTTTTTTCCTTTCTCTTCCAAGGCTTTGCTCAATTTTATGTAACTCTGACAACAGTTGGGGCGGCGTCATTTCACTGGACAAAAGCAGCGCCGCATTGACAAAGTCAGGGCCGGAGCCGGCCGGAAAGGCGGGGGTGGAATACAACCTGCTGACGGCCAAGACCGTGCCGGATTCGCCCGACAGCATTTCAACCGCAGACCGGATCACATCGGAACAGCTTTTCCCCTCGGGAGCCATGTTCGTGCCGAGCGCAACGAGACAATTTATACGCATGGACATGATGACCTATTCTTTTGGACTTCGCAGTTCACTTGATGCATCCTAAGCGGGCATTTAATTTAAGATAGCCGGGGCGACTGGACCCACTCACTCCCCCAGTCGACACGGCCCATGAAAGGAATTGTTTGATGTTCTACAAGGACGAACGGCTCGCGCTGTTCATCGATGGATCGAACCTTTACGCCGCGGCCAAGGCGCTTGGGTTCGACATCGATTACAAGTTGCTACGGCAGGAATTCATGCGCCGTGGCAAGCTGCTGCGCGCGTTCTACTACACCGCCCTTCTCGAGAACGACGAATATTCCCCCATCCGTCCGCTGGTCGACTGGCTGCATTATAACGGCTTCTCGATGGTGACCAAGCCCGCCAAGGAATTCACCGACAGCCAGGGCCGCCGCAAGGTGAAGGGGAATATGGATATCGAGCTGACGGTGGACGCGATGGAGCTTGCGCCGCGTGTCGATCACATCGTCCTTTTCTCCGGCGACGGCGATTTCCGCCCGCTGGTGGAAAGCCTGCAACGCCAGGGGGTTCGTGTCTCGGTCGTGTCGACCATCCGCTCGCAGCCGCCGATGATTGCCGACGAACTGCGCCGCCAGGCCGACAACTTCATCGAGCTCGACGAGCTGAAGGAAGTCATCGGTCGTCCGCCGCGCGACCCCGGCGACGACAGCCGAAGCCACCGCGCCTCTTCCGGGGCCTGAACCGGGCCAGGGCGTCGGGACGCGCCCAGATCCGGAAGGGGACCGGCGGCAGTGGATCCGCCGGTTCAAAACCCTGGCATCGTCGGCGCGGGCAGCCCCCTCTGGACGGGGACGCCCTGCTCGCCTACCTGTGGACCAACAGGAGATGCCGATGACCAAGCCCCCCCTTACCCTCTATCTGGCCGCGCCTCGCGGGTTCTGCGCCGGTGTCGACCGCGCCATCAAGATCGTCGAGATGGCCCTGGAGAAATGGGGCGCCCCGGTCTACGTCCGCCACGAGATCGTGCACAACAAGTTCGTCGTCGACGGTCTGCGCGCCAAGGGCGCCGTCTTCGTCGAGGAACTGGACGAATGTCCGCTGGACCGGCCGGTGATCTTCTCGGCGCATGGCGTGCCGAAATCGGTCCCCGCCGCCGCCCAGGCCCGCGAGATGGTCTTTGTCGATGCCACCTGCCCGCTGGTCTCGAAGGTGCATATCGAAGCCGAGCGTCACCACGAGGCGGGCCTGCAGATCATCATGATCGGCCATGCCGGCCACCCCGAGACCATCGGCACCATGGGCCAGCTGCCCGAGGGCGAGGTCCTGCTGGTGGAAACCGAGGCCGACGTGCCACATCTGGATGTCCGCGATCCGTCGAAACTGGCCTTCGTCACCCAGACGACCCTGTCGGTGGACGACACCAAAGGCATTGTCGCGGCGCTGCAGGCGCGCTTCCCGGCCATCGTCGGGCCGCACAAGGAGGACATCTGCTATGCCACCACCAACCGCCAGGAAGCGGTGAAGGCGATGGCAGGCAAGATCGACGCCATGCTGGTGGTAGGGGCGCCGAACTCGTCGAACTCGCGCCGCCTGGTCGAGGTCGCGGCCCGCGAAGGCTGCGCCTATGCCCAGCTGGTGCAACGCGCCTCCGAGATCGACTGGCGCGCCATCGAAGGCATTCGCTCGATCGGCATTACCGCCGGCGCCTCGGCCCCCGAGGTCCTGGTAGACGAAGTCATCGCCTCTCTGCGCGAGCGCCACGATGTCACGGTCGAACTGGTCGAGACGGCCCAAGAGAACGTCGAATTCAAGGTCCCGCGCGTCCTGCGCATGCCCGCCTGACTCCCCCCGCAGGGAGGCGCGCCCCCGGCATTGAGCCGGGGCCACGCCTGCCGCCTCCTTCGGAGCCGGCGGCCCCACCCCATTCATCTTTCCTCAAATATGGCGGGGGAATCGGCGCGCTGCGCCGATGGGGGCAGAGCCCCCTCAGCCTCGCCCGCGATAAGGCGGCACTCCCTGATCGGGGATCCAGACGCCTACCGGCACCGCACCGGTCTGCCAAAAGACATCGATCGGAATCCCCCCCCTAGGATACCAGTAGCCACCGATCCGCAGCCACTGCGGCTCCAGCATCTCGACCAGCCGCCGCGCGATACTGACCGTACAGTCCTCGTGGAACGCCCCGTGGTTCCGGAAACTGCCCAGAAACAGCTTCAGCGACTTCGATTCGACCAGCCAGTCCCCCGGCACGTAATCAATCACCAAATGCGCGAAATCCGGCTGGCCCGTCATCGGACAAAGCGACGTAAACTCGGGCGCGGTGAAGCGCACGCAATAAGATACCCCCTTCTGCGGGTTCTCCACCCGTTCCAGCAGCGCCTCCTCCGGAGAGGCCGGCAGCTCCGTCTTGCCCCCGAGCTGCGTCAGCCCGTCATAGATCGTTTCCATCACGCCTTCCTTTCCGCGTCAGAACCCCTCTTCTACAGAACACCACGCCCGCGCAGAAGCCCCTCTTGACCTCCGCCTCCGCCCATGGTCACACCGGCCCCCAACCGCAGGAGAGCGCCATGCCCACGACCTTCTACGCCTTCACCGACGGAGCCTGCTCCGGCAACCCCGGCCCAGGCGGCTGGGGCGCCCTGCTGCAGGCCAGGGACGGCGACACCCTGGTCAAGGAGCGCGAACTCAAGGGCGGCGAAGCCAACACCACCAACAATCGCATGGAGCTCCTCGCCGCAATCAATGCGCTCGAGACCCTCGGCCGACCGACGAAAATCACCATCATCACCGACAGCCAGTATGTGAAGAACGGCGTCACCGGCTGGATCCACGGCTGGAAGCGCAACGGCTGGAAGACCTCGGCCAAGAAACCCGTGAAGAACGCCGAACTCTGGCAACGCCTGGACGAGGCCGCCAAGCGCCACGACGTCACCTGGGAATGGGTCAAGGGCCACGCCGGCCACCCCGAAAACGAACGCGCGGACGAACTCGCCCGTGCCGGCATGGCCCCGTTCAAATAACCCAGTCCGCCCGACATGCATATTTAAGGAAAGATGAAAGGCAGAGCCGCCGCCCTGCCTCATTTTCTTGTTCCCAAATACCTCGGGGGGAGTCTCCGCAGGAGACGGGGGCAGAGCCCCCTAGCCTTCGCCGCCGCCCAGCATCACGCCCGCACCGATGGGCATGCCGCGCAGGAAAACCTCGGCCTCCTGAGGCCCCTTGCCCGCGCGCTGCAGGCGCAGCACCTGGACTGCACCCTCGCCACAGGCGATGGTCAGCGCATCATCCAGCACGGTCCCCGGCGCACCCGCCCCCGTGGCCAGCCGCGAGGCCAGCAGCTTCAGGCGCTGGCCCTCATGGTCCACCCAGGCCCCTGGAAAAGGTGAAAGGCTGCGGATCTGCCGGTCGACCTCGGCCGCGGAGCGGCTGAAATCCACCTGCGCCTCGGCTTTGTCGATCTTGCTGGCATATGTCACGCCTTCTCCCGGCTGGGCTTCGGGCGTCAACGCATCAAGACCCTCCAGCGCCGTGACGATCAGCCGGCTGCCAAGGGCCGACAGACGGTCGTGCAATTCAGAGGTCGTTTCCTCGGCACCGATCGGCAGGGCCTCGCGCAGCAGCACCGGGCCGGTGTCGAGGCCCGCCTCCATCTGCATGATGCAGACGCCGGTTTCGGCGTCCCCCGCCATGATCGCCCGGTGAATGGGTGCCGCACCGCGCCAGCGCGGCAGGAGGCTCGCGTGGATGTTCAGACAGCCCTTTGCCGGCGCATCCAGCACCGCCTGCGGCAGGATCAGCCCGTAAGCCACGACCACCGCCACATCCGCGTTCAGCGCCGCAAACGCCGCCTGGTCGGCGGGGTCCTTCAGGCGGACGGGATGGCGGACCTCCAGGCCCAGCTCCTGGGCGCGGGCGTGCACCGGGGTCGGGCGGTCCTTCTTGCCGCGTCCCGCAGGCCGCGGCGGCTGGCAGTAGACGCAGGCGATTTCGTGCCCCGCATCTACCAGAGCATCCAGAACCGGAACCGAGAACTCCGGCGTTCCCATGAAGATGATGCGCATGTCCGCCCCCTGGTCAGCCGTGCTTCTTCGACTTGCGGATCAGCATGTCGCGCTTCACCTTGCCGAGGCGGTCGAAATACATCCGCCCCGCCAGGTGATCGATCTGGTGCTGCACGCTGGTGGCCCAGAGGCCGACGAAATCGCGGTCCTCCATCTCGCCCGCCTCGTTGAGGAAGCGCACCGTCACCGCACGAGGGCGAGAAATCACCGCCGAAACGCCCGGCAGGTTGGGGCTGGCTTCTTCGTGCTCACGCAGCTGGACGCTGGCGTGCAGGACCTCGGGGTTGGCCATGCGCACGACCTTGCCGCGGCTCTCCGAGGCATCCACAACCGCCAGCCGCAGCATCACGCCAATCTGGTTGGCGGCCAGGCCCACGCCCGGCATCGCCTCCATCGTGTCGATCATGTCGGTCCAGATGGCGCGGATCTCGTCGGTGATCCCGGTTACCGGGGCGGCCGCGGTGCGCAGACGGCGGTCGGGCCAGGGCAGGCAGGGTCGTTTGGTCATCTCTTTCCCTCGTAAGCGGCCAGCAGCCCGGCCTTCGTCGCGGGCGGCAGATACTCCAGGTAGACGCGGCCTTCCAGATGATCGGCCTCGTGCTGGGCACAGATCGCCTCGAAGCCCGTCAGGCGCGCCTCATGCCGCTGCCATCCCACGTCGTGCCACCGCACCACGACCTCCGAGGGTCGCGGCACCGCGGCGCTGATCCCGGGGATCGACAGACAGGCCTCTTCGCCTACTCCGATCACCGCAGAGCGCCACAGGATCACCGGGTTGACGAAGGCCCGCGGCGCAGGCCTGCCGCCCTTCCATCCCGCATCCATCACGAAGACCCGCCGCAGCACGCCGATCTGCGGCGCGGCCAGGCCCCGCCCCTTGGCGTCATACATCGTGTCGAACAGGTCCCACACCAGCCCGTCCAGGCGGGCATCCCCAGGCATTTCCTCGCAATCCGTGCGCAGGCTCGGGTCCGGCCAGAGCAGGATTTCCCGGACCGGCACGCCGCCTCAGCCCCGCGCCCGTTCGCGCTTCAGCTTCTGGCTCTTGCGGGTGATCATCTGGCGACGCATCGGCGACAGGTAATCGATGAACAGCTTGCCTTCCAGATGGTCGATCTCATGCTGCACGCAGGTCGCCCAAAGCTTGTCGAACGTCTCTTCCTGCAGCGCGCCGTCGCGGTCGATCCAGCGCACCGTCACCTCGGCCGGGCGGGTCACCGGGGCGTATTGCTCGGGGATCGACAGACAGCCTTCCTCGTAGACGGATGTCTCGTCAGATGCCGCCACGATCTCGGGGTTGAACATCACCAGGGGACGCGGGCTGCTGTCGCCTTCCTTGACGCAGTCCAGAACGATCAGCCGCTGCAGGATGCCGATCTGCGGCGCAGCCAGACCGATGCCGGGCGCGTCGTACATGGTTTCCAGCATGTCATCCGCAAGGCTGCGCAGCGCGTCCGACACATCGGAGACGGGCTCTGCCACCTTCTTGAGGCGGGGATCGGGATGGATCAGGATCGGACGTTTCATGCCGCTCATGTAGGACAAGGCGCCCGGCTGCGCAATGTGGCGCAAACGCGGTTCCCTCATCTGACCGGAAATACTCCGGGGGAGTCGCTCCGCAGGAGCGGCGGGGGCAGAGCCCCCTGCCCGCCCGCAAGGCAGCACACCCGCCTGACGCAGGGTCCGCACCACCCCCCGCTTGCCCCCGCCCGGCTTTCCGCTAGCGTCACCTGCGACGAGCAGGAGACCCAAATGAATTTCGACGAGATCATCGAGCGCCGCGGCACGCATTCCTCGAAATGGGACATGATGGAGAAGGTCTACGGCCTCTCGCCCGAGGACGGCCTGCCGATGTGGGTGGCCGACATGGATTTCCGCCCCCCCCACGCGGTGCAGAAGGCACTGGAAGACTACACGGCCCACGGCATCTACGGCTATTTCGGCGATGACCGCGACTACCTGGCCTCGGTCTGCTGGTGGAGCGAAACCCGCCACAGCTGGGCGATCGACCCGTCCTGGATCTTCTCGACCCACGGGCTGGTGAACGGCACCGGCCTGTGCCTGCAGGCCTTTACCGAACCGGGCGACGGCGTGATCCTGTTCACGCCCGTCTACCACGCCTTCGCACGCACCATCAAAGGCGCCGGACGCCGCGTGGTGGAATGCCCGCTGACACTGGCAAACGGCCGCTACGAGATGGATTTCGACGCCTATGACGCGCAGCTCGACGGCTCTGAGAAGATGCTGATCCTGTGCTCGCCGCACAATCCCGGCGGCCGCGTCTGGAGCCGCGCCGAACTGCAGGACCTGGCCGCCTTCGCCAGGCGCCACGACCTGATCCTGGTCTCGGACGAGATCCACTGCGACCTGGTGATGCCGGGCCACACCCATATCCCCATGGCCGCGGCCGACGACAGCATCACCGACCGGCTGGTGATGATGACCTCGGGCACCAAGACCTTCAACCTGGCGGGGATGCACACCGGCAATGTGATCATCCCCGCCCCCGAACTGCGCAAGCGCTTCGGGCAGGTGATGAGCGGGCTCGGGATCTCTGCCAACGCCTTCGCGCAGCGGATGCTGCCCGCTGCCTATTCCCCGGAAGGCGCGGCCTGGGTCGATGCGCTCTGCGATTACCTGGATGGCAACCGACACCTTTTCGACAGCGGCATCAATGCCATTCCGGGGCTGAAATCCATGCGGCTGGAAGGCACCTACCTGGCCTGGGTGGATTTCTCGGGCACTGGCATGTCCCCCGAGGAGGTCAAGCGACGGATCCTGGACGATGCGAAAATCGCGGTGAATTACGGCGATGTCTTCGGGGCGGGCGGCGACAGCTACCAGCGTTTCAACCTGGGCACCCAGCGGGAACGCGTGGTCGAAGCGGTGGAACGCATGCAGCGCGCATTCGGCGACCTGCAGTAAGGTGGCACGGGCGGCAGGGGGCTCTGCCCCCGTCTCCTGCGGAGACTCCCCGAGGTATTTCAGAACAAGAAAATGAGGATGCGATGAGCGCGATGGCTGAGCTGGATCACCTGGTGGTGGGGGCGCGGCACCTGGAGGATGCGGTGGCCCATGTCGAGGCTCTGCCGGGCTTCCGGCTGCGCCAGGGGGGCGTGCATCCAATGATGGCCACGCATAATGCTGTCGTGGGCACCGGTGGCGACTGCTACCTGGAGGCAATCGCCCCGCAACCGGGGGTTAAGGCGCCCAGGCCTCGCTGGTTCGCGCTGGATCATGCCCCCGAAGCGCCGCGACTGATCCACTGGGTGGCCCGCATCCGCGGCCTGCGCGAGAAACGCGCGCTACTGCCGGCAGAGAACGGCGAGATCCTTGTGGGACAGCGGGGCGACATGCGCTGGCTGATCTGCGTCCCCGAAGACGGCAGCCTGCCCTACGACGGCTGTTTTCCCACCTTCATCGACTGGGATACCGACGACGTCATCCCAACGCGGAAGATGCCCGGCGGAGAAATGACCCTGACCGCCCTGGAAATCCGCCACCCAAGGGCCCTGGACCTGCAGGCACGACTGGCCCCGCTGGTCGAGGACGCACGGCTGCGCTTTGTCACAGATGACACCCCGGCGCTGGTCGCGACCTATGAGGGGCCTGCGGGCCCTGTCGTGCTGCGCTGAAACGAAAAGGCGCGCCTCTTTTCAGAGACGCGCCCGACGGTGTCATGGATGAGGGATCAGACCTCGGTCGCCTCGATCACCCGGGGCTGGGCGGTGGCACCACGGCCGATCTCGATCCGGCGGGGTTTCAGCGCTTCGGGGACTTCGCGGACCAGATCAATATGCAGCATGCCGTCGGCATGGGTGGCGCCCGTCACGCGCACGTGGTCCGCCAGGGCAAAGCGACGCTCGAAGGCGCGGGTGGCGATACCCCGGTGCAGGTAGCTGCGCTGCGCCTCGTCCTCGGCCTTGCGGGCGGTGACCACCAGAGCCTTGTCCTTGACCTCGACGCCCAGCTCATCTGCAGCAAAGCCCGCCACGGCGATCGAGATGCGATAGGCATCCTCGGCGGTCTTTTCGATATTGTAGGGCGGATAGCTGGGCTGGCTGACCTCGGCCGCCAAGACCCGGTCCAGCATGTTGGCGATCTGGTCGAACCCGACGCTGGAGCGATAGAGCGGGGCAAAATCAAAATTACGCATGTCTGTCATCCTTCTCGAAGCGATAACGCAAGATGTGCGGCCCTCCTGCCGTAGGACGGGCCATATATGGTCCGGAACCCGATCTGTGGCGTCCCGGTTTAACTGATCTGGGGATCGCGCCGCCGGCTTTCAAGGGGGCCTGCGGCGGCCGCCGCCCCTTTCATCTTTCCACAAATATGGCGGGGGAATCGGCGCAACGCGCCGATGGGGGCAGAGCCCCCGCAACGCCTGCGACATGCACTTGCCTATAGGCAATCAGCCCCGCCCTTGGCATAGACTGGCGCCATGACGATCCTCGATTTCATCACGCTATTCTCTCGCATGGACCTGGCCGCGGTGGCCGTCATCCTGATGCTGTGGCTGTTCACCGGCTGGCGGATCGAACACCCCAGCCCCAGGCGCCCCTCGGTCTCGACCCTGATGGCCGAGTACCGCCGCGAATGGCTGCGCATGACCGCCGAGCGCAATCCCCGCATCTTCGATTCCCAGATCCTCAGCACACTGCGCGAAAACTCCTCGTTCTTCGCCTCATCGACACTGATTGCCATCGGCGGCGTTCTGGCGCTCCTGGGAAATTCCGACCAGCTGAGGGGGGTCGTCAGCGATCTGGGCGTCGCGCGCAGCCCGGAAACCGCCTGGGAGGTGAAGCTGGTGCTGGTCGCCTTCTTCCTGGCCAATGCCTTCCTGAAATTCGTCTGGGCGAACCGGCTTTTCGGCTATTGCGGCGTGCTGATGGGCGCGATCCCCAACAGCGCGCAGGATCCCCGCACCCTGCCCCGGGCCCTGAAGGCCGCGCAGATGAACATCTTTGCCGCGCGCAGCTTCAACCGCGGCCTGCGCTCGATCTATTTCGCACTGGCGGCGACGGGCTGGTTCCTGGGCCCCTTCGGCCTGCTGGCCACGACCCTTGTCACCAGCCTGATGCTGTGGCGGCGCGAATTCGCCTCGCAGTCCCGCGAACTGCTGCTGCAGCACGAGAAGGGCGACCTGCCCGGCTGATCAGCGCCGCCCCTCGCGCAGCCAGCCCGCCAGGATCAGCCCCGCCACCAGCAGCAGCACCAGCCAGGCCGGCAGCAAGGCCCGCTGGGTGACGTTGCGGGTCTCGTAGGCATCGCGCGGCGTCAGGCCGATCCAGCCGCGCCCGGCGGCGGGACGGCCGGGGCGGGCCTCGCGGATCTGCGGGATCCCGTCCGAGACATGCACGATGGCACCGCGCGTCGCCTCGACCTGCGGCTTCAGCGCGCCACCGTCGGCGATCGTGTCCTCGAATTCCTTCGGCGCCGCCGGGCCAAGACCGATCACCGCCTTCTGATCCCCCGACACCAGCCGATAAAGGCCGATGTCCGGCGCCACATAGGTGGCCTGGAAGCGGCCCGGCGCCACCTGGGTCAGCGGCACCTCGACAGGGGCACCATCGGGGCCGGTGACGGTCACCGGATCGGCGGTCTCGGCCAGGGTCTGGCGGGTGATCGTCATCGTCAGCCCCGAGGCCTCGGCGGTCAGCGCCTCTTCCTCCAGCTCGGGTTCCTTCATCATCCAATGCGCCAGGCGGCGCAGCAATTCCAGCTGCGGCCCGCCGCCCTCGAAGCCGCGGTGCCACAGCCAGGCATGGTCCGAGGCCAGCAGCGCCACGCGGCCCTTGCCCTCGCGGTCGAGGATCAGCAGCGGGCTGTCGTTGACGCCCGACATGACGACCTCGCCGCGTTCGGGCGTGACCTCGACCTGGCGCATCCAGCGACCCCAGGGGCCATCCCAGGACTGTTCCAGCCCGGCGGTGACAGGATGGCGCTGGCCCAGATCGGTGACCTTGGGCCGAAAGCCCTGTTCAAAGACCCGCGCGGTGGGCCGACCCGGTAGGATCTGGCTGAGCGGCGAACGATAGAGCGAATCCGCCGTGGCGAAATCCGGCCCCGCCGCCACCAGCAGCGCGCCGCCCTTCTCGACATACTGGCGCACATTGTCGAGGTAGAGCGACGGCAGGATCCCCCGCCGCTTGTAGCGGTCAAAGATGATCAGGTCGAAATCGTCGATCTTGTCCATGAACAGCTCCCGCGTCGGGAAGGCGATCAGCGACAGTTCCGACACCGGCACGCCGTCCTGCTTGGCCGGAGGCCGCAGGATGGTGAAATGCACCAGATCGACGGAACTGTCGGATTTCAACAGGTTGCGCCAGGTGCGCCCGCCCGGATGCGGCTCCCCCGAGACCAGCAGCACGCGCAGCCGGTCGCGCACGCCGTTCATCTGCACGATGGCGGCATTGTTGCGGTCCGTCAGCTCGCCCGGCATGGCGGGGGTCGAGAACTGGATCACGTTGCGCCCGCCATGGGTCAGCGTCACCGGGACCTCGAAGTTGCGGCCGGTGACGGCGTTCACGGTCACCGGATCGCCGCCATCGACGGAAATCGACACCGGCGCCACGCCGCTATCGGCGGCCGGCACGGCGCCGCTGTCGTCGATCCGCAGGGTCAGGGTGACCTTTTCGTCGATGATCCCGAAGGCCGGGGCGTTTGTGATCACAAGCCTGCGATCCCAGTCCTGCGGCGTGCCGGTCAGCAGCAGATGCAGCGGCGCGGGCATCTTCGGCGCCTGATCCAGGTCATGCAGCCGCCCGTCGGACACCAGGATCGCACCGGCGATGCGGGCGCGCGGCTCTTCGGCCAGGGCTTCGTTCAGGGCGCCCATCAGCAGGGTGCCGCTGTCGCCGGGGCCATCGCCCACGGTGATGCGGCGGACCTCGGTGTTGGGGCGGGCGGCCAATTCTTGCGCCAGCGCGTCGGCGGCGGCCTTTTCCTGCGCCGCGCGATCCCCCAGCCGGTCCGAGGCCGAGCGGTCCTCGACCAGCAGCACGATGTCGGACAGCGGCGCGCGGTCTTCCTGTCGCAGCGCCGGCCCCGAGAGCGCGGCCAGGATCACCAGCCCTGCCAGTCCCCGGAACGCCCAGCCCGCAAGACCCCGCCACAGCGCCAGGATGACGCCCAGCCCCACCAGCACCGCCAGCACCGCCAGCAGCGGCCAGGGCACCAGCGGATCGAAGAGGATGTTGCCTGCCATCACGTCCATCACGCCCTCACTGTCCCAGCCGGTCCAGCAGCGCCGGAACGTGCACCTGGTCGGATTTGTAGTTGCCCGTCAGCACATGCATGATCAGGTTGACGCCGAAACGATAGGCGATCTCGCGCTGGCGTTCGCCCGCATAGCCCGATCCGATCTGCACCAGCGGCGCGCCATCGGCATCCACCGCCCAGGCCGAGGCCCAGTCGTTGCCGCCGATCACCACCGGCGTCACCCCGTCGTTGAGGTTGCGGAAGGGCATCCCCTCGACCGTTTCGGCATCGGGGGGGGCGGCCTCGACCCAGATGTCGCCATCGTAGCGGCCGGGGAAATCCTGCAGCAGGTAGAAGGTGCGGGTCAGCACATGGTCGGCGGGGATCGGCTCCAGCGGTGGAATATCAAGGGGTTTCGCGATCTGCTGCAGCCGCCGCCCCGCAGGCGTTGCCGCGCCATAGCCCGCAATGTCCGCATCGCGGGTGTCGAACAGGATCAGCCCGCCGGTGCGCAGGTAGCGGTTCAGCTTTTCATAGGCCACGTCCGAAGGAATCGGCTGATCCGCAGAGATCGGCCAGTAGAGGAAGGGGAACAGCGACAGCTCGTCGGTTTCCAGATCCACCGCCATGGGCTTTGCGGGCTCGACCGAGGTGCGGAAGTACAGCACATCCGACAGCCCCTGCAGCCCCGCCTGCGCCAGGTCGTCCAGCTTCTTGTCGCCTGTGATCACATGTGCCAGCACGGTGTCGCGGGTGGCCTGCAGGGCAAAGCTGTCGTCGCTGTCCTGCGCCCGGGCCTGCGGCACCGGGATCAGGACAAGCGCCAGCACCACCGCACCGGCCGCCGCCCGCGCCCCCCTCAGCCGCCCCGACAGCGCCAGCGAGGCCACGATGTCCCCCAGCAGCGCCAACAGCGCCAGCGTCAGCAGCGCGCCGCTCAGGTCGCGCTCCTGCGGGCCATCCAGCCCCTCGACCGTAACCGAGGCAGGCCAGAGCGCGGGCGCCAGCAGGCTGTCGTCATTCATCACGTTGCGGGCGATGGCGCGGCCCTCGCTGGCATAGAGGCCCGGCTGCAGATCCGGCCCCAGCGGGTCCGAGACCAGTTTCGCCCCGTCCACCCCCGGCAGGTTGCCCGCGTTCGACACCGCCCCGAAGGCATCCAGCACCTTCTGCGGCTGCCAGGTCGTGCCCTTCAGGTCCTCCGGCCGGGGCCGTTCGGTGGCGGAACTGACCGACAGGCGTTCCAGCATCTGTACGAAAAGACCCGACAGCGGCAGGTTCGACCAGTCGGCATTGGCGGTCACGTGGAACAGCACCACCTGCCCCTGCCCGACATGCTTGCGCGTTACCAGAGGGGTGCCGTCGGTCAGCCGGGCGATGACGCGGCTGGCCAGATCCGGGTCGGGCTGGGCCATCACCTGAGAACTGACGGTCACGTCCGGCGGCACGCTCAGGCCGTGAAAGGGGCTGTCCTCGGGGAAGGGCGCAAGGGTCTTGGGCTCGCCCCAGCTCATGGCGCCGCCGACGGTGCGGCCGCCCTCGCGCAGGCGGACCGGGATCAGCGGATCCTCGGTGGCGCGGCCGACCTCGCTGGCGGCCAGGCGCGGCCCGGCAAAGCGCAGCAGGATGCCACCCTTGTCGATCCACTCCAGCAGGGCCTTTTCCTCGCCCTCGGACAGGGTCGCGACATCGGCCAGAACCACCACGTCGGGGTTCGCAGGCAGCACGTCGGTCAGCGGGCCGTGCAGCAGGTCGGTGCTTTTTTCCAGCGCCTTTTCAAGGTAATGCAGCGGCGAGAGCAGCTCTTGCCCCTCGCGGTCCTCGCGGCCGGCGATCAGGGCGACCTCGCGGCGGCGCAGGCCGTCGTCGGTCAGCGCCACCGCCCCGGCCGAACGTTCCCCCGCGATCGAGACATGGGTCAGGCGGCCGCGGATCTCGGACGGAAGGTCCATGTCGAGGCTCGCCACCGCGGCGCCTGCGGGGAAGGTCAGCGGCGCCTGCTCCAGCACCCGCAGCGTGCCCGAGGGATCGCGGCCATGAACCTGCAGGGTAACGCTCAGCGGGTGGTCGGTCCCATGGCTGGCACGCAGCGCGGTGACGCGGACCTTGCCGTCCTCGAAGGTGACGGGGCGCAGGGCCAGAACGTCGCGGCCGGCCTGCAGGACGCGCACCGGGCCCTTCGCCTGCAGCGCCTTCAGCAGCGCCGCGCGGCCGGGGCGGGCGATGCCGTCGCTGACCCAGACGGTTTCGGTTCCGGCATCGATCTGCCCCAGGGACGCCAGGACATCCGCATCGTTTTCAACGGGATCCCAGGGTTTCGGCGCCAGCCCCGGCAGCCGGGTGCGCCAGGTGGCGGGGGTCTGGAACGCGGGCGGCTGGGGGTCGGTCAGGCGGATCACGGCGGCGCTGCGCCCGGCGCGGTCGGCCTCGGCCAGCAGGCGGTCGACGGCCTGGGATTTCTGCGGCCAGTCGCGGGCCGAGGCCCAGCTGCCATCGAGCAGCACCAGCAGCGGCCCCTTCTGCGTCACCGGACGATCCTTGGGGTTCAGCACCGGCCCCGCCAGCCCGATGATCGCGGCGGCCACCGCCAGCATCCGCAGCGCCAGCAGCCACCAGGGCGTGCGATCCGAGACCGCCTCGGAATCCTTCAGCCCCAGCAGCAGCGCGACGCCCGGAAAGCGCCGCCGCACCGGGGCGGGCGGCACGGCCCGCAGCAGCAGCCACAGCACCGGCAGCGCCGCAAGCGCCATCAGCAACCACGGGGCCGAAAAGCCGAGCACGCCCAGGATCATCAGACCGTCCCCCTGTCCATCGCCTGCCAGACCCACAACAGCGCCGCCTGGGCGGAACTGTCGGTGTGGTGCAGGCCGTATTGCCAGCCCGTCGCATGGGCCAGCTGCTGCAATGCGTCCTTGCGTTCGGCCAGCCGCGCCAGATAGCGCCCGCGCAGGTCCGACGCCTTCAGCGTCTCATGCGCCAGCGTGCCGCCGATGCTCTCGAAGATGGTGCGGCCGTGGTAGGGAAAGGTTTCCTCGGCCGGGTCCAGCACCTGCAGCAGCACGCCGCGGATGCCACGGTCGGCGGCCTTGGTCAGCGCCAGCGTCAGCTGCTCCATCGGGCCCAGGAAATCCGACACGAACAGCGCCCGGGCATTGGGGATCATGGCGCGGTGTTCGGGCACGCCGTAATCCTCGGGCGCGGGGTCCGAGAAGAATTCCGCCAGCCGCAGCACCTGGTTGCGCCCCCGCCGCGGGGGCAGCAGCGTGCCCGTCAGCCCCACCCTTTCGCCGCCCCGGATCAGCAGGATCGCCGTCGCCAGCGCGATGTTGCGCGCCCGGTCGCCCTTGTGGCTGAGGGTCTTGCCGGACGAAAACTGCATCGAGGCCGACTGATCGACCCACAGCATGACGCTTTGCGCGATCTGCCATTCGCGTTCCCGCACGAAGCGGTCATCGCTGCGCGCCGAACGCCGCCAGTCGATCCAGCGGCGCGGATCGCCGGGCTGGACGGGGCGGTACTGCCAGAAATCATCGCCATAGCCCGCCCGGCGCCGCCCGTGATCGCCCAGCAGGACGGACCCGGCCAGCTGCTCGGCCCGGGCCAGAAGGGGGGGCAGCCGGGCGGCCTCTTCCTCGGCGCGGTGGCGCAGCTCGGCCGGGGTTCTCACGCAGCGGCCTCCTGCCCCGAGGCGCCGGCGGCGATCTCGGTGATCAGGTCATCCAGGCGTTCGCCCCGGGCGCGGGCGGCAAAGTTCAGCCCCATGCGGTGTGACAGCACCGGCTGCGCCATCGCCAGCACGTCCTCGGGCGAGGGCGCCAGCCGGCCGTGCAGCATGGCCCGCGCCCGCACCGTCAGCATCAGCGCCTGCGCCGCGCGGGGGCCGGGGCCCCAGCTGACGGTCTCGCGTACCTTCTGGGGGGCGGTCGGGTCCTCGGGGCGGCAGGCGCGCACCAGGTCCAGGATGATTTCCACGATCGAATCGCCCACCGGCATCCGCCGCAGCAGCCGCTGCGCCGCCACCAGATCCGCGGACGAGAAGACCGCGTGGGCCTCGTCCTCGGCAGCGCCGGTGGTGGCCAGCAGAATGGCGCGTTCGGTGGCGCGGTCGGGGTAATGTACGTCGATCTTCACCAGGAAACGGTCCAGCTGCGCCTCGGGCAGCGGATAGGTGCCTTCCTGCTCGATCGGGTTCTGGGTGGCCAGAACATGGAACGGCAGGCCGAGGGGGCGGTTTTCCCCCGCCACCGTCACCACCTTTTCCTGCATCGCCTGCAGCAGCGCCGACTGGGTGCGCGGGCTGGCGCGGTTGATCTCGTCCGCCATCAGCAACTGGCAAAAGATCGGCCCCGGCAGGAAGCGGAAGCTGCGCGTGCCGTCGGCGGCGGTTTCCAGCACCTCGGAGCCCAGGATGTCGGCGGGCATCAGGTCGGGGGTGAACTGCACCCGGTTGCCCTGCAGCCCCATCACCGTCGACAGCGTCTCCACCAGCCGCGTCTTGCCCAGCCCCGGCAGGCCGATCAGCAGCGCGTGCCCGCCGCACAAAAGCGCCGACAGCGCCAGGTCGACGACCTGCTCCTGCCCGACGAATCGCCTCGTGATCGAGGCCTTCGCCGCCGCCAGCCTTTCCTCGACCGCTTCGATTTCAGCAACAAGATCACCTGCTTCGGCCATGGCATTACTCCCGATTGATCTGTAGGCTTTGTATCAAACTGTACGCCCGAGAAGGTTAACGACCAAACCTATGTCTGCGCATGATAGCCCGAAAGTCACCGCCGACAGTATCCTGGCCGCCGCCCGTGCCGCGAAAGGTCGCGGGCTTCCGCCGGTACACAAATGGAATCCCCCCTTCTGCGGCGATCTGGACATGCGCATCGCCCGCGACGGGACCTGGTTCTACCAGGGCACGCCAATCGGTCGCCCGGAGATGGTGCGGATGTTCTCGACCATCCTCAAACGCGAGGGGGATGCCTATTTTCTGGTCACTCCCGTTGAAAAGGTCGGCATCACCGTCGATGACGCGCCCTTCCTGGCGGTCGATTTCGAGGTCGAAAATCCCGGCCCCGACCAGGTGCTGCAGTTCCTGACCAGCGTGGCCGACCGCGCCTCTGCCGGCCCCGACCATCCGATCCGCGTCACCCGCGACCCCGAAACCGGAGAGCCCGCCCCCTATGTGCTGATCCGCGACCGGCTGGAGGCGCTGATCGACCGCAAGAGCTTTTACCGGCTGGTCGATCTGGGCGTCACCCAGCCGCATGACGGGGCGGACTGGTTCGGCATCCGCTCGGGCGGGGAATTTTTCCCGATCATCCCCGCGAATGAGTTGACCGCCCCCTGACGGCCCCTATCGTCGGGCCAGTCCCCCCGAGGCCCTCCCATGCCCAGATTTGCCGCCAACCTGACCAACCTCTTCACCGAACTGCCCCTGCCCGAGCGCGTCTCGGCCGCAGCCGAGGCCGGTTTCGATGCCGTCGAGGTGCAGTTTCCCTATGACAGCCCCGCGATGGAGATCCGCAATGCCCTGGGGCTGACCGGGCTGCCGCTGGTGCTGATCAACGCGCCGCCCCCGAACTATACCGGCGGCACCGCCGGTTTCGCCGCCATTCCCGGCGGGAAGGACCGCTTTCGCCATGATTTCCGCCGTGCCCTGCGCTATGCCCAGTCTCTGAAGGCGCAGCATGTGCATGTGATGTCGGGCGCCGCCTGGGGGGACCAGGCGCAGGAAACGCTGATCGCCAACCTGAAATGGGCCTGCGATTTCGCCCCCGGCCAAAGCCTGGTGATCGAGCCGATGAATGCCCAGGACCTGCCCGGCTACTTCATGTCGTCCCTCGACCTGGCGACCGAAGTGCTGGACGCGGTGGGGGCCGCGAACCTGTCGCTGCAGTTCGACACCTACCATGTCCACCGGATCACCGGCGACGTGCCGGGCAGCTGGGCGCGCTACGGCGCCCGCGTCGGCCATGTGCAGGTCGCCGGGCTGACCGACCAGGGCGAACCCGACGATTCTGGGCCCGCCTTCGCCGATTTCTACGCCATGCTGGATGCTTCGGGCTATGCGGGCTGGGTCGGCGCCGACTACCGGCCACGCGGCCGCACGCTGGCCGGGCTGGGCTGGCTGGCCGAGGCCAGGGCGGGCACCGATGCCTTTCGCCGGCCCGCGTGACTGCTGACGGCAGGCTGTCAGCAGGGCTGTGCGAAGAGGGGTCATCGCAACCCCGAACGCAGGAGACTGCTATGACCCTCAGCGTCATCTGGACCGAGATCCCGGTCCGCAACCTGGAGACCGCCATCACCTTCTACAACACGGTCTTTCACTGGAACACCTCGCCCATGCGGATGGGGCCAGACCGCGTCGCGCCCTTCGGTCAGGGCGGCGTTGGCGGCGATCTGGTGGAAGGCCCCGTGGGCGAGGGCCGCGGCAATGTCATCCATCTGGTCGTGCCCGACACGCTGGAGGCTGCGCGCGACCGTGCCACCGCCGCAGGGGCGCAGATCGACGGGGATATCATCACCATCCCGCCGGGTCGCTACGTGCTGATGCGCGATCCCGACGGCAACCGCATCGGGCTGTTCCAGCCCGCCGCCTGAGGAAGGAAGGGCCATGCGCCGCGCCGACCGACTGTTCCGCATCGTCCAGCATCTGCGGGGCGGGCAGCTTGTCACCGGCGCGGCGCTGGCCGAGCGGATGGAGGTGTCGCTGCGCACCATCTACCGCGACATTGCCGACCTGATCGGATCGGGCGTCCCGATCGAGGGCGAGGCGGGCGTGGGCTATGTGATGCGCGCGGGCTACGACCTGCCGCCGCTGATGTTCACCTCGGAAGAGATCGTGGCACTGGTCGCCGGCGCCCGGATGATCCGCGCCTGGGGCGGCATCGCCATGGCCGCCGCCGCCGAGGAAGCCCTGGCCAAGATCGACGCCGTTCTGCCCCCCGAGGCGCGCACCCGCGCCGCCCAGGTCTCGGTCCACGCGCCGGGCTTTGCCACCCTGCCCGAGGCCCTGCGGGCCCGCCTGGACCGGATCGAGGCCGCGGCGCAGGGCCGGATCCGGCTGCATCTGGGCTATGTCGATGCCACTGGCCAGACCAGCGAACGCCCGGTGCGCCCGCTGGGCCTGTTCTTCTGGGGCAAGGTCTGGACGCTGGTGGCCTGGTGCGAATTGCGAAATGATTTCCGAACTTTCCGCCTGGACCGCATCGCCCTGATGAGCGAGGGAGAGCCCTTCCCCGCCAGCCCCGAACGCAGCCTGGCCGCTTTCTACGCGCGCGAACGCGCCCTGGGACGGATCCCCGAAGACGGCCCCCGCGATCAGTGACCGATCAGCTTGGCGCCGGCGCAGGCCTGGGCGGGGGTCTCGATCTCGAGTGTGACATGGGTCAGGCCGAAATCCTGCTGCAGCCGCGCCTTCAGGCTGTGACGGGCAGGGCCTGCGGGATCGGCGCCTTCTTCCAGCACGACATGGGCCTCCAGGGCGATTTCGTGCTCCTGCATGTGCCACAGGTGCATGTGGTGCACGTCGCGGACGCCTTCGGTGGCGCGGATGGCCCGGGCGACGTCCTCGACCGTGGGGCTGTCGGGGCTGCCCAGCATCAGCAGGCGGATCACCGGGCCGATCTCGGATCCGGCGTGCCACAGAATGTAGGCCGAGATCCCCAGCGTCACGATCGGGTCGATCAGCCGCCAGTCGTAGAGCAGGATCAGCACCCCGGCGACGATCACCGCGACCGAGCCCAGGGCGTCGGCGACATTGTGCAGGAAGGCGGCGCGCATGTTCACGCCCTCCTTGGCGTGGCGCAGGATCAGCAGCGCCGTCCAGGTGTCGATCACCAGCGCCACGACGGCCACGATCACCACGGTCCAGCCGTGGACCTCTTCCGGGGCGAACAGCTTTTCAATGCCCTGGAAGCCCAGCAGGATCGCGATGGTGATCAGGGTGGTATAGTTGATCAGCGCGGCGACGACCTCGGCCCGGCCATAGCCGAAGGTCATGCTGGCATCGGCAGGACGACGGGCGATCCGGCGGGCGGCCCAGGCGATCACCATGGAAAGCGCGTCCGAGAGATTGTGCACCGCATCCGCGATCAGCGCGAGCGAACCCGCGAACAGCCCCGCCGCGATCTGCACCAGCGTCAGCAGGATGTTGATCGCCACGGCGAAGGCCAGGCTGCGGTCTCCGGCCAGGTCGACATCATGGTGGTGGTGGTGATGGCCGTGGCCATGGTCATGATCGTGGTGATGGGCATGATCGTGGTGATGGGCATGATCGTGCGGCATTGCCGGCCCCCTTTCGTTTCGTCTTGCATGCGTCGACCGGCAAGATAGGACCTCTAGTGACTAGAGCTTCAAGGGGGCAAATGATGTTTTCCATCGGAGAGCTGTCACGGGAGACGGGCGTCAAAGTGCCGACGATCCGCTATTACGAGACTGCGGGCCTGCTGGCGGCGGACGAGCGCACCGAAGGCAACCAGCGCCGCTATGGCCGCGCCGGTCGCGACCGCCTGCAGTTCATCGCCCATGCGCGCGAGCTGGGCCTGTCGCTGGAGGCGATCCGTCACCTGCTGGAGCTGAGCGACCGGGGCCGGGACTGCACCGATGCCCATCTGATCGCCCGCCAGCATCTGGAGGACATCCGCGCGCGGATCACCCGGTTGCAACGGCTGGAAGCGGAGCTGGCGCGGCTGTCGGAGGTCTGTGATCACGGCCCCGGAGAGCCCTGTGGGCTGATCGCGGCGCTTGGCGACCATGGGCAGTGCCTGGGGGAGCACTGAGAGGGGGCTCTGCCCCCGTCTCCTGCGGAGACTCCCCCGAGGTATTTCAGGACAAGAAAATGAGGGGGGTCAGTGCGCCTCGGCCCAGTTGGCGCCCTGGCCCGCATCGACCACCAGCGGCACGTCGAGATGGATCGCGGGTTCGGCGGCGGTTTCCATGACATGGCGGGCGGCGGTGATCAGGGCCTCTTCGGCGCCCTTGTCGACCTCGAACACCAGTTCGTCATGGACCTGGAGGAGCATCTTGGCGGGGATCCCGGCGATCGCTTCGGGCATGCGGATCATGGCGCGGCGGATGATGTCGGCCGCGGTACCCTGGATCGGCGCGTTGATGGCGGCGCGCTTGGCAAAGCCCGCACGGGGGCCCTTGGCGGCGATTTCCGGCGTGTGGATCTTGCGGCCGAAGAGGGTCTGGACGAAGAGATGTTCCTGCCCGAAGGCCACCGTCTGATCCATGTATTCGCGGATCCCGGGGAAGCGTTCGAAGTAGCGGTCGATGAAGCCCTGGGCCTCGGACCGGGGAATGCGCAGGTTGCGTGCCAGGCCGAAGCCCGAGATGCCGTAGATGACGCCGAAGTTGATCGCCTTGGCCTGGCGGCGGATCTCGGGGGTCATCTGGTCGAGGGGGACGCCGAAGACCTCGGAGGCGGTGGCGGCGTGGATGTCCTGGCCCTCGTGGAAAGCCTGTTTCAGCGACTCGATTCTGGCCACATGGGCGAGGATGCGCAGTTCGATCTGGCTGTAGTCGAGCGAGACGAGGGTCTTGCCCTGATCCGCAATGAAGGCCTCGCGGATGCGGCGGCCTTCCTCGGTGCGCACGGGGATGTTCTGGACGTTCGGATCGCTCGACGACAGGCGGCCGGTGTTGGCGCCGGTCTGCAGGTAGGAGGTGTGCACGCGGCCCGTGTCGGGGTTGATGTGTTCCTGCAGGGCATCCGTATAGGTCGATTTCAGCTTTGACAGGGCCCGCCAGTCGAGGACCCGGCCCGGAAGCGCGTGTTCCGTCGCCAGGTCTTCGAGGATGTCGGCGCCGGTCGCGTAGGCACCGGTCTTGCCCTTGGTGCCACCGGGCAGGCCCATCTTGTCGAAGAGGATTTCGCCAAGCTGCTTGGGAGAGCCGACGTTGAAGGTTTCGCCGGCCAGTTCGTGGATCTCGGCCTCAAGCCCCGCCATCTTCTGCGCGAAGGCGTTCGACATCCGCGAGAGCGTGTCGCGGTCGACCTTGATGCCGTGCATCTCCATCTGGGCCAGCACCGGGGCGAGCGGGCGTTCGAGGGTCTCGTAGACGGTGGCCAGCTGCTCGCGGTGCAGGCGCGGTTTCAGCACCTGCCACAGGCGCAGGGTGACATCGGCGTCCTCGGCCCCGTAGGCGGTGGCCTTGTCGAGGGGCACGCGGTCGAAGGTGATCTGGCTTTTCCCGCTGCCCAGCAGTTCCTTCGTGGGGATCGGCACATGGCCGAGGTAGCGTTCGGACAGCGCATCCATGCCATGGGTGTGAAGCCCGGCGTTCAGCGCGTAGCTGATCAGCATGGTGTCGTCGAAGGGGGCGACGTCGATCCCGTAACGCTTCAGGATCTTGGCGTCGTATTTCATGTTCTGGCCGATCTTGAGGATGCTGTCATCCTCAAGCACCGGCTTCAGCATCCTGAGCGCCTCATCGAGGGGCATCTGGCCGGGCACGGCTTCGTCCGAGCGGAACAGCCCCTCACCGCTTTCGGCCTTGTGGGCAAGCGGGATGTAGCAGGCCTGACCGGGGTCGGTGGCCAGGCAGATGCCCACCAGGTCGACGACCATCTCGTCGAGGCCCGTGGTCTCGGTATCGACGGCAACATAGCCGCGCTCGCGGATGCGGTCGATCCAAGTCTGAAGCGTTTCGGCATCGCTGACCATCCGGTAGCTGGCGGTGTCGATGGCGGGCGCTTCGGGCGCATCCTGCGCGGCTGGGGCCGTGGGGGCATCGTCGATCTCGGGGGCGGCGGCGCCCATCTGCTCGGCCAGGCGTTTCGTGAGGGTGCGGAACTCCATCTCGGCCAGGAAACCCAGCAGGACCTCGGGCTCGGGGTCCTTCACCTCGAGGTCGTCGAGGGTGAAGTCGAGCGGCGTGTTGCACTCCAGTTGCACGAGCTTCTTCGACAACTCGATCTGGGCACGGTTGTCGATCAGCGTCTGGCGGCGCTTGGGCTGCTTGATCTTCTCGGCATTGTCGAGAAGCGTTTCCAGATCGCCCCATTCATTGATCAGCAGGGCTGCGGTCTTGATGCCGATGCCGGGGGCACCGGGCACGTTGTCGACCGCATCGCCCGCCAGCGCCTGCACGTCGACGACGCGCTCGGGACCGACGCCGAACTTGGCCTCGACGCCCTCGCGGTCGATGCGCAGGTTCTTCATCGCGTCCAGCATCTCGACCCCGCCGCCGACCAGCTGCATCAGGTCCTTGTCGGAAGAGATGATGGTGACGCGGCCGCCGGCCTCGCGCGCCTGGCAGGCAAGCGTCGCGATGATGTCGTCGGCCTCGTAGCCCTGAAGCTCCTTGCAGGCGATGTTGAAAGCTTCGGTGGCACGGCGGGTCAGCGGGATCTGGGGGCGCAGATCCTCGGGCATGGCCTCGCGGTTGGCCTTGTACTGGTCATAAAGGTCGTTGCGGAAGGTGTGACCCGACTTGTCGAAGACAACGCAGACATGGGTCGGCGCGTCGGGGCCGGTGTTGCCCTCGACATAGCGGTGCAGCATGTTGCAAAAGCCCGAGACCGCCCCGATGGGCGCCCCGTCAGACTTGCGCGTGAGCGGCGGCAGCGCATGATAGGCGCGGAAGATGAAGCCCGATCCGTCGATCAGGTGCAGGTGGCATCCCTTGCCGAAGCCGGTTTTGGTCTCGTTCATGTCAGGCCTCCTGTGCTGGCCCCGGTTCTGCCATGTTCCGGCAGGCGCGGCCACCGCCTTCGTGGCGCAAGGCGGGTCTGGTTTTCGGAAAAGGAAAGAAGGGGGCGCTGCCCCCTCTGCCGCCCGTACCGGGCGTCATTCACCCCTGGAGTATTTCCCGCCAGATGATGAAGAACCGGGCTTCCCTGTCATCTGACCGAAAATACTCCGGGGGAGTCAGCCGCAGGCTGGCGGGGGCAGAGCCCCCTTCCCGGATGCCAAATGACAGGACGCCGATCAGGCCTTGGCGGCGGGTGCCTCGGCCTCATGGCCTTTCAGGATGTATTTCGCGTCGCAATAGCCGCATTCCACGAAACCAGTGTCCTCGGGGATGTGCAGCCAGACGCGCGGATGGCCCAGGGCCCCCTCGCCGCCATCACAGGCGATCTTGCTGCTTTCCACGATCTTGGTTTCAGGCGCTTCGATCGGCATCGGCGGTCCCTCGTCTGGTCAGGGCCCGAAAGGGGCCATCGTCTTGGAATAACGTGAAAGCGCCGCGACACGCAAGACATGGCGCGGCGCTGGCCGGCGGGCTTAGCCTGCCGGTTGCAGCATGACGCCCAAGGGGCGCCCGCCAAGGATGTGCAGGTGGAAATGCGGCACTTCCTGGCCGCCGTGATCGCCCGCATTCGAGATGAAGCGCGCGCCCGGCGTGGTGGCAGAGGACACGCCGGCCATCTCGCACAGCCTTGCCACCGAACGGGTAAAATCGAGGATCTCTGCATCCGAGGCCTCGGCGCAGAAATGGTCATAGGTCACGTAGGCGCCCTTCGGGATCACCAGCAGGTGCACCGGGGCCTGGGGGCGGATGTCCTCGAAGGCAAGGGTATGCTCGGTCTCCAGCACGGGGGTGCTGGGGATCTCCTTGCGCAGGATCTTCGCGAAGATGTTCTGGTCGTCGTAGTCAAAAGCCATCGGGCACCTCAATCCAGGAACAGGTGGGGCAGAGACAGGATCTCCTGCGCCTCGTCATGGGACACCGAGAGGAAATCGGCAAGGGCGGCGGCGTTTTCCGCCAGGCCCGCGCCGTCTCGCAGGCGCAGCAGCCGGTCGAAGCCCGCGTCGCGGATCCGGTCGGTTTCGAAGGTGATGTCGTTGCGGATCGTCGGCAGCAGGCGTTGCAGGGTCTCGGGCGGGGTGTTCTGCCCGGCCAGCCCCACCCTGCGCGCGTGCCCTTCCAGGTAGGCGTCGCTGAAGCCGCAGTCGATGTCCAGGATCGGTGTCCGCGCCCGGTCCGAGCAGAAGTCATGCAGCAGATCCAGCCCCGAGGGATCCATGCAGATCACCAGCCGGTCGGTGCCGTAATAGTCGAACAGCATCCGCAGCAGCGCCCGCCGGTGCCGGGTGCGCTTTTCCATCGAGGTCTGGATGCCGCCCAGATCGGGCAGCGGGCAGACCTCTTCGTGGAAGAGGTATTCGACCACCGGCAGGCCGCTGCACTGATGGATCCGTTCCACCAGCCGCTTGGCGACATGCCATTTCTTGCAGATCACGATCATCAGCTCGCGCTCGCGCCCGAGCGAGCTTTCGGTCTCCCAGAAACGGGTGCCGAAGCGCCGCCCGATCCGGCCCCGCCCGGTCAGGAAATGATAGAGCGGCCGCCCCTCGTCGGAAATGCGGAATTCCAGTCCGCGGGCAGCATAGAGCGCCCCCAGCCGCTCCTTCATCTGCTGCGCCTCGGGAGAGATCTTGCGCGCGAACAGGTAGTCCTGGTTCAGCAGCAGCCCGTAATGGTCGTTGTAGAAGGTGACCGGCATCCCGTAGTCGCTGAACATCAGGAAGGTCAGCGTTCGGCGGCGGATCTGCCGTGTCGGCACCAGATGCGGCACCAGCGTCTGGAAGAAGGTCTCGTCCGGGATCCAGGTGGTGCGGAAAAAGCGCGGCACCTCGGGGCGGGCATCGCAGAAGGCCAGGATCGCCTCGATCGTGGCGCGGCGCAGGCACCACCATTGCGATCCGATCATGATCTGCAGATCCGCCGGCACCGGCCGCGTCAGCCCCAGTTTCTGCTGCAGGGCCAGACCCTTGTAGAACAACCACTTGTGCCTGCGTTCATTGAAGAAATGGCGGTAGATCAGGCGCTCTTCGCGGATGCCGGTCTTGATCCAGCCCGAGGTGAAGAAATCGAAGCTCTCGATATAGTCGACTTCCTCGCGGTCGAGGAAGTCATGGGCATATTCCGCCGTCTTGATCGCCATGCAATCGCCCGAGAGCATGTAGAAATGCGTGGCCCTGGGAAAGGCCGCCACCGCCGCCTGCACCGCCAGCAGCGTCGCCTCGACCAAAGACCATTCGCCCCAGCCGCATTTCGCCCGCCGCCGCGCGAAGGTCACGTTGGGATTGTCCGCCAGAGCGGTGCGGATCTTGTGGTAATCCACGGGCCGGGCGCGGGCATCGAAATGGATGGCCATGTAGTCGCCCACGGCGGTCAGCCGCTGCGCCTGCTCGATGATCCCGTCAGGATCCTTGTGACACAGCAGTATGAACGCGATTCTCGCCATGCGGTGCGCGGCCCTCCCCCCGGGATTCTGCCTCAGATTGGCACAGGAGGCACTACCAGAGATTGAAATCAGAGAGAAAACTTGCTCTTCTGGCAGGTAATTCCGCCAGGGCGCGGCACGACAGATCGGGAGGCAAGCGAATGGGGTTCCCGGGAACCTGGATGACGGAAAGCGAAAGCGTTCTCTACCGGGTCGTGCCGAAATGTGCCTGCTCGACCATCGGGCAGATCCTGTACTATTCCGACCATGGTCGCTTCTTCGAAGGCGACATCCACGATGCCACCGAAGGGCTGCACAAATGGTCGCAAGAGGCCAGCCAGCCGCGCATCGAAGCCGCCGCACGCGATCACACGGCCTTTGCCTTCACCTGCGTGCGCAACCCCTATACCCGCATCCTGTCGAGCTTTTTCGACAAGGTCTGCGGCATTCAGAGGAACGGCAACCGCTACCGCGGCAACCTGGTGCCGCTGCTGATCCAGAAATACGGCATCGAGGTCGGCGGCCCGGACGGCAAGGACGACTTCGACCAGATCCGCAGCTTTCGCCGGTTCCTGCTGTTCGCCCGCGACACCATCCGCTGGCGCCGCCCGATGGAGCCCGACATCCACTGGTCCGCCATGTCGGGCCATGTCGCGACCTTCATCGCCAATGGCGGCCGCTACGACCGGATCTTCTGGACCGAGTCTTTCAACGAGGGGATGCAGGGCGTGCTGGACCGGATCGAGACCCCGGTGCCGGTCGATCTGGCCACCATCCCGCGCTTCAACGAAAGCGAAGGCCACGGGCCCCGCCGCGCCCACCCGGTCGAGGCCTATTTCGACGACCTTTCGATGCATCTGGTCTACGAGATGTACAAGCGCGACTTCCAGCTGTTCCGCTATGATTTCGAGACCCCCGCCAACAAGATGCCGGTGGGCGAAATCGACCTGGACGAGGTGCACGCCAAGCTGGGCGACTAGGGGCGCTGCGGCAAAGGCAGGCCCAGATAGCCGAAGGTGGCCCGGGCCAGCCGGTCTGGCAGGTCGGCCGTATCGCCCCGCGCCAGCGCGGCATCGGTCAGCGCGGTGGTGATCACCTGCAGGTCGCGGGCCGCCCCGTCGGGCGCGGCGATCCCGTGCCTGCCCAGCAGGCCCGACAGCAGGGCGGTGATCTGCGCGTCCAGCGCCGCGGTTTCAGCCTGCAGCGGCAGGGTGGGCTCCAGCGCCTCCAGGGCGGCGATCCGGCAGGGGCGCGACAGGTGATGGTCCAGCACCACAGCCAGGATACGGCGCAGCAGGGCAGGCAGATCCCCGGGACCGGCACAGGCGCGCTGCAGATCGGCCAGCAGGGCGGCGCGCATCCGGCGGATCAGCTCGGCCAGGATGGCCTCCTTGCCGGGATAGTACTGGTACAGCGACCCGATCGAGACCCCGGCCAGATCGGCCACCGCATTGGTGGTGACCGCCGCCGCCCCGCCATGTTCCAGAATGCGAGCTGCGGCCTCAAGGATCGCATCACAAGTCGCCCGGGCCCGCGGCTGCACCGGCGTTTTCCTTGGCGTGACAGCGGGATGATCAGACAAGGCGGCCCCTTCCCGGATGCGAGTGGCCCCCGATGGCCCCTGCCGCGAAACTTGGCCACATCCGCAACCGATGCAAGAGGCCCCGATGACCCAGACCTATTTCCTGCTGCTGACCGCCCTGCCCGCCTTCCTGTCGATCCCCCGCGCCGAACGCGATGCCCTTGGCTGGCAGGCGGTACAGGCGGCGGGCCTGACCGGCGTGCGCTTCTTCGATGCCGAGGCGTTCTCGGCCCGCTGTTCCGACGTGATGATGGTCGAGGGGATGAGCCCCCGCGCCTTCCACCGCGCGATCGAGGCCCTGCGGGACGGTCCCGTTTTCACCACGCCCTGGTTTCGCCTGGAAGATATCGTGGTCACACTAGAGGGCGGACACCAGATGATGCGTCACCCATAGAGCAAAAAACCCTGCCGGACGAACCGGCAGGGCAAGGTTTTGCATCGCGCCCCCCGGAGGGACACGCAACACAGGCGGATCATGATGGAAAGACGGTCAGCTCATCTCCGAGCGGATTTGCTGGCGCAGCAGGTCGATGGGGACGGTCTGGCCGTCCTTCTTGAAGCACCAGTAGGTCCAGCCGTTGCACGAAGGCGCGCCCTCGAGCTTGGCGCCGACCTGATGGATCGAACCCTTGACGTCATCGCCCACAAGCGTGCCATCGGCGCGCACCTTGGCCTTGTGACGCCCGTTCATCGACCACAGCTCTTCTCCGGGGCGCAGCAGGCCGCGTTCGACCAGCTGGCCGAAGGGCACGCGCGGCTCGGCACGCTTGGCGGTCGAGACGTTCAGGGCCTCGTTGTCGAACTTGCGGACCTGGGCGATGCGCTTTTCGGCAACCTTACGGTAGGCTTCCTCGCGCTCGATCCCGATGAAGTCGCGGCCCAGCATCTTGGCGACGGCCCCCGTGGTGCCGGTGCCGAAGAACGGGTCCAGCACGACATCGCCGGGGTTGGTCGAGCCCACCAGCACGCGATGCAGCAGCGACTGCGGCTTTTGCGTCGGATGGGCCTTGTCGCCGTTTTCGTCCTTCAGACGCTCGCCGCCGTTGCAGATCGGCAGCACCCAGTCCGAGCGCATCTGCGTGCCCTCGTTCAGCGCCTTCAGGGCTTCGTAGTTGAAGGTGTACTTGGCCTTCTCGGATTTCGAGGCCCAGATCATGGTCTCGTGGGCGTTGGTCAGCCGCTTGCCGCGGAAATTCGGCATCGGGTTCGACTTGCGCCAGACCACGTCGTTGAGGATCCAGAAGCCTTCGTTCTGAAGCGCGGCACCGACGCGGAAGATGTTGTGATAGCTGCCGATCACCCAGATCGCCCCGTTGGGCTTGAGGATCCGGCGCGCCGCCTTCAGCCAGTCACGGGTAAAGCGGTCATAGGCTTCGAAACTGGCGAACTGGTCCCAGTCATTGTCCACCGCATCGACCTTGGAATTGTCGGGACGGTGAAGATCCCCGCGAAGCTGCAGGTTGTAGGGCGGGTCTGCGAAGATCAGGTCGACAGAGTTCTCGGGGAGGGAATTCATCACCTCCACGCAATCTCCGGACAAAATACTATTTAGTGGGAGCATGTTAGCCCCCTTCACAGGTTTACGGATCATGTGCTCTGCCTCGTGACGGCGCTGTTTTTCGCGCTCGTTCTTGTGCTTGCAAGATGAGTCAAAGCGGAATCGGCGTCAATTTGTTTATTTGAATGAGGGTGTTAGTTTTGCTCTCGACACAAGATACTGCGCACGGGCGCGAAAGAGCGTCTATGATGTGGGGTGACACCAAGATCCAGTAGCGCCTGTTTGTGGGCCTGGGTGGGATACCCCGCGTTCTGATCCCAGCCGTAGCCGGGATAGTGTTGCGCCAAGTCCCGCATCACCCTGTCGCGGGCGATTTTCGCGACGATCGAGGCCGCCCCGATGGACAGCACCCTGGCGTCCCCCTTGACGATGGCGGTGGCCGGAAGGTTCAGCGCCTTCGGGATCCTGTTGCCGTCCAGCAACACGTGATCGGGGCGCTCGGTCAGCCCCGCGATGGCGCGGCACATCGCCAGATGGCTGGCCTGCAGGATGTTGAGGCTGTCGATTTCCTCGACCGAGGCTTCGCCGACCGACACCAGATGATCGGCCATCAGCTGGTCATGGATCACGTCACGGCGCTTCTCGCTCAGGCGTTTGGAATCGTCGATGCCGGGCGGGATGCAGGCGGCATCCAGGATCACCGCGGCGGCGGTCACGGGACCGGCCAGCGGGCCGCGGCCGACCTCGTCGACGCCGGCAACAAGGATCAGGCCCTGGGCGATCAGGGCGGCTTCGGTGGCGTAATCGGGGCGCGGTCTGTCGGTCATGGCCTGTCTTGGCAAAGGCCGTGACAGCACGCAAGGGCGCCCGGCGGAAACGGGCAACGGAAACGAGGGGGGCCTGGGGACGCCCCCCTCGTCTGCCCCCGGACGGATGGGTCCGAAGGCCTGCCCGAATGACGGCGCGCCGGGGCGATGCGGGGCCGTCATCCTGCCTGCAGGTCAGTGGCGGTCGCGGTCCCAGTCATGGCGACCGTCGCGGCGGTCGTCCCAGCGGGCATCGCGCCAGTCGCGGTGGTCGCGGCGATCATCGCGGAAGCGGTCGGGGACGCGGCGCGGATCGGGGCGAAAGTCGCGCGGCAGCGGGCGCACGGCCATCGGTTGGGGGCGCGGGCGCGGCGGCTCGACCCGGTAGTAGCGCGGCTGCTGACGGTTGTTCTCATTGATCAGCGCCGAGCCGATGATGGCCAGCGCCGTGGCGCCGACGATGACCTTGGCGACGTCACCATTCTGCTGGGCGGCCGCGGGGCTGGCGCCGATCATGCCCAGGGCGATGGCCGCGGCTGCGGTCCCGGTGACCAGGCGGCGCGGAAGGCTTGCGATGCGGATCATGGCGATCTCCTTTCAGGTGTATGGCTGCGTCCCGTTCAACCGGGCGATTCTGCCGCGGCGGGCCGTGCCTGACTGAGGGCAAACTGGGGTCACTCCCCCCTGCCGGGCAATATCAGCCCCGTGATATCGGATAGCATGAGCGGAAAAGGCCCTGTTTTGCTGGCCGTTATCGGATAACACCGGCAGGAAGCCGCCATGATATTGCGTGACGCTGCGTGCCTGGGTCACAGTGCCCGCATGACACCGAACCGCCCCCCCCTCTGGCCGCGCATCGCGGCCCTGACCCTTCTGGCCCTTGCCGCCCTGGCCGTCCCGGCCAGTGCCAGCGCCGGCTGCTATGCCGATTACAAGGCCCGGCGCGACCGCCCGTATGAACTGATCTACGGCGTCATGCAGGTTTCCGCCTGCTCCAAGGCCGAGGTCAGCGACGACATGCGCAAGCGACTTGCGAAGGCGGGCTATGACCTGCTCAATATCGTGTCCGTCTTCGACGAGAGCGGACTCGACAGCAGGAAAGCCAATGCCGGACCCTTCTATCTTCGCTTCTGACCTGCGCCGCTCGGGCACCCGGGCGGTGGTGATCGGCCTGGCCGCGGTGGTGGGCATCCTGGCCCTGGCCGCCGTCTTCCTGTTCCTGAACCTGCCCGATGCCGGCGCCTTCAACGACCAGGTCGAACAGATCTTCGTCAACAACGACCTGACCACCCAGGCCGAGGTCAAGCTGCTGAACATCCTGGCGCTGTCGGGCACGGCCTTCTCGGAAACGCTGACCTCGTACCGGATGGTGATCTTCGTGCTGCTGGTGTTCTCGGCGGCGCTGCTGCTGGCCGCGCTTGGCGCGATCCTGATGCTGGTCATGCTGAACCGCCGCATGGCGCAGATCGAACGCGCCGGGATCGAGGTCAACTCCCTGATGATCTCGCGCGAGGAAAAGACCGTCTACCTCAACAACCTCGGCTTCAAGCTGACGGATGCCGCGCTGGAGACCCTCTCGGTACTGGCCGAAGCGCGCCTTGATGATGAGGTCCTCTCGGGCGCGCAGATCGAATCCGTGATCTCGGGCAAGGCGGAAACCGATTGCGAGGAAGCCGCCGGCGCCACCCGCATCAAGCGGCTGCGCGACACGCTGGGCAACCAGATCGTGTCGGAACTGCTGGTCAAGAACATCGCCCGGCGCGGCTATGTCCTTTCGGTCGGCAAGGACGTGATCCGGATGCTCTGAGGGGCTTGCCATCCCGGCCCGCCCCCGGGATCCTGCGGCAAAAGGGGGCCTTCATGACCAGAACCATCGACCTGAATTCCGACCTGGGCGAGGCCTACGGCCCCTGGGCCATGGGCGACGACGACGCGATGCTGGGCATCGTCACCTCCGCCAACATCGCCTGCGGCGGCCATGCCAGCGACCCCGACACCATGCTGGCCAGCCTGCGCCTCTGTGCGGAAAAGGGCGTCAGCATCGGCGCCCATCCGGGCTATGCCGATCCGCTGGGCTTCGGCCGCCGGGTGATCCCGATGACGCCCGCCCAGATCACCGCCATGACCGCCGCGCAGATCGGCACGCTCGCCGGCATCGCGCCCCTGGCAGATGCACGCGTCACCTACGTGAAGCCTCATGGTGCACTCAACAACTTCGCCTGCGTCAACCGCCCCGCCGCCGATGCCATCGTCGCAGCCATCCGCGCCCAGCCCGGCACCCTTGCCCTCCTCGCCGTCTCGGGGACGGAACTGGAAAAGGCGGGCCATGCCGCGGGCATCCCGACCGTCTCGGAAATCTTCGCCGACCGCGGCTACACCCCCGAAGGCCAGCTGGTGCCCCGCAGCACCCCCGGCGCGATGATCCACGATCCGGCCCAGGCCGCCGACCGCATCCTGCAGTTCCTCGACACCGGCCTGATGCCCACCGTCGGCGGCGATCCCATCCCGTTGGCCGCCCAGTCGATCTGCGTGCATGGCGACAGCGCCACCGCCGTCGCCATGGCCCGCGACCTGCGCGCCCGCCTGACGGCCGCCGGCATCACCCTCGCCGCCTTCGCCTGATCCATTTTCTTGTCCGAAATACCTTCGGGGGGATGAATTGCGTCGCCAGACGCAAGAAGGGGGGCCGACAGCCCCCCTTCCCTTTCCGCAAGACCCAAACCTCAGCTCGGCGACAGCCCCCGCAGCTTCTCGCTGCGCCGGCGCAGCAGCTCGACCGTGGTCAGCAGCAGGATCGAAATCGCCACCAGGATCGTCGCCACCGCCAGAATGGTGGGGGAAATCTGCTCGCGCAGGCCGGTGAACATCTGCCAGGGCAGCGTCTTCTGGCCCGCGCTGCCGACGAACAGCACCACCACCACCTCGTCGAACGAGGTGATGAAGGCAAACAGCGCCCCCGAGATCACCCCGGGTAGGATCAGCGGCATCTGCACCCGGAAGAAGGTGGTGACCGGGTTCGCCCCCATGTTCGCCGCCGCCCGCACCAGGCTGCGGTCAAAGCCCACCAGCGTCGCGGTGACGGTGATGATCACGAAGGGAATGCCAAGCGCGGCATGGGCCAGCACCACACCCCAATAGGTCCCCTGCAGGCCGATGCGGGAATAGAAGAAATACATCCCCGCCGCCGAGATGATCAGCGGCACGATCATCGGAGAGATCAGGATCGCCATGATCCACTGCCGGAACGGCACATGCGGCTGGCTCAGGCCGATGGCCGCCAGCGTGCCAAAGCCCACCGCCAGGATCGTCGCCACCGGCGCGATCCGCACCGAGTTCCACAGCGCCCCCTGCCAGTCAGAGCTGGTGAAGAAGTCACGGTAGTGCTTCAGCGAATAGCCTGCGGGATCGAAATGCAGCATGGCGGGCGTGAAGGTAAAGAAGTTCTCGGCGTTGAACGACAGCGGGATGACGACCAGGATCGGGGTGATCAGGAACACCAGGATGGCGCCCGCGATGGTGCGGAAGGCATAGTGCCACAGCACCTGGCCCGGGGTCAGGTAGGGCGGCAGCTCGGTCCGGTAGCGCCCCGAGGCCAGCCAGAAGGTGATGTGCCCGAAGAAATACCCGAACAGCACCCCCATCACCGCGCCGGGGATGCCGCTGAACAGCGCCCCCGCCGCGGCAAAGACCACGGCATAGCCCCATTTGGCGGCCTTTTCCTGCGCCCGCAGGAATTGCACCGACAGGAAGGACAGCGCGAACATCAGCACCGCCCCCCCCAGGATCCCCGCCAAGCCCGAGCCCGACGCGGTGCCGATGAACAGCCCGAAGAAGGCCCCGAAGCCGGCACAGACGCTTGCGGCAAAGGCGGCAGAGGTCGGTTTTGCGATGGTAACGGCCATGATGCCCTCCTCAGCCCAGCTTGACGTTGTCGATGCCGACGATGCGGTCGTAGGCCCAGTACAGAAGCAGCACGATGACCAGCAGGATCGCGCCAAGCGCCGCCCCCAGACCCCAGTTCAGCGAGCTGGAGATATGATAGGCGATCCGGTTCGAGATGAACGTGCCGGTGGTGCCGCCGACGATTTCCGGCGTGATGTAGTAACCGATGGCCAGGATGAACACGAGGATCGACCCTGCCCCGATGCCCGGCACCGACTGCGGGAAATAGACCCGCCAGAACGCCGTCCAGTTGGTCGCGCCCAGCGATTTCGCGGCCCGCAGATAGGTCGGCGGAATGCCCTGCATCACGGAATAAAGCGGCAGGATCATGAAGGGCAGCAGGATGTGGGTCATCGCCACGATGGTGCCGAACTGGTTGTTGATCATCACCAGTCGATGCCCGTCATCGACCAGCCCCAGCCAGACCAGAACGTCATTGATGACGCCCTGCTGCTGCAACATGATCTTCCAGGCTGAGGTCCGCACCAGCAACGAGGTCCAGAACGGCAGCAGCACCAGGATCATCAGCAGGTTCGACTTGGACGCCGGCAGGTTGGCCAGCAGCCAGGCCACCGGATAGCCCAGCACGATGCAGGACAGGGTGATGACGATGGACATGAACATCGTGCGCTTGAACAGCATGATGTAGATCTGCTGATCGACATCGCGCGGCTTGATGCCGTCGGGGGTCAGCTGCAGGTCGACGGCGTTCAGGAAATAGCCCGAGGTATATTCGCTGCTGTAGGTCTGGATCGTCGCCCAGACCGAAGGATCGATCCATTTCTCGTCGGTCTGCGCGAAAAATTCACGCAGCGGCACGACCTGGATCTGGTCCATGGCGGCCTTGGTGGTCTTCAGCAGGTCGGCCTCGGGGCCGGTATAGCCCGAGACATCGGCGCCCTGCAGATCCTGCACCAGCCCCACATAGACCGAAGGCCAGGTCTTTTCCTTCGAGACGGTCTTGCCGTCCTCCAGCGCGGTGAAGACCGCGAAATCGGTATAGGCCCGGGTGGTATCGGGCAGCAGCGCGGCAATCTTGGCCGAGGGGGCAAAGCCCACGTCGCCGCTCAGGTGTTCGCCGGCCATCTTGCGGATCCGGCCCAGGGCCGCATCGACATAGGAGGTGTCCGGCCCCCCCTGCCCCTGCATCAGCGTGTAGACGACCTGCGGATCGCTCCAGCGCGGGTCGATCTTCTTCAGCTCTTTCAGGTAATCCTTGCCCAGCCCCTCAAGCTTGCGCCCCGAGGAACGGAACATCGACGACAGGCCGGTCTGCTCGTAGTTCAGCCGGGTGCCGAGCTTGGTGTGCACCTTCGCCTCGGCGGCGATGTACATGTCGAAGTAGAAATCCTCGAACACCTTCTCGGAGGGCGGCTGGCCGGTGGTGTGGTCCCAGCTTTTCAGCGCAGCGGTGGTGACGGGCAGCGTGTCCGGGACGATGTCGTTTTCGACCGAGCGGAACAGCATGTCCGCGATCGGCGCGATGAAGGTCACCAGGACGAAGATCAGCAGAGGCGCGATCAGTGCCAGCGCCCGCATCTTCTGGCGCCGCAGCGCCCGGTTCAGGCTGCGTTTCAGGGGCGTGCCATCGGCCGCCAGCATCGGGCCGGTGCGGGCCTTGTCCCTGGACAGCATGCCGCCCATCGGACCGGTCTGGGTCGTGTCGCTCATGTGGTCCCTGTCGGTTTTTCGTGTTGTTGCGTGCCCCCGTCCTTCGTGGCGGAAGCCTCCCCTTGCAGTGGCGGGCCGGACCGGCCCGCCACCTGTTCAGCGGCGCGAGGCCAGGATCACTTGGCCAGCCAGGCCTGGAACTTGGCGTCGATGTCGTCGCGGTAGTCGGCCCAGAACTCGTAGTTATAAAGCAGCGTGTTCTTGGCGTTCTCGGGATCGGTCGGCATGTGCTGCTTCATCGCTTCCGGCACCAGCGGGGCCGAGGACTTGCGTGCCGGACCGTAGGAGATGTACTTGGCCTGGTCGGCCAGACGCTGGGTATCGGTGCCGAAGTAGAGGAACTTCTTCACCGCCTCCAGGTGCTCGGGCGACAGGCCCTTGGGAATGATCCAGCCGTCCAGGTCATAGACCTGCATGTCCCAGATCATGCCGACCGGCTGGTGCTGATCGACGATCACGGAATAGAGCCGGCCGTTGTAGGTCGAGCCCATGAAGATTTCCTTGTCGGCCAGCAGCTGCGGCGTATCGGCGCCGGCGGACCACCAGATCACGTCGCTCTTGATGGTTTCCAGCTTCTTCAGCGCACGTTCCTGGCCTTCGTCGGTGGCCAGGACCTTGTAGATGTCGTCCTTGGCCACGCCGTCGCAGTAAAGCGCCCATTCCATGTTGGCGATCGGGCGTTTTTCCAGCGCGCGCTTGCCGGGGTATTTCTTGATGTCGAACAGGTCGCAGATCGACGAGGGCGGGGCTTCGCCGGCGGGCACCATGTCGGTGCGGTAGCCGACAGCGGTCGAATAGACGATCTGCGGGATGAAGCAGTCAGACACCAGCATGTCGCCGAAATCGTCCGAGGCCTTGGTGCCGTCGGGCGCCGGGGCCAGGACCTCATCGGGGTCGATCTCTTCGGCCAGACCTTCGTCGCACAGGCGGATGGCGTCAGCGGCAACCACGTCCACCAGATCCCAGGTGACATTGCCGGCCTCGTTCATGGCGCGCAGCTTGGCGACGGCCTCGGCCGAGGATTCATCCCAGGTGACCGAGATGTCGGGATGCTCCTTCACATAGGGTTCCACATAGGCCTTCAGCTGCGAGTTCTGGTAGGCCCCGCCCCAGGACACGAACGTCAGGTCCATCGCGTTGGCACCGCCGGCCACCAGGGCCAGAGCCGTGCCTGCCAGCAGGGTTTTCGTGATATGCATGTCAAACTCCCTTATCGCCCGGATACTTGGTGATAGGACCCCGCGCCCCGGGCGGGACGGTCGGGATCTCTGGACCCCTCGCGCGCCGCATGTCCGGTGCCGCGCGCGAAGGGAAAGACGTCAGGCGTCGAGCGCGCGGCAATCGTCGGGCAGCCAGCCGATCTCGACCTGCTGCCCCTTCTTCAGACGGACCTGATCGGGGGCGTTGCGGGTCTTGACGACGAAATCGTCATTGCCGGCCACCCGCAGACGCGTGCGGAAGATGTCGCCCATGTAGATGAATTCCAGCACCTCGGCCTTTAGCAGATGGGCGCCTTCCTGCAGGCGGTCGCGGTTCATCTCGACCCGCTCGGGGCGGATCGACACGCGGGTGCGTTGCCCCGGCTCGCTGACGTTGACGGGCCGCGCCGCGATGATCTCTCCGCCATCCAGCTGCACGGTGCAGCTGCGCGGGCCGGTCATCTCCTTGACGGTGCCTTCCAGGGTGTTGTTCTCGCCGATGAACTGCGCGACGAAACTGTTTTCCGGCTCTTCGTACAGCACGTCGGGCGGCGCCAGCTGCTGGATGCGGCCATCGTTGAAGACGGCAACGCGGTCCGACATGGTCAGCGCCTCGGTCTGGTCGTGGGTGACGTAGACCGTGGTGATGCCCAGCTCATGCGCAAGGCGCGTGATTTCGAACTGCATGTGCTCGCGCAGCTGCTTGTCGAGCGCGCCGAGCGGTTCGTCCATCAGCACCAGCTCGGGTTCAAAGACCAGGGCCCGGGCCAGCGCGATGCGCTGCTGCTGACCGCCCGACAGCTGCGTCGGACGACGGCCGGCGAACTTGCCCATCTGCACCATGTCCAGCGCCCGCTTGATCTTGGCCTCGCGGTCGGACTTGCCCATCTTGCGCACTTCCAGCGGGAACGAGAGGTTCTCGGCCACCGACATATGCGGGAACAGCGCGTAGTTCTGGAACACCATGCCGATGCCACGCTTGTGTGGCGGGATGTTGTTGATCGGCCGCCCGTCCAGCTTGATCTCGCCATAGGTTGCGGTCTCGAAGCCCGCGAGCATCATCAGGCAGGTCGTCTTGCCCGAACCCGACGGCCCCAGCATGGTCAGGAATTCCCCCTTCGGCATCGAAAGGTTCAGATCCTTCACGACCAGAGTCTCGCCGTCATAGCTTTTCTGCACGCGCTCGAAGGCGACAAACGCCTCGCTTTCGGATGTTGCTGCCAATTCCGGCTCCCCGTTTTTCGTTTTTTCTTCGCGGAAAGTTGTCCCCGCGTTAGCCTTGGATCCAGGGGCGCCGCCCGGTTGGCTTCCCCTGCGTCCTGATCGCGACCCAGCCTGCGCATTCTGGGCCCTGTGCCAACTGAATGATGGCATTCCATCACACAGTGTCACGCATGAATCGTATTCGCGATTAGATATTACTCATGTCCGCCCAAGCTTCACATCCCGACCAATGGATGAAAACCCTATTTTTCCACTATTTTTGGCGATTGATGTTGCGGCTGGCGGAATGCTCAGCAGATAAGCGCGCGGAAACCGCACTGTTCGCAAGGACCTCGGAACAGGTCGTTTTCCGGCAATTCACTTGCGGGTGGGTTCGCCTCTGAATAGCGTTCAGTTGTGAGGGGACAATATCGATGACCGGACAGAAGCACGATCTGCTGCGGGAAGGCCGCGTGGCGCGCCGTCAGAGGCGCAATCGCGAGGCTCTGATTCGCGCCGCCAGCGACGTGATGTCCGAGAAGGGAATCGATGCCGCCACCATGCTGGAGATCGCCGACCGCGCCGACATGGGTGCCGGCACCGTCTACAACTACTTCCGTTCCAAGGACGACCTGGCCGTCGCCGTGCTCGAGGAGATCATGCAGGACCTGGCACTGCGGATCGAACAGGCCTCGGATGACATCGACGACCCGGCGCTGATCTATGCGATGACGCTGGTGACGGTGCTGGACACCGCCACCACGGATCCGCGCTGGCGTCAGCTGCTGGGGCGTTCGGGCATCGTCGCCGACGCGATGGAACACCGCATCGGCCCCTTTGCCGTCGACCTGCTGAAGCGCGGCGGCTGCCGGGGCCGGTTCTGGGGCGCCGAGGCCGTGCTGACCTGGCAGATGACCACCCATGCGATCGTCGGCGTCGCGCTGTCGGTGCTGCGCGACGGCCAGCCGCAGACCGCCCTGACCGCAGCCGCGCTGCGCCTGCTGTGTCTGGCCGGGCTGCCGCGGCAGGATGCCGCCGCGCTGCTGGCGGCCCCGCATCCCGCCCTGCCCCCCGAAACCGCGCTGCACCCCCTCTTGCCCGAGGACTGAGGCAGCGACGCCGCCCGGGCGGGACGAATTTCCCACACCCTCGGGCAAAGTCCGCAGGCCGGGCGCAAGCGGCGTTCAAGCGGCGGTCCGGCGATGTTACCCTGCGGACACCTTCCTGACCGGACCGACCCTGCCATGGACAAAGCCCCGCCCTCTGCGCGGGTGACGGCCACGCCTTGCCGCCTGCCTGCCGCCGCCCCGCCGCCACTGGCCACCCAGCAGGAGCGCGACCGGCTGCGTGCCGCCCTGCTGGCGCTGCGCGGCGGGACCTTCGACATGGGCGCAGCACAATCGCTGCACCCGGGCGATCACGACGCGCCGCGCATCCGTGTGCGGCTGCAGCCCTACCGGCTGTCCGCCACCGCGGTGACGCGCGCCGAATACGCGCGCTTTGTCCTCGCGACAGGTCACCGTGGCACGGCCGAGCGCCAAGGCCACAGCCAGGTCTTCCAGCTGCTGCTGGCCGATCCCGACAGCCACCCCCGGCCCCTGCCCCGGCACCCCTGGTGGCGCCAGGTCCGGGGCGCCTGCTGGGCCCATCCCCAGGGTCCCGGCAGCCACTGGCAGGACGCCCCCGATCACCCGGTCACCCATGTCAGCCATGACGACGCCCTGGCCTATTGCCGATGGGCCGGACTGCGCCTGCCATCCGAGGCACAGTGGGAACATGCCGCGCGGGGCGGGCTGAAACGGCGCAGCTTTCCCTGGGGCGACGCGATGATGCCCGGCGGCTTTCACTGCATGAACACCTGGCAGGGGGATTTCCCGGTGCGCAACAGCGCCCTCGACGGCCATGCCGCGACCGCCCCCGTCACCGCCTATGCCCCGAACGGGCTGGGCTTCTACAACATGACGGGCAATGTCTGGGAATGGGTGCAGGACCGTTTCGGCCCCCGGCCGCAGACCCCGCGCCTGCCGCTGATCGACCCCACCGGGCCCGACGAAGGGCCCCTGCGGGTGATCCGAGGCGGGTCGTTCCTGAGCCACATCAGCCACGACCCCCGCTGCCAGGTACATTCCCGCAAGGCGGCGGAACCGGGCCTGACCCGGTCTGACATCGGCTTTCGGGTCGCAGCCCCCGCCGGCTGAGCGGCCGGTTCAGAACAACCCTTCTTCCTTGGCGATCAGCGCCGCCTGGGTGCGGTTCGCCGCCCCGATCTTGCGATAGAGCGTCTTGACGTGCAGCTTCACCGTCGGTTCGCTGACATCAAGGTCGCGGGCGATCTGCTTGTTCGACTTGCCGACGCTCAGCCCCTCCAGCACCTCAAGTTCGCGCTGCGACAGCTTCTGTGCCAGCGGATGCAGGGCAACCTCTTCCTGCGCCTTCATGAACTCGATCGGGGCGTATTGCTCGCCCATCTCCATGAAGCGCACGGCATTGACCAGCGAACGCGCCGACAGCGACTTGGGCAGGAACCCCGCAGCACCGGCCGACAGCGCCTCTTCGGCGACTTCGCGGTTCGCCACCCCCGAGATGATGGCGACGCGGTGGCGCCCCGGCAGCGTCAGCATCTTGCGCAGCCCGTCCAGCCCGTTCATCCCCGGCATCTGGTAATCCAGCAGCACCACGTCAAAGCCCGCCCCATCGGAGGCCGCCACGAGGGCCTCGTCCAGGGTGGCAACGGCGCAGGTCTCGATACCCGGTTCGCCTTGCAGAAACAGGTTCAGGGTGTCCCTGAGAAGTTCATGATCGTCCGCAATAAGTACTCGCACCGTCCAGCCATCTACCTACGGACCCGGCCCGGCCCGACGGCCGCCACGGATCAGATTCCATTCCCTTCCCCTGCCGGCGCCACGGCGCCAACACGCCCCACCGGCCGGAACCCGCACACTGACGGGCCAGAGGCCATCCCCTTCATCTCACGCATCTTTACAGAGGCCGTCGTGGCGGGCAGAAGGCCTGGGCGTTCACCTACCCAATCGTATGCGACGCCTCTCCGAAAGGATATATTCACCTGTGTCGCACAGGGGAAGGGCCCGACGTGATCTTCGCACGTCTCCTTGCCCCGCGCCGCAAGGCCCGTCGGGCACCTGCTGTGCCAGTATTGCCGCACCTTGGGACAATTGACTTCGGATGGGCCCGGTTTATCAGCATCCCGGGCAGGCAAGACGTGATCAGATCCTATATTCAGCGCAGTCTGGATCCGGGGATCACCCGCCCGACCCAAAGCCCGGTCCGCCACAGCCCCAGAAGGTACTTTCCAATGCCATTCCGTAACGACCAGTCCATGCGCCGCGCCTGGGTGCGCTCGAAGGTGGCAGCCATGGTGCTGCTGGCCTGCGCGGTGGCGGCGGTCGGCATGGGCATCGCCCTGCTGCACGAGATCGAGGCCGTCTCGAGCCCGCGGTCGGACGGGGCGCTGTGGTCGCTGGCACGAATCGATGCGGAATACGGCAAGCTGCATCACGCGGTCGAACACCCCCCAACCCAGCCCGGCCGCATCGACGAATTGCGCCAGCGCTTCGACATCTTCTACAGCGCCCTGGCCACGCTGCGCGAAGGCGAGATCTTCCGCGAAATCATCCAGGAAAATCCGACCTATGCCGCTGCGGTGGCCCGCACCACCGCTGCCGTCGATTCCCTGATCCCGGTGCTGGATTCCCCCGACCAGGCACTGGCCGGCCAGTTCCCTGCCATCCTGAAGACGCTCGACGGGATCAACCCGGCGGTGCATGCCATCTTGCTGCAGGGCCGCGACAGCCTGACCCACAAGGGCGATGCGATGCGCGAAACGCTGACCCGCGGCCTGATCGGCATGGCGGTGCTGCTGATGCTGTTCGTCATCGGCATCGGGCTGCTGGCCTATGCGCTGTCGCGGCTGGCCAAGGACGCCGCGCACAAGGCCCGCCAGGTGCGCGCCCATGCGCTGCGGATGCAGACCATCATCGACACATCCCGCGACGCCGTGGTGGTGACCGACGACAAGGGCCTGATCCTGGAATTCAACGCCTCGGCCGAACGTATCTTCGGCTACCGGCGCAACGACGCGCTGGCCAAACACGGCCCCAGCCTGCTGTTCCCCGAAGACGACGCCGAGAAGGTCATCATGATGGGGCGCCGCTACAGCCAGGGCCGCCTGCCCCCCACCACCGGAGAGCGCCAGTCCGAGGTCACCGCCCAGGACAGCACCGGCCATCACTTCCCGGCAGAATTCTCGTTCACCCGCGCCGTGGACGATGACGGCGCCTATTTCGTCGCCTTCATCAGCGACATTTCGCGGCGCCGCTCGGCCGAGGAACTGCTGACCGCCGCACGTGACCGCGCCGTTGCCGGCCAACGCGCCAAGTCCGAATTCCTGGCCATGATGAGCCACGAAATGCGCACGCCGCTGAACGGGCTTCTGGGCACGCTGCAGCTGCTGGAAGAGGAACAGCTGACCCCCTGGCAAAAGGCGCTGACCGACCGGATGCGGACCTCGGGGCGGCTGTTGCTGGGGCTGGTCAACGACGTGCTGGACCTGGAGAAATTCGAGGCCGGCAAGATGACCGCCGAGGTCCGCCCCTTCTCGCTGACGCGGCTGCTGGACGGGGTGATCGACACCACGCTGCCGCTGGCCAGCGCCAATTCGAACCATCTGGAATGGAAATGGATCGGCACCAGCGCCGAAACCGGCGAGGGCGACACCCGCCGGCTGCGCCAGGTGCTGCTGAACCTGGTCGGCAATGCCCTGAAATTCACCCGCAACGGCCGCGTCGACCTGGAGGTCGAGGTCCTGGGCAATGGCCACGAGGTCGAGTTCCGCGTGCTCGACACCGGCATCGGCATCCGCCCCGAGGACCTGCAGCGCATCTTCGAGGATTTCGAGACCCTCGATTCCTCCTATGCGCGGCAATCCGGGGGATCGGGGCTGGGCCTGGGGATCACCCGCCGCCTGGTCAAGCTGATGGGCGGCGAGATGGGCGCGGAAAGCGAGCCGGGCGAAGGCAGCCTGTTCTGGGTCCGCCTGCCGTTGTCGCCCAGCAAGGCGCTGACCGCCGCCCCCGACCGCCGCAGCGCCGCGCGCTCGGAGCTGCCGTCGCTGAACCTGCTGCTGGTCGAGGACAACGAGATCAACCGCTTCGTCGCCCGCGAGATGCTGGGCGCCGCAGGCCATACCGTGACCGAGGCCGCCAATGGCCAGATCGGGGTCGAACTGGCCGCCGAGCAGGCCTATGACATCATCCTGATGGACATCTCGATGCCGGTGATGGACGGCCCCGAGGCCGCCCGGCTGATCCGCAAGGGCAACGGGCCCAATGCCGCGACGCCGATCATCGCCGTCACCGCCCATGCCCTGCCCGAAGAGATCGAGCGTTTCCGCGCCGCCGGCATGGACTTTTGCGTCAACAAGCCGATCAACCGGGACGAGCTGCTGGACCAGCTGGCCGATGCGCTTGGCAGCACTGTCACGCCGCCGCCGCGCACGGCCCTGCCCGACACCGTGGCCCGGGCACCGCTGGTCGATCTGAGCCAGGTCGACACCCTGCGCGACAGCCTGGAGCCGCGCATCCACGAGGGGCTGCTGTCGCGGTTCATCGCCGAGACCGGCAGCCAGCTGGATTACCTGCGGGGCCTGCCGCGGGATTCGGCCGAAATCGGCCCCCTGGCCCATCGTCTGGCCGGCAGCTGCGGCACCTTCGGCCTGATCGCCCTGCGCGACGCGCTGGAGATGCTGGAAACCCGGCTGAAGCGCGGCGAGACGCTTTATCCCTTCGACCTCGACCGCATCGCCTCGCTCTGGCAGGAAAGCCAGCGCGAGCTGAATGACGGACAGACCGACAGCGCCGTCGCCGCCGGCTGATCAGCCGGCGGTCGTGCGCTCTCCGAAGATGGCCGAGCCCACCCGCACATGGGTGGCCCCGAAGGAAATCGCCTTCTCGAAATCACCGGACATGCCCATCGACAGCCCGCTCAGGCCGTTGCGGGCGGCGATCTTGGCCAGCAGGGCGAAATGCAGCGCCGCCTCTTCCTCGACCGGGGGGATGCACATCAGCCCGACGACCGGCAGCGACAGGCCCCGGCATTCGGCCACGAAGGCATCGGCCTCGGCGGGCAGGATGCCGGCCTTCTGGGGCTCTTCGCCCGTGTTGACCTGGATGAACAGCTCCGGGCAGGTGCCGGTCTCGTCGGCGATGCGGGCGATGGCATGGGCCAGCTTCGGACGGTCGACGGAATGGATCGCCTGCGCAAGCTCCATCGCCTGACGGACCTTGTTGGTTTGCAGCGGGCCGATGATGTGCAGTTCGATCCCGTCGAATTCCTGGCGGAAGGCAGGCCATTTCCCGGCGGCTTCCTGGACGCGGTTCTCGCCGAAGACGCGCTGGCCTTCTTCCAGAACGGCACGGACGCGGGCATCGGGCTGCACCTTAGACACGGCGATCAGCCTGACCCCGGCGGGGTCGCGACCGGCCTCGGCACAGGCGGTCTGGATGCGGCTGCGGATCTCGGCAAGGGACATGGGGCCACTCCTGGTCTTTGGGTCTTGGGTCCGGTTTTTGGGGGATCCGGGGGTCTGGAACCGGCCGGACCGGATGCGCTCAGGGTATGGCGCGCCGGGACCGCCCGGTAAAGCCCTGCCCCGCCGCCGCCAAAGGAAAAGGGCAGGTCCGAAGACCTGCCCTTCCGAAAGCGAACTTTCGAACTTCTGGGATCAGAAGTTGAACTGTGCGCCAGCGTTTGCGGTGGTGGCGTCGTTGTAGTTCCACACACCAGCTTTCAGGGTCACACCGCCGCCCAGGTCGTAGGCCACGTCTGCGCCAACGCCGGTTTCGTCGATCTCGTCGTTGTACAGCAGGTAGCCGCCAACGGTGGTGGCTGCTGCGACTTCGAACTTGCCGCTTGCGGTGTAGTAGTTGCCTGCGACGCCGTTATCCAGGTAAGCCGCGTTGAACTTGACGCCGCCCAGGGTGCCAGCAACCGAAGCTGCGACCTTGGTCATGCCGGTGTCTTCGTCGTAGTTCGAGCCGCCCAGCGAGAAGGTGTAGCCAGCGGTTTTGAAGGTCACGACACCGTCGGTCTTGTCGTGCACTGCGTCGTACGACACGTGTGCGCCGAATGCGCCCATCGAGTAGATCGCTGCGACGCCCTGGTCAGCAGTGGTCGAGCCCGAGGTGTAGGCGTAGCTGGAGATCATGGTTTCGTAGGCCGAGATGCCCACGTAGCCCAGGTGGCCGCCCATGTTGTCCAGTGCGTAGTCGACGTTGCCGACTTCGACTTTCAGGCCGCCAGCGGAGACGAACAGCTGACCTGCGGTGGTGTAGGTGGACGAGGTGTCGACTTCCGTGGTGGACGAGTTGTTGTCGTCGTTACGGATGCGGAATTTGCCGCCGAAGGTCAGGCCGCCATCGGTTTCGGTCGTGCCGACGATGTCCAGCTGCAGACGCTGATCCAGGAAGGAGATGTCGTTGTCTGCGCCTTTGGGGTCAGAGTAGACATAGTCAAAACGGCCGAAGCCGGAGAAGCTGACGTCTGCGGCTGCGGCGCCTGCGGACAGCGCGAGCGCGGTCGTCGCGAAGAGAATCTTTTTCATGGTGTTTCCCTCGGTTTCTCAGTCTGCCCCAATTTCGAAGACCCTCCGAATTGGGCATGTCATGGTCTTTGGCGCTTTTGACGTCGTGTTGGCAAGCACGCTGCCCGGGCGTCCCGCAATGGCCGGGCGCATGGTGCAACTCTGCCACAGTCTTTGCCCACAGGGGTGCCGCGCCCGGACGGGTTGCAAAGCGGACGGCGGAAATCCGAAGCCCGGGGCCGATCACGGGAAAGCCGCTTGCCCCCCAAACGGGGGTCCGTTAGATCGGTCTGGAAACACGGGGAAACGAGGCTTTCGCATGATGTCTTCTGGCGCAATTCGGCTTCTGGCCATCGGATCTCTGGTCGCGCTGAGCGCCTGCAGCTCTCTGGAAAAGGCCGCCTCGAGCAACGTGGACATCAATGCCCAGCAGGCCGAGCAGGAACGCGTCCGCGAGGGACGTTCCAAGGGCAAGATCTGGGACCTGTTCAAGCAGCATGACGACGGCACCAAGGTCGCCGTGAACCGGTACCTGTGGAATGCCTCGCTGGAGGTGCTGAACTTCCTGCCGATCGAATCCGTGGATCCGTTCACCGGGGTGATCTCGACCGGGTACGGCACGCCCCCGGGTGGCACGCGCAGCTACCGTGCCACCGTGCTGATCAGCGATCCCGCGCTTGAGGCGCGGTCGCTGAACGTGACGCTGGAGACGGCGAATGGCAAGCCGGTGGACGCGTCGACCCAGCATGCGGTCGAGGATGCCATCCTGACCCGGGCGCGCCAGCTGCTGAAAGCCGACCGCGGGCGGTGAGGGCGCGGGGGCTCTGCCCCCATCGGCGCGTGCCGCGCCGATTCCCCCGACATATTTCTTGGAAAGATGAAAATCAGACGTGACTGTCGAGCCAGGTGATCTGGCGCGGCAGGCATTGTGACGTCAGATCGTAATCCGCCACCACCCGGGCGCGGGCGGCCTGGCCCAGGCGTGTGGCCTGCAGGCGGTCGGTCAGCAGGCCCGTGACCTCGGCCGCGAGGCGGGCGGGATCGGACCAGGGCACCAGCCGGGCGGTTTCGTCATGGGTCAGCACCTCCTGCACGGGGGCGGTGTCGGAGGCGACGATGGGGGCGGCGAGCGACATGGCCTCGAGCAGCGACCAGCTGAGCACGAAGGGCCGCGTCAAATAGACATGGGCGGCGCTGAGGCGCAGCATCCGGCCGAAGGCGTCATGCGGCAGCGGGCCGGTGAAATGGACCCGTTCGGCGGCGTCCGCCGGCAGGTCGCGTTCGATTTCCGTCCAGTAATGCGCGCGCCAGGTGGTCCCTTTTGGGGGGGGCGGGCCGTAGGCGGCGCCGTCCTCGCGGCCAGCGATGACGATCTGGGCGCGCGGACGTTCGCGCAGGATCCGCGGCAGGGCGCGTAGGAAGACATGCACGCCGCGGTAGGGCTCCAGTCGGCGGTTGGCGAAGGTGACGACCTCGTCCGTGGCGCTGAGAACCCGGCCCGAGGGCAATGTCAGCGTGGCGCGGCGGTCGGGGGCGAGCGCCGTGGTGTCGATGCCGTCGTGGATCACGGTGATACGGTCGCGGAAGGGCTGGGGAAAGCTGTCGGCCTGGAACCGCGTCGGGCTGATCGCGGCACGGGCCTGGGGGAATTGCATCTGGTTGTGCAGGTTCTTCAGCCGCAGGCGCAGCGGATCGGAGGCGGGATCGACGGGGGGGAATTCGGGATCCGCGTCCTCTCCGGTGTGATACAATTCGGCATAGAGAAGCAGGCGCGCGCCGGGCCAGACATCCGGCAGGAAGAGCGATTCCCCCCAGCCAGGATGCGCCAGGATCACGTCGGGCACATAGCCCTGGTCGCGCAAGGCGCGGGCGGCGCGCCAGCAGGCCTCGGCCCGGGTGATCTTGCTGTCGAAATCCAGCACCCAGGGGTGGCATTTCTGGGCCCGCGCGGCCGGCAGGGCATAGGGCAGGATGCGCACCCCCTGCCAGTCCACCGCGCGGTCCACCCGCAGGGTCAGCGCCGTCACCTGGTCGCCGCGCGCCGCCAGCGCTGGCGCCAGGTGGCGGAACTGCGCCGGGAAGTTCTGGTGGATGAACAGGATCTGCACGCATCGCCCCTTGGTCTTGGCGCTTCGTGATGGCAGATCGCGGTTAAAAACATGCCAACCGGGGCGGGACGCGCGTCAGGGGGCTGGACCCTTCGCCCGCGCGGCCCTATCAACCGCCCCCAAGCAGCAGCACGTATGAGGGAGCGGCCATGTCGCGCTATTCCGCAGCCGAGATCGAACCCAAGTGGCAACAGGCCTGGGACGCGGCCGAGGTCTTCAAGGCCCGCCATGATCCCACGAAACCCAAGTACTACGTGCTTGAGATGTTCCCCTACCCCTCGGGGCGGATCCACATCGGCCATGTGCGCAACTACACGATGGGCGACGTGATCGCGCGCTACAAGCTGTCCACCGGGCATTCGGTGCTGCACCCGATGGGCTTTGACGCCTTCGGGATGCCGGCGGAAAACGCCGCGATGGCCAATGGCGGCCACCCCAAGGAATGGACCTATTCCAACATCGAAACCATGGTCGGGCAGATGAAGCCGCTGGGCTTCGGCCTGGACTGGTCGCGCATGTTCGCCACCTGCGACGTGGAATATTACGGCCAGCAGCAGGCGATGTTCCTGGATTTCCTGGAAAAGGGCCTGGTCTACCGCAAGAACGCCATCGTCAACTGGGACCCGGTCGACATGACCGTGCTGGCCAACGAGCAAGTCGAGAACGGTCGCGGCTGGCGCTCGGGCGCGCTGGTCGAGCGCAAGGAGCTGACCCAGTGGTTCTTCAAGATCTCCGATTTCTCGGATGAGCTGCTGAGCGCGCTGGACGGCCTCGACAACTGGCCCGCCAAGGTCAAGCTGATGCAGGCCAACTGGATCGGCAAGTCGCGCGGCCTGCAGTTCAGCTTTGATACGGTGGGTTCCCCCGAGGGCTTCGACAAGATCGAATGCTACACGACGCGGCCCGACACGCTGATGGGCGCCAGCTTTGTCGGCATTTCCGCCGATCACCCGCTGGCCAAGGCGCTGGAAGCCAAGGACGAAACCGTCGCGGCCTTCTGCGAGAAGGCCCGCCAGGGCGGCACCACCGAAGAGGCCATCGAGACCGCCGAGAAGCTGGGCTTTGACACCGGTCTGAAATGCACGCACCCGCTGGATCCCAGCTGGGAACTGCCGGTCTACATCGCCAACTTCATCCTGATGGATTACGGCACCGGCGCCATCTTCGGCTGCCCGGCCCATGACGAGCGCGACTTCGAATTCGCCACCAAGTACGGCCTGACCATCACGCCCACCTTCGAACCGGTCGAGGGCGACTACCCCGCCAAGGGTCCCTTCGTCCCCGCCAAGACCGAGAAGGTCCGCTATGTGAAGGGCATCGCCGGCGCGGAGGTCCAGACCGGGCTTGAGGCCATCGACGCCGCCGTCACCTTCTGCGAGGGCAGGGGCTTTGGCGCAGGCGTGACCAAGTTCCGCCTGCGCGACTGGGGCCTGTCGCGCCAGCGCTACTGGGGCTGCCCGATCCCGGTCGTCCACTGCCCCGAGTGCGGCGTGGTCCCCGAGAAGAAGGAAAACCTGCCCGTCGCCCTGCCCGATGACGTCACCTTCGACGTGCCGGGCAACCCGCTGGACCGTCACCCGACCTGGCGCGACTGCAGCTGTCCGGCCTGCGGCGCCCCTGCCAAGCGCGAAACCGACACGATGGACACCTTCGTCGATTCGTCCTGGTACTACGCCCGCTTCACCTCGCCGCGTGCCACCACGCCGATTGGGGCCGAAGAGGCCGCCTACTGGATGAACGTCGACCAGTACATCGGCGGCATCGAGCACGCGATCCTGCACCTGCTCTATTCGCGCTTCTTCGCCCGCGCGATGGCGGTCTGCGGCCACCTGCCCGAAAAGTCGAAGGAACCCTTCGATGCGCTGTTCACCCAAGGCATGGTGACCCACGCGATCTACAAGACGACCAGCGCCGAAGGCCGCCCGGTCTACCACTACCCCGAAGAGGTGGAGCTGAAGGACGGCCGCGGCTTCCTGAAGGACGGCACCGAGGTCGAGGTCATCCCCTCGGCCAAGATGTCGAAATCCAAGAACAACGTCGTCGATCCGGTGGCGATCATCGGCCAGTACGGCGCCGATACCGCGCGCTGGTTCGTGCTGTCCGACAGCCCGCCCGAGCGTGACGTAGAATGGACCGCCGCGGGCGCCGAAGCCACCGCCAAGCACCTGGCCCGCGTGCACCGCATGGCCGCCGAACTGGACCTGACCGCTGCGGGCGCAGAGGCCGAGGACACCGCGCTGCTGCGCGAGATGCACAAGGCCATCAAGGACGTGACGCTGGGCATCGAAAGCTTTGGCTTCAACGCCTCGATCGCGAAGCTGTATGGTTACACCAACGCGATCCAGAAATCGCAGGCCTCGGGCAAGGCGAAGGCCGAGGCGCTGAAGGTGCTGGCACAGCTGATGTCGCCGATGACGCCGCACCTCTCGGAAGAGATGTGGCAGATCCTGGGCGGCGAAGGCCTGATCGCGCAGGCCGCCTGGCCCACCTTCGACGAGGCGATGCTGGTCGAGGACAGCGTGACCCTGCCGATCCAGGTCAACGGCAAGCGCCGGGGCGAGATCACCGTGCCCAAGGACATGGACAAGGCCGAGGTTGAAAAGCTGGCACTGGCGCACCACAATGTCGCCAAGACGCTGGAAGGCGTCACGCCCAAGAAGGTCATCGTGGTCCCCGGACGTATCGTCAATGTCGTTGTCTGATCGACGCAGGTTCCTGGCTTTGCTGGCCGCAGTCCCCCTCGGGGCCTGCGGTTTTCGGCCGGTCTATGCCCCCGGCGGCGCGGGTGACCTGCTCTTGAACAAGGTCGAGCTGCCCGCGCCCAATTCCCGCGACAGCTACGTGCTGATCCGCGAACTGGAACAGCGCGTCGGACGCTCGACCCCGAACGGCGATTACAAGCTGAAGCTGGTGCTGAAGGTCAAGGAAGGCCAGCAAGCCGTCGCCACCGATGACGTGACCACGCGTTTCCACGTTCAGGGCAAGCTTGATTACGTGCTGACCTCGACGGCGGACAACACCCAGCGGGGTGCGGGCACGGTGACCAGCTTCACCTCCTATTCCGCCACCGGCACCACCGCCGCGACCGAATCGGCGCGCGCCGATGCCCATGAACGGCTGATGGTGATCCTCACGGACGCGCTGATGTCGCGTCTCTTCATCGACCTGACCCCTGCATGAAGCTGGCGGCCGCCAAGATCGCCGCCTATGCCCGCCGCCCCGAATCTGGACGCACGGGCATCCTGCTCTATGGCCCCGACGCGATGCGCATCGCCCTGCGCCGGCAGGAAATCGTGGCAAACCTCGTCGGCCCCCGGGGCGACGAGGAAATGCGCCTGACCCGGATGAATGCCGCCGATATCCGCCGCGATGCGGCCGGACTTCTGGATGCGGTCAAGGCGCAGGGCTTTTTCCCCGGCCCCCGCGTGGTCTTCCTGGAGGACGCCACCGAAACCCATGCCGCCGCCATCCTGCCCACGCTGGAGGACTGGCAACCGGGCGATGCCCAGCTGGTGATCACCGCCGGGCAGCTGAAGGGCACCTCGAAGCTGCGCAAGGCCTTCGAAATCCACCCCAACGCCTATGCCTGCGGCATTTACGACGATCCTCCCACCCGCGAGGAAGTCGAGCAGATGCTGCGCGACGCCGGCCTGACCACCCTGCCGGACGAGGCGATGCGCGCCCTGACCACCCTGGCGCTGTCGATCGACCCCGGCGATTTCCGCCAGACGGTCGAAAAGATCGCGCTCTACAAGCTGGGCGACGCGACGCCGCTGACGGTGGCCGAGATCGCCCTCTGCGCCCCCGCCTCGACCGAAGCCGAACTGGACGACATGCTGCATGTGGTGGCCGAGGCCCGCGCCGGCGAAATCGCCCCCCTGCTGCGCCGCCTGCAGGCGCAGGGGGCCAATGCGACGGGTCTGTGCATCGCGGCGCAACGCCATTTCCGCGCGCTTTACACCATCGCGGGCCATCCCGACGGCGCCGGAGCCCTGCGGCCGCCACTGTTCGGCCCGCGCCGCGACCGGATGCTGCGCCAGGCCCGCGACTGGGGCGCGATCCGGCTGGAACAGGCACTGACGGTGATCACCGATACCGACCTGGCGCTGCGCTCGGCCGGGCGGACGGCGCCGGACATGGCGCTGGTGGAGCGGATGCTGGTGCGCCTGGCAATGCTGGGCCGCAACCGCTAGCGCGCCGGAACCTCACCCCGCCAAGAAATCCGCCGCGTGACGCCCGGCCCAAAGGCCGGTGGCCAGGCAGGCGGTCAGCAGGTAGCCCCCCGTCGGCGCCTCCCAGTCCAGCATCTCGCCGGCGGCGAACACGCCTGGGCGCGCCCGCAGCATCAACCCGTCGTCCAGCGCGCCGCGCCGCAGCCCGCCGGCGGTGGAAATCGCGGTCTCGATGGCGAAGGGGCCCTGCAGCGGGATCTCCAGCGCCTTCAGCCGCGCGGCCAGGGCTGAGGGATCCTCGGGCAGCGGACGAGCACATTCCAGCACCAGCGCGCGCTTCACCGGATCCAGCTTAAGCCCCTTGCGCAACCGGTTTGAGACACTCTCGGCCCGCCGCGTCCGCCCCAGCCGGTCGGCAACCTGCGCCAGCGTCAGATCCGGCAGCAGGTCGACCCGCAACGCAGCCCCGCCGCGCAACGCGCGCGACAGGGTGTAGATGGCACCGCCCTCGACCCCGCCTTTCGAGATCACGAATTCCCCCCGGGTCTGGACCTGCCCCGCGCTCAGCGCCACGGCCTTGACCGGCACCCCGAACTGCGGCGCCATATGGCCGGACCAGGCGACCCGAAAGCCGCAGTTCGCCGGTTCGAACGGTGCCACATCGCCCAGATGCCCGGCCCAGCCGCCATCCGACCCCAGCCGCGGCCAGCTGGCCCCGCCCATCGCCAGGACAGTGACCCCGGCCTGCACCCTGACCTCGCCCTGGGGCGTCGAGAACACCGCGCACCCCTCCTGCCAGCCCAGCCAGTCCCAGCGGGTCCGCGCGCTCACCCCCTGGCCCTCCAGCCGCCGCAACCAGGCCCGCAGCAACGGCGAGGCCTTCATGCCAACCGGGAACACCCGCCCCGTCGAGCCGGTGAACATCTCCTGCCCCAGCCCCTCGGCCCAGGCCCGGGCCTGCTGCGGCCCGAACCCCTCCAGCATCGGCCGCAGCCAACCGGCGTCCGCGTCGTAGGCGGACAGGAAATCATCGAATCCCTCATCCTTGGTCAGGTTCAGCCCGGATTTCCCCGCCATCAGGAACTTGCGCGCGAGGCTGGGCATCCTCTCGGCCACCAGCACCTGCCGCCCGGCGCCCGCCAGCGCCTCTGCCGCCATCAGCCCCGCCGGACCACCGCCAATTACCAGAGCCTCGACCTGCATCGCCCCTCGCCTTCATTACCGCGCCTTGCCTACCCCACTGCCAAAGGTTTCACCATGTCCCGGTCACCGAATTGCCCATGGCCATGCCGCGCCTCTGCTCCAAACCCCCGGCGCCCCCGTTTCACGAACTACCCCAGGCGCAGCAGCCCCATCCGCTCCACCTCCTGGAAGGCCGGGGACCCGCCACCACCAATGTGTCCCCCTGGCCGCAAACCAAGAACTGCGCCTGACGGCGCAGGCCTCCGGCGGGAGTATTTGGGGCCAGATGAAAGAACCATGTACCGCCAACCCGCACCCGGCCGTCGCAGCCGTATTTGGGGAAGATGGCAGGCAGCGGCGCGCCCTTCTGCATTTTCTTGTTCTCAAATACCTCGGGGGAGTCTCCGCAGGAGACGGGGGCAGAGCCCCCTGCCCGATCTCAGACCAGGCCAACGGCGGCCCGGATGCTTTCGTCCCGCAACGAGATCTCCTGACCCAGGTAGGCGTCCGCCTCCGGGCCGCACATCCACAGCAGCGCCCGGGCGGGCCATTCGGGGGGAACATGAACGTCCCAGTCGAGCTGGCTGACCGGGTTCACCCCGCTCTCGCGGATGTCGCGCTGCATCCGGGTCGCGACGGTACCGGGGCTCAGCCCCATCACCCGCAGGCCATGTGCCGCGCCCTCTTCATGCGCCGAGCGCGTCAGCATCGCCGCCCCCGCCTTCGAGGCGCAATAGGCGCTCCAGCCTTCGTAGGGCTTCGAGGCCGCCCCCGAGGAGATCGTCAGGATCGTGCCGCCGCCCGCCGCCATCATCAGCGGCATCACCGCGTGCATGCCATGGAAGACGCCCTTCAGGTTGACGTCGATCACGTGGTCCCAGGCACCCGGATCGACCTGCGACATCGGGCCGATGGGTTGCAGGGCACCGGCGTTGTTGACCAGGATGTCGACGCTGCCGAAGGTCTCGGCCACCGCCTTCACCGCCACGTCCATCTCCCAGTAGCGGGTGATGTCGCAGGGGATGGCGATGGCGCTCGGGCCGATCTCTCCGGCCAGGCGCGCCAGTTCCTCGCGGCCGCGCGCCAGCAGTGCCACCTGCGCCCCTGCCGCCGCGAAGGCCCGCGCCGTCGCTTCCCCGATGCCCCGGCTTGCGCCGGTGACGATGGCCGTCTTGCCGCTCAGATCCATGCTCGTTCTCCCTTTGCGGACACCCCCGTGCCCGGTTCCGAAACGCCGCGTGCCGCGCCGCCGTTCCCCCAAGTCGTAGCCCGACCGCCCCCCTCGGGCCAGCCCCGGCGCGGAATGCGGCGAATTGGCGGCATCGGCACGCCTCCGCGACAGGGGCGCGGGTTGATCCGGCAGGCCCCAAAGGCTAGGTCAGAGAGGTTCAGGAGAAGGCCCATGCCCAGAGACACCGCCCCCGTGCTTGCCGACATCACCCAGGCCCTGCTGGAGGCCGCCCGCGCCGCCGGCGCCGATGCGGCCGATTCGATTGCCCGCGAAGGCACCTCGGTGTCGATCGACGTGCGCGGCGGCAAGCTGGAACATGCCGAACGTTCCGACGGGGCCGAGGCCGGGCTGCGGGTCTTCGTCGGGCGTCGCCAGGCCTGCGTGTCGGGCTCGGACATCCGCCCCGAGGCGCTGCGCATGATGGCCGAGCGCGCCGTCGCCATGGCCCGCGAAGCCCCCGAGGATCCCTATATCGGCCTGGCCGATCCCGACCAGCTGTCGGCGCGCCGCGATGCCGAGGGGCTGGAATGCTTCGACCCCACCCCCGAACCCGATCCCGCCCGCCTTCAGGAGGACGCCGCCCGGGCCGAGGCCGCAGCCCTTGCCGTTGCCGGCGTGACCCAGGTGTCGGGGGCCTCGGCCGGCTACGGCGCCAGCGAGACCGTGATCGCCGCCACCAACGGGTTCAGCGGCGGTTACCGGCGCAGCTCGCGCTCGGTCTCCTGCGTGGCGATCGCCGGGACCGGCACCGGGATGGAACGCGATTACGACGGCGATGGCCGGATCTTCCAGGCCGACCTGCGCGATGCCGAAGACATCGGCCGCACCGCGGGCGAACGCGCGGTGGAACGGCTGGGGGCCAGCGCGCCGAAAACCGGCGCCTACCCGATCCTGTTCGACGAACGCGTCGCCGCCACCCTGATCGGCCATCTGTGCGGGGCGGTGAACGGCGCGGCCGTGGCGCGCGGCTCGTCCTTCCTGTCCGGCAGCCTGGGCGAGCTGGTCCTGCCCGAGACCCTGACCCTGACCGAGGATCCGCTGCGGCCGCGCGGCTTCGGCAGCCGTCCCTTCGACGCCGAGGGCCTGCCCACCGCCGCCCGCGACATCATCCGCAACGGCGTGCTGACCGGCTGGACGCTGGATCTGGCGACCGCGCGCAAGCTGGGCATGACGCCCACCGCCAATGCCGCCCGCGGCCTTTCCGCCCCGCCCAGCCCGACCAACTGGAACCTGGAGCTGACCCAGGGCGACAAGACCCGCGAAGAGCTGCTGGCCGAGATGGGCACCGGCCTGCTGGTCACCTCGCTGATTGGATCCACCATCAATGCCAATACCGGCGACTATTCCCGCGGCGCCGCGGGCTTCTGGATCGAGAACGGCCAGATCGTGCGCCCGGTGAACGAATGCACCATCGCCGGCAATCTGCGCGACATGCTGCGCCGGATCACGCCCGCCAACGATGCCCGCGCCTGGCGCGGCACCGTTGTGCCCTCGCTCCTGGTCGAGGGGATGACGCTTGCCGGCAGCTGAGGCCCCCTCCGACGACCTTCAGCTGTTGACCGATGCCGCCCTGGAAGCAGGGCGCATTGCCGTCAGCTATGCCGAACGCGGCGCCCAGTCCTGGGAAAAGCCCGACGACCAGGGCCCCGTGACCGAGGCCGACCTGGCCGTGAACCGGATGCTGAAGGACAGTTTCCTGGGCGCCCGCCCGGAGTACGGCTGGCTGTCCGAGGAAAGCCCCGATGATTCCGCGCGCCTGGCCGCGCGCCGGGTGTTCATCGTCGATCCACTGGACGGCACCCGTGCCTTCATGCGCGGCGACCATGCCTGGGGTCATTCCCTTGCCATCGCCGAGGATGGCCGGATCATCGCCGCCGTGGTGCACATGCCGCGGCTGGGGCGCCTCTATGCCGCCACCCGCGGCGGCGGCGCCACGCTGAACGGCGTGCCGATCCACTGCACCGCACAGCGCTCGGTCACTGCGGCCAGCGTGCTGGCGGCGCGGCCGGTGATCGCGCCGGTGAACTGGGCCGGTCCGGTGCCCGATTTCGCCGTGCACCAACGCGCCGCCCTGGCCTATCGCATGTCTCTGGTGGCCCAGGGGCGCTTCGACGCGATGATCACCCTGCGCCCGACCTGGGAATGGGACGTCGCCGCCGGCACGCTGATCGCGCAGGAGGCGGGCGCCGTGGCCTCGGACCGGGCGGGGCGGGGGCTGGTCTTCAACAACCCCACCCCCAAGCTGAACGGTGTCGTCGCCGCCGGTCCCGCCCTGCACGGCCAGCTGTTGTCACGGCTGGCCTTCGCCCCTGCCGCGCTGCGGCTGCCCGGCGCCGGATGATCCCGGAAGGGTTGCACCTTCACGACAATTCGACGCAATTGCGCCGCTGCCAACGGGGTTGACAGCCCCTCGCGGGCTTGACCCTGCAGGGCTTTGGGCGCAGTTTGCCGCCGACCCCGCACAGCCGGAAAGGATAGTACCATGTCGCATCGCCTGCACCTCGTCTTCGGCGGAGAACTCGTCGATCCCGCCAAGAACGTGTTCCGCGACCTGAACGACCTGCACATCGTGGGCCTGTTCCCGGATTATGACGCCGCCTACGACGCCTGGAAGGCCGAGGCGCAGCGCACCGTGGACAATGCCCACATGCGCTACTTCATCGCCAACATCCACCAGCTGCGCGAAGGCATGCCCGAAGCCGCAACGGCCTGATCGCCGCCGGGCCGGTCCTCCTCCGGTCCAGCCGCGCCCCCGACCGCATGCCGCATCGCGACCTGCCGCACGGATCGATGCGCCAAACCCCGGCGCCGGGACGCGGATATGCCATCCGCGTCCCTTGTCCTGTTGCACCCGCGCCCACCAGAGAGGCCTGATGCCGCAGGACACCCCCCCGCCCCGCCCCCGTGGCGCCCTGGTCTGGATCCACTGCCCGCGCCTGGCCCGCCGCAAGGCGGCCGAACAGCTGGCCCTGCGCCTGCTGTCCCTGGAAGAGGGGCTGGTCTCGGTCCTGCTGACCGGCGAGACCGACGCCCCCTGCCCCGAGGCCCCGGGTCTGGTCTGCCAGCCCGACCCACCCGAGGACACCGACCCCATCGCCTTCCTGGACCACTGGCGCCCTGACGCGCTGATCTGGCTGAACGGTCACCTGCGCCCGGCGCTGCTGCAGGCCGTGGACCAGCGCCAGATCCCGATGATGCTGGCCGAAACCGAAGACCACGCCCTGGAAGAGCCTCGCTGGCGGCTGCGCGGCTCGCTCAGCCGGCGGCTGATCCCGCGGTTCGACGGCCTTTGCGCCACCACCGGCAATGCCGCGCGGCGCCTCGGCCGCCTCGGCGCCGACCCCGAGCGGATCGAGATCACCGGCCCCCTTCAGGAAGGCAGCCCGGCGCTGCCCTACAACCCGCGCCAGCGCGACGACCTCGCAACCGAGCTGACGGGCCGGCCGATCTGGCTGGCCGTCCCCGCCGCCGAGGCCGAGATCGAGCCCCTGATCGAGGCCCACCGCGGCGCGGCCCGGCTGGCGCACCGGGCGCTCCTGGTGCTCTCGCCCGCCGACGAGGCCGCCCACGAGGCCGCCCGCGCCCGCCTGACGGCACAGGACTGGCGCTGGTGCGACTGGCGCGAAGGCGCCTCTCCGGGCGAGGAAACCCAGGTGCTGCTGGCCGCCCCGGGGACCGAGCTTGGCCTCTGGTACCGCCTGGCACCGGTCTGCTTCCTGGCGCAGTCGCTGCTGCGCGGCCAGCGCGGCACCGATCCCTATCCTGCGGCGGCGCATGGCTCGGCCATCCTGCACGGGCCGCATGTGAAAGGGCACCTGGCGGCCTATACCCGGCTGTCGCAGGCCGGCGGCGCACGGGCGGTACGCGGCGTGGAAACCCTGCAACAGGTGCTGACGCGGCTGATGTCGCCCGACCAGGCTGCTGCCATGGCCAGCGCCGCCTGGACCGTCGCCACCGACGGCGCCGAGGCCACCGACCGCGTCGCCGCCTGGGCCATCGCCCGCCTCGAGGACAAGGGAGCCCTCTGATGCAGACCCCCGCCTTCTGGTTCACCGACCCCGCCCACCCGGCGCTGCGCGCCCGCCTGCTGGCGCCGCTCGGCGCGCTCTATGCCCGGGGCACCGCCCGCCGGCTGGCCCGCGGCACCCCCGTCGATTGCGGCATCCCGGTGATCTGCGTCGGCAACCTGAACGCCGGCGGCACCGGCAAGACCCCGACGGCCATTGACCTGCTGATGCGCCTCACCGCCCGCGGCCTGACCCCGCATTTCCTGTCCCGCGGCCATGGCGGCAGCCTCACCGGCCCGACCCGGGTCGATCCCGCCCGCCACACCGCCGCCGAGACCGGGGACGAACCGCTGCTGCTCGCGGCCTTCGCTCCCGGCTGGATCGCCCGCGACCGCGCCGCAGGCGCCCGCGCCGCCCGCGACGCGGGCGCCGACGTGATCGTCCTGGATGACGGCTTCCAGGACCCGGCGCTGCACAAGGCGCTCTCGATCATCGTGGCGGATGCGGCCCGCGGCTTCGGCAACCGCCGCTGCCTGCCCGCAGGCCCCCTGCGCGAACCGGTGGCCACCGGCCTTGCCCGCGCCGACCTGCTGCTCTCGATTGGCGATGCCCCGGCCCAGGCCACCTTCACCACCGCCAACCCCGCCCTGCCGCTGCCCCGCCTGCAGGGCCACCTGCACCCGCTGCAAACCGGCATGGACTGGCAGGGCCTGAAGACCCTCGCCTTCGCCGGCATCGGCCACCCCGAGAAATTCTTCACCACCCTGCGCGGCCTCGGCGCCGACATCGTGCATGCCGAATCCCTCTCGGACCACCAGCCGCTCTCCGCCGCCCTGATGGCCCGCCTCGAAACGGATGCCCTGCGCCTCGGCGCCCAGCTGGTCACCACCGAAAAGGATGCCGTTCGCCTGCCCGCCGCCTTCCGCCAGAAGGTCCTGACCCTGCCGGTCCGCCTGCAGCTCGCCGACGCCAGCGCCCTCGACACCGCTCTCGACGCCCTCTTCCCATAAAAAAGGGCGCGGCCCACAGACCCCGCCCTGCCATTTTCTTGTCCCAAATACCTCGGGGGAGTCTTCCGGCACGGAAGACGGGGGCAGCGCCCCCGGACCCGCCCTCAGATCAGCCCTTCGGCCCGGAACAGCGCCTTCAGATCCGCCTCGGGCCGCGCCCCGAAATGAGAGATCACCTCCGCCGCCGCCACACAGCCCATCCGGCCCGCGACCTCCAGCGACGCCCCCGTCGCCAGCCCGTACAGGAACCCCGAGGCAAACAGGTCGCCCGCCCCCGTCGCATCGACCGGCACGACTTCCTTCACCGGCACGATGACTTCCTCGTCGCCCTTCACGATCACCACGTCGCCGCCCGATCGCGTGCACACGATCAGCCCGCATTCGCCCGCCGCCGCTTCCAGTGCCGCGCCCAGATCGTCGGTCTCGTAAAGCGACTTCCATTCGTGCTCGTTGCCCAGCACGAAGTCCAGCTCCCGGGCCAGCTTGCGGAAATCGGCGCGGTGACGGTCGACGCAGAACGGGTCCGACAGCGCAATCCCGGCCATGCCGCCGGCCGCGCGGGTCAGCCGCGCCGCGGTCTCGAAGGCTTCCTTGCCCTTGGGCTTGTCGTACAGATAGCCCTCCAGGAACAGGATCTTTGCCGCACGGCACACATCCTCGGACACGTCGTCCGGCCCCACCTCCGAGGAAATCCCCAGGTAGGTGTTCATCGAGCGCTCACCATCCGGGCTGACGAAGATCATGCAGCGCGACGAAGGCAGATCGCCCCCCGCCACCGGCGCATTCGGGAAATCGGTGCCGTCGGCCTCGGTGCGGGCGGCATAGCTCAGCCCGACCTCGTCATCGCGGACCTTGCCGATGAAGGCGGTCTTCAGCCCCAGGTTCGCCACCCCGGCGACCGAATTCGCCACCGAGCCTCCCGGCACCTGCCGCCGCTCGCCCATCTCGGCATAAAGCGCCTCCGAGCGGTCCAGCTCGATCAGCTGCATGATGCCCTTCTGGATGCCCATCCGGGACAGGAAGGCATCGTCGCTCTGGGTGATAACGTCCATCACCGCATTGCCGATGCCGATCACGTCATAGGTCGTCATAGAGTCTTGTCCTCAAAGTCACACAGGTCGCGGATCAGGCAGGCCGCGCACTTGGGCTTGCGCGCGACGCAGACATAGCGTCCGTGCAGGATCATCCAGTGATGGGCATGCAATTGGAAATCCACGGGGATATTGTCCTCGATGGCGCGTTCGACGGCCACCACATCCTTGCCCGGCGCGATGCCCGAGCGGTTGCCCAGCCGGAAGATATGGGTATCCACCGCCTGCGCCGGAAAGCGCCACCACATGTTCAACACGACGTTGGCAGTCTTGCGCCCCACCCCCGGCAGGCCTTCCAGCGCGGCCCGGGAATTGGGGACCTCTCCGCCGTACTGCTCGACAAGGATACGGGACATCTTGATGACGTTCTTCGCCTTGTTGCGGAACAGGCCGATGGTCTTGATATGCGCGATCAGGCCCTCTTCGCCCAGATCCAGCATCTTCTGCGGCGTGTCGGCGATCGGGAACAGGTCCTTCGTCGCCCGGTTCACCCCGGCATCGGTCGCCTGCGCCGACAGCGCCACCGCCACCACCAGCGTATAGGCGTTGACATGGTTCAGCTCGCCCTTGGGCTCGGGCTCGGCATCACGGAAACGCGTGAAGATCTCGCGCAGGGTCTGATAGGGCAATTGGCGGGCCATGGCAGGGTTTCTGCCCCGAAACCCGACCTACAACAAGCCGATTTAACGGCGCATAAACTGCCACCCCGCAATCTGCCTCCCGGAGGTCAGACATGAGCGAATCCTACCCCCCCATATCCGGCCTGGGCCCCGGGACCATGCTGCTGACCCTGGAAGGGGAAATGCCAGTCGAATGGATCGCCCCCGGCGACCGGCTGATCACCCGCGACCGGGGCGCGCAGCCGATCCTGCATATCGCGCGCCTGCGCCAGACGCCCGAGGGCGCGCCGCTGCCCTACCCGATGACCTTCCATCGCGGCGAACGCGGCCCCCAGGGCGAATTGAAAGAGAAACTGCGCGTCGCCCCCGGCCATCGCGGCCTGCTGCGCCGTCCGGAACTGCAACTGAACTTCGGCACCGAAGAGGCGCTGGCGCGGTTCTCGGACATCTCGCGGCGCAATCGGGCGCGGCCCGATCCGACGATGGGCGGGCTGACCTATCACCTGATCATCATGGAACGTCACGAGGTCATCACCGCAGGCTCCCTTTGGGTGGAAACCACCGATGCCGGGATGGCGGCGCGGCTGAACCTGCCGCCGGCGGTACTGCGAGCCACGCGCCTCTTCGATCCGGGTTTCAAGACCGCCCGGCGCTGCCTGGACCGGGACGAGGCGCTGCTGGTGCGCGAAAGCTGCCCCAAGGATCTGTCGCTGCTGGATCTGATGGCTGCCTGAAGGCGCAGGAAACGGGTCGCGGCGCCCCCTGCTGCAGCCTATCCTCGCCCCATGCCGGACGAGGACCCCATGACCGACGATCCCTACCACTACGCCGTGATCCGCCGCGCGATCGAGGAAATCGACCGCGCCGACACGCCCCTGCCGCTTGATGCGCTGGCCGCCCGCATCGGCCTGTCGCCGGCACATTTCCAACGGCTGTTCTCGGCCTGGGCGGGGATCTCGCCCAAGCGCTACCAGCAATACCTGACGCTTGGCCAGGCCCGGCAGATGCTGCTTGATCGCCATTCGCTGCTGGACACGGCGCTGGCGACGGGGCTTTCGGGCACCTCGCGGCTGCATGACCTCTTCCTGCGGTGGGAGGCCATGGCCCCCGGCGATGTCGCCCGCGGCGGTGCCGGGCTGACGATCCGCCACGGCCTGCTGCCCTCGCCCTTCGGCCCGGCCCTGGCAATGGCGACGGATCGCGGCCTCTGCGGCCTGGCCTTCACCTCGGAAACCGGGCCCCATGCCGCCATGGCCGACCTGACCGCCCGCTGGCCCGCCGCGCGCTATCTAGAGGACCCCGCCTTCGTCGCTCCCCTTGTCACCCCGGTCTTTGACACCCGCGGCGAGACCCGGCTGCACATGATCGGCGCCCCCTTCCAGATCAAGGTCTGGGAGGCCTTGCTGGCAATCCCCTCGGGCCAGGTCACCACCTATTCCGACATCGCCACCCGGATCGGCGCCCCCCGCGCCGTCCGCGCGGTCGGCACCGCGGTCGGGCGCAACCCGGTCGGGCTGCTGATCCCCTGCCACCGCGTGCTGCGCCGCGACGGTGCGCTTGGCGGCTACCACTGGGGCCTGCCCGTCAAGCGCGCCATGCTCGCTCGCGAGGCCGCCCGGCACGAAGCCGCCCCTGCCGCGTGATCCCGAAGGCGGAAACCTGCCGTATCCCGCACGCAGAATTCATTGGGCCGCCCGCCAACATGCGCTATTTCTCCCCGATGGGAGGGCTCAGGCCCGGCACTCAAGAGGCAGACATGACCCTGATGAAACTCACCGCCAAGACATCCATCCTGGGCCTGACCGGCGCGTCGCTGCTGCTGCTCGCAGCCTGCGACCAGAACGACGGCTACCAGAACACCCGCACCGGCGCGGTCGCGGGCGCAGGCTTCGGCGCCGTGCTGGGCTCGATCGTGGCCAAGGACAGCGGCAAGGGTGCCGCAGTCGGCGCCGTGATCGGCGGCATCGCCGGTTCGGCCTATGGCAACTACCTCGACAAGCAGGAAGCGGCCCTGCGCGGCACCCTGGGCTCGGACGTGCAGATCCAGAACACCGGCAGCCAGCTGATTCTGACCATGCCGCAGGACATCCTGTTCGCCACCGACAGCGCCACCCTGCGCCCGGACCTGACGACCGATCTGCAAAAGGTCGCGAATTCGCTCAACGAATATCCGAAGACCCGCATCCAGGTGGTCGGCCACACCGACAACACCGGCGCTGCCGCCTACAACCAGACCCTGTCGCAGCGCCGCGCCGCTTCGGTCGCCAACACGCTGATCGGCTACGGCGTGCCCGCCAGCCGCCTCACCGCCTTCGGCCGCGGCGAGGACCAGCCCCGCGCCACCAACCTGACGCCGGAAGGCCGCGCCCAGAACCGCCGGGTCGAGATCATCATCATCCCGACCGGCAACTGACCCAAAAGACCAAAGGCCGCGCTCCCCCGCGCGGCCTTCTTCATTTTCTTGTCCCGAAATACCTCGGGGGAATCGCCGCAGGCGATGGGGGCAGAGCCCCCTTCCTCAGCTGCCGCGATAGGTCGAATAGCCAAAGGGCGACAGCAGCAGCGGCACGTGGTAATGCGCCTGCGGGTCCGAGATCCCGAACCGGATCGGCACCACGTCAAGGAACCGCGGGCTCTCCGGCGCCACGCCCACCGCATCCAGATAGGCGCCCGCCAGGAACTCCAGCTCGTAGGCACCCGGCACGAAGGCCCCGGCCGGCAGGATCGGCGCATCGGTGCGCCCGTCGGCATTGGTCACCATCCGCGCCAACTCCACGCGCTGCCCGCCCTCCAGCCGGTACAGCACGACTTCCAGCCCCGCTGCGGGCAATCCGCGTGCCGTATCCAGAACATGCGTCGTCAGGTAACCCTTGGCCATCCCGCACCCTTTCCCAAAATCCGCTTGAATCCCGCTTTCGGACCGGCTGACACTGCCCGGGCCCATCTTGCAGGAGTCAAAGCACATGAACCGCTACCCGCGCAACCTGATCGGATACGGCCCCACGCCCCCGGACGCGCAATGGCCGGGCGGTGCAAAGATCGCGGTCTCCTTCGTGCTGAACTACGAAGAGGGCGGTGAAAACAACATCCTGCACGGCGACACCGCCTCCGAGGCCTTCCTCTCCGAGGTCATCGGCGCCACCCCGTGGGAGGGCAAGCGCCACTGGAACATGGAATCGGTCTATGAATACGGCGCCCGCGCCGGCTTCTGGCGGCTGCACCGGCTGTTCACCTCGCGCAACATTCCCCTGACGGTCTATGGCGTCACCGATGCCATGGCGCGCAGCCCCGAACAGGTCTGGGCGATGCAGCAGGCCGGTTGGGAAATCGCCTCGCACGGCAAGAAATGGGTCGAGCACAAGGACATGCCCGAAGCCGAGGAACGCGCCGTCATGCAGGAGGCCATCGCCCTGCATGAGGAGCTGACCGGCGAAAAACCCCAGGGCTGGTACACCGGGCGCTGTTCCATGAACACGGTGAAACTGGCCGCCGAGCTGGGCATGAAATGGGTCTCCGACACGATCGACGACGACCTGCCCTACTGGGGGACCTTCGACGGCCACCGCACGCTGGTCATCCCCTACACGATGGACACCAACGACATGCGCTTTGCCGGGCCCGCCACCTTCGGCGGCACGGACGAGTTCTATGAATACCTCAAGGCCGCCTTCGACGTGCTTTATGCCGAAGGCCAGGCCGGCAGCCCCAAGATGTTCTCGATCGGGATGCACTGCCGGCTGCTGGGCCGCCCGGGCCGGATGGCGGGGCTGCAGAAGTTCCTCGATTACATCGCGCAGTTCGATGGCGTCTGGTGCCCGCGCCGCATCGACATCGCCGATCACTGGGCCGCCACCCATCCGCCCGTCGAACCCGCCCTGATCCCCAGCCAGATGGACAAGAAGACCTTCGTAGAGACCTTCGGCGGCATCTTCGAACATTCCCCCTGGATCGCCAAGCGCGCCTGGAAGCTGGAGCTGGGCCCGGCCCATGACAGCGCCGTCGGCGTCTGGACGGCCCTCGCCCGCGCCTTCCGCCGTGCCTCGCCCGATGAACGCCTGGCCGTGCTGACCGCGCACCCGGACCTGGCCGGGAAACTGGCCGCCGCGAAACGCCTGACCGCCGAAAGCACCGCCGAACAGGCCAGCGCCGGCCTTGATGCGCTGACCGATGCCGAGCGTACCTTCTTCGAAGGGCACAATGCCCGCTACACGGAAAAGTTCGGTTTCCCCTTCATCATCGCCGTGAAGGAGAATACCAAGGCCTCGATCATGGAGGCGATGAAGACGCGCCTTTCCCATGACCGCGACACCGAATTCAAGGCCGCCTGCCAGCAGGTAGAGCGCATTGCCTATCACCGACTGAAGGACCTGCTGCCGTGACCCGCAGCTACTACACGCCCCGCGGCGGCCTGCCCGCACAACACGAACGCCATTACGACCCGGCGCGCTTTACCACCGCCTATGCGGTGATCCCGGCGGCCTGCATGTCGGACATCGTGACCTCGCTGCTGCCCGGCTGGGACAGGACCCGCGCCTGGATCATCGCCCGGCCGCTGTCGGGCTTTGCCGAAACCTTTGCCCAGCTGATCGTCGAGGTCGCCCCCGGCGGCGGCACCACCACCCCCGAACCCGATGCGGGGGCCGAGGGCGTCCTCTTCGTGGTCGACGGCACGCTGACGCTGACGCTCGATGGCACGGACCACGCGCTGACCCCGGGCGGCTATGCCTTCCTGCCGCCGGGCGCCAAGTGGTCGCTCGCCAATACCAGCGGGGCGACGACGACCTTCCACTGGATCCGCAAGCGCTACGAACCCGCCCCCGGCATCCCCGCCCCCGAGGCCTTCGTCACCCATGACGATGCGGTCGCCCCGAATGCCATGCCCGACACCAACGGCGCCTGGGCCACGACCCGCTTTGCCGATCCGTCGGACCTGCGCCACGACATGCATGTCAACATCGTCACTTTCCTGAAGGGCGGCCGCATCCCCTTCGCGGAAACCCATATCATGGAGCACGGCCTTTACGTGCTGCAGGGCCGCGCCCGCTACCTGCTGAACACCGACTGGGTCGATGTGGGCCCGGGCGATTTCATGTGGCTGCGCGCCTTCTGCCCCCAGGCCTGCGAGCAGATCGGCGACGAACCCTTCCGCTACCTCCTCTACAAGGACGTGAACCGGCACCCGGGGCTGGTTCTGTAATGGCCCTGACGATCCGGGCCGAGCCCCTGACCGCCGAGGCCTTCGCCCCCTTCGGTGACGTGCTGGAGGTGACGGAAAGCTACGACAAGCTGATCAACGCGGGCCTGTGCGAGCGCTACCACGACCGCGCCCGGCTGGATTTCGGCCCTGAAGGGCGCGCGGGGATCTCGGTTTTCCGGGCAAAGCCGCGCGATCTGCCCTATGCCTGCGACCTGCTGGAACGCCACCCCGAGGGGTCCCAGGCCTTCATCCCGATGTCGGATGCCCCCTGGATGGTGATCGTCGCCCCCGATGCGGAGGGCACCCCCGGCACGCCACGCGCCTTCCTGTGCCAGCCCGGCCAGGGGGTGAACTTTCTGCGCGATACCTGGCACGGGGTGCTTACCCCGTTGGCAGAACCGGGGCTGTTTGCGGTCATCGACCGCATCGGGACCACCCCCAACCTGGTCGAACACTTCCTGCCCGAGCCGTTTTCCGTCACGCTCTGATCACGCCCCCGTGAAAGAGGGGCGCGTTCGGAAACAGACCGGGGAACACACATGGCCCATGCCAGACTGGGGACGCCAGAGCAGCTGCGCGATCCCGACTACCTGCCGCCCATCGTCGATGCCGTCCCGCTGGGGATCCAGCACGTGCTGGCGATGTTCGCCTCGAACATCACGCCGTCGATCATCATCGCGGGGGCCGCGGGCTTCGGCTATGGCTCGGACCAGGGGGCATTGGGCTTTCCGGACATGACCTACATGATCCAGATGGCGATGCTGTTCGCCGGGATCGCGACGCTGTTCCAGACCATCACCTTCGGCCCCGTGGGGGCCAGGCTGCCGATCGTGCAGGGCACGTCCTTTGCCTTCCTGCCGATCATGATCCCGGCGGTTGCGGGCAAGGGCCCCGAAGGGATGGCCGCGTTGATGACCGGCATCGCGCTTGGCGGCTGCTTCCACTTCTGCCTGGGCTTCATCATCGGGCACATCCGCAATGCCCTGCCGCCGCTGGTGACGGGGTTGATCGTGCTGATGATCGGCCTGGCGCTGCTGAAGACCGGCATCCAGTACGCCGCCGGCGGCGTGCCGCTGATGGGCAAGCCCGAGTTCGGCTCGCTTGCCATGTGGATCCCGGCGCTGGTCGTGGTGGTGGTGGCGCTGGCACTGTCGTTCTTCGCCCGCGGCATGTTGTCGGTCTCGGCGGTGCTGATCGGGCTGCTGGCGGGCTATGCGGTGGCGCTGATGATGGGCCAGGTCAGCTTTGCCAATGTCGGGCGGGCGGGCTATTTCGACCTGCCGACGCCGTTCCGCTGGGGTTTTGCCTTCGATCCCGCGATCATCGCCGGCATGTGCTTCATGGCTGTCGTCTCGGCCATCGAGACGGTGGGCGACACCTCGGGCATCACCAAGGGCGGCGCCGGCCGCGAGGCCACCGACCGAGAGATCTCGGGCGCGACCTTTGCCGATGGCCTCGGCACGGCGGTCGCGGGCATCTTCGGCGGCCTGCCCAACACCTCGTTCAGCCAGAACGTCGGGCTGGTGTCGATGACCGGCGTCATGAGCCGCCATGTGGTGACCATCGGCGCGGTCTTCCTGATCATCTGCGGGCTGGTGCCGAAATTCGGCGCCATCGTCGCCACCGTGCCCACCAACGTGCTGGGCGGCGCGGTAATCGTGATGTTCGGCATGGTCGCCTCGGCCGGGATCAACATGCTGTCGGAAGTCACCTGGAACCGCCGCAACATGGTGATCTTTGCGGTATCCCTGTCGCTGGGCTTTGGCCTGCAACTGGAGCCCACGGCGCTGCAACACCTGCCCTCGATGGCGAAGATCCTGCTGACCTCGGGCCTGCTGCCCGCCGCCGCCCTGTCGGTGGCCCTGAACCTGCTGCTGCCCGAAGACCTGGACTGAGGCCCCACGGAAAGGTCTTTCATCTTTCCCCAAATATGCTCGCCGAAGGCGAAATGAAAAAGGCGCGGCCAAGGCCGCGCCTTTTGCCTCCGGCGGGAGTATTTATGGCCAGATGACAGGGAACGGCGCGTCAGGCGGGCTCGGTCGCCGGCTGCGGCAGAAGGGGGGTGCGGCCGGCATCGGTGACGATGAAGCAATCCCTGCCCTCGAAGGCTGCGACCGTCAGGTAGCGGGGCGCCTTCTGGGCGCCGGCGCCGGTGTCGATGTCGATGCGGTTGCCGAAATGGCGGGGGGCATCGACGATGGTGTGGCCATGCACGATCAGCCAGGGGAAGGGATCGGTGACGGCGTAGAAGGGATCGCGGATCCAGGTCAGATCGGCGATCACCTGGCGTTCCAGCGGCAGGCCCGGGCGCAGGCCCGCATGGACGAACAGCAGCTCCTCGCGCTCGGCCCAGAGCGGCGTCTCGCGCAGGAAGCTGCGGTGGGCGTCGGGGACGCGGGCCCGCGCATCCGAGAGGATCTCGGCGATGCTGCGGCCCTCGGACATGTCAACGCCGTAGCTTTTCAGCGTTTCAGGGCCGCCGAGTGCGGGATCGAACCAGGACCGGCCGCTCTTGATCGCGGGGTGGTGCAGCTGGCCCTCGTCGAGGGCGGCGCGGAACATCTCGTCGTGATTGCCGCGCAGGATGGTCCAGTTGCGGCCCTGGGCGCGGCCGGCGATCAGCAGGTCGAGGACCTCGCGGGCCTGGGGGCCGCGATCGACCAGATCACCAAGGAAGATGACCTCGTCGCGGGGACCGGCACCGTCGGCATGGATGCGGGCCAGGGCCGCCTGCAACATGCCAAGCTGGCCGTGGATGTCGCCGATTGCGTAGATCGTCATGGGCAAGTCCCCTCCTGTGACGCGGCAAGATCACCACGGATGTCCGGCGAAGGCCAGTGCCGCCGCCGCGAACCCGCCCCTGCCCTGTGATGGCAAGATGTGTCGCCCGCGTGATAATCCACATGGTCAAAGTTCTGACCTTGCGTAATATCAACCTATGGAGGAAGGGGTGGCCACAAAGGCACATCCCATGACGGACAAGGGGGGTCAGCCATGAAAGGCATTTCGTACATCTTTTTCGCCGCCGCCACGATCTGTGCCCTGCTGGGCATGGCCTGGGGGATTCACATGTCGGCATCGCACGACCACCAGATGGTCGCCGCCCATGCGCACCTGAACCTGCTGGGCTGGGTCACGCTGGCGCTGTTCGGCACCTTCTACCATCTGGTCCCGAAGGCCGCCGAGGGGCTGCTGCCGAAGATCCACCTGGGGGTGGCGCTGCTGGGGGTGGTCACCATCGTGCCGGGCATCGCGCTGGCCGTCACCGGTCAGGGCGAGGCGCTGGCCAAGATCGGATCGGTGCTGACGATCCTATCGATGCTGATCTTCGCCTTCGTGGTGCTGACCCGCGGCCGGGCCCGCTGAGACATGCGAACGGGCCGCCCTTTCGGGCGGCCCGCTGCCATTCGGAAATGTGTCCCGGGCCTCAGGCCAGGGTGAATTCCAGCGGACGGATCTGGGTGAACAGATCGGTTTCGCGCAGTTCGGCCAGGGCTTCGGGCTTGGCCTTCTCGTCCAGGTAGGCGATGGCGATCGCCTGGCCACCGGCACCGGCGCGGCCCAGGGTGAAGTTGGCGATGTTCATGCCATGCTTGCCCAGCACGCCACCCAGGGTCCCGATGATGCCCGGCACGTCGTTGTTGGTGGTGTAGAGCATGTGGTCGCCCACTTCGGCGTCGATGTTGATGCCCTTGATCTGGATGAAGCGCGGCTTGCCATCCGAGAACACCGTGCCCGCGCAGGAGCGTTCACGCTCGGGCGTGGAGATCGTCACCTTGATGTAGCCGTCGAAGGTGCCGGATTTCTCCTGGCTGGTGGTCGAGATCTGGATGCCACGTTCCTTGGCGACGACCGGTGCGGACACCAGGTTCACATCCGGGTTGGCTTTCTTCAGGATGCCCGCGATCACCGAGCAGTTCAGCGCCGCCAGGTTCATGCCGGCTGCGGTGCCGTCGTACAGGATGTTGATCGCCTCGATCGGCTCGTCGGTCAGCTGGCCGATGAAGTTGCCGATATGGCCGGCCAGCGCCACCCAGGGGCCCATGACCTTGGCTTCCTCGGCGGACATCGAGGGCATGTTCAGCGCGTTTTCCACGGCGCCGTCCAGCAGGTAGTTCGACATCTGCTCGGCGACCTGCAGGGCGACGTTTTCCTGCGCCTCGGTGGTGGCGGCGCCCAGGTGCGGGGTGCAGACCACGTTCGGCAGGCCGAACAGGACGTTTTCCTTGGCGGGCTCTTCCGAGAACACGTCGAAGGCGGCGCCTGCGACATGGCCGGATTTCAGCAGCTCGGCCAGGGCCGCTTCGTCAACCAGGCCACCGCGGGCGCAGTTGATGATGCGGACGCCGGGCTTGGTTTTCGCCAGGTTCTCGGCCGAGAGGATGTTCTTGGTCTGCTCGGTCAGCGGCACGTGCAGGGTGATGAAGTCGGCGCGCGACAGCAGCTCGTCCAGGTCGACCTTCTCGACGCCCATCTTCTTGGCTTTTTCTTCGCCCAGGAAGGGATCGTAGGCCACGACCTTCATCTTCAGGCCCTGCGCACGGTTGCACACGATGCCGCCGATGTTGCCGGCGCCGATCACGCCCAGGGTCTTGCCGGTCAGCTCGACGCCCATGAACTTGGACTTTTCCCATTTGCCGGCATGGGTCGAGGCCGAGGCCTCGGGGATCTGGCGGGCGACGGCGAACATCATGGCGATCGCGTGTTCCGCGGTCGTGATCATGTTGCCGAACGGCGTGTTCATGACGATCACGCCCTTCTTGGACGCGGCTTCACGGTCGACGTTGTCGACACCGATCCCGGCGCGGCCGACAACCTTCAGGTTGGTCGCCTTTTCCAGCAGGGCGGCGGTCACCTTGGTGGCGGAACGGATCGCCAGACCGTCGTAATTGCCGATGATCTCGGCCAGCTTTTCCTTGTCCTTGCCCAGCTTGGGCTGGAAATCCACCTCGATCCCGCGGTCGCGGAAGATCTGGACGGCGGCGTCGGACAGTTCGTCGGAAATGAGGACTTTGGGGGCCATGTCTGGGCTCCTTCGGATACAGTTGGTCCGGGGGCGCCCCGCAGGGCACCCCTTTTCAGATCAGGAAGAAGGGATCAGGCCGCTTCGGTCTGCGCGGCGATCTCGGCCTCGAAGGCATAGGCGATCCAGGGCAGAAGGGCCTCGATGTCCGAGGATTCCACCGTGGCACCGCACCAGATGCGCAGACCGGCAGGCGCGTCGCGATAGGCGCCCACGTCCAGGGCAACGCCCTCTTTTTCAAGGCGTTTTGCAACGGCCTTGGCGAAGGCGGCACCGTCCTTGATGCGGTCGTCCGTGAACTTCAGGCAGACCGAGGTATTGGAGCGCGTGGCGGGATCTTCGGCCAGGTTGGCGATCCAGTCATGGGCCTCGCAGAAGTCCCAGATCAGTTGGGCATTGGCATTGGCGCGGGCCTGCAGGCCGGCAAAGCCACCCACCGAACGACCCCAGGCCAGGGCGACAAGGTAATCCTCGACCGCCAGCATGGAGGGGGTGTTGATGGTTTCGCCCTTGAAGATGCCCTCGATCAGCTTGCCGCCCTTGGTCATGCGGAAGATCTTCGGCATCGGCCAGGCGGGGGTGTAGGTCTCAAGGCGTTCGACGGCGCGGGGGGACAGGATCAGCATGCCATGGGCCGCTTCGCCGCCCATCACCTTCTGCCAGGAGAAGGTCACGACATCCAGCTTGTCCCAAGGCAGGTCCTGCGCGAAGGCGGCCGAGGTCGCGTCGCAGATGGTCAGGCCTTCACGGTCGGCGGGGATCTTGTCGCCGTTCGGCACGCGCACGCCCGAGGTGGTGCCGTTCCAGGTGAAGACGACATCGGTGTTGAAGTCGACATCGGCGAAGTCGATGATCTGGCCGTAGTCGGCAGTCTTCACTTCGGCGTCGATCTTCAGCTGCTTGACGGCATCGGTGACCCAGCCGGACCCGAAGGATTCCCAGGCAACCATGGTGGCCTTGCGGGCGCCCAGCAGCGACCACATCGCCATTTCGACGGCGCCGGTATCGGATGCGGGAACGATGCCGATGCGGTAGTCGGCGGGGATGCCCAGCAGATCGCGCGTCTCTTCGATCGCGGCTTTCAGCTTTTCCTTGCCGACAGCGGCACGGTGGCTGCGGCCCAGGGGCGCATCAGCAAGCATGTCGATCGTGAAGGAGGGGATCTTGGCGCAGGGGCCAGAGGAGAAACGCGGATTTGCCGGGCGCGTTGCCGGAGCTTCGATAGCCATTTCTGGTATCCTTACAGATATACGCCCTTCGTTGGGGAAGGGTGTCCCGAGGACGCCTTTACGGAACCCCCAGTAAAAACGCAAGGAATTTCGCGCAGAGCCGCGCAGATCGTCACGACGACGCGCGGAACATGGCGGGAACTTTCACGCCCGATTGGCACAAATCTGACACACGGATCAGCTGCGATTTCCTGAAAAAGGCAAAGAAAAATGCCGGAGCAGCGGCAACTGCATCCGGCATCAAAGCATCACGGGAAACCCGTCTTAAGTCCCTCGACCATAGCCCGAGCGCACGCCCCTCGGCAACCCGGGAGGTGCGTCATGACTAAGGCATGCCTGAACCGATTCGAGTGGCAGAAGGCCGTCCTCCAGCAACGCAGCCTGACCGCCTCCACGCGCCTTGTGGCATCCGCCCTGGCGACTCAGTTTGCCAATGACGAGACCGGCCAGCTGAACCCCGCCATGCAGACCCTGTGCGAGTTCCTGGGCGTCTCCATGGCGAGCGTGAAACGGGCTGTCCGCGTCCTGGTGATGACCGGCTGGCTGCGCCGCACCGAGGGCCGAGGCCGGGGGAACGTGACCACCTACACCCTGGCCGCTCCCGCTAAGATTGTACCCTTCAAGTCTACCCGGAAGCCCCGCACCGCCCGGCAGGAGACCCCGAAGACGGTCCAGACGGCACCCCAGGAAAGGGGGTCTCAGGAGATCCGCACCCCTGCCGAAAAGGGGTCACCAGTGAGCCTTTACCCCAAACAAAAGGGGTCAAATTTTCCGCTAAAAGGGGTCACCAGTGAGCCTTCCTATATAGAACAATCAAAGGAACAAAAGGACGCGATTTTGCGCGCCTTCCGAGACACGAGGTTTGAAGGCAATCCGTTCGCCGGTTTGAAAGCGGTCGAAGTGAAAGCCTATCGGGCGGCTCTGTCGGACTGGGGACGCTGGCTCCAAGATCACGGCCTCCCCGAGCTTCACAACTTTGCGTTGCGCACCACGTCCGAGAAGGGCAATGCCTACTGGTATCTCCCTTGGACCAACGCGCCCGACAGTGAGGCCAAGAAACGGCAGGCGCTTTGGTTCTTCCGTGCGCTCCTGGACATGGAGGCGTCGCGCCTTGCCGCCCAGTGATCGCCTGCTTTCCCAAGCCCGTCGCGGGTCCTCCCTGGGGGTGTCCCCTATGGGGGTAATTCGCACCCCGACGTGTCAGCCGCTGAGAAAACGCCTAGGGGGTAAGAAATCATGAGGATTTTTTCCGAACTTCCGTTGGACGGAGAACCCGCGCACCGCATCGGCGGGCGCGATCTCTGCGTCCTGCTGGACCTGTCCTCCGGCGCCCTGGCCGATCTGAAGAAACGCGGCATCGCCGTGCACCTCGGGCATGACGCCTACGACCTGGAGGCCACCGTCACGGCCTATGTGCGCCACCTGCGCGGCGTCGCGGCGGGCTGGGGCACCGAGGATCAGGCCGCCCAGCTGACCACCGAACGCGCCCGCCTCGCGAAAGAGCAGGCCGACGCCCAGGCGCTGAAGAACGCCAGACTGCGCGGCGAGGTCGTGGAGGCCAGCGCGGTCGAGCGCGCCTGGACAGACGTTCTGCGCCAGGTGCGCGCCCGCATCCTCGCCGTGACGCCCCGCGTGCGGCAAACCCTGACCCTCTCCGCGTTCGAGGTCGACCAGATCGACCGTGAGCTGAGAGACGCCCTGACGGAGCTTGGAGGCGACAATGGCTAACGCCCTCTTCGAAGGCATGGGGCTGCTGCTGAATGACCAGTTCGGCGCCCTGGTGACTTACCTGCCTGCCGGTGGCAATCCCCGCAGCGTGCAGTCGATTTTCCGCCTCAGCCCGGTGCAGGCCATTGGCCAGGACGGGCATGATGTCCTGGTGCTGCGCCCGACCTGGAGCGTCCCGGCCTCTCTCGCGCCGGAGCTGGCGCGCGGCGATCAGATCCAGCCCTGGGACGGCAAGACCTACACCGTGCAAAACGTATGGCCGTCAGGCTCCCCCGCGACAGACAGCTTCCTGATATGCGAACTTTTTGAAGACTGAGGCCCCATGGCAACCATCGAAACCATCCGCCGCAACGCCCTGCGCGCCCTGATCCCGCCGCCGCGCCTGCGCCTGTCCAGCTGGATCGAGGAGCACATCGCCCTGCCCGAAGGCGTCAGCGCCCAGCCCGGCCCCGTGCGCCTCTGGCCCTTCCAGCGCGATATCGCGGACGCCATTGGCGACCCCGCCCTAGAGCGCGTGACCCTGGTGAAGCCCGTGCGCGTCGGCTTCACCACGCTGCTGACCTCTGCCGTCGCCTCCTTCGTGGCGAACGAACCCTCGCCCATCCTCTGCCTGCTGCCCGCCGAGGCCGACTGCCGGGACTACATGGTCAGCGACGTGGAACCGATCTTCTCGGCCTCGCCCAGCGTTGCCAGCGCCTTGGGCGAGGATCGCGAGGAAAGCGAACGAAACACCCTGCTGTCGCGCCGCTTCCCCGGTGGGTCGCTGAAGGTGGTTGCTGCCAAATCGCCCCGGAACCTGCGGCGCCACAACGTCCGCGTCCTCTTCATCGACGAGGCGGACGGCATGGACGCGACCGCCGAAGGCTCCCCGATCCTGCTGGCCGAGCGCCGCACCCTGTCTTTCCCGGACCGCAAGATCGTCCTGGGCAGCACGCCCGTGCATGACGAAACCAGCCACGTCTTGCGCGCCTATGCCCAGTCCGACGCCCGCGTCTTCGAGGTGCCCTGCCCTAGCTGCGGCACCTTCTCCGAGATCCTCTGGGATCAGATCATCTGGGACGAGACACCCGACACCGCACGGTGGCAATGCCCCCACTGCCGGGACGAGATTTCGGAACGCCACAAGGCCGCCATGGTGGCCCAGGGCCAATGGCGGGCAACCCGACCCGAGGTGAAGGGCCACGCGGGCTTCCGACTGAATGCGCTGGTCAGCCTCCACGCGAACGCCTCCTGGTCGAAGCTGGCCGAGGAGTTCATTGGCGCGAAGGACGACCCGACCACGCTCCAGACCTTCGTAAACACGATCCTGGGGCAAGGTTGGCGCGGCGAGGGGGAAGAGCTGTCCGAAGACGACTTGGCCACCAGATGCGAAAATTGGGGCCTCTCCGGCCTTCCCGAGGAGGTACTGGCCCTCACGGTCGGCTGCGACGTGCAACACGACCGCTTGGAACTGACCTTCGTGGGGTGGGCCGAGAACGGGCACGCCTTCGTCCTAGGGCACCGCGTCATCTGGGGAGACTGGGATGATGACGAGACCTGGGCCGCCCTAGACATGCAGCTGCGCGAGACCTTCCCCCACGCCCTGGGCGGACGGATCGGCATCGACGCTTGCGCCGTGGATGCCGGGGACGGCACGACCATGAACCGAGTGACGGCCTTCGCTGTACCGAGGACCAAAAGAAGGATCATAGCGATCAAGGGCGCGGCGGGTAACCGCCCTTTGATCGAGCGTGCTGGATCGAAAACGAAGGCAGGCGCGCGTCTGTGGATCGTCGGCGTGGATACCGCGAAGGGGCAGATTTTCAGCCGTCTAAGCCACGGCAGCACAATCCGACTGTCTAAGGAGCTCCCCCGCGTCTGGCACGAACAACTAACCTCGGAGCGCTCGGTTGTTCGCTACAGGCGTGGGCAACCGGTTCGAAGCTTCGAGCGCATAGCGGGGAAACGAGCGGAAGCGCTCGACTGCTTAGTCTATGCAATCTCAGCTCGCCAAATCATCCATCCTGATTGGCCAAACAGACGCATAACACTAAGCGGAGCCATCAAAACAACGCCTCGCAGCATAGTAAACCTTCGCTCCAGATGGATGAGGTAGCAACGAAATATAGAAGACTTACGCAACCCTCTCGTGGGTCTCATACTCCAAGCGGCTCCGTATCATCGACGCAATTTGCGGGTGCACCTTAACCACAGAAACTCTCTGCTTGATCTCCCCGAGACTCCAACGCTGTAGCAACGCAACAAATGATGAGTTCACAAACGAACTAGTTGCATTTGAAACACCGGAAAAGTCTAGGATCACCCTCCCGCCGCTCCGATGCGCACCCATGATGAGTTCCAGAAGAAAATCGCCCTGTGCGTTGGTGTCGCAAGCAGGCAGCACGTCCCGAACAACAATCACCATATTTCTTCCTCAAGCTGCGGTTCTGAGTTGTCGATCAAGTTGGTCGGCATCTTCACGTTTATCAACGTCCCAGTATAACCTGAGTTTCCATACCATACGTTAAATGGCTGAATTTTTCCATCCGAATCGCACGCGATATACCCTCCACCAGAAAAAACTTCCAGTTTTCCACCAAAATTTTCGGTAACATTCTGCCTAAGGAAGTCGAGCCCCTCGCCACGGTTGTTCGGACGCCCCGTCGTGAAGCCACGCTGAAAAGCTCGCCCGATGGCATCGCTAGGGTGCAGCCCGGCCTCTACTCGTGCTACGTTGCTTGGGATGCCACATCCGAAATCCCCAATGGAAAACTCCAAAACTTCCAAGTTCGGATACCACTGAGCAAAAATACTCCCGACATCAAAGCCAGCATGATCCTGAATATTATTAAACACCTCACTGATGCAGGTCTTCAACTCAGCCAGCGCGCCAGCAGGTCTACCGGAACAGCTCGACATCCACGGAATAAATTCTTGGTGGACCCAACCGTGACAGTATGAGTGCTGAACCTCAATCAATCGACAGGTCGTAGACTTCAATCGTGAAGCTTCCCACAACTTCCGCCCCAGCTGATCCTCGAAGAAACCTATACTATCAAGGAACATCAAAGGTTTAGTTGGGTTTTCAATACCGGAATAGAAGACCTTGCACCCCCGGCGATTCAAATACTTCGTAAGGTTATGCAGCAGCACCACGCCAGACGGCTTACAGAACTGAACCACACTGAAATCAAAGCATATTTGCTCAGGAAGATTGTTTAGATCAAGGGCCGCCCCCAAGCACATCAGGAGGTTCGGCGCATCAAGCAATTTCGGTAAATATATTGGTGCCATGTCAATCTCGCAGCGCAAAGAAGCAACACCACAATACGCCAAAATTAACACATGAGAAGCCGTACAGGACCGATACGGACCGCAAATACCCCCGGCCGAGGATTTGCACACGCTACAAATCAGGGAACCTGCAAAACTACTTACGTGCGCTCCGACAGCAACTGTTCGAGCCTCGCACACAAGACTTGCATACGCGCTATTTGCTCACTGAGTGAGGCCACTGGATCCGTTGCTCCCTGGTCGCCTCCTCGCCCCAACTGCGCAGCAATCTCAGCTTCGGCCTCCATGCTGCGCTCGAGACGCAGAACAATCTCCGCGTTCATCGAGCGCCCACTGGCAGCCGCCACACGCTTGATACGATCCCTCATCCCTTCGGGCATGCGAAGGATGAACTTGTCTTGAGACTGAGGCTTGCGCGATTCCATGATGGCATAGAGCCATGTTTTCTCATTGACACAATAATGGCTATGAGCCAGCAATCAGTTCAAACTAGGTAGAACGGGCCGGGCGGTGCGCCAACACCGTCCCGGCCCTGACATGAACCGATCTGAAAAGGAGATCGCCCCATGGCTGAAAGCCAATATATGAACCGCCGGGCCCTTCTGAAAGCCCTCCCTGCCCTGACCAGCGCCGCAGCAGCGCCAAGCGCTCTGAGAGCCGCGCCGCACGACCTCCACCCACACTGGCTGACCGACTGGCGCGCCACCAGAGACGCGTTCAACGCTCATGACGGCGGGGATGAAGACCCGGAAGGCAAAGCCATGACAGACCGGCTCATTGCGCTTGAGCAGCAGATCGCACGCACACGCCCGTCCACGGTACGCGGCGCAATCTCGCAAATCAGATGGGTGCTCGCCGACTCGCACGGTCACTTTGATTGCTGCGAATACGAAGATGCACTGACCAACGCGGTCGATGCCCTGGAGGCCCTGGCCTAGGCATTTGAAAGGGCCGGCGCCGCGCAACAGGACCTTAGCGCCCCGGCCTTTCCAGCCTAACCAGTCAATGCAAATTTAGCACCCATCTTGAGTGCATACATGTTGCGGGTCTTTTTTCATTTCCGTATAGTCCACCCATCATAAGGGCTTTTTCGGGATCTTCTCATGAAACGCAAAGCACTCCTGGCGGTCACCGGCTGCACCGTCAAAACCTTCGAAGCGCACACCGCGCGCGGGCACCTGCCCTTCCAAATCAGGGATCGGAACTGGAGCGACTACACGCTCGACAACGCCGTTGCGCTGCGCCTGATGCTGCAAGCCGCCAAGAGCATGGACAACGACAGCGCAGGGCTGCTGGCCCGCCGCGCTGTCAGCGCCCTGCGCCCCTTCACCCCCTACACCTACACGGGCGAGGACATGTTCGTCGCCCTGGTCCGCTACGACTGGGAAAGCGCACCGGAGGAATGGGATTTTCGCCAGGTGATCGGCGGGCGCTGGATCGACCTCAAAACCAAGGCCGCCGACTTCGTTACCTCGCTTGGCACGGACGCCATCCTGCGCTCCATCGAAGCGTTCTGCGTGACGGAACTGGCCGAGGAAGTCTGGAAGGAGGCAAGGGACTTTGGCCTGCCCGAGGGCGAAGAGTGGCCCGCCAGCGTGACCCAGGACCTGGCGCAATACCCCGACTGGTTCAAAGAGCACGAAACCGAGCGCCGCATTGCCATCGGCATGATCCCCGAGGACGAGTAATCGGCATGGCGTTCGCGTTCGACATTCTCAACCGCGTGTTCCGCCGCTCCGGCATCGAAGCCGGTAGCGGCGGGCGCCGTTGGGAGGGGGCCTCGCTGGTGACGGCCCCTCAGCAACAGACGCTTGCCGCGCGCGGGGCTGTGAAGGCCCGCGCCTCCGGCCTCTACCTCAACACCCCCTACGGGCAGCGGATCGTGGAAGCATGGACCGCCGCTCTGATCGGCAAAGGGTGGCAGGCACGTTCCCGCCACCCGGAAGCGACCGTGCGCCGCGCTCTGGCGGAGCGCTTTGAACAAATGGTGAATCAGGTTCTGACCATGATCGCCCGCTCCCTCGTGCGCGACGGCGAAGCCTTCGTCCAGATCCTGGTCTCGCGGGACGGCGCCCCGCGCCTGAAGGTCATCCCGACCGAGCAGATCGACCCTGCCCTTTCCCGCGACCTGGGCAACGGCTCTCGCATCGTTGCCGGGATCGAGTTCGACGCCGACGACGAAGTGACCGCCTACCATGTCCTGCGCGAACTGCCCGGCAGCGTCTTTGCCCTGACCGGCGAGACCGTCCGCGTCCCGGCCAGCGACATGCTGCATATCTTCGACCCGCTGTTTCCCGGGCAGGTGCGTGGCCTCTCCTGGCTCTCTCCGGTGCTGCTGAAGATGCGCGACCGGGACGAAGCCTCGGACGCCATGTTGATGCGCGAGAAGGTCTCGGCCCTGATGACCGGCTTCATTCAGGATCTGAACGGCGGCGTCGGCGGGTTCGAGGAAGAGAACTTGGACATGAACGTTTCGCTGGAACCGGGCGCCATGCGCATCCTGCCGGTGGGCGCCGAGGTGAAGTTTTCGCAACCCGGCCAAGGCCTCGCCCAGGCGGTCGAGTTCCTGCGCGCCCAGGACCGCGAGATCGCGGCGGGCGTGGGCCTGACCTTCGAAACCCTGACGGGCGATCTGGGCGAGGCGAACTATTCCTCGGCTCGCGTCGGCCTGCTGGAGTTCCGCCGCCGCGCCGAAATGCTGCAACGCCACCTGATCGAGGGCATGTTCCTGCGCCCGCTCTGGCAGCGTTGGATCGACCTTCAGGCCCTGGCTGGCGAGATCCCCTCTGATCCCGCCCAGCTGGCCGATTACCGCGCCGTGCGTTTTGTCGCCCCCGGCTGGCAATGGGTCGATCCCCAGAACGAGGTGCAGGCCGATGTTGCCGCCATTCAGGCGGGCCTGAAAAGCCGCGAGGAGGTCGTCGCCGGGCGCGGGCGCGACATCGAGGAACTGGACGAAGAGATTGCCCGCAGCGCGGGCCGCCAGCCGCAAGAGGCCCAGCAATGACGATCCACCTGCGCGCGGCCTCTCCGCGCCCCACCACCGTCAACACCGAGGCCCGCACCGTCGAGGCCATCGTTTCGACCGGCGCGGATGCTGCCCGCCCCGGCTTCATCGAACGCCTGGACCTGGGCGGCGTGGACCTGTCGCGCCTGATCGGCGGGCCGGTGCTGGACGGGCACCGCTCCGGCTCCACCCAGGACCAGCTGGGCGTGGTCGAGGCCGCCGAGGTCCGCTCCGAGGGCCTCTGGGTCCGCATCCGCTTCCGCAGCAACACCGCCGCCCAGGGCGTGCTGGCCGATATCGGCGACGGCACTCTGCGCGGCCTCTCCATCGGCTACACCGTGGCCGACTGGCAGGACACGCGAGACGGCAAGACCCGTATCCGCACCGCAACCCGCTGGACGCCCCTTGAGGTCTCCATCGTCCCCGTCCCGGCCGACACCGGGGCACACTTCCGCAACGGAGTATCCCGCATGGCCCCCGAAGACCTGATCATCACCGCGCCGCAGACCCGCGCCCAGGTGAACGCCGAGATCCGCAGCATTGCCCAGACGGCGGGCCTTACCCGCTCCTGGGCCGACCAGCAGATCGACGCGGAAGTGACCCCCGACGCCGCCCGCGCCTCGGCCTTTGCCGAAATGCAGCGCCGCAGCGCCGAGACCACGACCCGCAGCAGCCGGACCGAGATCATCACCGACAACAACGCCCCCGATGTGATCGCGCAGCGGGCCGGTGAAGCGCTGTTCGCCCGCGCCCACCACGACCACGAACTGAGCCCCGCCGCCCGCCAATGGGCTGGCCTGAGCTTCCGCGAGATCGCCCGCGAGGTCCTGCACCTGCGCGGCGTCTCGACCACCGCCATGAGCGGCGAAACCCTGATCACCCGCGCCCTGCATTCGACCTCGGACTTTCCTCTGATCCTGGGCGATGCCGTGCACCGCGAGCTGCGCCGTGCCTATGGCGCCACCCCCTCGGGCGTGCGCCAGCTGGCCCGCCAGACCACGGCCCGGGACTTCCGTGCCAAGAGCGCGATCATGATGGGCGAAGGCCCCCAGCTGGAACGGGTCGGGGAAGGTGGCGAGTTCACCCATGGCACCATCGAGGAATCGGCAGAGAGCTACAGCGCCCAGACCTTCGGGAAGATCTTCGCGATTTCCCGGCAGGCCATGGTGAACGATGACCTGGGCGCCTTCACCCGCGTTCCCTCCCTTCTGGGCGCGTCCTCTGCCGCCTTCGAGGCGCAGCAGCTGGTCGAGAAGATCGTCAGCAACCCCGCGATGAGCGACGGCGCGGCTGTCTTCGACGCCAGCCACAGCAACGTCACCGCCTATGACGCCGAGAACCCCGACGCCACGGCGCTGACCTTCGCCGCCCTCAGCACGGCCCGTCTGGCGATGCGCCGGCAGACCGGCCTGTCCGGCCAGCTGATCAACGTGACGCCGCGCTTCGTCGTCGTGCCGCCCGAGCTGGAGACCACCGCCGAGCAGCTGCTGGCCGAGATCAGCGCCACCCGCACCGAGGACACCAACCCGTTCTCGCGCCTCGGGCTGATCGTGGAACCCCGCCTGACGAACAAGACCCAATGGTACGTCACCGCCGATCCGGCCCAGGTGGACGGCCTGGAATACGCCTACCTTGAAGGTGCACCAGGCCCGCAGATCGAAACCAAGGCCGGGTTCGAGGTGGACGGGATGCAGATCAAGGTGCGCCTCGACTTCGGCAGCGGCTGGATCGACCATCGCGGCTGGTTCCGGGTCGGCTGATGGCGATCGGCACCGCAGAACTGGAAACCATGCGCGACGCCCTGATCAGGGCGCGCGCAAAAGGCGCACGCGAGATCCAGTTCAACGGCGAGCGGGTGCGCTACGGCAGCGATGCCGAAATGGCCGCCGCCCTTGGCGACCTGGAGGCCCGCATCCGTCAGGCCGTCCGCACCCGCCCCACCAAGGTCCGCTTTGCCACCGGAAAAGGCTTCTGAAATGCATCCGTCCCTGAACCTCCTGCCCAATTACGTCACCCCCGCCGATCTGGCGGGGCATCTTGGCGTTTCGGAACGGACGCTCAGGGACAAGGTGCGCGCCATTGGTGCCTATGCAAAACTGGGGCGCAGAGTCGTCCTCTTCCCCGAACACGTCGAAGCCCTGAAGGAGGCGATGAAATGTCCCTCAAACTCTATCGCCGCGGCAAGGTCTGGCATTACCGAGGAACGGTTGCCGGGCGGCGACTACGAAGCTCTACGGGCACTGAGGACAAAGCCATCGCGCAGCGGATCGCGGCAGAAGCCGAAACCCGCGCGTGGCGCAGTCATCTCGATGGACCGGAAGCTAACGTGACCCTCGCCCAAGCCTCCATCGCCTATCGTCAGGCCGGAAAGCCCACCCGCTTCCTGGAGCGGATCGAGGACCACTGGAAAGACACCCCCATTCGCGAGATCACCGGAGAGGGCATCCGCCGCTCTGCCCGCAAGCTCTATCCTGACGCCTCGGGCGCCACCTGGAACCGCCAGGTGCTGACGCCGACCAAGGCGATCATCAACTACGCCGCAGAGCTGGGCTGGTGCAGCCCGATCCGCATCCGCAAGTTCGACCACGAAGCCCAGGAGAAGGCCCCGGCCTCTCTGGAGTGGATCAGCGCGTTCGAGCGTCAGGCCCTGGCCGATGACCTGCCGCACCTCGCCGCCCTCTGCCTGTTCATGTACGGCACCGCAGCCCGCGTCAGCGAGGCGATCCGGCTCACCTGGGGCGAAGTGGACCTGACCTCCGGGACGGCGGAACTGTATGGCTACAAGCCCCGCCCCTGGTCGCGCACGGCGCATATGCCGCCCCGCGTGGTGGCCGCCCTGTCCAACATCCCCAGCAACCGCAAGGCCGATGAGGCAGTGTTCAAATACGCCGAGCGCGGCTCTGTGACCAAGGTCTGGAACAACGTCATCGAGCGGGCCGAGATCGCGCCTCTGACGCCGCATTGCTGCCGTCATGGCTTTGCCACGTCGATGATGCGGGCGGGCCAGGACGTGGCGACCATCGCCAAGCGCGGGGGCTGGAAGGATGCGGCAACGGTGCTGCGCACCTATGCTCACGCACTGGAGGACACCAGTGTCACAAATCTGCTTTTTGACACAGAATTGGCACAAGACCAAAAGTCTAAAATCGCAAGCAACGGAAATGTAAGGAGAAATCAAGCATGAACAAAGCCCTTCGTTGGGGAAGGGTGTCCCGCTTGGGGCTGTAGAGGATTCCCCCGGGGCACGCAAGGGATTTCGCAAGCCGCCCCCGAAGTGTCGCTTTCGGACAAAAATCCCCGGACCCGCGTTGGAAGGGGGGAGCAGCGGGCCCGGGGCAGAGAAAGCGATGCGTCAGAACTTGTGGACCTTCAGGCCCACGACCTTCTCGACGAAGATCACCACCGCCAGCGTCACCACGATCGACACCGACGACACGGCCGCGGCCTCGGGGGTGTAGTTGGTCTTCAGGTAGTCGAACAGCTGGATCGGCAGGGTCGCGGTGCCGATGCTCTTGAGCAGCAGCGAGATCGTGTAGATGTCGAACGAGATCACGAACGAGAACAGCGTGCCCCCGATCAGCCCCGGCTTGATCAGCGGCAGCACGATGCGGCGGAAGCGGACCAGGGGCTTTGCCCCCAGCGAGCGCGCCGCCATCGTCCAGTCGGTGTCAAAGCTTTCCAGGCTGGCCGAGACGTTCATGAAGACGAAGGGCAGCGTCATCAGCACATGGCCCACCAGCATCCCGAACAGCGTCTTGGTGCCGATGCCCACGCCATAAAGGAAGAACAGCAGCGCGATGGCGGTCAGGATCTCGGGCAGCAGCAGCGGCGAGATCAGCGCGATGCGCACCAGTTCCTTCCGGCGGCCGGCGAAATGCACGTAGTAGAGCGCCGCCATGGTGCCGATGATCACCGAGAAGAACGTCGCCACCGCCGCCACCCAAAGCGAGGTGCCGATGGCGCGGATGAAGACCTCGTTGTGGAAGAAGGTCACGTACCAGCGCAGCGACAGGCCCTGCGGCGGGAAGGTCAGGAAGGCGCCGGCGTTCAGGGATGCCCCGATGACGACGATGATCGGCGCCATCAGGAAGACATAGACCAGCAGGCAGAAGATATTCAGGGTCCAGCGCGACATCATGATTTCCACTTGATCCGGGTCAGGCGGGCAAACAGGATCACCGTCCCGCCGCCCAAGGCCGCCAGCGTCAGCGCCAGCGCCGCCCCGAAGGGCCACTGGAAGGTGTCCAGCATCGCATCGACCACGGTGACGGCCGTCGTCTTGACCCGGAAGCCGCCGATCAGCGCCGGCGTCACGTAGGACGACAGCGACAGCACGAAGACCAGGATGCAGCCGGACTGAATGCCTGGCATCGCCAGCGGCAGCAGCACCCGGCGGATCACGGTGAACCGCTTGGCCCCCAGCGAGCGCGCGGCAGCCGGCACCGAGGGGTCGATGCCCTGCACCGCGCTCATGATCGGCAGGATCATGAAGGGCAGGAAGACATGGGTCAGCGCGATGATGATGCCCAGCGTGTTGTACATCAGCGGTAGCGGGTGGTCGATCAGCCCCCAGCCCCTCAGGGTCTTGTTGATGACGCCGTTGTTGCCCAGCAGGATCGTCCAGCCGTAGCTGCGGATGACGATGCCCACCAGCAGCGGCGACAGCACGATGCCATAGGCCAGCCCCCGCAGGAACAGCTTTGGCCGGGCCAGCTGAAAGGCCACCGGCAGCGCGATCAGCAGCGTCACCAGCGTCGTCACCGCGCCGATCAGCATCGTGTTCAGCGCCTGCCCGATGTAATACCATTGCGAGAAGATGCGGCCGAAATTGCCCAGCGTGTAGCCCTGGCCGAAGGGCGTCCCCTGCCCCGGCACCCGGAAGGCCGAGGTGATCACCGTGACATAGGGAATGGCCAGGAAGACGGTCAGCAGGACCGCCGCGGGCAGCAGCAGCAGGATGGCGGTGCGCTGGCGCATCAGCGCGCCTCCTCTTCGTCCAGCATCCAGAAGCGCGACGGATCGACCGACAGCCGCACCATGTCCCCCAGCAGGAACCGGTGCCGCGGGATCGTCTTGACATCCATCCGGCGGCCGTCGCCGAATTCCAGCACATAGTCGACGATAGCGCCGGAATACTGCAGGCCGACGATGGTCGCGGGCAGGCCATGGGGGGTGGTGTGGGGGTGCAGGTCGACGGCCTCGGGGCGCAGCACCAGCGTCACCTTTGCCCCCGGACGGGCGGCGAAGGGCAGCGGGATCTCTCCGAAGGGGGTGTCGACATGATCGGGGCGATGCGCCTCGACCACGGCGGGGATCAGGTTCACCTGCCCCACGAAGCCCGCCACCGTGGCCGAGCGCGGCTTTTCGTAGATGTCGGCCGGGGCGCCCGCCTGGGCGATGCGGCCATCGAACATCACCACCACCAGATCCGACATGGTCATCGCCTCGGCCTGGTCATGGGTGACGTAGACCGTGGTGATGCCGACGCGCTTTTGCAGGTCGCGGATGAACACCCGCATCTCCTCGCGCAGCTTGGCGTCAAGGTTGGCAAGCGGCTCGTCCAGCAGCAGGATGCGCGGCTCGATCACCAGGGCGCGGCCGATGGCGACGCGCTGCTGCTGGCCCCCCGACAGCTGCGCCGGGTAGCGGCCCGACAGGTGGTCCAGCTGCACCATCTCCAGCGTGGCCTGGACGCGGCGCTTGATCTCGGGCTTGGGGATCTTGCGCATCTCCAGCCCGAAGGCCAGGTTCTGGAACACCGTCATGTGCGGGAACAGCGCGTAGTTCTGGAACACCATGCCGATGTCGCGGTCTTCCGCCGGCACATGGGCCACGTCCTGGCCGTCAAAGACGATGGCGCCGCGGGTGACATCCTCGAACCCGGCCAGCATCTTCAGCGTCGTGGTCTTGCCGCAGCCCGACGGCCCCAGCAGCGAGACGAACTGCCCCGAAGGGATCGTCAGTGAAATCGCATCCACCGCCGCCTTCGAGCCTGCGTAGATCTTGGTCAGCCCGTCCAACCTTACTTCGGTCATCTGCTTGCCTGTCCTGGGGTCTTGGTCTTCATCGAAAGGCCGGGGCACGCAATGCGCCCCGGCCACTGGCTGCGCGCGGGCCTCAGCCCACCTGCTTGGCCCATTCCTCGGACAGCTTGTCCTGATTGTCGTTCACGAAGGCCCAGTCCCACTGCAGGATCTTGTCCATGCCCGCGCCCGACACCGGCACCTGTTCCTTCAGGTCGTCCGGCACCACCACCTTGGAGTTGGTGGGCGAGATGTAGAACTGCTTCATCATCATCTCCTGGATCTCGGCCGAGATCAGGAAGTCGATATAGGCATAGGCCAAGTCCTTGTGGGGCGCATGGGCGGTGATGTTCATCGTCTGGTCATAGGCCAGCAGCCCCTCTTCGGGGATGATGTAATCGACCGGCAGGCCCTGCTTTTTCAGGCGGGCGATCTCGGCAAAGTCGAAGGGGGCGATGACGATCTCGCCCTGCGCCAGCGCGGTCGACAGGTTGATGTCGACCTGGATGGTGCTGCCCAGCTTCTTGAGCGCGGCAAAGCCCGCCTCGGTGTCGTACTGGTCCTTGCCGAACATCTTCGAGAACAGCAGCAGCTCCATCTTGCCGGCCGAGTTGGCGAAGTTGTAGAGGCCGATCTGCCCCTTCACGTCGGAATTGTCCCAGAAATCGTGCCAGCCGGTGGGTTTCTTGGTCAGCACGTCGGCGCGGTAGCCGATGCCGATCGGCGAATAGGCCGCCACCAGCGCATAGCCATCCGCCGTCTTGGCGATCGGATAGAGGTCGGCGTAATTGGGCAGCTTCGCCAGATCCAGCTTTTCGAAATAGCCGTCCTTGCGCAGGCCCTGGGCGAAGACCTCGTTCGTCATGACGATGGAATAGGGCGGGTTGTCGACACCGGCGGCACGCAGGTTGGCGCCGAAGACGCGGCCGTTGCCGACATCAAGCGTCACCTTGGCGCCCGACTTCTTCTCGAAGGCGGGGGCGATGTTGTCGCGCCAGAACTGTTCCCACACGCCGCCGAGGGTCGGCACGACGAGGGTTTCGGCATCCTGGGCAAAGGCATAGCGCGGCAGCAGAGAGGCAAGGCCCATGGCCCCCATGCCCTGCAGGGCCTGACGTCTGGTGATGGTCATCTGGTTCTCCAAGTTGGTCGGTCTGTCGGTGGCCGGGACGGAGGGGCGATCTGGCGCCGCCCTTCTCCGGGGGTCGTGTCAGGCGCCGAAGGCCTGGCTGGTCTTCAGCGCGATGTAGTCGGCAAAGCTGATGGGGTCGTATTTCGCGCCGTCCTTGGCAAAGGGCGGCAGGCATTCGATCATCGTTTCGGCCGAGGGGTTCAGGAAGAAGGGGATCGACTGGCGCCGTGCGGTGCCCTTGAACCCCGAGGGCGGGTTGGCGACGCGGTGCGGCGTGCTGACCCATTCGTCGTTCGACCAGCGCATGAAGGCATCGCCGATGTTGACCACATAGGCGCCCTCGATATTGGGCGCGTCCAGCCAGACACCATCGCGGCGGCGCACCTGCAGACCACCGGCCGAGGCCTCGGAGCGCAGGATGGTCATGAAGCCGTAATCGGTATGTTCCCCGGCGCGCAGCTGCCCGGGCTCGGGCGCCTCGGACTGTTCGGGGTAGTTGATCACCCGCAGCGCCGAGAGGTGGTTTTCGAAGGCCGGTTCGAAATGGTCCGGCGCCAGCCCGATGGCGGAACAGAAGATCGCGCGCAGGTGACGGGCCAGGGTTTCCATCTCGGCGAAATAGGCGCGGAAGGCGGTCTCGATGCCGGTGGGGCGGTCGGGCCAGGTGTCGCCGGCCAGCAGAGGACCGAAGTTCAGGCTTTCCTTCAGGTCGCCCGGGGTCTTCAGCCCCAGCGTGCCCGCCAGCGCCTCCTGCTTCATCGGTGCGAAGGCCAGGCCCCCGGTCACGCCCTTGCCCTGGCCGATGGTGGTCTTCCAGTCCTGGGGCTCGTCGAAGAAGTCATGCGCCAGGTCGTAGAGGCGTTTCGTCACCGCCCCGTCGACGCCATGGCCCGTGACCAGGAAAAAGCCCGATTGCGTGGCCGCCGTGCCGATCTGGCGCACCACTTCGGCGGCGCCCGCATCGCCCGCGATGAAGGCGGAAATGTCCACCACCGGAATCATGTCGATCGTGTCGCTTGTCATGACACACCCCCCTGCCCGACTGCCACCCTGGCGCCGGGTCCTGCAAAACGTCCTGTTTTCAAGCCGGTGGGCCGTCCCAGCGGCTCGTCGCAAAACACTTGTTGACGAGCAAAACTGTTGTTGTCTAGAAAAATCCCGATCCAAACCCTGAAAGGCGCCGCATGGACGAGCTTTCGCCGCTTGAGGCAGCAATCCTCAGGCACATCACGCAGAACCCCTTCGCGGGCCAGCAAGAGACCGCGGACCAGATGGGCATCGCGCGCTCGACGGTGGCGGCGCATATCGTGTCGCTGACGCGCAAGGGCTACATCCTGGGCCGGGGCTATGTGCTGCCCGAACCCGAGCGCGTGATCTGCATCGGCGGCGCGGTTCTGGACCGCAAGTACCGGGCCAAGGACGGGTTGCAGCGCGGCACCTCGAACCCGGCCGAGGGGTTCCATTCGCATGGCGGCGTGGCGCGCAACGTGGCGGAAAACCTGGCCCTTCTGGGCCGCGCCACCAGTTTCCTGTCCGTCGTGGGCGAAGACGAGACCGGCCGCCACATGCTGGACCACCTGCGCAGCCGCGGGGTGGATGTCAGCCAGGTCAGCCTGTCCGCGCGCCGCTCGACCGCAGAATACTGCGCCATCCTTTCGCCCGGGGGTGATCTGGAGCTGGGCATCGCCGACATGGAAATCTTTGATGAGCTGGGCCCCGAACGGCTGGACCGCGCCTGGTCGCACATCCTGGGCGCGACGATGGTCTTTGCCGACTGCAACCCGCCCATCGACACGATCCTGGCGCTGATCGAACGCGCCAAGGGCAGCCGGTTCCGGCTGGCCGTCGATCCGGTCTCGACCCACAAGGCGCGCAAGCTGCCGCAGGATCTGACCGGCATCGACTGGCTGTTCATGAACCTCGACGAGGCGAACGGCTATCTGGGCGCCGACCACCCTTCGGGGCGCGACGGGGCGCTGGCGGCGGCCGACCAGCTGCGGATGCGCGGCGCCGCGGGCGTCGTGGTCAGCGCGGGCGCCACCGGCCTTGCCGTCAGCGAAGGCCAGACCCGCGCCTTCATCCCCGCCGTGCCCGCCCATCCGGTCGAGGTGACCGGCGCGGGTGACGGCATGATCGCGGGCACCCTGCACGCGCTGATCGGCGGCGCCGCCCTGCCCGAGGCCGCCCGCACCGGCGCGCTTCTGGCCGCGCTCAGCGTCGAAACCGCAACAACCGTGCGCGCCGATCTCAGCGCGCAGCTTCTTGAAACCAGCCAGCACCGCCTTTCCCCGGCTGAGCTGCACCCCGCAGCGGAGTAAACCTGCATGACCGCCCCTCTTCTTGAACTCTCCCCCGAAGTCGAAGCCGCGCTGAAGGCCGGCGGTGCCGTCGTGGCGCTGGAATCGACCATCATCACCCACGGGATGCCCTATCCGGCGAACCTGGAAACCGCCCGCATGGTCGAAGGCGACATCCGCGCGCTTGGCGCCGTGCCCGCCACGATCGCCGTGATCGAGGGCCGCATCAAGGTCGGCCTGACCGATGCCGAACTGGACACGCTGGCGCAGGCCAAGGGTGTGGTTAAGGCCAGCTCCCGGGATCTGGCCGTGGCCATGGTCAAGAAGCAATGGGCGGGCACCACGGTCGCCTGCACCATGCGCGTGGCCGAGATGGCCGGCATCCGCGTCTTTGCCACCGGCGGCGTCGGCGGCGTGCACCGCGGCGCGGAAGAGACCTTCGACATTTCCGCCGACCTGTCTGAACTGGGCAAGACCGAGGTCGCCGTGGTCTGTGCCGGGGTGAAATCCATCCTCGACATTCCGAAGACGCTGGAATTCCTGGAAACCCAGGGGGTTCCGGTCGTGGCCTACGGCACCGACGCCTTCCCCGCCTTCTTCTGCCGTGACAGCGGCCAGAAGGCCGATCACCGTCTGGACGATGCCGCCGACATCGCCGCGATGATGAACGCGCACACCGCCATCAAGGCCGGCACCGGCATCCTGGTCGCCAACCCCGTCCCCGAAGAAGACGCCCTCTCGCATACCGAGATCGACGCCATCATCGACGAGGCCGTGGCCGCAGCCGACGCCCAGGGCGTGTCCCGCAAGGAGCTGACGCCCTTCCTGCTGGCGCGCATCAACGAAAAGTCCGAGGGCCGCAGCCTGAAGGCCAACATCGCGCTGGTGCGCAACAATGCCCGCCTGGCCGCCCGGATCGCCCTGGCGCTGGTGGCCTGAGGACCGATCATGACCTACGAGACCATCCTTTACACCAAGGACGAACACGACAAGTTCGCCACCATCACGCTGAACCGGCCCGACAAGCTGAACGCGATGAACAAGACCTGCATCCGCGAGATCGACGCGGCGGTGGCTGCCGCCGTCGCCGACCCGGATGTGAACGCGCTGATCATCACCGGCGCGGGGCGGGCGTTTTCCTCGGGCTATGACCTGCAGGGCGGCGATTTCGTCGTGGATTTCGACTTTTGGGTCGAAGACATGACGGAAAACGCCACCGCCCTTCTGAACATCTGGAAGGCGCCGATCCCGGTGATCGCGGCGGTGAACGGCTATTGCCTGGCAGGCGCGCTGGAGCTGATGATGTCCTGCGACCTGGCGATTGCCGCCGATACCGCCAGGTTCGGCGAACCCGAGGTGCGCCACAACTCGGGCCCGCCGGCGCTGATGATGCCCTGGCTGCTGCACACCCGCGACGTGCGCTACCTGATGTTCACCGGCGACATCATCGACGCCCAGGAAGCCGACAAGATGCGCCTGATCAACAAGGTCGTCCCCGCGGACGAGCTGAAGCTGCGCTCGGAAAACCTGGCGCGCAAGATGGCGCGGATGCCGACCCCGGCGCTGAAATACACCAAGAAGTCGATCAACAACCAGCAGCTGGTCGCCGGTCTGCAGGCGTCGTTCGACTACAACATCACCTCGATCGCCGGTCTGCATGTCACGACCGAGGGCGAGGAATGGATGCGCAAGCTCGCCAAGATGACCCTGAAGGAATACCTGGAATACCGGGATTCGCCCTTCAGGGGCCTCGACTGAGCGATGGCGCCGGGGCGGATCGCCCCGGCCCCTTTCAGCCCAGCTGGGCACGGGCGGCCCGGTAACGTTCGACCGAGGCCTCCTTGACCGGGCCGAAGCCGCGGATCATCTGCGGCAGCTCGGCGATCTGGACGGCGCGGGCGTGGGTTTCGGGCGACAGCCCGGCGATCAGGGCCTGCACCTCGGCCTCGAACTCCGAGATCAGCGCGCGTTCCATCCGGCGTTCGTCGGTGCGCCCGAACGGATCGAGCGGCGTGCCCCGCAGCCCCTTCATCGCCGCCAGCACCCGGAAACCGGTGTCCATCCTTGCCCCGAAGGCCCGTTTCGCAGGCCGCCCCGTGCGCCCGTCGGGTTTCGAAATCACCGGCGGGGCAAGGTGATAGCGGATCTTGTAATCGCCCTCGAAGGTCTCGGCGATGCGGGCCTTCTGGCTGGCGTCCAGATGCAGCCGGGCGACCTCGTATTCATCCTTGTAGGCCATCAGGCGGAAGGCCGTGGTCGCGACGGCGCGGGTCAGCGCCTCGCCCAGGGGGCCTTCGGCGGCCCGGACCCGCTCGACCAGCTTCAGGTAGCGTTTCGCATAGCGCCCCGACTGGTAGCCCTTCAGATAAGAGGCGCGGCGGGCCACGAAGGCATCCAGCGTTTCCTCGGCCGGTTCGCCCGGGGCGGGCACCACCGCATGGGCCAGCGCCAGCACGCCCTGCGGATCCAGATACGCCCGGCGGCCCCAGTCGAAGGCCGCAAGGTTCGCCTCGCCGCCGCGGGCGCCGCCGATGGCCTTGCGCAGGGCGGCGGCGCTGATCGGCACCAGCCCCGCCTGCCAGGCGGTCCCCAGGATCAGCAGGTTGGTCGCGATCGCATCGCCCATCAGGCCCAGGGCCATCTCGGTCCCGGCGACGGGACGGCAGGCGCCCGGCCCCACCAGCCCCGCCAGCACCTTCAGCGCGGCATCCTTGCGGAAGGCCATGGCGGTGTTCTGCACGAAGCTGGCGTTCGGGGCCAGCCGGTCATCCACCACCACCTGCGTCCGCCCGGCGCGGACCGAGGGCCGCACCTTCGCCGACTGCGCCACCAGCATGTCGAAGGCGAGGACCAGATCCGCCTGCCCCTCGCCCACGCGGGCCGCCGTCAGGGCATGGGGATCGCGCGCCAGCCGCAGGTGGCCCACCACGGCGCCGTTCTTCTGCGCCAGACCCGTCTGATCGAGCGACTGCACCGCCAGCCCGTCCAGATGCGCGGCCTTGGCCAGAACCTGACTGACCGTCAGCACGCCAGTGCCGCCGATCCCCGCCACCAGCAGGGAAAAGACGCCATCGACCGCAGGCACCACGGGATCGGGGATCGGCGCCGCCTCGGCCTCGGCGCGCTTTGCGGCGGGCTTGCGCAGGCTGCCGCCCTCGATGGTGACGAAGCTGGGGCAGAACCCCTTCAGACAGCTTTGATCGCCGTTGCAGCTGCTCTGGTTGATCTCTCGTTTCCGGCCAAGGGGGGTGTCCTTCGGCTCGATCGAGATGCAGCCCGATTGCGCGGAACAATCGCCGCAGCCCTCGCAGACCAGATCGTTGATGAAGACGCGGGTGCTGATCTTGGGGAATTCGCCGGCCTTGCGGCGGCGGCGTTTCTCGGCGGCGCAGACCTGATCGAAGACCAGAACGGTGGTGCCCTCGACCTCGCGCAGGTGGCGCTGCACCTCGTCCAGACGGTCGCGGTGATAGACCTGCACATGGGCCGGCAGGGCGCCCTTGTGGCGCTCGGGCTGTTCGGCCACCACGACGACCTCGCGCGCGCCCTCGGCCAAGACCGAGGCCACGACCTTGGGCACAGTCAGTTCGCCGTCATGGGGCTGGCCGCCGGTCATCGCGACCGCATCGTTGAAAAGCACCTTGTAGGTGATGTTGACCTGCGCCGCGATGGCCGCGCGGATCGCCAGCAGGCCGGAATGGAAGAACGTCCCGTCGCCCATGTTGGCAAAGATGTGCTTTTCATCGGTGAAGGGCGCAAGGCCCAGCCAGCTGATGCCCTCGGCGCCCATCTGGGTAAAGGTCGAGGTCTCGCGCCCCTCGACGCCGATCACCATCATGTGGCAGCCGATGCCGGTGGTGGCGCGGCTGCCCTCGGGCAGGCGGGTGGAAATCGAATGCGGGCAGCCCGAGCAGAAATAGGGGTCTCGGTTCATCTCGGGCAGGGGTTTCAGGTTCGGCGCCGGGGCGTCGGGAATGTGGCCGGGGATGCGCGCGCGCAGGTCTTCGGGCAGGCGCATCAGGATGGCGCGGGCCACCATGTGAGGGGTCTGTTCGCCAAGCGCCGACAGCAGCGGCGCGCCATCGGGGGCCGTCTTGCCGCTGACCTTGGGGCGCGGATCGGCGTTGAACAGCAGGGATTTCACCTGATCCTCGATGACGGGGCGCTTTTCCTCGATCACCAGCAGTTCGTCGCAGTCCGCCGCGAAGGCGCGCAGCCCCTCGGGTTCCAGCGGCCAGACCAGACCCACCTTGCGCAGCCGGATGCCGTATTGGCCCAGATCGTCTTCGTCGAGACCCAGCAGGTCCAGCGCCGCCCGCAGGTCCAGCCAGCTTTTGCCCGAGGCCACCAGCCCCAGCCGAGCGTGCCCCGTGCCATGGCTTTCATCAAGGCCGTTCAGCCGCGCGAACGCCTGCGCCACGCGAAGTTTCTTTTCCAGCCGGGCCTCTTTCGGGAAGGGGCCGTCTGGCCAGCGCAGCGACAGGTTTTCCGGGATCTCGGGCAGGATGGCGGGGTCCATCAGCCCCTCCAGCGACACGGTCGAGGAGCTTTCGACAACCTCGGTCTGGCATTTGAAGCCGACCCAGGTTCCGGCGGCGCGCGACATCTCCCAGCCCAGCAGGCCGAAGCGCAGATAGTCCTGCACCCCCGCCGGGGCGATCACCGGGATCTGCGCCGCGATCATGTCATGTTCGGTCTGGTGCGGCAGGGTCGAGGACACCGCCCCATGGTCATCGCCCATCAGCGCCAGCACCCCGCCATGGGGGTTGGTGCCATCGGCATTGGCATGGCGGAAGGCGTCGATGCTGCGATCCACGCCCGGCCCCTTGCCGTACCACATGGCAAAGATGCCGTCGTAGCGGACGCCCTGGAACAGGGCGCTTTGCTGGGTGCCCCAGGCGGCGGTGACGGCCAGATCCTCGTTCAGGGCGGGGTGGAAATGGATGTGCCCCTCGGCCAGGCTGTCCTTCTGGCGCGTCATCTCGCGATCCAGTTGCGCCAGTGGCGATCCGCGATAGCCCGTCACATAGCCCGCCGTGTTCAGCCCCGCCGCCGCGTCGCGCTGGCGCATCAGCACCGGCAGTTTCGCCAGCGCCTGGTTGCCGGACAGGAAGGCCATCGGGGCGGTCTTGGGGGAAAGCGTGTCGGGTTTGCTCATGGCGGGTCCCTTGGGTCTTGGCGGCTGCTCAGGGCAGGACGCGGCCGGGGTTGAGGATGCCCCGGGGATCGAAAAGCTGTTTCAGGCCGCGCATCACGTCCAGTTCGGCCGGGCTGCGCACCAGCGGCAGGTACTTGCCCTTCTCGCGACCAAGGCCGTGTTCGGCGGTGATGGCGCCGCCATGGTCCGCAAGCGCGGTGAAGACGATCTGCGCGACCTCGGCCGGGTGGTCGGTGTCGACGATGTAATGCAGGTTGCCGTCGCCCAGATGGCCAAAGACATAGGCGCGGGCCTCGGGGTGGGCGGCGGCGATGCGGGCGCGGGCCTTGTCGAGGAACGCCTCCATCTGCGCGGTGGGCAGGCCGATGTCAAAGCCCACGGGGGCGGCCATGGAAAAGACCGCCTCGGCGCAGGCTTCGCGCAGGGCCCACAGCGCCTGACGCTGGGCGCCGGAACTAGCAAGGGTGGCATCCGACAGCTCCTCGGCCTCCAGCGCCTGCATCAGCAGGGCGGGAAGGGCCTCGGGGTCGGGGCCTTCTTCCAGCTCGATCAGCAATTGCAGGGGGCCGGGGGCGACCGGGGCGCGGTGCCCGGCGGCAAGGATGCGGGCGAACAGCGGCTGGTCGATGATCTCGAACGCCAGCAGGGCGCCGGGGGCGTCGCGGCGCAGGCGCGCCAGCAGATCCCGGGCGGCAGCGATCCCGGGGGCGGTGCCAAATAGGGTCGCCGCCGGCCCCGGAGCGGGTTTCAGCGCCAGGCAGACCCGGGTCACGACGCCCAGAACCCCCTCGGAGCCGATGAAAAGCTGTTTCAGATCAAAGCCCGAATTGTCCTTGGCCAGGCTGCGCGTGTGCCCCAGCACCCGGCCATCGGCCAGCACCACCTGCAACGAGACGACATGCGCCCGCGTCATGCCGTTGCGGATCACGTTCAGCCCGCCCGCATTGGTGGCGCAGATGCCGCCCACCGTCGCCGTGCCGCGCGCGCCGATGTCGACGCCGAACGACAGGCCCGCGGCCAGCGCCGCCTCCTGCACGCGCTGCAGGCTGACGCCTGCCTCGGCCACCACCGTGCCCGCCACCGGATCGACCGGATCGAGGCGCGTCATCCGTTCCAGGCTGATCGCCACCTCGCCCTCGCGGGGGGTGGCGCCGTTCGACAGGCCGGTGCGGCCGCCCTGCACCACCACCGGCACGCCCAGATCGTGGCACGCGGCCAGCATCCGCGACAGCTCTTCGGTGCAGGCCGGGCGCAGCACAAGGATCGGCAGGCACGACAGGTTGCCTGTCTCATCATGGCCATAGCCCGCCCCGATGCCGTCGCCATGCAGCACCGCCGCCGGAGGCAGATCCACCAGACGCCGCAGCAGGGCATCCAGGGCGTCGGCGTCGATACAACTGTCAGTCATTTGGTCGTTTTCCGAAGGCCCGCCGCCGCACCCACGGTGTTTTGGCAAATTTGCTATGGACATACCCCCATTCCATGCGCTCATATCCATATTTGTCAAACCTATTATTCTTTTCGCCCTGACCGGGGCGATCTTCGGACCGCGGGACGGGCAGATGAGTGTAAAATTCGGGCAGGTTGTCACGGCGGGGCTGGCGCGTCAGGTCGCGGATGAAATCCGCGCGGCGATCCTCGACGGGCGGCTGAAGGCCGATGACCGCCTGCCAGGAGAAGAGGAGCTGGCAGCGCGTTTCGGCGTCTCGCGGCCCACCGTGCGCGAGGCGCTGAAGCGTCTGGCGGCGCTGAACCTGATCCATTCGCGGCGCGGCCCCACGGGCGGCAACTTCGTCAAGATGCCCGAGGTCGACGAGCTGGTGGACCAGCATTCGGCCTCGACCACGCTGCTGGTGGGCATGGGCGCCTTCGACTTTGACGAGATGATCACCGCCCGCCACCGCACGGAATCGCTGTGTCTGGAACTGGCCTGCGCCCAGCGGGACGACGACGACCTGGCCAGGATGCGGGCGGAACTGGCGCTGCAGCGCGATGCCGGACTGGCGGATACCGATTTCTGCGCCTCGGACGTGCGGTTCCACCGGGCGCTGGTCGATGCCGGGCGCAACGGGCCGCTGCGGCTGATGATGGGCACGGTGATCGAAAGCTTCATCCCGATCCTGAACATGATCGTCGTCCGCCAGCGCGTCCGCGCCGAGACGACGACCCTGCACGGCCAGATCCTGCAGGCCGTCGAGGCCCGCGACGCGGCCGCCGCGCGCATGGCCTTCGACCGGCTGATCGCGCATCTGACCCAGAACTACCGCGCCTCACAGGCGGCGCGCGAAGCCCGCGGGACCTCTGGCCCCGGGGCGTGACACCCCAGACAGAAAGGGCACATCATGTCCGATACCTTCGACGCCATGGTCATCACCGATGCGGGCGAGCGCAAGACCAAGGCCCAGATCACGCCGCTGACGCTGGCGGATCTGCCGGATTACCCGGTGCTGGTCGAGATCAGCCACTCGACCGTCAACTACAAGGACGGGCTGTCGATCACCGGCAAGGGCCGGATCGCCCGCCGCCTGCCGATGATCGCCGGGATCGACCTGGCCGGCACGGTGGTCGAAAGCGCCTCGGCCGAATGGCAGCCCGGTGACAAGGTGATCCTGAACGGCTGGGGCCTGAGCGAAACCGAACAGGGCGCCTTCACGAAATTCCAGCGGCTGAAGCCCGAATGGCTGCTGCCCCTGCCCCCGGCCTTCAGCCCGGAACAGGCGATGGCGATCGGCACGGCGGGCTACACGGCCGCGCTTTGCGTGCAGGCGCTGCTGGATCACGGCTCGATCTCGAAGGACGGCGCGCCGGTTCTGGTCACCGGGGCTGCAGGCGGTGTCGGTTCGGTCGCAATCGCGCTTCTGTCGGCCCTGGGCTATCCGGTCACCGCCGTGACGGGGCGCCCCGAGACCCATGACTACCTGTCGAAACTGGGCGCCACGGCCTTCCTGGATCGGGCCGAGCTGGCCGAGGCGGGCAAGCCGCTGCAGGCGGAACGCTGGTCGGGCGCGGTCGACGTGGTGGGCTCTCATACCCTGGCGAACGTGCTGGCCCAGGTGCAGACGGGGGGCGCGGTGGCGGCCTGCGGGCTGGCGGGCGGCGCCGACCTGCCGACCAGCGTCATGCCCTTCATCCTGCGCGGCGTGGCGCTGCTGGGGATCGATTCCGTGATGGCCCCCCGGACCAAGCGCGAGGCCGCCTGGCAGCTGCTGGCCGACCATCTGGACCCGGCGCTGCTGGCGACGATGTACACGGTCCATCCCTTCGCGGACCTGCCGCAGCTCGCCTCGGACATCATCGCGGGCCGGATCCGCGGCCGCGTCGTGGTCACGGTCTGATCCCCCCGGGGCGGCGCGCCTCGCCGCCCCTTCCCCTTCGCAGGCGCGCGTGCTTAAACGCCCCCAAACCGAAGGAGAGGCCATGTACACTGCAACATTGCTGAAAAGCCCCGTGACCCGCGGCCTCGACCCCGCGCTGATCGCCCCCCTGCGCAACGCCTGGGGCGGCGGAGAGGTCACCTGGCTCGCGCCCGATGAGGCAGCCGAATTCACCCTGCCCGCGATCCCGGACAATTTCCGTTCGGTCTGGGCGGACCTGCAGAAGATGCAGATCGACCTGAACATCCAGGACACCGCAGGGCGCCGGAAACGGATGCTGCTGGCGGACATGGATTCGACGATGATCTGCCAGGAATGCATCGACGAACTGGCCGACGAGGCCGGCGTCGGCGCGCGGGTGAAGGACATCACCGCCCGGGCCATGAACGGCGAACTGGACTTCGAAGGCGCCCTGACCGAGCGCGTCGGCCTACTGAAGGGCCTGCCGCTTTCCGTGATCGACAAGGTGCTGGAAACCCGCATCACCCTGATGCCCGGCGGCCCGACGCTGCTGGCAACGATGAAGGCCGAGGGCGGCTATTGCGCGCTGGTCTCGGGCGGGTTCACCGCCTTCACCCAGGCCGTGGCCGCACGCCTGGGCTTTGACGAGAACCGCGCCAACACGCTGATCCACGCCGAAGAAACCCTGACCGGCGAAGTGGGCCGCCCGATCCTGGGCCGCGAGGCCAAGGTCCAGGCGCTGGAAGAGATCACCGCCAGGCTGGGCCTGACCGAGGCCGAGGTCATCGCCGTGGGCGACGGCGCCAACGACCTTGGCATGTTGACCCGCGCAGGCACGGGCGTGGCACTGCACGCCAAGCCCTCGGTCGCCGCGCAATGCGAGGTCCGGGTGAACTTCGGCGACCTGACCGCGCTTCTCTACCTGCAAGGCTACGCGAAAACCGACTTCGCCGCCTGATTCCGAAGGGAGGGGCGCCCCCGGCATCGAGCCGGGGCCGCCCCTGCCGCCTCCTTCGGAGCCGGCGCAGTTCCCCTGTCATCTGACCCGAAATACTCCGGGGGAGTCTCCGCAGGAGACGGGGGCAGAGCCCCCTCTACGCCCCGTATGGCACCCAGACCGTCTTCACCTCGGTCGCCTGTTCCAGCATATCGCGCCCCTCGAAGCCCTCCCAGTCCGTCGCGAAGCCATCGTTGACCCAGGTCCGCTTGAGGCTGCCCGCGCTTTGCGCCTCGATCACCGCGCTCACATCTGCCCCCGAGAAGCTCCAGACCGCATCCACGTCCATATGGGCCGCCAGGACGGGCGCCAGCTCTGCATGGGGTCCCGACAGGATGTTGACCACGCCGCCCGGCACGTCCGAGGTCTCCAGCACCTGGCAGAAGTCGCCCGCGACCAGCGGCGCGGCCTCTCCGGTGACCAGCACCACCCGGTTGCCCATGGCGATGGCCGGCGCCATCAGGCTGACCAGCCCCAGCAGCGGCGCCTCTTCAGGACACAGCGCCCCGATCACCCCCACCGGTTCGCGCAGCGCCAGCGCCATGCCCCGCATCGGCACCTGCCGCAGGTCGCCGCCGAACTTGTCCGCCCAGGCGCCGTAGCTGAACAGCCGCGACACGGCGAACTCGACCTCGCGGGCGCCGTGCTTCACCCCCGTCAGATCCTCGATCCGGGCGGCGAATTCCGTCCCCCGCGCCTCGAGGTTCTCTGCGATGTAGTAGAGGATCTGCGCCCGCAGATGCGCCGTCGTGCCCGCCCAGCCGGCAGCCCCCCGGGCCGCCTCGACCGCGTTGCGGATGTCCTTCCTTCCGGCGATGCCCACCTGACCGGCCAGCCCCTTGCGGCCATAGACCGCGCGCACCTGCCCACCATCCGGGCGCACCTGCTTGCCGCCGATCAGGAATTTCGCCGTCCGGTCCAGCCCGGCCTGCGCCCCCGGCTCCCCGGTCATCGCCTTCACCGGCTTCAGCGGCTTGCGCTTGCCCGCAGGCTTCGTGTAGGCGCGCAGCCCCTCGGGGCCACCCTCGCGCCCGAACCCGCTTTCGCGCAGACCGCCAAAGCCCGCCGCCGCGTCGAACATGTTCGCCCCGTTGATCCAGACCACCCCCGCGACCAGCTTCGGCGCGATATCGAGCGCCAGGTTGATGTTCTCGCTCCAAACGCTCGCCGCCAGGCCATAACGGGTATCATTGGCCAGCTGCACGGCCTCCGCAGGCGTCCGGAAGGTGGTCGAGACCAGCACAGGCCCAAAGATCTCCTCCTGCATCAGCAGGTCCGGCGCCTCCAGTCCGGTGATCAGCGTCGGTCCGTAATAGCACCCCTCAGGCAGGTCGCAGGGCTGGAACACCTCGCCACCCGAGGCCTCGACCAGCGCCCTGATCCGCGCCAGCTGCACCGGATCGACAATGGCCCCCAGGTCGATCCCCTTGTCCAGCGGATCGCCCACCCGCAGCGCAGCCATGCGCGCCTTCACCTTGGCCAGGAAGCGCTCCGCCACGCCCTCCTGCACCAGCAGGCGGGATCCGGCACAGCAGACCTGCCCGCCGTTGAACCAGATCGCATCGACCAGCCCCTCGACCGCCGAATCCAGATCGGCATCCTCGAAGACGATGAAGGGCGACTTGCCGCCCAGCTCCAGCGTCAGGGCCTTGCCCTGCCCGGCGGTCAGGCGGCGGATCCGGCGTCCCACCCCGGTCGAGCCGGTAAAGGCCACCTTGTCCACGCCCTCGTGGACCACCAGGCGCTCGCCCACCGCACCGTCGCCGGTGACGATGTTCAGCACCCCCTTCGGCACCCCGGCCTGACGGCAAATGTCGGCAAACAGCAGCGCCGTCAGCGGCGTCCATTCCGCAGGCTTCAGCACCACCGTATTGCCCGCCGCCAGCGCAGGCGCCACCTTCCAGGCCAGCATCAGCAGCGGGAAATTCCACGGGATCACCTGGCCACAGACCCCGATGGCCTCGCGCCCCGGCATCTCTTCCTCGAACAGCTGCGCCATCCCGGCGTGGTAGTAGAAATGCCGCGCCACCAGCGGCAGGTCGACATCACGCGCCTCGCGGATGGGCTTGCCGCAATCCAGCGTCTCCAGCACCGCCATCAGGCGCGCATTCTTCTGGCAGAGCCGCGCAATGGCATAAAGCACCCGCGCCCGGCCCTTGCCGCCCAAGGCCTGCCACTTGCCCTGCGCCCCCCGCGCGGCGGCCACCGCCCGCTCCACATCCTCCGCAGTGGCCTGCGTCACCTCCGCCAGCACCGCCCCCGTCGCCGGATTGCGGGTCTCAAACACCTCTCCCGGCACCTGAAAGGCCCCATCCACGAAACAGCCGAACCGCCCGCCAAACCCCGCGATCCAGGCCAGCGCCTCGCCCGCCGCCTCGGGCGCGGGACCGTATTCCATGCTCTCGAAGATCTCTTTCACGCGCATCCCCGCCCCCGTTTCATCTTTCCATAAATATGCATTCGCCCGATCAGCCAGCGGCGTGACGCCAGCCGGCCGAATAGGCGCCCGTCACATGATGCTCCAGCTGCCGCTCGATATCCCCCAGCAGGGACGAGGCACCGAAACGGAACAGATCGGGCCGCAGCCAGCGGTCCCCCAGCTCTTCCTTGATCAGGCTCAGGTAAACCAGCGCGTCCTTCGCCTTGGAAATCCCGCCGGCGGGCTTGTAGCCCACCCGCACACCGGTGCGTTCATGGTAATCGCGGATCGCCCGGATCATCACCAGGCTCACGGGCAGGGTCGCGTTGACACTTTCCTTGCCGGTCGAGGTCTTGATGAAATCCGCCCCCGCCATCATGCACACCAGCGACGCCTTGGCGACATTCTGCAGCGTGCCCAGCTCTCCGGTCGCCAGGATCGCCTTCACATGGGCCGCGCCGCAGGCCGCCCGGAACGCCCGCATTTCGTCATAGAGCGCCCGCCAGTTGCCACTCAGCACGTGGCGGCGGGAAATCACGATGTCGATCTCGGCCGCCCCCGCCTGCACGCTTTCACCGATCTCGGCCAGCCGCAGGGGGAAGGGCGACAGCCCCGCCGGGAACCCGGTCGACACCGCCGCCACCGGAATGCCCGAGCCCCGCAGCGCCTGCACGGCCGTCTCCACCATGTCGTGGTAGACGCAGACGGCGCCGGTGGTCAGCCCCTCCATCCCAAGCGCCTCCAGCAGATCCGCCCGCACCGGCTGGCGCGCCTTGGCACAAAGGCGCCGCACGCGCCCTTCGGTGTCGTCGCCCGCCAGCGTCGTCAGGTCGATGCAGCTGATCGCCCGGCACAGCCACGCCGCCTGATGGTCCTTCTTCAGGCTGCGGCGCCCCGGCAGGCTGGCGGTGCGGCGTTCGATCGCCGAGCGGTTCGCCCGCGCGCCCGCCACCCAGTCCAGATCCAGCGCCATGCCGGGGTTGCGCGGCTCATGTTGCGGAACCAGCGCCAGATCCCTCAGGCCCGCATTCCCGGTCACTTTGTCACTGCCCATGGCCCCTCCTGAAAACCTGACGATCCGATCAGGATCTAAGGCGCAACTGTTCCAGAAGCGCAGGCGCCGCGCAAGTCTTGCGCGGTCTCAGTCCTGGGACAGGAACGTGCGGGCAAGGGCGCGGAAGCCCTCGCGCACCAAAATCTCTTCGCGGGTCTCGGTGACCGGCACGTAAAGGCCCTGCAGCGCGTCCAGATAGGCCCGCGCCAGAGGCCCCTGCCCGATCAGCACGGCCTGCTGCCCCAGCCAGAGGGATTTCGCGGCGGCCATCTCGGCGCCGATCAGCAGGCCCAGGCGCGCGCCCGGGTCGCGGTGCTGCGCCAGCGCAAAGGGCAGCCGATCGGCATCGCTGAGCGCCTCGTCCAGACCTTCGGCCGCCGCCTCGGCACAGCCCATGGCGCGCGCGACCTCTCCGGTGGCGCTGGTCTGCAGGTGAATGACCTCTCCGGCCGAAAGCGTCGCCCAATGGGTGCGCTCGGCCTTCACGACCAGCGCCAGCCCGTCCCAGTGCGGGTTCAGCGTCTGGAACCCCAGCAGCCGCAGCCGGCACTGCGCCGATAGCCCGCCCAGCGGCGGCAGATGGCGGCCCTGATGGTTGCCGGGCAGGGCCTCGGGCAGCAGGGTGCCGGGCAGGCCGTCGCCGGGCACGGTCGGCTCGCCCACCAGCAGGCACTGGTCCGGCGGCAGGGCGGCGCGGGCCGTGCTGCCTTCGGGACCCCAGGTCCGGTCGGTGTCGATTTCAAAGCCCTGCCATGTCATGGCCACTGGGATAGGCCCGGGAGGGCTGCCGGTCAATCGCCCAGGTAGCGCCGCAGCGCCTCGGGCGGGTTGTCCAGCAGCGCCTGCGCCGGGGCCGGGGCCTGCGCCACGCCATCGGCCACCAGGACGATGCGGTCGGCGATGCGGCGGGCGTCCTCGGGGGCATGGCTGACCATCAGCAGCGTCGCCCCGGTTTCCGCGACCAGCCCCGCCACCAGATCCAGCATCTCGGCCCGCAGGGCGGGGCCAAGGGCGGCAAAGGGTTCATCCAGCAGCAGCAGGGGCCGGTCCTGCACCAGGATCCGGGCCAGCGCCGCGCGGCTTTGCTGGCCGCCCGACAGCTGCGCCGGTTTTCGCGCCCCCATCCCCGCCAGCCCGACACGGGCCAGCGCGGCCTCGACCCGGGCGCGCATGTCGGGGGTCAGCCGCCGCGCGGCACTGATCCCGAGGGCCACGTTGCGCGCCACGTCGAGATGCGGAAAGAGGTTGCCGTCCTGAAACAGCATCGCCAGCGGGCGCGCGCCCGGGGCCAGCCCGTCCAGCGCCTGCCCCTGCCAGCGGATCGACCCGGCCTCGGGGGCCAGAAAGCCCGCGATGGCGTTCAGCAACGTCGACTTGCCCGCCCCCGAAGGCCCCAGCAGCGCCACCCGGGCACCGGAGGGGACGGTGAAATCGGCCGACAGGCGGAAATCGTCCTGACGGATCTTCAGGGCCTTCAGCTCAAGCATCGCGGCCGCCTCCCTGGTCGAACAGCCAGAACAGGCCGAAGCTGAGCGCCAGCAGGATCAGCCCCACGGCCGAGGCGGCCTCGGTCCGGTAGGCGCCCATCAGGCGGTACATCAGCAGCGGCAGGGTTTCCCGGTCGGGGGATCCGAACAGGGTGATGACCCCCAGATCGCCCATCGACAGCGCCGCCGCAAGGCCCGCGCAAAAGCCCAGCGCCGGGCGCAGGCGCGGCAGGATCAGCCAGCGCAGGCGGGCTGTGCCCCGCAGGCCCAGCTGGTCGGCCAGACGGCCATGGTCGCTTTCGGCACGGGCATAGGCGGGGGCCAGGATGCGCAGGCAGAAGGGCGTGGCCATCAGCGTGTTGACCAGCAGCACCATCGGCAGCGCCAGCCGCACCGGCGCGATCACCGGGTTCAAGATCAGGAACCAGCCGGTGCCCAGCACCAGCGGCGACAGCGCCAGTGGCAGAAGGCCGATGCCCTGGATGGTCCGCGACATGCCCGCCGCCAGCGCCAGGCACAGCCCGCAGGTCAGCGCCGCCGATCCCAGCGCCACGACGATGGAATTCAGCGCCGCCGCCCAGAGCGTTCCCGGCAGTTGCGCCATCCCCGGCAGGCCTGCCGCCACCAGCGCCAGCATCGGCCCCAGCAGGAAGGCCCCCGACAGGATCAGCACCAGCGCATCCGCGCCGCGCCGCCAGCCTATGGGAGCATCCAGGCGCGGCAGGCTGCGGCCCAGACCCGCGCCGCTGCCGTCCGTGCGCGTCACCAGCAGCGCCAGCACCGCGGCAGCCGCCACCAGCGCCGTCTGCAACAGGGCCAGCACCGCCGCCCGGCCCAGGTCGAAATCGAAGGTGAAGGCCTGGAAGATCGCCAGTTCCACCGTGGTGGCGCGGGGGCCTCCGCCGAGGATCAGCGCCACGGCAAAGCTGGCAAGGCAGATGGCAAAGATCGCCGCCAGCGCCCCCGGCACCACCTGGCGCAGCATCGGCACCTCAAGCAGGCGGAAGGTGGCGGCGGGCGGCAGGTTCAGCTGGGCGGCCAGGCGAAAGCGTTCCGCCGGGATCGCTTGCCAGCCCTGCAAGAGCATCCGCGTCGCCAGCGGCATGTTGAAGAAGACATGCGCCAGCACCACCCCATGCAGCCCGTAGATCCGCCAGGGGCCCAGCCCCAGATGCGCCAGCGCCGTGTTCAGCAGGCCACGTGCCCCGAAGACCGCCAGCAACCCCATGACCGCGACGATCACCGGCAGGATGAAGGGCGCGCCCGTCAGCGCGATGAACAGGCGCCGCCCGGCAAAGCGCCGACGCGCCAGGGCCCGCGCCACCGGCAGGGCAAGCGCCACGGAACAAACCGAGGACAACGCCGCCTGCACCAGGGTGAAGCGCAGCGCCGCCCAGTCGGCGGGCCCCGGCAGGCTGCCACCGCCCGCCCGGATCAGGATCGCGGCCAGGGGCGCGAACAGCACCAGCAGGACCAGACCTGCGGCACTGCCCGCGAGGCCCTGCCTCAGCGCGACAGGGCGGTGCGCCATTCTTCAAGGGCGGGGGCGCGGGCGGCCTCGGCCTCGGGCGGGGTCATCAGCAGGGCCTTGTCGGCGGGCACGATCTGGTCGAAAGCCGCAGGCAGGGGCTGGGCGGGCTTGATCACCGGGTACATCCAGTTGGTTTCCGGCAGCAGCGCCTGCACCTTGTCGGACACCAGGAACTGAAGGAACTCTTGCGCCAGCTTCGGCTGGGCGGCGGTCCTGGTCATCGCGGCGACCTCGACCTGCATGTAGTTGCCTTCCTCGAAGGGCAGAGCGACCTTGCTGTCGTCCTTTTCCGCGATCACGTGATAGGCGGGCGAGGTGGTGTAGGAGAGCACCAGATCGGCCTCGCCCTTGAGGAACATGCCATAGGCCTCGGACCAGCCAGGGGTGACGGTGACGATGTTGTGGGCAAGCGCCTTCCAGATCTCGGGGGCCTGGTCGCCATAGGCCTTCTTGATCCACAGCAGAAGGCCCAGCCCGGGGGTCGAGCTGCGGGGATCCTCGATCACGATCTTGGCGTTGCTGGCGGCGAGGTCCTTGAAGGATTTCGGTTTCGGACCGTCGGCATTGCCCACGAAGGCGAAATAGCCCCAGTCGAAGGGCACGAAGGTGTCGTCGTCCCATGTGACGGGCAGGTCGTAGGTGGCCGTCACGCCCGAGGGGGCGAAGAGGCCGGTGCCCCTGGCCTGCGCGGTCAGCGACGTATCAAGGCCCACCACCACGTCGGCCTTGCTGCGCGCGCCTTCCAGCCGCAGCCGGGACAAGAGCGCCGCGCCGTCGCCCGCGGTGGTGAAGACCACGTCGCAGCCGCACTGGGCCTCGAAGGCCTTTTCGATCGCCGGGCCCGGACCCCAGTCCGAGCTGAAGCTGTCGTAGGTATAGACGTTGAGCACGGGCGTCTGGGCCGCGGCTTGGCTCGCCAGCAGGCAACCCGTGGCAAGTACGAGATGCTTCCACATGGCATCACTTCCTTTTGCGACGGGCGGAGACAGAATGGCGGCATGGTGCCGGACCTTCCCTCCGCCGGTTCTAACCGGATCAGGTTCAACGGGTTCGCGGTATGCATCTCAGCCCGAAGGCTCCCCGAGGTGGGGCGGACAGTAGGGGGCGGGCGGGGGCTGCGCAAGGTGGAGGGCGCCTCCGGCGGGCATATTTGGAGAAAGATGAAAGGCTGGGCAGAGGGGCGCGCGGGGCGTGGTGTCGAGGTCGGCTGTGCAATTGCGCAAGGGGCGGGGATCGGGTAACCGGGACGTGAATGTTGCCCCCGGGGAGGTCCGCCCATGTCCATGAATACCTTCGGTCATCTCTTCCGTATCACCACCTGGGGCGAAAGCCACGGGCCGGCGCTTGGCGCGACGGTGGATGGCGTGCCGCCGGGCGTGGACCTGGACCCCGAGCTGCTGCAGTACTGGCTGGACCGCCGCAAGCCCGGCCAGTCGAAATACACCACCCAGCGGCGCGAGCCCGACGAGGTGGAGATCCTGTCGGGCACCTTCGAGGGCAAGACCACCGGCACCCCGGTGCAGCTGATGATCCGCAACACCGACCAGCGGTCGAAGGATTACGGCGACATTGCCGAAAAGTTCCGCCCCGGCCATGCCGACATCACCTACTGGCTGAAATACGGCATCCGGGATTATCGCGGTGGCGGGCGGTCCTCGGCACGTGAAACCGCGGCGCGGGTCGCGGCGGGCGGGCTGGCGCGGGCGGTGCTGGGGGTGCTGGCGCCCTCGGTCGAGATCCGGGGCTACATGACGCAGATCGGGCCGCATGGCATCGACCGCAGCGCCTTTGATGCGGCCGAGATCGAAAAGAACCCCTTCTGGTGCCCCGATGCGGGTGCAGCCGAGAGCTGGGCCGGTTACCTGGACGATCTACGCAAGTCCGGCAATTCCGTCGGCGCCGTGGTCGAGGTGGTCGCCAAGGGCGTGCCTGCCGGTCTGGGCGCGCCGATCTATGGCAAGCTGGACACCGATCTGGCCGCCGCGATGATGTCGATCAACGCCGTCAAGGGCGTCGAGATCGGCGAGGGCATGAATGCCGCCTGCCTGACCGGCGAGGAAAACGCCGACGAGATCTTCCCCGGCAATGACGGCCAGCCGGTCTATTCCTCGAACCATGCGGGGGGGATCCTGGGCGGGATTTCCACCGGTCAGGAGATCGTCGTGCGCTTCGCGGTCAAGCCGACGTCCTCGATCCTGAAGACCCGCCAGACCATCACCAAGGACGGCCAGGCGACCGAGATCATCACCAAGGGTCGCCACGACCCCTGCGTCGGCATCCGCGCGGTGCCGGTCGCCGAGGCGATGATGGCCTGCGTGATCCTGGACCACCTGCTGCTGCACCGGGGCCAGATCGGGGATGCGGGCGGAAAGATCGGCTGAGATGCTCTCGATCCTGTCGATCACCTTCCCGATCTTCGCCATCGTCGGCCTGGGCTATGTGCTGACGTATCTGAAGGTCTTCGACAGGATCCAGCTTTCGGCGCTTGGCAATTTCGTCATGCTGCTGGCGCTGCCGCTGTTGCTGTTCCATGCCACCGCCACCCAGTCCTTCGGGCAGCTGGTCGATCCGGGTTTCCTGCTGACGCTGGTCTGCGCGGGCCTATGCACCCAGGCACTGATCTGGATCCTGCTGCGGCTGCGGGGACTGGGGCCGGGGCGGCGCGCGGTGGGGGTGCTGGGGTCGGCGACGCCGAATTCGGCCTTCCTGGCCTTCCCGATGATGTCGATGATCTTTCCCGATCAGGCCCCGTCGGTGCTGGCGATGTGCCTGCTGAACGAGAATTTCGTGCTGAACCCCATCGGGCTGATGTTGGTCGAGGCGGCGCGGCCGCGCGACAGCGCGCCGGTGTGGAAACGCGCCCTGCAGCTGGTCCTGTCGGTGCTGAGGCGACCGATGATCCTTGGGCTGATCCTGGGCGCGCTGTGGTCGGTGCTGGGGCTGCCGCTGCCGCCGGTGATCGAGCATCCGATCGACCTGATTTCCCGCACGGCCTCGCCGCTGGCGCTGTTCTTCATGGGCGGCACGCTGGTCGGCCTGCCGATCCGCGGCAACATCCGGCTGGCTTCGGTGATCACGGCGTTCAAGCTGGTGGTGCATCCGGCCATTGCCTTCGGATTGATCAGCCTGTTCGCACTGCTGGGCTGGCCCGGCCCCGCCAGCCCACAGATGGCCACCGCGCTGATCCTGTCGACCGCGATGCCGGTCTTCGGGGTCTTCCCCCTGCTGTCGCAGGGATCCGGCCATGAAGGCGCCGCCGCCCTGACCGTGATGATCTGCACCCTGAGCGCCTTCTTCACCCTGACCGCGCTGATGACGCTGCTTTTGTAACCAAAGCCGCCGCCCGGCATTTGCAATTTGTTAACGATTTCCCCGCAGCCTGTTTCGTGGATTGACGAGACAGCGGCCGAAGGTGCCCGAGTCCCGGGTAACCTCCTGTCGCGGAGGAGATTTTTGATGATGCACAGACCCGTTTCGGCGATTGCCGCCATGCCTGTCACCGCCCTGCCCCAGGCCAATATCCCTCGCATTCGACCTGTTAGCGCCGGACATGCCACGCGGCCGGACATGGACAGGCTGCTTATTTCCACACTTTGTGTCGTTGCCCTGGCGGCGGGCAGCTTTGCCCTGGCCTCGGGGTGGTTCGGGGCCCTGCCGCCGGATGGCACGGGGCCGGTCGAAGCCGCCGCCGTGCATATCCCGGTGCAGATGCGCCTGAACTGAGTCGCGGCACCAGTACCGTCAGCCAGCCGATGCGGCGGTCACCGCCGTATCGAGCAGCGCCTTGATGCTGTCTTCGCGAGTATCGGCGACCAGCCGGCCCAGCTCGTCCTTGCCTTTCAGCAACACCAGGGTCGAGCGCCGCGGGATTCGCATCCGCCGGGTGAACTGCGCCTCGCCATAGGTGTCCCAGTCGATGCGGATATAGGTGATGTCCTGCACATAGGCGGGATTTTCCGCCTTCAGCTTTTCCAGGATCCGCTGCTGGGCGGCACAGGTCGTGCACCAGGGGGCATAGAAATCCAGCAGCAGCGTTTCGCCCCGGTCCAGCCGCTGCTGGATGATGCCGGGGGTATAGTCGAGCTCGCCGCTCTGGGCGCGCAGGGGAAGCGCCGAGGCCGCGATCAGCGCGGGCACGGAAGCAAGAAACAGGCGACGGTCCATGGGGCAAGACCTCCTAGAGGGATACGGACAAGTCCATGAGCCAGGGCGGCAGATGCCGCAGGGCCCATCCCTCGGCAAGGTGGGTCAGTTGCAGCAGGATGGCCAGCCCCAGGGCGACGAATAGCATCCCCAGAAGCGGGCGTGCCACAATCGCCACCCGGGCGGCGGTGGCCCGGTGGCGCGCCAGCAGCCCGCGCAGACCATGGGCCAGCAGCAGGATCAGCGTCGCCATACCCGCCGCATAGCCCGCCATGATCGCCGCCGCCCACCCCGGATCCTGCCCCGAGGACGCCAGCGCGATGGCGCCACCCAGCGTCGGCCCGATGCAGGGGCTCCAGACGGCGCCCAGCAGCAGGCCGGCGGCGAACTGGCCCGCGGCCCCCGTGGCGCGCAGCCCGCTGATGCGCCGGTCGGCCCCCTGCGACAGCCCCGCCGTCAGCCGCGCCAGGCCCCGCCCGCCTGCAGGCCACAGCAGCATCAGCCCGAAAAGGATCATCAGAACGGCGCCGCCCTGCGCCAGCCGGTCCGCCGTCAGGCCCAGCGCGTAGCCCAGCGTCGGCAGCAGCAGGCCCAGCGCCACGAACGACAGCCCCAGCCCCGCCGCCAGCGCTGCAGGCCCGCGCGGGCTGGCCTGCAGCGCCGATCCCAGCACCATCGGCAGCACCGGCAGGACGCAGGGGTTGATCAGGGTCAGCAGACCCGCAAGATAGGCCAGGGCGATCTCCATGCCCGGCAGAATGCGCCACCGGGCCGGGACCTGTCACCCCACGTCTGCTTGCGCGACGGGCGGCTGGGGCGGCTGCTTTGACAGCTGCACCGCCAGGATCCCGGCAGCCACGATGGCGACGCCCAGGATGTCGATGCGGCTGACCTGTTCCCCCAGCACCAGGGCCGCCACCAGCACGCCGAAGAACGGGTTCAGGAAGTGGAAGGTCGCGGCCTTCACCGCGCCGATCCGCGCCACCAGCAGGAACCAGATCCAGGTCGCCGCCACCCCCGGCACCAGCACTGTATAGGCGAAGGCCAGGAAGAAGCCGGGCGAGGGGGTGAAGTGGAAGGGCTCGATCGCGACCGAGGCCACCGCCAGCACCGCCGAGCCCACCAGCATCTGGTAGCCCACCACCGCCATCACATTGCCCCCCGAAGAGGCGCCGCGCGCCGAGAGCGTCGCCACCGCCAGCGCCACCGCCCCCACCAGGCACAGCGCGATACCGCCCAACGCCGCGCCGCCCTCGATCCGCGATCCCATGATGATCGCCACACCCACCAGGCCCAGCCCCAGCCCCAGCATGGCCATCGGGCGCAGGCGATCCCCCAGCACCAGCCAGCCGATCAGCCCCACGATCAGCGGCATGGTCGAGGCCAGGATCGTCGCCAGGCTGGCTGGGATCCACTGCATGGCGATGAAGAACAGCCCCAGGTACAGCGCGTTCTGACAAACCCCGAAGATCACGGTCGACCGCCACTGGGCGCGGCTCAGGCGCAGGCTCTGGCCCATGGCGCGCGCCAGCCCCAGCGCCAGCACCCCCGAGATCAGGAAGCGCAGCGACAACGAGGCCATCGGCGGCGCGTGCTGCACGATGATCCGGGCCGAGGCAAAGGCGCTCGACCACATGAAGGCGAAGGTGACGCCCATCAGGACGGCGCGGAAATCCATGAGTGCTCCTTTCAACGGCAGCGCCGGCAGATGACCAGACGACACGCCCTGCGGGAAGGGGCAGCGCCTCAGAACAGCCATGCAAATCCTGAGAGCCAGATGTGCGTTTTTCTCAATGCCCTTGAAAACAAGGGGTTTCGCAAAAATCACACCCTGACGGGATGGCTTGCCCAGGCGCCAACTCTCTTGCATTTTCAACTCCGGGATTTATTTAGCAAGCTAATCTTTAGCCAGCTAATCGGTGAACAGCATGACGGTGGACCCCGAAGGGACCTCGAACGACTTGCCTATGGATGCACGCAGCGGCGACCTTCTGCGGACGGTCGTTCTGATGGCCCGCACCCTGCGCAAGACCTTCGACCAGCGCGCCAAGCGGCTGGGCCTGACCTTTGCCCGTGCCCAGGCCATGCTGGCCATCGCCCGCCAGGAAGGCATGAGCCAGTCAAGCCTGGCCGAAACCCTCGACATCGAGGCGCCGACGATGAACCGCACGCTGGACGGGCTGGAAGAGGCCGGCTTTATCGAGCGCCGCCCGCAGCCGCAGGACCGCCGCGTCCGCCAGGTCTTCCTGACCGAACGCTCGCGGGCGCATGCAAACGAAATCTTCGACTTTTCGCGTACACTGCGCGCCGAGCTGGTCCGTGGCATTTCCCCCGAGGAACTGGCCGCGACCGAAGCCACGCTGATGAAGATGCACGCAAACCTTCAGAGAATGACCGCAAATGCCAAGCGATGACGTGACACAGGACAGGACGGCACAGGGGGCGCAGGCCCCCGCCGTCGCGGCGCAGGCCCAGCCCGCGCCCGAGGCCCCGGCCGCCCCGCCGGGGCCGCCGCCCTTCGTGCCGCGCCCATGGTACGTGGTCGTATTGTTCGTCATCGCCTCGATGGTCATGGGGCTGTCGCTGTCGCTGGCGCAGGGTTTCCTGTCGGCGGATTCGCGGCAGATCGCAGGGGATCTGGGAATTTCCCAGACCGATGCGACCTGGCTGCTGGTGGCCTACATGATGCCGCGCGCCTCGCTGCCGCTGCTGCTGTTCAAGATCCGCGCGCAATACGGGCTGCGGCCCTTCGCCATCATCGGCATCATCGCCTATGCGCTGGCCACCAGCCTGTCGTTCTTCGTCGACGATTTCCATTCCGCAGTGGCGGTGCAGTTCATCTCGGGCGTCGCGGGGGCGCCGCTGGGGTCTCTGGCGTTCCTTTACATGCTGGAATGCCTGCCGCCGGCGAAAAAGCTCAGCTTCGGGCTGCCGATGGCGCTGACCTTCATCATGGTGGGGATGTATCTGGCGCGGGTGATCTCTCCGCCGCTGTGGGATCTGGGCGGTTGGCAGGCGATCAAGTGCTTCCAGTTCGGCCTGGTGCTGTGCGCCCTGCCCTTCATCATCAAGCTGCCGCTGCAGCATGCACCGCGCCAGAAGGTCATCAAGCCGCTTGACCTGTTCAGCTACAGCCTGATCGCCGTGGGCTTTGGCGGCATCCTGGCAACCTTCGCCTGGGCCACCACCGACTGGTGGAACAGCACCGTCTGGCTGGGCTGGCTGCTGGCTGCCTCGGCCGGGTGCCTGACCGTCGCCGTGCTGATCGAGCTGAACCGCAAGGTGCCGCTGATGGACATCCGCTGGATGCTCTCGCCCGAGATCCTGCACCTGACGGGCGTGCTGCTGACCTTTCGGATGCTGTTGTCGGAACAAAGCACCGGCGCGCCCTACATGTACATCGCCCTGGGTCTGGGCCAGTGGCAGATGCAGCCGCTGTTCGCCGTGATCGTCGCGGCCTACCTGGCCGGGGGGCTGCTGCTATGCGCCACGCTGACCATCGACCGGGTGCCCTATATCCACACGCTGGCGCTGGCGCTGATCTGCATCGGCGCCTGGATGGACAGCCACTCGACCATCCAGACCCGCCCCCAGCAGATGTTCCTGAGCCAGGGCATGATCGCCTTCGCCGGTGCCGTCTTCCTGCCCTCGACCATGGCCAAGGGCCTGACCCTGGCGCTGAAGAAGGGCCCGGCCTATCTGCTGAGCTTCATCATCATCTTCCTGTCGACCCAAAGCCTTGGGGGCATCATCGGTTCGGGGCTGTTCCGAACCTTCATCCGCATCCGCACCGCCTTCCACTACGGCGTGCTGAAAGAGGGGCTGATGGGCGGCGACACGTCGGTGACGACGCAGATCAGCTCCCTGGTCAAGGCCTACACCCCCACCATCACCGATCCCGTCCTGCTAAAGGCCGAGGCCGCCTCGATGCTGGCCACCAATGCCACCAACCAGGCCACTGTCCTGGCCTATAACGACGCCTTCCTCCTTACCTCCATGATCGCGGGCACGGCCCTCTTCCTGCTGCTGGCGCACCTTCTGGTGCTCAAGCTCAGGGCGCTGCGCGCCGCACCTGCATCCGCCTGAGGCCCGCTGCCATGAAAATCACCAAACATCTGTTCCACTCCATCCTAGCCGGCATCATCGGCCTATGCGCCGTCTGCTTCATTCTGTTCGCCTGGCAGCTGCCGCCCTTCGACAGCCCCGTCACCAGCACCAACAACGCCTATGTCCACGGCAAGGTCACGACGATCTCGCCGCAGCTGGCGGGGCTGGTCACCGACGTCCCCGTCACCGATTTCGAGCAGGTCTCGAAAGGTCAGGTGCTGGCGCGCATCGACGACCGCAGCTATGTGCAGTCGGTCGCCTCGGCCCAGGCCAGCCTGCGTTCGGCCGAGGCCAGCCTGAAGAACAACGCCATCTCGATCGCCTCGGCCCAGGCCAGCGTGACCTCGGCCAATGCCGCGCTCGACAGTGCCAATGCCGCCCTTGATACCGCCCAGACCAACTGGGACCGCGACCAGCGGCTGAAGCAGCGCGGCTTTGTGGCGCAAAGCGATTTGGACGATGCCCGGCTGACGCTGAACCAGGACAAGGCCGCGGTCGAGCAGGCCAAGGCCGCGATCCTGGTCGCCCAGGAGGCCCAGAAGACCGCCGAAGCGAATTCCGCCACCCTGGAGGCCAGCGTCGACAGCGCCAAGGCGGCGCTTGAGACCGCGCAGATCAACCTGTCGAACACCGTCATCCGCGCCCCCGAGGACGGCCGGCTGGGGCAGATCTCGGTCCGGGTCGGACAATACGTGTCCGCAGGGACGACGCTGATGTACCATGTCTCGCCGCAGACCTGGGTGATCGCCAACTTTAACGAGACTCAGCTGGCGGGGATGAAGATCGGCCAGCCGGTCAGCTTCCGCGTCGATGCCATGGGCGGCAAGCGCTTTACCGGCCGGATCGAGCAGTTCTCTCCGGCGACGGGGTCGCAGTTCTCGGTGCTGCCGTCGTCGAACGCCACCGGCAACTTCACCAAGATCGCCCAGCGGGTCCCGGTGCGCATCGCCATCGACGAGAACCAGTCCGAAGCCGCCCGCCTGGTGCCCGGCCTGTCGGTCGAGGTCTCGGTCGACCGCTCGCTGCCGGGCAGCAAGATGTCCCCCACCGGCAAGAAGACAGCCGAGAACACCGAAGGCAGCGGCCTTCCCACCGGCGTGCTTTCGTCCGACCCGGACGAAAGCCCGACCTGAGGTCCACCCCCTCAGGCGGAAGGGCCCGCCCCCTCCCGGGGACGGGCCCTTTTTCATGTGCCGTTTCGCATCCGGAAACGAAAAAAGGCTGCCGAAGGGCAGCCTTTGGGATCCCGCGGGGGGAAAGGATCAGGCGTTGACGCTGTCCTTCAGAGCCTTCGCGATGGTCATCTTGACGACCTTGTCGGACTCTTTCTTGATCTGTTCGCCGGTGGCGGGGTTGCGGACCATGCGCTCGGGACGTTCACGGCAGTAGATCTTGCCGACACCCGGCAGGGTCACGGCGCCGCCGGCCGACACTTCTTTGGTGATGATCGCGACGACAGCGTCCAGGGCTGCGTTTGCGGTCTTCTTGTCTTCGCCCATTTCCTCGGCCAGCGCGGCAACGAGTTGGGTCTTGGTCATCGGCTTCGCCATTCGATGGTCTCCTTGTCACTGCCCGATGTCTTGGGCCTCGTGCCGGGCATATAACCGGATAGGGAATCCCGACACAATCAATCATGCAGGGCTGTCGCGCTTATTTGCCGGCAAAAAGGCCCTTATTTCCCTTGACCGGACGGCATCACCGCCGTCCGGCCGCCGAGACGCCGGGTTCAGAGGAAGGCGGTTTCGTCGAAGCTGCGCAGCTTGCGGCTGTGCAGCCGTTCCAGCGGCATGTCGCGCAGGCTTTCCATGGCGCGAATCCCGATCATCAGGTGCCGGCTGACCTGGGTCTTGTAAAAGTCCGTGGCCATGCCCGGCAGCTTCAGCTCCCCGTGCAACGGCTTGTCGGAAATGCACAGCAGCGTGCCGTAAGGCACCCGGAAGCGGAACCCGTTCGCCGCGATCGTGGCGCTTTCCATGTCCAGCGCAACCGCACGCGACTGCGACAGCCGCTGCACCGGGCCGCGCTGGTCGCGCAGTTCCCAGTTCCGGTTATCGAGCGTCGCCACCGTACCGGTGCGCATGATCCGCTTCAGGTCATAGCCTTCCATCTCGGTCTCGCGCTCGACCGCTTCCTCCAGGGCGACCTGGATCTCGGCCAGGGCAGGGATCGGCACCCAGACCGGCAGATCGTCGTCCAAAACCTTGTCCTCGCGCAGGTAGGCATGGGCCAGAACGAAATCGCCCAGCCGCTGGCTGTTGCGCAATCCGGCACAATGGCCGACCATGATCCAGGCATGCGGGCGCAGCACCGCGATATGGTCGGTGGCGGTCTTGGCATTCGACGGCCCGACGCCGATGTTGACCAGGCTGATGCCGCCGCCGCCCGGCCGCTTCAGGTGGTAGGACGGCATCTGCGGCATCTTCGCGGTCGCCGGGATCTCGGCCTGGGCGTCGGTGATCTCGGCATTGCCGGTCGAGACAAAGCTGGTGTAACCGCTGCCCGGATCCGCCAGCATCCGCCGGGCATAGGCCTCGAATTCCGAGACGTAGAACTGGTAGTTGGTGAACAGGACGTGGTTCTGGAAATGCTCGGCATCCGTGGCCGTATAGTGGCTGAGGCGGGCCAGCGAATAATCCACGCGCTGCGCGGTGAAGGGCGCCAGCGGGTTTGCCCCGTCGGGGCCGGGTACGAAGGTGCCGTTGACGATGTCATCGTTGGTGGTGTTCAGGTCCGGCACGTCGAAGACATCGCGCAGCGGAAAGCTGGCGGCGCCTTCATGCGGCACGGTGATCCCGGCATTGGCGACGGCAAAGTGCACCGGCATCGGCGTCTGCGACGGGCCCACGGTGACCGGCACGCCGTAATTGTGCAGCAACGCGCCGATCTGCTGGATCAGGTAGTCGCGGAACAGGTCCGGCCGGGTGATCGTGGCAGCATGGGTACCCGGATGGGCGACATGGCCAAAGCTGAGACGGCTGTCGAGCTGCGCAAAGCTGGAGGTGGTGATGCGGACCTCGGGGTAGAAGGCGCGGATCCGGGTCGCCGGGCGGCCTTCGGCCATGGCCTTCAGGAATTCCGCCCTCAGGTACTCGGCCGCCTGGTCATAGAGAACCTGCAGCCGGTCGACGGCGGCGGTGGCATCGGTGAACCCTTCGGCAGGCAGGGCGTCGGGGGTCATCACGCTTTCGGTCATTCGAGACTCCTTTACATCCTTTGTGCGATGCCCGCGCCGGTGGTGCAAGCATCGTGAACGACTGACGTTTCCCGGCCTGCCAGCGCGGCATGACCGGCCGATGACGGCCCGGGCCGCGGGCAGGCTTGCAAGGCGCGCGGCGGCGGCGCACAACTGCGCCATGACCGGCATGATGCTTTCCTTCGGGCACGGATATTCGGCCCGCGCGCTGACCCGGCGGCTGCTGCCGCAGGGCTGGCATATTCACGGCACCACCCGCAAGCCCGAGCGCCTGGCGCCGATGGCCGCGACCGGTGTCACGCCCCACCTGTTCCCCGGCGAGGATCTGGCGCCGCTGCTGCGGCGCTGCAGCCATCTGCTGATCTCGGCCGGGCCCGATGCCGAGGGCGACCCGGTGCTGCGGGTGCTACGCGACCAGATCGCTGCGGCGGCGCCGCATCTGGCGTGGGTGGGCTATCTCTCGACCACCGGGGTCTATGGCGATCACGCGGGCGGCTGGGTGGACGAGGGCTCGGCGCTGGCGCCCTCGACCCGGCGCGGCCGCTGGCGGACCGAGGCCGAGGCCGCCTGGCAGGCGATCCCCGGCCTGCCGCTGCACATCTTCCGCCTGGCGGGGATCTACGGGCCGGGGCGCGGGCCTTTTTCCAAGGTGCGGGCGGGCACGGCGCGGCGCATCGTCAAGCCGGGCCAGGTGTTCAGCCGCATCCATGTCGAGGACATCGCCCAGGTGCTGGAGGCCTCGATGGCGCGGCCACGGCCGGGGGCGATCTACAACCTGTGCGACGACGACCCGGCGCCGCCCCAGGACGTGATCGCCCATGCCGCGGCGCTGCTGCACCTGCCGCTGCCGCCGGAAGAGGATTTCGCCACGGCCGAGATGACGCCCATGGCGCGCAGCTTCTACGCCGAAAGCAAGAGGGTGCGGAACGACCTGATCAAGCAGGAGCTGGGGGTGCGGCTGCTTTATCCCGACTACCGGGCGGGCCTGGCTGCGCTGCTGGCCGCCGAGACCGGCGCGGATGACTGAACCAACCGGCCCCGGCGGGCGTTTGGGTCCCATGCAGGATCTGTCTGTCCCCCCGGTCGCCCGCGACCTGCCGCCCGATGAGGCGACGCCCCGTTCCTCCGGCCTGGACCGCGCGGCGCCGAAGCTGCGCAGCTTGGGCGACATCCTGGAGGCGCTGGAGCATGCGGCGCGGCGCGGTAACGTCTCGGTCGGGGATGTGATGCGCGAGATCGGCCTGAGGGCCTTTGCACCGATCATCCTGGTGCCGGCGCTGATCCTGGTATCGCCGCTATCCGGGATCTTCGGGCTGCCGACACTGGGGGCAACGTTCATCTTCCTGATCACGCTGCAAAAGCTGCTGGGCCGGTCCGAGGTCTGGATTCCCGGCTGGCTGCGCCGCCGGCAGGTGAAGGGGGCGCGGCTGGAAAAGGCCGTGGCCTGGCTGCGCCGGCCCTGCGCCTGGATCGACCGGCGCACGCAAAGGCGGCTGGGTCTGCTGGTCAGCCCCCCGGCCAACAGGCTGACACTGGTGGTGATCCTGACGATCTGCCTGTTGATCCCGGCGCTGGAACTGCTGCCGATGGTGACCTCGATCTTCGCGACGGCGCTGTCGTTCTTCGCGATCGGCCTGCTGTCGCGGGACGGGCTGTTCACACTGCTGGGCTATGTCTGGACGGCCGTGTCGCTGGGGCTGATCTACTGGCTGGTGACGGGCGGGATGGCGGCCGTGTGAAGGGGGCTCTGCCCCCGTCTCCTGCGGAGACTCCCCCGAGGTATTTCAGAACAAGAAAATGAGGAAGACCCGCCAACCCCGAAGGGGATTGGCAGGGGCGGGCCCGGCTCGATGCCGGGGCCGCCCCTCTGCCCCGGACTCAGGCGCGGCGGTCGAGGCGCTGCAGGCCGAGGGTATCGAGGACGCGGGCTTCGATGTCAGCGGCGTTGAGGCGGGCCGTGGCGTACATGTCCTCGGGCGAGGACTGGTCGATGAAGATGTCGGGCAGCACCATCGAGCGGAACTTGAGGCCGGCATCGAAGACGCCCTCATCCGACAGGAGCTGCGCCACGTGAGAGCCGAACCCGCCGACCGCGCCTTCCTCGATGGTGATCAGCGCCTCGTGGGTGGCGGCGAGGTCGAGGATCAGGTCGCGGTCAAGGGGCTTGGCGAAGCGCGCGTCCGCGATGGTGGGCGTGATGCCCCGGGCCGAGAGCGCCTCGGCGGCCTTCTGGACCTCCTGCAGGCGGGTGCCGAAGGACAGAAGGGCGACGCCCTTGCCCTGGCGGATGATCCGGCCCTTGCCGATCTCGAGCGGAATGCCCTTTTCGGGCATCTCGACGCCCACGCCCTCGCCCCGGGGGTAGCGGAAGGCGATCGGGCCCTCGTCATGGGCGGCGGCGGTGGCGACCATGTGTTTCAGTTCGGCCTCGTCGGCGGCGGCCATCACGACCATGCCCGGCAGGTTCGCCAGGAAGGCGATGTCGTAGCTGCCCGCGTGGGTGGCGCCATCCGCCCCCACCAGGCCCGCGCGATCGATGGCAAAGCGCACCGGCAGGCGCTGGATCGCCACGTCATGCACCACCTGGTCATAGCCGCGCTGCAGGAAGGTGGAATACATCGCGCAGAAGGGCCTGAGCCCGCCCGCCGCAAGGCCCGCCGCGAAGGTCACGCCATGTTGTTCGGCGATCCCCACGTCAAAGCAGCGCGCCGGGAAGCGTTCGGCCATCAGCTGCAGCCCCGTGCCATCGGGCATCGCCGCCGTCACCGCGCAGATCCGGCTGTCTTCGGCGGCAAGGCGCACCAGTTCCTTGCCGAAGACCGAGGTATAGCTGGGGGCGTTCGAAGGCGCCTTCTTCTGGGCAAAGCTCGGCACGTCGAACTTGGCCGTGGCATGGCCCTTGTCGCTGGCGCGTTCGGCGGGCGCATAGCCCTTGCCCTTCTTCGTGACCACGTGGATCAGCACCGGGCCCGTCGCCCGCGCCTTGACCGTGCGCAGCACCGGCAGCAGCTGCGACAGGTCGTGGCCATCAAGGGGACCAATGTAGGAAAAGCCCAGCTCCTCGAACATGGTGCCGCCGACGGCGATGCCCTTGAGGATGTCGCGGGCGCGCTTGGCGCCTTCCTGCAACGGCGGCGGCAGCAGCCGGGCGCCAGCCTTGGCGGCCTCCTTGAAGGTGTGGAACGGGTCGCCCGCGTAAAGCCGCGACAGGTAGGACGACAGCGCACCCGTGGGCGGCGCGATCGACATTTCATTGTCGTTGAGGATGACGATCATCCGCTTCTTCAGATGGCCCGCGTTGTTCATCGCCTCAAAGGCCATGCCCGCGCTCATCGAGCCGTCGCCGATCACCGCGATCGCGTCGCCCAGGCCTTCGGGCAGCTGGCCGCCCAGGTCGCGCGCCACGGCAAAGCCGAGCGCCGCCGAGATCGAGGTCGAGCTGTGCGCCGCGCCGAACGGATCATAGGGCGATTCAGAGCGCTTGGTGAAGCCCGACAGCCCGTTCTTCTGGCGCAGGGTGCGGATGCGGTCGCGGCGCCCGGTCAGGATCTTGTGCGGATAGGACTGGTGGCTGACATCCCAGATGATCTTGTCGCGCGGCGCCTCGAAGACGGCATGCAGCGCCACGGTCAGCTCCACGACACCCAGGCCCGCGCCCAGGTGCCCGCCGGTTTCCGACACGGCCGAGATCGTCTCGGCGCGCAGTTCGCCTGCCAGCTGGCGCAGCTCGGCGTCCGACAGGCCCTTCATATCCGCGGGGGTGACCACCTTGTCGAGAAGGGGGGTGTCGGGTCTGTCGCTCATCGTGGTCTCCTGGTCCGGGGCGCCGCAACCGCACCGGCCTTGCTTAGCTGCGGCGGGAGATAACGAAGCGCGCGGCCTCCCGCAAGTTTTCCGCCAGCGCGCCATAGGGATGAAGCGCCTCGCAGGCATCCTCGACGATGCAGGATGCCTCGGATCGGGCAGCTTCCAGCCCCATCAGCGACACGAAAGTGGCCTTGCCCGCCTCCGCATCCTTGCCGACGCGCTTGCCGGTCTGGGCTTCGTCGCCCTCCACGTCCAAGATGTCGTCGGCGATCTGGAAGGCAAGGCCCAGACCCGCCGCGTAACGCGCAAGCGGCGCGGGATCGGCCCCGGCCATCACCGGGCCGGCGGTGGCGGACCATTCGAACAGCGCCCCGGTCTTGAGCGCCTGCAGCCGCTTGATTTCCGGCAGATCGAGCGGCACGGCCGCAGTTTCAGCTGCAATATCAAGGGCCTGCCCAAGGACCATGCCCTGCCCGCCGGCGGCGCGCGCCATCCGCAGGATCAGTTCGGCCTTGCGCGTGGCGTCCAGATGGGCGGCGGCCAGCCATTCGAAGGCGGCGCTTTGCAGCGCATCGCCCACCAGAACGGCGGTAGCCTCGTCCCATTTCACATGCACCGTCGGCAGGCCACGGCGCAGGTCGTCGTCATCCATCGCCGGCAGGTCGTCATGGACCAGCGAATAGGCGTGGATCGCCTCGATGGCGGCGGCGGCATCCAGCGCGGGCGGGCGCGCCACGTCATGCAGGCGCGCACTTTCCAGCACCAGGAAGGCACGCAGGCGCTTGCCGCCCCCGGCCGCGTAACGCATGGCCTTGCCGGTCTCGCCTCCGAAACCCGCAAGACGCAGGTCCAGATGCGCAGTGACCGCCGCGGCGGCCTCTGCAAGCGCGGTCTCGAACATGGATCAGAGCCCCTCGACCGGTTTCAGCCCGGCGGGGTTGCCCTCGCCGTCGAGGGTGATGGCGGCAACCTTTTCCTCGGCCTCGGCCAGCTTCTTCTCGCAGTGCTTCTTCAGCTCGGCGCCGCGCTCGTAGAGCTTGATCGAGGCTTCGAGTTCGACGTCGCCGCGTTCGAGCTTTCCGACCACCATCTCAAGCTCGCGCATGGCGGCTTCAAAGGACATCTCGGCAAGGGGGGTATCGGTCATCTTGGGCTCCGCGGGGGCTGTCGGGTCGGGCGCACCTTACCGAGCGGCGGGCCGGGGTTCAATCGCGTGCGGGCGGGTGATTGACGGTGGGCGCCGCACCGCGCCAAGCTGGCCGGATGAGCATCCTTGGGGAACATGCCGCCGGAGCCCATCCGGAAGAGGAAGCCCGCGCGCGGGCGCGGCTGGCGGCGCTGACCGGCGCGCGCGGAACGGCCCTGGCGGTGCTGAAGCTGGTGCCCGGGCAGCGCGCGGTGCTGGCGGGCGACTGGCAGGGGGCGCCCTGCGTCTACCACCTGGCGCTTGGGCCCGGGGCGGATCTGCCGCGCCGCTTTCAGGAGGCGCAGCGGGTCGCGGCCTACATGTCGGGCGGGCCATCGCGGGTGGCGCGGCCACTGGCGCTGCTGGGGCGCGAAGCCGTCGTGACGGCGCGGGTCGGCGGCACGCCGCTGATGGCCGCGCTGTGGCAGGCCGAGGGCCCGGCGCGGCTGGCGTTGCAGGCCCGGGCGGCGGACTGGCTGCGCGCCCATGCTGCCCCGACCGAGGGCTTTCGCCCGGCGAACCGCCGCCCCTGGCGCAACTGGGCCGAGGCGGGCGTGGCACGCCAGCCGCATGCGGCATTGCAGGGGGTCGAGGCCAGTCTGCTGCAGCAGATGCACCGGCTGTCGCGGGCCCTGCGAACCGAGGGCACAAGCTGGCGCATCAGTCTGGGCCATGGCGATTTCCATCCCAACAACCTGCTGGCCGAGGGGCCGGTGCTGTGGGGGATCGACCTGGGCACGCGGGCGGTGGCGCCGGTCTGCCGCGACATGGCACGGTTCCTGGTCCATGCGGCGCGACGGGGGATGCTGCCCTCGGGGCGGCGGCGCTACGGGGTGGATGCAGAGGGGCTGGCCGGTTTCGTGCGCGCCTTCGGGCTGAGCGAGGCCGAGGCCGAGGGCGACCTGCCCTTCTTCCTGTGTCACGAGCTGCTGGCGCGGGTCGAGCACCCGGGCCTGCCGCCCGCGCGCATCGCCCATACCCGCGCGCTGGCCGAGGAGCTTCTGGCGGATCTGCGCGCCCGGCTGGCAGGCTAGCGCCGGTGGCGGGGGCGGGACGCCTCCGGCGGGAGTATTTGGGGTCAGATGATGAAGAACCGTCGGCCCCCAGGTGGCGCGTGTCAGGCGCGCGTCAGTCGGGGGCCAGCATGTAGCCCGCGCCGCGCACCGTCTGCAGGTAGCGGGGCTGCTTGGGGTCGGTCTCGATCTTGCGGCGCAGGCGGGTGATCTGCACGTCGACGGCGCGTTCCTGGGCCCCGGGCTGGTCCTTGCCACCGGTGCGGCCCATTTCCTCGACCAGCTGCAGGCGCGAGAGGGGCTCTCCCGGATGGGCCGAGAAGATCCGCATCAGCTGGATCTCGGTCGCGGTGAGGCGGATCGGCATGTCGCCGCGCCACAGTTCCGCCCGGTCCATGTCGTAGCGCACATCGCCCAGGTGCAGCACCTTCGGAGCCGAGGACGCGGCATGGGACACCTCGGGGACGCGGCGCAAGATGGCGTTGATGCGCAGCAGAAGTTCGCGCGGTTCGAAAGGTTTGGGCAGGTAGTCGTCGGCGCCGGCCTCGAGGCCACGGATGCGGTCGTCGGCCTCGCCGCGGGCCGAGAGCAGCAGGATCGGCGTCGCGATCTCGTGGCGCAGGCTTTCGGTCAGGGTGATGCCGTCCTCGACCGGCATCATGACATCCATCACGATCAGGTCGAATTCCAGCCCCGCCAGCAGGCGGCGCGCCTGGGCGGCATCGCGCGCGGCCGACACCAGGAAGCCGTTGCGCTTGAGGAACCGGGCCAGCAGGTCCCGGATCCGTTCGTCATCATCCACGATGAGGATATGCGGGTCCGGATCGGTCATGACTTGCCTTCCCTGAGCGACATGTAGGTGCGGTGGTGTTCGGGATCCATCAGCGCCTCGAGAACCTGGCGGAAGCCCGCGACGGCATCGGGGCCGGCCTGGCGATAGGCGGCGCGCATGCGCTTGCGCTGCGCCCCCGACAGGCGGGATTCGAGGGCAGCGCCCTCGGGGGTGAGGTAGAGGTGACGCTCGCGCTTGTCGGCGCGGCCCACGCGGCTTTCGACCAGGCCGTCGTCGATGAGGGTGCGCAGCACGCGGTTGAGGCTTTGCTTGGTCACACCCAGGATGGTCAGCAGGCGCGTGACCTTCATGCCCTCGGCGCGGGCGATGAAATGCAGCGCCCGATGATGGGCCCGGCCGTAATGGGTGCCCTCGAGCACCAGATCCGGGGCGGCGGTAAAGCCCTGATAGGCGAAGAACACCGCCTCGATCCCCTGGCGCAGCTGCTCGTCCGTGAGGAAGAGAAGCGCGTCGCCCACCTGCGTATCCGACATCTGCCCCACGTCCCCTTCGACCTGCCCTGCCCGTTGATCCCGACTGTATCCGCCCCGGCGGGGGGGCGACAAGCGCGGGCGTGAAAATAAGTCAGCCTTGTTGACATTGTGGAAATCAATGAATAGGAGAACCCCATTGTCTTGAAACTTTCTGTCCAAATCAGATGAATCAGGGCAACTAACGGAAAACTTCAATATCAGGAGGGCGCGATGAGTTCCTATGAGGACCGCGACGGCAAGATCTGGATGGACGGCAAGATGGTGGAGTGGCGCGATGCCAACGTACATCTGCTGACCCATGCGCTGCATTACGCCTCCTCGGTGTTCGAGGGCGAGCGCTGCTACAACGGCCGGATCTTCAAGAGCGAGGCGCATTCAAAGCGCCTGAAAAACTCCGCCAGCCTGCTGGACTTCGAGATCCCCTATTCGGTCGAAGAGATCGAGGCGGCGAAATATGCCATGCTGGAGGCGAACGGCTGGAAGGACGCCTATGTGCGTGCGGTGGCCTGGCGCGGCGCCGGCGAGGACATGGGCGTGTCGGCCAAGCGCAACCCGGTGCGGCTGGCCATCGCCGGCTGGGAATGGGGCAACTACTACGGTGACGCCAAGATGAAGGGCGCCAAGCTCGACATCGCGAAGTGGAAGCGTCCCTCGCCGGAAACCATCCCGGTGCATGCCAAGGCCGCAGGCCTTTACATGATCTGCACCATGTCCAAGCACGCGGCCGAGGCCAAGGGCTGCTCGGATGCGCTTTTCATGGATTACCGCGGCTACGTGGCCGAATGCACCGGCGCCAACATCTTCTTCGTGAAGGATGGCGAGGTCCACACGCCGCTGGCGGATTGCTTCCTGAACGGGATCACCCGGCAGACGGTGATCACCATGCTGAAGGAAAAGGGCATCCGCGTCTGGGAACGCCATATCGAGCCCGCCGAGCTGGAAGGCTTCGAGCAATGCTGGCTGACCGGCACCGCGGCCGAGGTGACCCCGGTGGGCCAGATCGGCGACTATACCTTCGAGGTCGGCGCGATGGCGAAGGACGCGGTCGCAAGCTACGAGAAGCTGGTCCGCGCCTGACCAGGGCCCTGACCGGATTGCGAAGGCCCGCCCGAACCGGCGGGCCTTTTGCCTTTGGCAGCGGCGAAGGGGGCTCTGCCCCCGTCTTCCGTGCCGGAAGACTCCCCCGAGGTATTTGGAACAAGAAAATGGGCAGGGGTTGCGCGCCCCCGCCCGGTTTCATCTTTCCCTAAATATGCCCGCCGGAGGCGGAATGGGTCAGACCAGTTCCGCGAGGTCCGCGGCCTCGAACCCTTTCAGCTGGTCGGCTGCGCCCTTGTGGACCTTTTCGACCCAGGCGGCATCCGAGAGCAGCGCGCGGCCGACGGCGATCAGGTCGAACTCGTCCTTTTCCATGCGGGTGAGGAGCTTGTCGAGCGAGGAGGCCTCGGAACCAGCGCCGCCGAAGGCCGCGAGGAATTCACCCGACAGGCCCACCGAGCCCACCGAGATCGTCGGCACGCCGGTGATCTTCTTCGCCCAGCCGGCAAAGTTCAGGCCCTCTTCGCCGTCGATCTCGGGGAATTCTGGTTCCCAGAAGCGGCGCTGCGAGCAGTGCAGGATGTCGACGCCGGCATCGACGAGCGGTTGCAGCCAGCGCTCCATCTCTTTCGGGTCATGGGCGAGGCGGGCCTTGTAGTCCTGCTGCTTCCATTGCGACAGGCGCAGGATGATCGGGAAGTCGGGGCCAACGGCGGCGCGGGTGGCCTTGACGACCTCGAGCGCGAAGCGCGAGCGGGCCTCGATCGTGTCGCCGCCCCAGGCATCGGTGCGCAGGTTGGTCTCGGGCCAGAAGAACTGGTCGATCAGGTAGCCATGGGCGCCGTGCAGTTCGGCCACATCGAAGCCAAGGCGTTTCGCATCGGCGGCAGCCTGGGCGAAGGCGGCGATGGTGGCCTCGATATCGGCCTCGGTCATGGTGGTGCCACGGGGATCATCGGGGCCCACCAGGCCCGAGGGGCTTTCGACGGGGGCTTCGGGTTCCCACTTGCCGCCGCGGGTCGAGCCGGTGTGCCAGATCTGCGGGCCCATCTTGCCGCCCGCCTCATGCACCGCGTCGATCACCTGCTGCCAGCCATCGAGCGCCGCGCCGTGGAAGAAGGGGATGCCCGGCAGGTTGCGCGAGGCGGGGCGGTCGATCACCGTGCCTTCGGACAGGATCAGGCCGACCTCGTGTTCGGCGCGGCGCTTGTAATAGGCGGCGTTGGGTTCACCGGGGATGCCTTCGGGGGCCATGCCACGGGTCATCGGCGCCATGACGATGCGGTTCTTCAGCGACAGCCCCTTGTAGGTGAAGGGGCGGAACAGGGTCTCGGTCGATGCGCTCATGCGTCTTCTCCGGATATGCTGCCGTGCAGCGTGACTGTCTTGACTTGGCGAAGGTATATTTTAGAAACCTGGTGTCAATGAGGCACCACCCCTTCACCAAGTCACTTCGAGGTAACCGCCATGCCCGACACCTATCATCCCGACACCCTGCCCGATGCCATGGCCGAAAAGATCGCCTGCTGCGGGGCGCGGGCGTTTTCCGCCGACTGCCCGTCGCGGCAACTGTTCGCCGAGATCTCGGACAAGTGGTCGATGATGATCCTGACGGTGCTGTCGGGAGGGCCGGCGCGGTTCAACGCCATCAAGCGCGCGCTGGAGGGGATTTCCCAGAAAAGCCTGACCCAGACCCTGCGACGGCTGGAACGGAACGGCCTGATCGACCGCGAGGTCCTGCCCGGCAGCCCGGTCGCGGTGCAATACCGCCTGACCGGCCTGGGCGAGACCCTGCTGCCGCCGTTCCGCGCGCTTTATGCCTGGACCTACCGCCACATGGAGGCGGTCGAGGCCGCGCGCACGCGGTTCGACGCGCAGGACTGACGGCCCCTACCCCGGGCGCTTCGGCGCGTCTGTCAGGCCCTGCGGCGCGGCACATCCACGTCGGCGCGGACCTGGGCATGGCTGATCAGGGCAAAGATGAAGGTGCCGCCCAGCACGTTGCCCACCAGCGTCGGCAGCCAGAAGCCGAAGACCGCATGCAGGGCCGAGGCCTCGCCGCGCATCACCATGAAGAGGGATTCGATGGTGCCGACGATCACGTGGGGGAAATCTCCGATGGCGATCAGGTAGGTGGCGATGAAGACCAGCGGCAGCTTGGCCGCCGGGGTGGCATGGATCGCCCAGACCATGGTGGCGATCAGCCAGCCCGAAATCACGCCCCCCGCAAGGTCCTGCTGCCAAGGTTTCGACAGCAGGTGGTGCCCGATGTCGAGGAAGCTTTGCATCACGTCCGGCGGAAAGACCCGCAGATAGGCAAAGACCCCCGCAGCGATGGCGCCGCCGATGGTATTGCCGGCCAGCACCACGCCCCACAGGCGCAGCAGCCGCCCCAGCATCCGCCGCGTCGGGTTCGACATGAAGGGCAGCACCGGGGTCACGGTGTTTTCGGTGAACAGTTGCTGACCGGCGGCGATCACGAAGACGAAGCCCAGCGTGTAGCCGGCGGAATCGATCAGAAAGCCAAAGTCGGTTTCCGGCAGGTTGGCCATCAGCACGCCACGGCCAAGGAAAGAGGTGCTCATGGTGATGCCGCCGGCAATGGCGGACCACATGAGCGCCATGACCTCGCGCTGCAGTTCCTTTTCGCCGGCGCGGCGGATCATGGCATGGACGGCGGCCGCCTGCGAGGGCAGCTGCGCTTCCAGGGTTTCGACATCGGGGGCCCGGGAGGCGGGCTGGGAGGGGTCCGTCACGGGAGGGGTCCTTTCGATGCGGTACGCACACCGGTTGGAAACGCGCGGCGGCGCCGGGCTGTTCCAAGCCCCCCCGGGACCAGTGGAACACCGCCTGCGGACGGGGCGGACGGGCGCCGGGCAATCGGCCCGAGAGCCGAGAGCCGAGAGCCGAGAGCCGAGAGCCGAGAGCCGAGAGCCGAGAGCCGAGAGCCGAGAGCCGAGAGCCGAGAGCCGAACAACGGCAACATCAAGGGCAAGGGCCACGAAACGGGAAAGGGCCCGACCGTTTCCGGCCAGGCCCCTGTCATCGCGTCATTCCCGCACTCAGGCGGTGGGGAACAGCCCCTGGGCCTGCGCCTGGGCCATCCCCTCGTCGAGGCTTTTCCAGGCGCGTTCGATCAGGATGTCGATTTCCGCGCGGGTGATGACCAGCGGCGGGGAAATGATCATCCGGTCGCCGACATGGCGCATCACAAGGTTGTTGGCAAAGCAGCGTTCGCGGACCATCAGACCGACGGTGCCTTCCTTGGCGGCGAATTTCGCCCGGGTGCCCTTGTCGGGCGTCAGCGCGAGCGAGCCCATGGCGCCGACGATCCGTGCCTCGCCCACCATCGGGTGCTGCGCGAGGGATTCGAAGCGTTCCTTCAGATAGGGGCCGGTGTCGTCGCGCAGGCGCTCGATCACCTTTTCCTCTTCCAGCAGGCGCAGGTTCTCAAGCGCCACGGCGGCCGCGACCGGGTGGCCGGAATAGGTGTAGCCGTGGTTGAATTCGGTCGCGGCGATCACCGCGTTGACCTCGTCCGACAGGATCGAGCCGCCGATCGGCTGATAGCCCGACGACAGCCCCTTGGCGATCGTCATGATGTCGGGGCGGATGCCCATGGTCTGGCAGCCGAACCAGTTGCCGGTGCGCCCGAAGCCGCAGATCACCTCGTCCGCGATCAGCAGGATCTCGTACTTGTCGCAGATGCGCTGGATCTCGGGCCAGTAGGTCGAGGGCGGGATGATCACGCCGCCCGCCCCCTGCACCGGTTCCGCGATGAAGGCGGCAACCTTGTCCTCGCCCAGCTCCAGGATGGCCTGCTCCAGCTCCTGCGCGCGCGCCAGGCCGAAATCCTCGGGGGTCATGTCGCCGCCTTCGGCCCACCAGTCGGGCTGGCCGATGTGGTGGATGTCGGGGATCGGCAGGCCGCCCTGCGAATGGATCGACTTCATGCCGCCCAGGCTGCCCGACCCCATCGAGGACCCGTGGTAGCCATTCCAGCGCGCGATCACGACCTTCTTGGACGGCTTGCCCTTTTCCGCCCAGTAGGTGCGCACGATGCGCAGGTTGGTGTCATTGGCCTCGGACCCCGAGGACGAGAACATGACGTGGTTCAGATCCCCCGGCGCCAGTTCCGCAAGCTTCGCCGACAGCGCGATGACCGGCACATGGGTCGTCATGAAGAAGGTGTTGTAATAGGGCAGTTCCTTCATCTGCTGCGCGGCGACCTCGGCCAGCTCGTCGCGGCCGTAGCCGATGTTGACGCACCACAGCCCCGCCATGCCATCAAGGATCTTCTCGCCCTCGCTGTCGGTCAGCCAGCAGCCGTCGGCCTGGGTGATGACGCGCGCGCCCTTCGCAGCAAACCCCGCATTGGTCGAGAACGGATGCACGTGGTGTGCGGCATCCAGCGCCTGAAGCTCGGCCGTGGGCAGGTGATTGGTGATGCGGCCCATGAGAGAGCTCCTTTCCGATGCGTGCAGATCGGAACGGAGAATATGATCAAATCACACCTTGTCAATCGAATCAGACCCCGCGTCACAGGGCCTGCCGGATCATCTCCATGCCCTGCTCAAGATCTCCGACGATCGCCTCGGCGGCGGCGTCGCAATTGCCTAATTTCAAGGCAGCGATCAACTCCTTGTGCTTGTCGGGCAGGTTGCGGGTGCCGAACTGGCCGCAGACCACCCGCAGCGAGGGGCCAAAGCGCAGCCACAGCCCCTCGACCAGGCCGGCCAGGATCGGGGCCTGGGCCAGATGGTTCATATGGGTGTGGAAACGGTGGTTCTCGACCAGGTAGTCATGCACGTTGCCGCGCCGGATCGCCTCGTCCAGGGCGGCGTCGATGGCCTCCATCGCCTGGATGTCCTTGCGGGTGATGCGCAGGCAGGCCCGCCGTGCAAGCTCTGGCTCCAGCGCGCGTCGCGCCACCAGAAGCTCGTCCAGCGCGGCTTCGGTCAGTTGCGGCACGGAAATCCGGCGGTTGCCGCGGAATTCCAGCGCGCTTTCGGCCATCAGCCGGCGCAGCGCCTCGCGCACCGGCGTCATGCCGGCGCCCAGATCCGCCACCAGACCCTGGATCGTCACCGCCTGCCCGGGTTCGAACTGGCCGAACAGCACCCGCGCGCGCAATTCGCGATAGACGATCTCGTGCGCGGGCAGCCCCGCCCCCTTGCCATCGCGGTCCACCGGCGCCTCTGCCTGCAAATTCATCACCTTTCTCCGACACCCCATGCTTAACCCTATCTTGCACGGGTTCCGCCCCCATGGAAACATCTTCCTGTTGCCAGACCGGCATACGTTTGATCAAATTTGGATCTATGGGCACGAAGACCCCCCCAGATCCCAGGGAGACCATTTCATGAAGACAACCATGCTGAGCCTGACTGCAGCTCTGGCCCTGGCGGCAACCGCCGCTGCGGCCCAGGAAGAGGTGCACGTCTACAACTGGTCCGACTACATCGACGAATCGCTGCTGAAGAAGTTCGAGGACGAAACCGGCATCAAGCTGGTCTACGACGTCTTCGATTCCAACGAGCTGCTGGAAACCAAGATGCTGGCGGGCGGTTCGGGCTACGACGTGGTCGTGCCCTCGGGGACCTTCCTGCAGCGCCAGATCGCCGCCGGTTCGTTCCAGAAGCTCGACAAGTCGAAGCTGCCGAACCTGAAGAACATGTGGGACGTGATCCAGAAGCGGACCGACACCTACGATCCCGACGGCGACTATTCGATCAACTACATGTGGGGCACGACCGGCATCGGCGTGAACATCGACAAGGTCAAGGAAGTGCTGGGCCCCGACGCCCCCGTCGACAGCCTGTCGCTGGTCTTCGACCCCGAGAACATGAAAAAGCTCGCCTCCTGCGGCGTGATGTTCCTGGACGCCCCGACCGAGATGGTGCCCGCCGCCCTCAAATACCTGGGCGAGAACCCCGACGGCCACGACCAGGCCTCGCTCGACAAGGCCGAGAAGGTGCTGGCGGCCGTGCGCCCCTATGTGCAGAAATTCAACAGCTCGGAATACATCAACGCGCTGGCCAACGGCGACATCTGCGTGGCCTTCGGCTGGTCGGGTGACGTGCTGCAGGCCCGTGACCGCGCCGACGAGGCCGACAACGGCGTGCATCTGGAATACCACATTCCGAAGGAAGGCGCGCTGATGTGGTTCGACCAGATGGCGGTGCCGGTCGATGCGCCGAACCCCGATGGCGCGATGAAGTTCCTGAACTTCATCATGGATGCGCAGAATGCGGCGGCGGCCTCGAACTATGTCTACTATGCGAACGGCAACAAGGCCTCTCAGCAGTACCTCAACAAGGACGTGATCGACGATCCGGCGATCTACCCGGACGAGGCGACGCTGAACAACCTCTACACCACCACGCCCTTCGATCCGAAGGACCAGCGCAACCTGACGCGCATGTGGACCAAGGTGAAGTCGGGTACCTGATCCCCGCCACCTGACCCACCGCCGCGCCGTCCGAAAGGCGGCGCGGCCTTCTTGCCAAGATCAGGAGCCTCCCATGCCCCAGACCGTCTTCGCTCCCTGGGAAAACCCGGACGAAAAACCGCTGATCCAGTTCCGCAACGTGACCAAGCGCTTCGGCGACTTCACCGCGATCGAGAATCTGGACCTCGACATCTACACCCGAGAGTTCTTCGCGCTGCTGGGCCCCTCGGGCTGCGGCAAGACCACGCTGATGAGGATGCTGGCCGGCTTCGAGACGCCCAGCTCGGGCAGCATCCTGATCGGCGGCCAGGACATGGCCGAGATTCCGCCGAACCGCCGCCCCGTCAACATGATGTTCCAAAGCTATGCGCTCTTCCCGCATCTCTCGGTCTGGGAAAACATCGCCTTCGGCCTGAAGCGCGAAGGCAAGGACAAGGCCACGATCGAGACCCGCGTCGCCGACATGATGCGCCTGACGCGGCTGGAAAAATTCGCCCGCCGCAAGCCGCACCAGCTGTCGGGCGGCCAGCGTCAGCGGGTGGCACTGGCCCGTTCGCTGGCCAAGGCACCGAAACTGCTGCTGCTCGACGAACCCCTCGGCGCCCTCGACAAGAAGCTGCGCGAGGAAACCCAGTTCGAACTGATGGACATCCAGGAAAAGACCGGCACCACTTTCGTGATCGTCACCCACGACCAGGAAGAGGCGATGACTGTTGCCTCGCGCGTCGCGGTGATGGATGAGGGCAAGCTGGTCCAGGTCGCCACCCCCGACCGCATCTACGAGACACCGAACTCGGTCTACGTGGCCGATTTCATCGGCGACGTGAACATCATCGAGGGCAGCGCCGAGCAATCGGGCGAGCGTGTCCAGATCACCTGGGCGGAAGGTGCCCCGCCCCTTGTCGCCGAAACCGACCTTCAGCTGGCCCACGACCAGACCTGCTACCTGGCCATTCGTCCCGAAAAGATCACCATCTCCGAGACCGAGCCCGACACCACCAACCGCCTGCAGGGCGAGATCCTCGACATCGGCTACCTGGGAAACATCTCGACCTATCACGTCAAGCTGCCGAACGGCCACGTGATCAAGGCGCAAAGCACCAACACCCGCCGCATCGCCCGCCGCTCCTTCAGCTGGGGGGACAATGTCTGGCTCTCCTGGACCGACACCGCCGCCGTCCTGCTGGAACGCTGAGCCATGGATGCCCGCGCGCCCAGCCCCGCCCTTCGCGCCCCGTTCCGCCTCCGGCGGGCATATTTGGGGAAAGATGAAACACCTGGCCATCCCGGGCTGACGGGTTCCCTGTCATCTGGCCCAAAATACTCCGGGGGGGCGCCGCAGGCGCGGGGGCAGAGCCCCCTCTTGCCTGACCGCCGGAGGGCCTGCTGATGCTGCGTCGCCTGACCCTCGTCCTCATTCCCTACCTATGGCTGCTGGCGCTGTTCCTGGTGCCCTTCATCATCGTGGTGAAAATCTCGCTGTCGGATGTGGCGCTGGCGCGGCCGCCCTACATGCCCCAGCTCGACATCACCGCCGGCCTTGCCGGGCTCAGGGATTTCTTCTCCAAGCTGGATCTGGAAAACTTCTGGTTCCTGACCACCGACGACCTGTACTGGAAGGCCTATGTCTCGTCGCTGAAGATCGCGGCGCTCTCGACCGTGATCACCTTGCTGGTCGGCTTCCCGATCGCCTATGCCATGGCCTCGGCGCGCAGCGAATGGCGCCCGACGCTGATGATGCTGATCATCCTGCCATTCTGGACCTCGTTCCTGATCCGGGTCTACGCTTGGATGGGGATCCTTGGACAGAACGGGCTGCTCAACAGCTTCCTGATGTGGACAGGCCTGATCCACGAACCGCTGATCATCCTGAACACGCCGCTCGCGGTCTACATCGGCATCGTCTACACCTACCTGCCCTTCATGATCCTGCCGATCTACGCCACCCTCGACAAGCTCGACATCTCGCTGCTGGAAGCCGCCGAGGACCTGGGCTGCTCGCGAATGTCGGCCTTCTGGCTGGTCACCGTGCCGCTGTCGAAGCCCGGCATCATCGCCGGCTGCTTCCTGGTCTTCATCCCGGCGATCGGCGAATACGTCATCCCCTCGCTGCTGGGCGGCTCGCGCACGCTGATGATCGGCAAGGTTCTGTGGGAAGAGTTCTTCAACAATCGCGACTGGCCCGTTGCCTCGGCCGTGGCCGTGGTGCTGCTGCTGATCCTGATCATCCCGATCATCCTCTTCCAACGCAATGAACAGAAGAACCGGGAGGCCGGCCGATGAGACGCATGTCCTCGTTCAACCTGGTGTCACTGACGCTGGGCCTTGCCTTCCTCTACCTGCCGATGGTCATCCTGGTGATCTACAGCTTCAATGCTTCCAAGCTGGTGACGGTCTGGGCGGGCTTCTCGACCAAGTGGTACGGAGAACTGTTCCACGACCAGGCCTTCCTTGATGCCGCCCTGGTGACGCTGAAGGTGGGGGTGATCTCCTCGACGCTGGCCACGATCCTCGGCACCATGGCCGCCTGGATCCTGGTGCGCACCGGGCGCTTCCTGGGGCGCACGCTGTTCTCGGGGATGATCTACGCGCCGCTCGTCATGCCCGACGTGATCACCGGCCTGGCGCTGCTGCTGCTGTTCATCGGGGTAGGCCTGGACCGGGGCATCACAACCATCGTGCTGGCCCATACGACCTTCGCCATGTGCTATGTCTCGGTGGTGGTATCCTCGCGGCTGTCGTCCTTCGACACCTCCCTGGAAGAGGCCGCGCTCGACCTCGGCTGCACCCCCTGGCAAAGCTTCCGCCTGATCACCCTGCCGATCATCGCGCCCGCGGTGATCTCGGGGTGGCTGCTGGCCTTCACCCTGTCGCTCGATGACCTGGTGATCGCCTCCTTCACCGCCGGGCCGTCCTCGACCACCCTGCCGATGAAGATCTACTCGGCCGTGCGCCTTGGCGTCTCGCCAGAAATCAACGCCCTCTCGACGCTGATGATCGGTGTCGTGGCGCTTGGCGTGGTGATCTTCTCGATCATCAGCAAGCGCGCCGCCGTGCGGCAGCAGATCGAAGAACTGGCCGCCGACCGCGCATAAGCGGCCGGCGCCCCCTGCCCCCGAAAGACCCCAAAGCCGTGTCCTACCAGCCGCCCCGCCGCCTCTACCCCGACTTCACCTATTCGCGCGCCCCGATCAAAGCCTGCTACTGGGCCGAAGCCATCCCCGAGGCCGCCCTGACCTGTCCGCCTCTGGCAGATCACCGCACCGATGCGCTGGTGATCGGCGGCGGCTTCACCGGGCTGAACGCAGCGCTGCGGCTGGCCCGCGACGGGGTCGAAACCACCCTGATCGAGGCCGAATTCCCCGGCTTCGGTGCCTCGGGGCGCAACGGCGGCTTCTGCTGCGTGGGCTCTCACCGGGCCCCCGACGCACTGCTGCGCCGCCGTTTCGGGCCCGATGAACCGGCGCGCGTCCACCGCACCGAGGCCGCCGCCATCGACCATGTCGCGGCCTTCCTCGCGGAACAGGCCCTCGACGTCGACCGCCATTCGGAAGGCGAGGTCATCCTGGCCCATTCCCCCGCCAAGATGGCCGAAATGCGCCGCGAAGCCGCATCCCATCACCCCGATCAGGGCCGGCCCCCCACCCTGATCGAGAAATCCGACCTGCCCGCTCAGGGCCTCTACGGGCCGCTCTGGCACGGCGGCATCCACCATCCCTACGGCTTTGCCATCCACCCGCGCAAATACGTCGCGGGCCTGCTCGCGGCCGCCCGCGCCGCGGGCGTCCAGCTGCACGGCCAGACCCCGGCGCTGCGGATCGACGACACGGGCGATGCGGTCCGCGTCACCACACCCCACGGCACGATCACCGCCAACCGCGTGCTGATCGCCACCAACGGCTACACCACCGAAACCATGCACCCCTGGCTGCGCGGCCGCACCCTTCCCACGCAAAGCTCGGTCCTGGCCACCCGCCCCATGACCCAGGCCGAACTGGCCGCCCAGGGCTTCACCTCCCACCAGATGAGCTTCGAGGACAGAAAGCTCCTGCACTATTTCCACCTGACCCCCGACAACCGGATGGTCTTCGGCCAGCGCGGCGCCCTGGTCTCGGCCCCCGAGAACGAAAAGCGCGTCGCCGCCCGCGTCCGCGCCGATTTCGAGGCCGCCTTCCCGGCCTGGAAACATGTCGAAAGCCCGTTCCACTGGTCCGGCATGGTCTGTCTGACGGCCTCGCTCACCCCCTATTGCGGCCCGATCCCCAAAAGCCCGCGCCTCTTCGCCGCCTTCGGCTACCACGGCAACGGCGTCGCCATGGCCTCGCATCTGGGCGCCCGCATGGCCGAGATCGCCCAGGGACACACCCCCGACCTTCCGAAAAGCTTCACCACCCCGCCACAGCGCTTCCCGCTGGGCCGCTTCCGCCGGCTGATCCTGGCCTCGGAATACACCCTCGCCCGGCTCGCCGACCGCTGATCATTTTCTTGTCGGAAATACCTCGGGGGGATCAGCCGCAGGCTGAGGGGGGCAGCGCCCCCCGCCCCGGCCGGTCCCTCAGGGCGTCTTCGCCGCGTTGGCCTTCGCCCTCTGCAACCCCAGGTGACGTTCGCGCAGGATGATGAACACCCCCGCCGACACGATGATCGCCGCCCCTACCAGCATCTGCTCCGAGGGCACCTCGGCAAAGACCGCATAGCCGATCAGCAGCGCGAAGATCATCGAGGCATAGTCGAAGGGCGCCACCACGCTGGCATCGGCGAACCGGTAGCACGAGGTCAGAAAGATCTGCCCGACCCCGCCCACCAGTCCCGCGCAGATCAGCCAGACGGCCTCGCGGCCCGTCGGCATGACCCAGCCGAAGGGGATGGTGATCAGCGACAGCACCGTCGCCGTCATGGTGAACCAGAACACGATGGCCGAGGTCGCCTCGCTGCGCACCATGTTGCGGATATGGATCTGCGCCAGCGCGCCGCACATCGCCCCGAACAGCACCAGCATGGCACCGGCAGCCTCCTCGATCTTGACCGAGCCGTTCAGCGCCGTCAGCCGCGGCTCCAGCACGATCAGCACACCGATCATCCCCAGCCCCACCGCGCTCAGCCGGAAAATGCCGACCTTCTCGTGCAGGAACATCCCCGCGAAGACCACAGTCAGCAGCGGCATCGCATAGCCAAGCGCCGTCACCTCGGGCAGCGGCAGAAAGGCCAGCCCGGCAAAGCCGCACCCCATCGAGGTCGTCCCGATAAACCCCCGCCAGACATGCGACATCGGGACCTTGACGCGAAAACCGGTGCGCAGCTCGCGCCGCGCCGCCAGCCAGACGAGGATCACCGGGATCGCGAAGAACGAGCGAAAGAACACCGTCTCGCCCGGCGGCACATGGGGGCTGGCGGCCTTGATCAGCGATTGCATGACGATGAAACAGGTGACCGACACCAGTTTCAGCAAGATGCCCTGAAGGGGATTCATGACGGACCTCGAGCAGATGGGATTCACCTCCCCTTCCGCGCGTTTTCCGCTGCGTCAACGGCACAGCCGCCCTTGCAGCCCCCGGCACCTTCCGGCACCGGGGTCGCCCCGTGTTCAGAACGCCCGGGGCCTCACTCGGCCGCGTCGCGCTTCGGCAGCACCCAGTTCGGTCGCGGGAAATGGCAGGTATAGCCGTTGGGATAGCGCAGCAGGTAATCCTGATGCTCGGGCTCGGCCTCCCAGAAATCCCCCACCGGCTCCAGCTCGGTCACGACAGGACCCGGCCACAAGCCGGAGGCATTCACATCCGCGATCGTCTCTTCGGCCACGGCCTTCTGGGCCGCATCGACATAATAGATCGCACTGCGATAGCTCGGGCCCCGGTCATTGCCCTGCCGGTTCGGCGTCGTCGGATCATGGATCTGGAAAAACACCTCCAGGATCTGCCGATAGCTGATCACCTCGGGATCAAAGAAGATCTCGATCCCCTCGGCATGGCTGCCATGGTTGCGATAGGTGGCATGGGCCACCTCGCCGCCGGTATAGCCCACGCGGGTGCGGATGACGCCGGGCAGCCTGCGGATCAGATCCTGCATCCCCCAGAAACATCCCCCCGCCAGAACGGCACGTGCCTCGCCCATCACGGTTCCTCCACCTGGTCGATGTAATCGGCATAGCCCTCGTCGGCCATCCGGGCCTTCGGGATGAACCGCAACGAGGCCGAGTTGATGCAATAGCGCAGCCCGCCCCGATCGCGCGGCCCGTCCGGGAACACATGCCCCAGATGGCTGTCCCCATGCCTTGATCGCACCTCGGTGCGGACCATGCCATGGGTCATGTCGGTCAGCTCGACCACGTTGTCGGGCGCCACGGGCTTGACGAAGCTCGGCCAGCCGCAGCCGCTCTCGAACTTGGCGGCACTGGCAAACAGCGGCTCTCCCGACACGACATCGACGTAAAGCCCGGCCTGCTTCATCTCGTTGTATTCACCGCTCCAGGGCCGCTCGGTCCCGTTCTGCTGGGTCACCCGGTACTGCTCCGGGGTCAGAGCGGCGATGGCCTCCTCGGTCTTGCGATATGTGGTCATGGCGCCTCCTGGGTCGTCAGGGATGGTGGTTCCCGGATCATGTGGGGATTTTGCGGCAAAGGAAAACCCCCCGGGGCCTCACACCCATGGTTTCAGGACTGCACCGTCCCCAGCCGCGCCCAGGCCCAGTGCGCCGCCTCGGCAACCGTCGGATCGGGATCGCCCCGCAGCGCCCCCGCCACCGCCCGCAGATCCGCCTGCCCGCTGTTGCCGATCGCATAAAGCACGTTGCGCACGAACCGGTCCCGCCCGATCCGCTTGATCGGCGACCCCGAGAACCGCGCCCGGAACCCCGCATCGTCCAGCCGCGCCAGCTCCGCCAGATCGGGCGCCAGCAGGTCGTCGCGGGCATGGTACTTCACCTCGGCCGCGCGCTCGGCGAACTTGTTCCAGGGACAGGCCGCCAGGCAGTCGTCGCAGCCATAGATCCGATTGCCCATCAGCGCCCGCAGATCCTCCGGGACCGGCCCCGAATGCTCGATCGTCAGATAGGATATGCAGCGCCGCGCATCCAGGCGATAGGGCGCCGGAAACGCCCCCGTCGGACAGGCCTGCAAACAGCGCGAACAGCGCCCGCAATGATCCGCCTCGGCGCCATCCACCGGCAGCTCCAGCGTGGTAAAGATCGCCCCCAGAAAGAACCAGCTGCCCAGATCCCGGCTGACCAGATTGGTGTGCTTGCCCTGCCAGCCCAGCCCCGCCGCCTGCCCCAGGGCCTTCTCCGGCACAGGCGCGGTATCGACAAAGACCTTCACCTGCACCTCCGGCCCCGCCTCGGCGATCAGCCAGCGCGCCAGCCGCTTCAGCCGCTTCTTCACCACGTCATGGTAATCGCGGTTCTGCGCATAGACCGAAATCGCCGCCCGCCCGGGCTCTTCCAGCACCTCCCGCGGGTCATGATCAGGCCCATAGTTCTCGGCCAGCATGATGACGGATCGCGCCTCGGGCCAAAGCGCCGCCGGATCGCCCCGCCAGTGTACCCGCTCGGCCATCCAGCCCATCTGCCCATGATACCCGGCGGCCAGGAAGGCCTGCAGCCGCGCCATCACCTCGGGCACGTCACCGGGCCTGCAGATCCGCGCCGCAGAAAACCCCTCCGCCTGCGCCTGCGCGATCAGCCGTTCCCGAAGCACCCCGGCCCCCTCATTTTCTTGTTCCAAATACCTCGGGGGAGGCCGCCGCAGGCGGACGGGGGCAGCGCCCCCACCCCGCTCAGAAATCGAGATCCGTGTAATGGTCCGGCGGCGGGAAACCCGGCACCTGGTCCATCAGGATGCCCCGGAAGGCCGGACGCGACTTGATCTTGGCGTACCAGTCCTTGACCGTCGCATTGCGGTCCCAGTCCACGTCGCTGATGTAATCGAGGCTCGACAGATGGGCGGCTGCGGCGAAATCCGCCAGCGTCATCCGCCCGCCCGCCAGCCAGCGGCGGTGGTCCAGCAGCCAGCCCAGATAGTCGATGTGGAACTTGATCGCCCGCAGCCCGGCCTTCACATTGGCGGAATCCGGAAACCCCTGGCCGGTGATCTTCTTGTTCACCCGCTCGTACAGCAGCTTCGACGTCACCTCGTGGTGGAACTTGTCGTCGAACCAGCTGACCAGCCGGCGCACCTCGTGGCGTTCCAGCGGCTCGTGCGGCATCAGCGGCGGCTCTGGGCAGACCTCTTCAAGATATTCGCAGATCGCGGCGCTTTCGGCCAGCACCCGGCCGTCCAGCTTCAGCACCGGCACCTTGCCGGCCGGGTTGCGCCGCAGGAAGTCGGTATCCTTCTCCCAGTAGCGTTCCTCGATCAGCTTGCACTCGATCCGCTTCTCCGCCAGCGACAGGCGCACCTTGCGGCAGAAGGGGGAAAGCGGCACGTGGTACAGTTCTGCAGACATCATCTTCACCATCCTTGGGCCCATGTCATGCCCGTTCAGGGCCGCGGGTTCAATCCTCGAAACAATCCGCCCGGCCATCCCGCCGGATGGTTGCCGCCCCGTCGATGATCTGCGCGGCCCGCCGCCGCACGTAATTCGTCGGGTGCGAGGCCGACCAGGCCTGGGGCGAAGGCAGGATCGCTGCCAGCCGCGCCGCCTGGGTCGCGCTCAGCTTGTCGGCATCGACGCCAAAGTAATGCCGCGCCGCCGCCTGCACGCCAAAGATGCCCTCGTCGAACTCGGCCACGTTCAGATAGACCTCAAGGATGCGCCGCTTGCTCCAGAACAACTCGATCGCGGGGGTCACGACGCCCTCCATCGCCTTCCTCAGATAGCTGCGCCCGGGCCAGAGGTAGACGTTCTTCGCCACCTGCTGATCAATGGTCGAGCCCCCCCGCGACATGCCTTCGGCAATGGCATCGCGGATCGCCGACATGTCGAACCCCCAGTGGCGGCAAAAGTTGGCATCCTCGGCCGCCACGGCGGATCGCGCCATCACCGGGGCGATGCGGCTCATCGGGACCCAGTCCTGGGTGATGCCGCCCAGCCGGCGGGCCTCGGAATGCATGTAGACACCCTGGAAGGGCCGGATGACCGAATTGGCGGCCACCAGCGCCAGCGCCAGCAGCACCAGCACGCCCAGCCCCTGCCAGATCCGCCGCATCGGCCGGACCCGTCCGCCGCCCCGGCGCCAGCGCAGCAGCGCCCCCAGCCCCCGTTTCGTTTCCACCGGGGCCGCGGTCTTTGCCGCCTTCTTTCCGCCCCTGCTGCCCGTCGTCTTCCGTACGGCCTGTTTCGCCACGCCCTGCCCTTTCGCTGCCCGGATGCCCGCCTGTCCTGCCGTCAAAAGTTCGGCCGGAAATGATCAGGATCAAGTCGGGAACCGTCCTTGCAGTGCTAACATACAGATGTCTGGAAAGGGAGGGTGGCCGGGTTCGTTTCCTCCACCTGCACCACCCTCCCGACAGCCCGGATGAAAGGAGCCTGTCATGGCCCGCATTCATGGAACCACCACCTGCATCACTGCCCCCCGGATCGTCGAACACATCCGGGACCGGATCGCCGAGGGCAACGTGAGTCACCTGCGCATCCGCGACCCCGAAGGCAACTTCACGCTGGAACTGCCGGTGACGGCAGCCGTCGTGGCCGGCGGGACCGTGGCGCTGGCCGCCCCCTGGATCGCCCTTCTGGGCGCCGTCGCGGGGCTGGCCACCGACCTGCATGTCGAGGTCGATCATCACCCCGAAGCCGCCCATGACGGCCGTGGCCCACCCCACATGGAGCCAACGGCCGCCGATATCGACGATGACCCGATCGGTGACAACATGCCGGTCTGACCCGGGTCCGACAGGAAAAGGCGGCAGGGGCAGATGCGACCCCGCAACGAAAAAGGCCCCGGCGCTTGCGCACCGGGGTCTTTCCCTGTCCGCCCCCTTCGACGGACCTTGCTCCCGGCCCCCAGAAGGGGGCCGAAGGATCATTCCGCCGGCATCGCCTTTTCGTCCTCGGTCAGCGGGAACGGCAGGTGCTTCAGCATCTCGATCGGGCAGACCTGGACGAAGTTGCCCAGCTCCAGGTCCCAGTGCTGCAGGATCTCGGCGGCCTTGCGGCTGCCGGTTTCCTCGGCGTGGCGCTTGACCAGCTCGTGCAGCTGCGACTGCCAGTGGGCGACCTCGACCGCGCAGGTGACAAGGGTTTCCTTGTTCATCAGCTTCTCGGCCTTGCCCTCGGGATCATAAAGGTACGCCATGCCGCCGGTCATGCCCGCGCCAAAGTTCGCCCCGATCGAGCCCAGGATCACGGCGACACCGCCGGTCATGTACTCGCACCCGTTCGAGCCGCAGCCCTCGATCACCACCTTGGCGCCCGAGTTCCTGACCGCGAAACGTTCGCCCGCACGGCCTGCCGCGAACAGGAAGCCATCGGTCGCGCCGTACAGCACGGTGTTGCCGATGATCGTGTTCTCGGCCGCCGTCAGAGGCGAATTCATCGCCGGACGCACCACGATGGTGCCGCCCGACAGACCCTTGCCCACGTAGTCGTTCGCCTCGCCCGAGACCTCGATCTTCAGGCCCGGGGCCGCGAAGGCGCCCAGCGACTGGCCGGCAGACCCGGTCAGCTTGACCGTCAGGTGGTCGGGTTGCAGCGCGTTGCGCATCCCGAACTTGCGCACGATATGCGACGAGGTCCGCGTGCCCACGGTCCGGTGCGTGTTCTGCACCGCGTAGGACAGCTGCATCTTCTCGCCTTCCTGCAGGAAGCGCGCGGCATCGCGGACGATTTCGGCGTCCAGCGTGTCGGGCACCACGTTGCGGGGCTTCAGGCGGTCGTAGACGATGTCCTTGGCGCCATCGACCGTCACCAGCAGCGGGTTCAGGTCGAGGTCGTCAAGATGTTCCGCACCGCGGCTGACCTGGTGCAGCAGGTCGGCACGGCCGATCACGTCATCCAGGCTGCGCGCACCGATGCTGGCCAGGATCTCGCGGACTTCCTGGGCGTAGAAGGTGATCAGGTTGACCACCTTGTCGGCGGAACCGGTGAACTTCTTGCGCAGGGCCTCGTCCTGGGTGCACACGCCCACCGGGCAGGTGTTCGACTGGCACTGACGCACCATGATGCAGCCCATCGCGATCAGCGCGGCGGTGCCGATGCCGAATTCCTCGGCACCCATCATCGCGGCCATGACGATGTCGCGACCCGTCCGCAGGCCACCGTCGGTGCGCAGCGTCACGCGTTCGCGCAGCTTGTTCATCGCCAGGACCTGATGCGCCTCGGTCAGGCCCATTTCCCACGGCAGGCCCGCGAACTTGATCGAGGTCGCCGGGGACGCGCCCGTGCCGCCATTGTGCCCCGAGATCAGGATGATGTCGGCCTTGGCCTTCGCCACACCCGCAGCGATGGTGCCCACGCCCGAGCTTGCCACCAGCTTGACCGTCACCTTCACCGTCGGGTTGATCTGCTTCAGGTCATAGATGAGCTGGGCCAGATCCTCGATCGAGTAGATGTCGTGGTGCGGCGGCGGGCTGATCAGCGTGACACCCTTGGTCGAGTGGCGCAGACGCGCAATCAGGTCGGTGACCTTCATGCCGGGCAGCTGGCCACCCTCGCCGGGCTTGGCACCCTGCGCGACCTTGATCTCCAGCTCTTCGCACTGGTTCAGGTATTCGGCGGTGACGCCGAAACGACCCGAAGCCACCTGCTTGATCTTCGCCGACGGGTTGTCGCCGTTGGGTTCGGGCACGAAATGTGCCGGATCCTCGCCGCCCTCGCCGCTGTCGGATTTCGCACCGATGCGGTTCATGGCGACGTTCAGCAGCTTGTGCGCCTCGGGCGACAGGGCGCCCAGCGACATGCCCGGCGTCACGAAACGCTTGCGGATCGAGGTGATCGATTCGACCTCTTCCAGCGGGATCGCCTTGGCCAGCGGCTTGATCGCCAGCAGGTCGCGCAGGTGGATCGGCGGGTTCGCCTGCATCCGGGCGCTGTACTGCTTCCAGATTTCATAGCTGGACCGGTCGCAGGCCGCCTGCAGCATGTGCATGGTCTGCGCTTCCCAGGCGTGGGTCTCGCCGGATTTGCGGGACTTGTAGAAGCCGCCGATCGGCAGCACGTCACGGCCCTTCAGCCAGCCAAGCGCGTGAATCTCTTCCAGCTTGTTCTGGATGCCCGAGACCCCGATCCCCGAGATCCGGCTGAGCATGCCGGGGAAGAACTCGGCCACCATGGCGCGCGACAGGCCGACGGCCTCGAAGTTCAGGCCACCGCGATAGGACGAGATCACCGAGATGCCCATCTTGGCCATGATCTTCAGCAGACCCTGGTCGATGGCATCGCGGTAGCGGCCGATGTTGTCGGTCAGCGACCCTTCCAACAGGCCGCGCTTGATGCGGTCGGCCAGGGTGTCCTCGGCCAGGTAGGCGTTGACGATGGTCGCGCCCGACGCGATCAGCACCGCGAAGTAATGCGGGTCGATGCATTCGGCAGACCGCACGCCAAGCGAGCAGAAGGTCCGCAGGCCCTTGCGGGTCAGCCAGCTGTGCACCGCCGAGGTCGCGAGGATCATCGGCATGCCGATCTTGTCGGCATTCTGGTGATGGTCGGTCAGCACGATGTGGCCGCCGCCCGAACGCACGGCATCCTCGGCCTCGCGGCGGATGCGCGCCAGGGCGTCCTGCAGGGCATGTTCACCGCCGTCCACCGCGAAGGTGCAGTCGATCTCGACCATCTCGGCGTTGAAGTGGCGCTTGAGCTCCTCGAACTGGGCATTGCCGACGAAGGGGCTGTCCAGGACCAGGATTTCCGTCTGCGCGCTGCTTTCGTCCAGCACGTTCTTCAGGTTGCCGAAGCGCGTCTTCAGGCTCATCACGCGGAATTCGCGCAGAGAGTCGATCGGCGGGTTGGTCACCTGGCTGAAGTTCTGGCGGAAGAAATGCGACAGCGGACGGTACTTGTTCGACAGCACGGCAGAGGGCGTGTCATCGCCCATCGAGGCCAGCGCCTCTTTGCCATCTTCGGCCATGGGCGCGAGCATCTGCTCGATTTCCTCGATGGTGAAGCCGGCCGCGATCTGGCGCTTGCGCAGTTCCTCGCCTTCGAACAGCGGCTTTTCCTCGACCTTTTCAAGGTGCTCGTCCAGTTCCGAGATCTTGCCGACCCATTCACCGAAGGGCTGGCCAGCGGCCATTTTGTCCTTGATCTCGGTGTCGTGGTACAGCTTGCCCTCGGCGGTATCGACGGCCAGCAGCTGGCCCGGGCCAAGCGCGCCTTTTTCGCGCACGGTGGCCTCGTCAACGGGGATCATGCCCGCTTCGGAACCCGCGATCAGCAGGCCGTCACCGGTGACGACATAGCGCATCGGACGCAGGCCGTTGCGGTCGGTACCGGCGCAGACCCAGCGGCCATCGGTCATCGCCAGGGCGGCGGGGCCGTCCCAGGGTTCCATGACCGAGTTACAGTAGGAATACATGTCGCGCCAGGCTTCGGGCAGCTCCTCGGCCTGCTTGGACCAGCTTTCCGGCACCAGCATGGTCTTGGCCATGGGCGCCGAACGGCCCGCACGCACCAGAACCTCGAAGACGGCATCCAGCGCGCCGGAATCCGACGTGCCCGAGGGGATGATCGGCTTGATGTCCTCGGCCAGCTCTCCGAAGGTGCTCGAGGCCATGCGGATCTCGTGCGACTTCATCCAGTTGACGTTGCCCTTCAGGGTGTTGATCTCGCCGTTGTGGGCCAGCATGCGGAACGGCTGGGCCAGCCACCACTGCGGGAAGGTGTTGGTCGAATAGCGCTGGTGGTAGATCGCGAAGGTCGATTCGAAACGTTCGTCCATCAGGTCGGGGTAGAAGACGGCGACCTGCTCGGCCAGCATCATGCCCTTGTAGATGATCGAGCGGCACGACAGCGACGCCAGGTACAGGCCGCTGACATGCGCCGCCTGAGCCGCCTTCTCGATGCGGCGACGGATCACGTAAAGCTCGCGCTCGAAGGTCTCTTCGTCGACGCCCTTGCAGTTCGAGATCAGGATCTGCTCGATTTCGGGACGGGTGGCGTTGGCCTTTTCGCCCAGGCAGTCGATGTCGACGGGCACGTGGCGCCAGCCGTAGATGTAGTAGCCCATCCGCAGCACTTCGGATTCGACGATCGTCCGGCAGGTTTCCTGGGCGCCGAAATCGGTGCGCGGCAGGAAGACCTGGCCCACGGCCATCAGTTCATCCAGGCGGGGTTCGTGGCCGGTGCGGCGGATCTGGTCGTGGAAGAAGGGAACGGGGATCTGCACGTGGATGCCCGCGCCGTCACCGGTCTTGCCGTCGGCATCGACGGCACCACGGTGCCAGATCGCCTTCAGCGCGGTGATGCCGGATTCGACCACCTTGCGGGAGGCTTTCCCGTCCACGGAAACAACGAGGCCCACGCCGCAGGAAGAGTGCTCGTGTTCCTCGCGGAACAGGCCGTTCTCTTCCATCCACTTGCGCTTGGCTTCCTCGGCGGCGGCCCAGTTCTCATCAAAGCGGGTCATTCAAAGCTCTCCTCTGCCGAAGTGGCGTTACGTGCAACCGGGCGGGGGAGCGGCCCCGGGCCGGTGCTGTTCTGTCGGACCGCGCGGGGTCCTGCTGCCGTCTTCCGTGCCGGGGCCAGTGTGGCCCGAACCGGCGGGAGGACGAAGGGGAAGCTGCCGGGGCGCCCGCCTTGCGCGGCGCCTTGCCGCGGAAAGAAGGCCCCGGGGGCCGCTTTCCGCATCCGTTCCGGTCTTCCCCGGCTTGAGACGGGGGTGAAAGGGGCCGGTCGCCCCTTTCGTCATTCAGCGGCGATGGCGCCCTGGGCCTTCAGATCGGCGATGATCGCGGTGGCGCAGTCGCGGCCGTCGCGGATCGCCCAGACCACCAGGCTGGCACCGCGCACGATGTCGCCCACGGCATAGACGCGATCCAGGCTGGTCCGGCCGGTGCCGAATTCGGCGCGCACGGTGCCCCAGCGGGTCACTTCCAGCCCCTCGGTGTTCCACAGCTTCGGCAGGTCCTCGGGCTCGAAACCCAGGGCCTTGATGACCAGATCGGCGTCCTCGGCATAGTCCGAGCCCTCGATCAGTTCCGGCGCGCGGCGCCCCGAGGCATCGGGCTGACCCAGGCGCATCTTCTGCACCATGGCCTGGCTGACGGCGCCGGCATCGGTGGTGGCAAAGCCCACCGGGTTCGACAGCCAGACGAATTCGACGCCCTCTTCCTCGGCGTTCTTCACCTCGCGCTGCGAGCCGGGCATGTTGGCGCGGTCGCGGCGATAGAGGCATTTGACGCTGGTCGCGCCCTGGCGGATCGCGGTGCGCACGCAGTCCATCGCGGTATCGCCGCCGCCGACCACCAGAACCTTCTTGCCCTTGGCGTTCAGCTCGCCGCTTTCGAACTCGGCCACGTCGTCGCCGAAGTTCGACACCTTGTTGTTGGCGGTCAGGTAGTCGATGGCGCGCACGATGCCGGTGGCGCCTGCGTTCGGGCCCGACAGGTCGCGGGTTTTGTAGACGCCGGTGGCGATCAGCACCGCGTCATGCTTGCCGCGGATCGCGTCGAAGGAAATATCCTCGCCCACGGTGCAGTTCAGCACGAATTCGATGCCCATGTCCTGCAGCTGCTGGATGCGGCGCATGACCACGTCCTTTTCCAGCTTGAAGCCCGGGATGCCGTAGGTCAGCAGGCCGCCGGCGCGGTCGTATCGGTCATAGACGGTGACCTGAAAGCCCTCGCGGCGCAGCATGTCGGCTGCCGCCAGACCGCCCGGGCCCGCACCGATGATGCCGATGCTTTCCTCGCGCTCCAGCTCGGGGCCCTTGGCCTTGACCCAGCCGTTTTCCCAGGCAGTGTCGGTGATGTATTTCTCGACCGCGCCGATCGTCACGGTGCCGTGGCCGGACTGCTCGATGACGCAGTTGCCCTCACAGAGGCGATCCTGCGGGCAGATGCGGCCGCAGATCTCGGGGAAGGTGTTCGTCGCCTGGCTGATCGCATAGGCTTCTTCCAGCCGGCCGGTGGCGGTCAGGCGCAGCCAGTCGGGGATGTTGTTGTGCAGCGGGCAGTGGCTCTGGCAATACGGAACGCCGCATTGCGAGCAGCGCGAGGCCTGCTCTTCGGCCTTTGCAGCCGCGAATTCGGCATAGATCTCGTCGTAGTCCTTCGCGCGCAAGCTCGCGTCACGCTTTTGCGGCATGTCACGGCTGACGGTCACGAATTTCAGCATCGGTTGCTTCGCCACGGCCTAGCTCCTTTTTCGATTCACGGGTCCCCGTGCCTGTCGGAGGCCTTCTATGACACATCGAGAGGGAATAAAAGTCAGACATGCTGACCCAATATGTCACTTTACTGCAGGATTTTGAGTTTAGGGACAATTTGACCCCCTAAAAAAGGTCAACAACCGGACCTATATTCGATTTCCGCCTTCTTTTCCACGCTGTTTTCACGCGGCACATTCCAGACCAAGGACCTTTCATGACCCTCCTCCACCTTCTCATCCTGGCGATGATCCAGGGCATCACCGAGTTTCTGCCAATCTCGTCCTCGGGCCACCTGATTCTTCTGCCCGCGCTGACCGGCGCCGAAGATCAGGGCCAGATTCTGGATGTTGCCGTGCATTTCGGCACGCTTCTGGCCGTGATGATCTACTTCTGGAAGGATGTCGGACAGGCGGTGGCGGGGCTGCCACGGCTGGCCTGCGGCCGCGCCGACACCCCCGGTGCCCGGCTGGCGCTGCTGCTGATCGTTGCGACGATTCCCGGCATTCTGTTCGGGCTGCTGCTGGCCATCACCGGCCTGGACGAGATGCTGCGATCTGTCGCGGTCATCGGCTGGACGATGCTGCTGTTCGGGCTGGTGCTGTACTGGGCGGACCGTCGCGGCGACACCGGCAGGCCGGCCGCGGACTGGTCGATGCGCGATGCCATCAAGCTGGGCCTGTGGCAGGCGATCGCGCTGATTCCCGGCACCTCGCGCTCGGGCATCACCATCACCGGCGCCCTCTTTGCCGGGTTCGAGCGTCAGGCGGCGGCCAAGATCTCGATGCTGATGTCGATTCCGATGATCATCGCCGCCACGGCCTATGAATTCGGCGACGTGGTGGCCAGCGCCAACCTGCAGGCCGCCCGCGACGGCGCCATCGCGGCGGTCTTCGCCTTCCTGTCGGCGCTGGTGGCGCTGGTGCTGATGATGCGGCTGCTGCGCTCGGTCAGCTTCACGCCCTACGTGATTTACCGCGTCGTGCTGGGGGTGATTCTGCTGGGCTATGCCTACCTGTTCGGCGCCCCGCCGCAGGAGGCGTGAACGCAAAGGCCCCGGCGCCTTGCGGCACCGGGGCCTGTCGCCCTCACGCGGAAGCGCGGTTACATCTGCAGGTTCTTGGCCGAGCGCGTCAGCGGCGCGTACTGGCCGGCCGGGCGGAAGCGCCACAGGTAGTCCGGCAGGACACTTTCCACCGAGACCGGCTGGATGCCCAGATCGGCAAAGCCCTTCTGGCTGCCGGTGACCACGTTGTCGCTGCCCAGCTGGCGCAGCTGGTCGCGGGTCAGGGTATGGTTGGCGAAGGTGCCGGCGGTCACGCGGTCCAGCCCGTCCAGCGCCGAAGCCATCAGTGCGGCCGCGAAATGCGGCACGCCGATCACCGGGCGGCGGCGCTGGATCACGCCCAGCATTTCCTGCATCAGCTCGCGGAAGGTATGGGCATCGGGGCCACCCAACTCGTAGATACCGCCCTCGGCCTGGCCAGTCAGGTACAGCTCGGCGGCGGCGGCGATGTCATCCACATAGACCGGCTGGAACCGGGTGCTGCCCGACACGATCGGCAGGCAGGCGCCATTGCGGGCCATCTCGGCGAAGCGGTTGTAGAACTTGTCCTCGGGGCCGAAGACCACCGAGGGGCGCAGGATCATCGCGCCGGGCTGGGCGGCCAGCACGGCGGCCTCGCCTTTGGCCTTCGACACAGCATACTGGCTGTGGCCGCCCTCGTCCGCGCCAAGCGCCGACAGGTGCACCATCGCGGTGATGCCCTCTTCGGCGGCGATGCGCGCGATGCGGCCCGCGCCCGCGTTCTGCACGGCGTCGAAATTGTTCTTGCCCGTGGCGGCGAAGGTGCCCACGCAGTTCACCACTGCCGAGGCCCCCAGCGTCACCGCCCGCACCGAGGCATCGTCGCGGATGTTGCAGAAGACGGGCTCGACCTGGCCGACGACACCGTAGGTGCGCACAAAGCCGGCCTCGTTCGGGCGGCGTACGGCGACACGCACCCGCCAGCCCTGCTTGGCCATCCGGCGCGCGATGTAGCGGCCGACGAAACCCGAGCCGCCGAAAATGGTGACGAGCTTGGACGGGGACGAAAGGGACATGAGCGACCTCCGGCTGGCGTTTCCCTCCTGTAAGTACCGCCCGGGGCCCCTTCGGGCAAGGCGTTCCCGGGATTGCCGCTAGGTCGTTCTCGAAAAACTGAAAAAGATCGTTGACGGCCTCAGCAGCCCCTCATATACGGCACCTCACGACACCGGCCCAGGTGGCGGAATGGTAGACGCGCTAGCTTCAGGTGCTAGTGTTCGCAAGGACGTGGAGGTTCGAGTCCTCTCCTGGGCACCATTCTTCTAAAAGCCCTGAAACCCTCGTGGTTTCGGGGCTTTTTCTTTTGCGGCCAGGGACTTGCGGATTTTTAACGAAATCTTGCAGGACCTGTTCAAGACCGATTGACGGCCTCTGCGCTTGCCCCTATACGGCACCTCACGACACCGGCCCAGGTGGCGGAATGGTAGACGCGCTAGTTTCAGGTACTAGTGTTCGAAAGGACGTGGAGGTTCGAGTCCTCTCCTGGGCACCACTTTTCGAAAGCCCCGAAACCCCAGCGGTTTCGGGGCTTTGTCGTTCCCCCCTCAGGATTCGCCCTGGCAGAAATCCGACCCGGCCGCGTTCAACACCATGGACAGGGCCATAGAATGCGGCATGTTGCGGTACAGGCCCGTACCTACCATGATCGGGTCAGATCACCCGCTGGCCCGACGGAATCGCCGCGGCCCTGCGTAGGATCGACGCAGACCCGGATGCGCTCGGACGTGCGAGGCATCCCGACGATCAGGAGAGACACATGATTCGCATACCCTTGCACGGTGGCATGGTCCGCGCGGTGGCCGTTGTGGTCACCGGGCTGGCCCTGGCCCTGCCCGCACTGGCCCGGGCCGAGGACGCCCCCGCCGCTGCCCCGGCGGCAACCACCTCCGCCGCCGCAACGCCGAAATCCCTTGCCGTGCTGAAGCCGGTGATCAGCTGCGCCGATCTGGCCAAGACCGACCTGACGCGGATCGGCGGGGCGGGCAGCAAGATCACCTCGGCCACCGAGACGACCTCGGGCGGGCTGCCGGTCTGCGACATCAAGGCAACGCTGGCCCCCGAGATCTCGCTCGAGATCCTGCTGCCCACCAAAAGCTGGACACAGCGCTACCTGCAGCTGGGCTGCGGCGGCCTGTGCGGCATGATCACCCTGACCTCGGGCGCCTCGGCCGGATGCCAGGTGCTTAATGACGGCGGCTTCGTGATGGCCGCCACCGACATGGGCCATTCCGGCCAGGACGGCACCTGGGGCCTTGATGACCAGAAGCGCCAGGACTTTGCCTATCGCGCCCAGCACATCACGTCGCTGGCGGCGCACCAGCTGATCGTCGCCTTCTACGGCCAGGACGCCCAGTACAGCTATTTCAACGGCTGCTCCGACGGCGGCCGAGAGGCGCTGATGGAGGCCCAGCGCTTCCCCGACGATTTCAACGGCATCATCGCCGGCGCCCCGGCCATGCTGTTCCAGGTTCAGAACACGCTGTTCCACGGCTGGCAGGCTGCGTCGAACTACGACAAGGACGGCAAGGTGATCCTGACCGCCGCCCAGCTGCCGATCCTGCACAAGGCCGTGGTCGAGGCCTGCGACGACCTGGACGGCGTCAAGGACGGGCTGATCAGCCAGCCGGCCCTGTGCCATTTCGACCCCTCCAGCCTGGTCGGCAAGGGGCTGACCCAGGCCCAGGCCGATGTCGCGAAGAAGTTCTACGAAGGCCCCAAGGATCCGCTGACCAACACGCCGCTGACCGCTGGCCAGCCACAATACGGCTCCGAGCTGAACTGGGCCGGCGTCTATGTCGCCGCCACGGCCGATGACGAGCTCTTCTCGCAGAAGATCGTCGATCCGGTGCTGAAATACCTGGCCTTCCAGAAGGCCAATCCCGACTACAAGCTGTCGGATCTGAAGTTCACCGAAACGACCCTGGATGCGCTGCGCGCCCGCCATCCCTTCTATGATGCCACCAACCCGGACCTGTCGCGCTTCGATTCCGCCGGCGGCAAGCTGATCATGTGGCACGGCCTGGCCGACCAGCACATCTCTCCGGCCAACACGGTCAGCTACCAGAATGCCCTTGTGAAGACCCTTGGCCAGGACCGCGTTGACAGCTTCGAGCGGCTCTACCTGCTGCCCGGGGTCGCCCATTGCGGCGGCGGCGAGGGCCCCAGCAACCTTGATCTGCTGACGCCGATGATGGCCTGGGTTGAGAACGGCCAGGCCCCCGACGCGATCGAGACCGCCACCACCCGCGAGACCTCCAGCTTCGGTCAGCCCGACGGCGCCAAACCGAACAGTCATCCGCAAGCCGCAGCCCTGGACTATCCGGCGCTGCCGGACATGACGCGCCCGGTCTATCCCTATCCCTATGTCGCCAAGTACAGCGGCACGGGCGAGGTGACAGATGCCGCCAACTGGAGCAAGGGCGATGCCGCCCAGATCGTGGCCACGCCCGACTGGCCGGGCAGCTCGATGTTCACCCCCTATATCTTCACCACCCGGTGACGATACCAGCCGGGGCGGTACGCGCCGCCCCGGCCTTCCCCTCCCGACCTCCGCCCGCAGGCAGCTTCGCCCGACTCGCCCAGAGGTCCCCCATCCCGAAGGAAACCGGATGCTCCGCCTCTCCCTGACGACCCTGCCCCTGATCCTGGCCGCGGGCCTGGCCACAGCCCAGGTTGCCACTGCCCCAGCTGGCCCGGACACTCTGCAAACGGTGATCGACGCTCTGAAGCTCGAACAGGTAACGATCCACCGCGACGACCACGGCCCCGATGCCCGTGGCCGCCTGCCCGACGGCACCTGGATCGAGCTTGACCTGCACCGCGATGGCACGTTGGAAGAGATCAAGGGTGACGATCATGACCTGATCGCGGCCAGCGCCATTGCCATCGTCATCCCCGAGCCCCTGAAGGCGGCCGAGCGCTACCCTGCGGACGGGCGCCTCGAAAAGATCGAATTCCACGACGATGGCGCCGAGATCGAGGGGGTCGATCCCGATGGACACAGGTTCAAGGCCGAATACGGGCCGAACTGGCGCCTGAAAGAGTGGAAGCTGCGCTGAAGCCCCACCCGCGCAGGGGGCTCTGCCCCCGTCCGCCTGCGGCGGCCTCCCCCGAGGTATTTCAGAACAAGAAAATGAGGAAGGGCGCGGCCGGGGTAACCGGGCGCGCCCTTCTGTCTTCATCTTTCCATAAATATGCACCTTCCCGACGGTGACGCCGGGAGGGCCGCCGGAGATCAGCCGAATACGCGGGTCAGGGCCACGTCGATGGCGGCTGTGATCGTGTCGATGTCCTCGGGGGTGGCGATCAGCGCAGGCGACAGGCAGAGCGTGTTGTTGAAGCCTGGCAGTGAGCGGTTGGTCACGCCGATCATCACGCCCTGGGCGCCGCATTCGGCGACGACCTGCTGGGCCTGCTTCTCGGAGACGGGTTCCTTGGTGGCCCGGTCGGCAACCAGCTCGGCGCCGCAGAACAGGCCCTTGCCGCGCACATCGCCGATGACCGCGTGCTTTTCCTTCAGCTCTTCCAGGCGCGTCATCAGGCGGGCGCCCATGGCCAGCGTGTTCTCGAGCAGGTTTTCCTCTTCGATGATGCGCATGTTTTCCAGCGCTGCCGCAGGGCCCGCGGTGCAGCCGCCGAAGGTCGAGATGTCGCGGAAGTAGTTCATCGGATCCGCCGCATCATCCTTGAACATGTTGAACACCTCTTCGGTGGTCACCAGGCAGGCGATGGCGGCGTAGCCCGAGGCCAGGCCCTTGGCCATGGTCACCATGTCGGGCTTGATGCCGTAGTTCTGGTAGCCGAACCAGGTGCCGGTGCGGCCAAGGCCGCAGACGACCTCGTCGATATGCAGCAGGATGTCGTACTTCTTGCAGATTTCCTGCACGCGGTCCCAGTAGCCTTCGGGCGGGGTGATGACGCCGCCGCCGGCGGTCACCGGTTCCAGGCAGAGGGCGCCGACGGTGTCGGGGCCTTCGCGCAGGATGACCTCTTCGATGGCGTCAGCAGCGCGCTTGCCGTATTCGGCGCCGCTCAGGTCCCACTGGGCGCGGTATTCCAGGCAATGCGGCACCTCGACGAAGCCCGGCGCGAAGGGGCCGTATTGCTCGGCGCGCTGCGGCTGACCGCAGGCCGAGAGGGTGCCGATCGTGGTGCCGTGATAGTCGCGTTCGCGGAACAGGATCTTGTGCTTCTTGCCGCCGTATTTCTTGTGGGCGATCTGGCGGACCATCTTGAAGGCCTTCTCGTTCGCCTCCGAGCCCGAGTTGTTGTAGTAGACGCGGGTCATGCCCGGCATCTTCGAGATCAGCTTTTCCGCGAAGAGGGCACCGGGGATGGTGCCGGCCGCGCCCGCGAAATAGGGCAGCTTGACCAGCTGGTCGCGCACGGCGTTGGCGATGCTTTCACGGCCGTAGCCCACGTTCACCGTCCAGACCCCGCCCGAGACCGCATCAAGGAACTTCTTGCCGGTGGCGTCCCAGACATGGATGCCCTTGCCCTCGACGATGACGCGGGGGTCGGAGGTTTCGTAGGCCTTGTGCTGGCTGAGGTGGTGCCAGACATGGGCCTTGTCGGCTTCGATGATGCCGGTAATGTCGTTGTCGTGCATGGATCTGCTCCGGAGGTCGTGCTGGCCCCAGAAAGCCCGCCGCCCGGCCCGATTTCTAGGTCCAGAATCGTGAATTCGATAGGGCCAGTTTCCGGCGCCCGAAACCGCCCCACCGGGCGCGGTTTCGCCGGCCGGCGCCTTGCCGCTAGGATAACAGCGCCTGCGCGGATTTGCATCCCCGCAGGCAAGCCACTAAGTGCAATGGCAGCCAGCCCCGAGGACGCCCCGCCCGTGACCAACCACCTGCATCAGCAAGACCTGCCCGACGGGCTGTCCCTTGGCCCCGTGGTGGCCATCGACTGCGAGACAATGGGGCTGAACCCGCATCGCGACCGCCTGTGCGTGGTGCAGCTGTCGGCGGGCGACGGCGACGCACATATCGTGCAGATCGCCAAGGGCCAGACCCGGGCGCCGAACCTGGAGCGGCTGCTGCGCGACCCGCAGGTGCTGAAGCTGTTCCACTACGGCCGCTTCGACATCGCGGCGATGTACAACACCTTCGGCGCGCTGGCCGCCCCGGTCTGGTGCACCAAGATCGCCAGCCGCCTGGTGCGCACCTATACCGACCGCCACGGGCTGCGGAACCTGACCCACGAACTGCTGGCCGTCGACATCTCGAAGCAGCAGCAGATGAGCGACTGGGGCGCCGAGGCGCTGACCCCCGCACAGCTGGATTACGCGGCTTCGGATGTGCTGTACCTGCACAGGCTGCGCGACGTGCTGTCGGCCCGGCTGGCGCGCGAGGGCCGGACCGAAATCGCCCAGGCCTGCTTTGACTTCCTGCCGACGCGGGCGCAGCTGGACCTGGCGGGCTGGCCCGACACCGACATCTTCGCGCATAGCTGAGGATCCGGCGATGGCACTTAGCGAAAGGTCCTATTCCCGGGTCGTGTCCCTGCTGAAGGTGGCGTTGCCGCTGGCCGCGGTGGTGCTGCTGTCGACGGTCTTTCTGGTGTCGCGCGGGCGCAACAGCGATCCGCAGATCCCCTATTCGCAGGTCGACCTGAAGGATATCGCCAGCCGCGAGGGCATCACCAAGCCCAGCTTTGCCGGGGCGACCACTGCGGGTGACCTGATCGCCATCACCGCAACCGAGGCCACCCCAGAAAGCGGGTCCGTCTTTGCCGCCACCGGCCTGACCGCGAAACTGGACCTGGTGGGCGGATCGACCGTCAGCATGACCGCCGCCCAGGGCCGCGTCGACCAGTCCCGCGGCATCACCCGGCTGGAGGGCGGCGTCACCTTCACCTCGTCACTGGGCTATACGCTGACGACCGATGGCCTGCGCACCGCGATGAAGGCCCTGGATGTCGAAAGCACTGGCCCGGTGCAGGGCAACGGCCCCGTCGGCACGCTGGAGGCAGGCCATATGGCGCTGCACCAGGGTGACGGCAAGGGCGACAGCCTTTTGCTTTTTACCGGTGGCGTTAAGCTGGTATACACCCCCAAGTCGTCGCAGGAGTGATCCCCTTGAATGCATTCAGGAACAGCCTTCTTCCGGTCCTGCTGGCCGGCGCCCTGACCCTGGCTGCGACGGGGTTTGCCGCAGCGCAGGGCGCTTCGCTGGCCTTCGGACAGGGCGGCGGCAACCGCAACGCCCCGATCAACATCCAGTCCGAGACGCTCTCGGTCAGCCAGAAGGACGGCTCGGCCGTGTTCGAGGGCAAGGTGGTGATCCAGCAGGACACGATGAAGCTGTCGGCCGCCAAGGTCACCGTCGCCTATGACGAGACCGGCAAACAGATCGAAAGTCTGCATGCCACCGGCGGCGTCACCCTGGTCAGCGGCACCGATGCCGCCGAAGCGCAGACCGCCGACTACCTGGTTTCCAGCGGCAAGGTTCGGATGCAGGGCAAGGTGCTGCTGGTCAGCGGCAAGAACACCATCGCCGCCGACCGCATGGACCTGAACGTCACCACCGGCGAGGCGCAGATGCAGGGCAACGTGCGCACCGTCCTTCAGCAGCAGGCCAAGTGAATGCCGCGTTCTGCCGTCAGCCCCGCCCCGGCCGAAAAGGGCCTGCGCATCACCGGCCTGCGCAAGGCCTACAAGAAGCGCGTGGTGATCACCGATGTCTCGATCAGCCTTGACCAGGGCGAGGTCGTGGCGCTTCTGGGCCCGAACGGCTCGGGCAAGACCACCAGTTTCTACTCTATCGCGGGCCTCGTCATCCCCGAGGGCGGCCGCGTCCTGCTGGACGGCATCGACGTGACCGGCCTGCCGATGTACCGCCGCGCCAAGCTGGGCATCGGCTACCTGCCGCAGGAAATGTCGATCTTCCGCGGCATGAACGTCGAGGACAACATCGCCGCGATCCTCGACATCACCCATGCCGATCCGCACAAGCGCCGCGAGAGGCTCGAGGAACTGCTGTCAGAATTCTCGATCGAGCACCTGCGCCGCGCCCCCGCCCTGGCGCTGTCGGGCGGCGAACGCCGCCGGGTCGAGATCGCCCGCTGCCTGGCCGCCGATCCGAAGTACCTGCTGCTTGACGAACCCTTCGCCGGGGTCGACCCGATCTCGGTCGCGGATATCCGGCATCTGGTGGCGGATCTGAAGACCCGCGGCATCGGCGTGCTGATCACCGACCACAACGTCCGGGAAACGCTGGAAATCGTCGACCGCGCCTACATCTTGCACGACGGCAAGGTGCTGATGTCGGGCACCCCCGACGAGGTTGTGCGCAACGAAAACGTCCGCCGCGTCTACCTGGGCGACAGCTTCCGCATCTCCTGATCAAGGCCCCAGCGACACCCTGCCGCGCCCCCCATCCCGGGGTCGGCCGCGCCTTGCCTGAAAGGCCCGCCCGCGGGCCTGTGAACCGGCGGGGAAACGCCGCGTCAAGGATGCGACCCAGAGGGCGTTGACAGTCCGCCCCGTTTCACCCTCAAATGGATATATGACAGTTTCGCGTCGCCCTGATGAACATCGCCCGGGCCGCCTTTGCGGCAGGGAAATGCTCTGGCTGAACGGACTGTCACTTTTCCGCAGCATTCGAACCTAAGCGTGTCGGCAAAGCCACGCCGCCCCACGCCCGAATTGTCATGAGAGGAGACGGAATGCGCACTCAGATCACCGGAAAACAGATCGACATCGGCGAAGCCCTGCAAACCCACGTCCGCGATGGGCTGGTGACCGCCGTGTCGAAATATGCTGGCCGTCCGACCGACGGCAGCGTCACCTTTTCCAAGAGCGCACATGAATTCATCTGCGAAGCCACCGTGCACCTCAGTACCGGGCTGACCGCCCAGGCAAAGGCGAAAGCCACGGAAATCTATGCCTCTTTCGACTCCTGCTGTGAGAAGATGGAAAAACAGCTGCGGCGCTACAAACGTCGTCTGAAAGACCACCACAAGGAGCGGGTCGAGCCGGTTGAACTCCTGGGGGCATCGACCTATATCCTCGCCTCGGAACAGGACAACGAGGATTCGGAACCCGATAGCCTGCAGCCCGTGATCGTTGCGGAGATGGAGACCAAGATTCCCTCGCTGTCGGTCGGCGAAGCCGTCATGCAGATGGAACTTGCCGGCGCTCCGATCCTGGTCTTCCGGAACGAGAAGAAGGATGGGCTCAACGTGGTCTATCGTCGGGAGGACGGCAATATCGGCTGGATCGACCCGCGGAACTGAGGACCGGGAACCCGTCTGACGGGTCCCGCACAAGGGATACGAAAGACGGCATGAAACTGTCTCAGATTCTCAAGCCGGATGCGATCAAGGTCATTGCCTCGGCATCCAGCAAGAAGCGCCTGTTGCAGGATATCGGCGACCTGGCCCAGTCCGCCTACGGGCTGGACCAGGGCATGGTCGTCGAAGCCCTGCAGGAGCGCGAGAATCTGGGGCCCACCGGCGTGGGCCACGGCGTGGCCCTGCCGCATGCGCGCCTTGAAGGCATGGACCAGGTTCTGGGCGCCTTCATTGCCTTGGAAAAGCCTGTGGATTTCGCGGCGATCGACCGCCAGCCAGTGGATGTGATCTTTGCGCTCTTCGCCCCCGAAAGCGCCGGTGTCGAACACCTGAAGGCTCTGGCGCTCGTCTCGAGAACCCTGCGAAATCAAGCCCTTTGCAAAAAGCTGCGCTCCAACACCGATCCCGCGACGCTTTATGCGATCCTGACCTCCGATCAGGACATGCAGGCCGCCTGAGCCTCTGGAAAACTCGGGGGATTCGATTCGCCCCGCGCGACCGGCTTCCCTGTCATCTGGCCATAAATACTCCGGGGGAGTCCCCGCAGGGGACGGGGGCAGAGCCCCCTAGCCCCGCCAGGGCCCGAATCCGAACCCCAGCATGTCGCGGGCATAGATCTCGGCCACCTTCGCCTCCAGCGCCGCATCATGGATCGCCGCCAGCGGCACCGGCGCCCGGCTGGGTTCGGGCGCAACTGTGCCCCCGGCCATCGCCGACAGCTCCTCCGCCATTTCTGTCTCGCGGATCACCCGGTCGGGCAGAACGATCTGCGTCATACCCTCGATCACCGCCGACTGGCTGGCCCAGTGGGCATCGATGCGCAGCCCGGTCTGCCCCGCCAGGTTGGCCTTCAGAAAATCCAGGAACCCCAGGAACAGCGACCGGTGGCGCGCCACATCCGCCAGCCCCTCGGGTCCATCCGGCAGGTCCAGTCCGAACCGCTGGATCAGCAGGCGGCGGATCTCGGGCAGGTGTCCTGTCCCCGGGTCCAGAATCTTGCGACAGAAGACCTCGTGCGCGCGCACCAAAGGATGCCGGATCACGGTGAAACTGCGGTGCCCGGGATGGGCCTGCTGCCAGTCCTTCAGCCGCTTGCGGTTGAAATCACGCAGCACCCCGCCCGCCAGCCCCGACATCCAGTGTTCGACCGCGGCCTCGGGGCCGCCGGGCACGGGCATGTACAAAAGCCCCCCCGCCGCCAGAAAGTTCGGCACCCTCGGACCGCGACGCGGCTCGAAATCCGGGACCCGGTCCAGGTTGAACAGATCCAGCCGGGCCAAGGCCGCGCGCATCTCCTCGGGGTTCTCGACCTTGTCCTCGGGGGGGCCGGGGTTCTGCACCTTCAGGCTCTGGTCCAGCGCCTGCAGGCGCGCATCGACCCCCAGCCAGGCCGCCAGCCCATTGATCACTGGCAATGACTGCAGGTCGTCGTAATCCAGCCAGAAGGCCACCTGCCCCGCCGCCTGCAGCCGGTTCAGCAGATCCAGCCGAAAGGCCTTCATCACCTCCAGCACCCGCAAGAACTCGGCCGTTTCGAAACGGATGCGGCTGTCGCGCCGGCGCCGCACATCGGTCAGCTTCCATTGGTCGGTGGCGCGCGCGATCTTCAGACTGATGTAGCTGTCCAGCGGATTGCGCCCCAGGATCACCTTGGCGCAGCGCGGATCGGCCAGCGCCATCGCGGCCACCCTGGCATCATGATCGCTGAAGAAGCGAAACCCGTTCAGCCCCGGTGCCGCCTTCAGCGCTGCGATCAACGCCCCGGGATCGGCATCGCGCGCTGCCCGTCCCACCCCCAGGCAGGCATCGCGGTTCGGATAGCCGACGAAATGCGGGTTGAAGACCTCTCCATGGCAGGTCAGCCCCTCGAAGGCATTCAAATTCGCCTCGAGGAAATTCGACCCCGTCCGCATGTCTGCGAAAACGATGAAATAGTCGAAATCCGCCATCTATTGCCGCACCAGATAGGGTCGCACCTGCTGCGGCCGGGGCGGGGGCGCGACCGGAAGATCGCCCACCAGAAAGGGATGCATGCCGGTGTTCTTCAGCTCCTGCAGGAATTGCGCAAAGCCCTCGAGGGCCACCATGGTGGGCGCCTCGGCCACTGGGGTGGCCAGGCGGGCGCCGATCACCTCGATCGCGCTTTGCAGCGGTGCCATCGGGGCGCGGACGAACTGGGCCATGTTCCACACCGACACCCGCGCCCGGGCATAGGGCGAACGCAGCGCGCCCAGGAAGTCGTTCTCGATCTTCTGCAGGCGCGCGGCCTCGGCCCGCGCCTCGGTGAAATCCATCCCCGAGCGGAACAGCGCCACCGCCCAGGCCCCGGTGATCAGCGAAACATGGGCATTCGGGTCCTTGGCAATGTCCCAGCAGATCGCCTGGTTGGCCAGCGGCGAGAACTGGAAGACCTGGCGTTCGCCCCGGGTGTTCCACACCAGGTTGGTCAGGAAGTCCCGCGGCGCGTAATCGCGCAGCCGCGCATCCGCCATCAGCCCGCCGTTCAGGATCGTCTGGCCACCGGCGAAAACCGCATCGCCCGGCCCGAAGAGCGGCCCATGCACCCGCGCCACCGCCTGCCGCTCCAGCCAGGGCTCGAAATCTTCGTAGACCTCAGCAAAGCCCTGAAAAATCGAGTATTTCCCGGCCGTCAGCCCATTATCCCAGCCCTCGTTCGGGTAACGGCTGTGCATGTAGAGGCCGGTGCGCCCGCGGGTGCGCAGATCCGAGGCCTTCTCGAAGATGCGGTCGATCTTGCCGGGGTTGGGCTCGGCCCGTTTCATGGCCGTGTGGCCATCGGTCAGGAAGGCCCGATACAGCTTGCCGGCGCGGGGCCAGATCTTGCGCGCCACAAAGCAGTCCGATCGCCGCAGAAGCTGCAGGTGATCGTCGTAGAAGATGTGCGGCTTGCCCTGGAAATCGAATTTCGACAGCGTCAGCGACCGGCTTTCCACCTGCTGAGACCAGCGCCGCGTCAGGGTCTGGAAATAGCTTTCGTCCGGGATCCAGACCTTGCGAAAGTAGCTGTCGTAGGTCCGGCGGTTCGGATCCGTCAGGATCGCCTGCAGGGTCTGCCGGGTCAGGCACCACCACTGGCTGCCCATATGCGGCACGATCCCCTCGGGGATGCGGCGCTGGAAGCCGGCCCGGCGCTGGACATTGACGTACCAGTCGAACAGCCGCCGGTGTTTTTTCCACGAGAAGGGGAAGCGCAGCAGGAAGCGTTCGCGGTCCAGCCCGCCCACCGTCCAGGTGACGTCATCGGTGGTGGCGCTTTCGATGAAATCGGTCGAGGGCCGCGCCGCGAGGTAGTTCACCAGCTCCTGCACGGGGCGCAGCGGCAGGCAGGATCCAGAGGTCAGGAAGACATGGCTGGCCTGCGGATAGGTCTTCAGCAGCAGCGTCGCCGCGTCCTGGGTCGCCGCCACCAGCCCCCAGGTGCCCCAGTCGCAGCGGTGCCGCGGCCCGAAGGCGATCAGCGGATCGTCCGACAGCGAGGCCCGAAAACGCTGGAACTGCCGGTCGGACACCCGCGCATCGCAATGGATCACCACCGGGCAGCCGCCCGCGCTCCAGTGGCGGGCCACCTGCGCTGCCCTCCCCAAAGCCGTATGGACCAACATCACGATACCGACCGTCACCCCGCGCCGCCCCCCGCTTCAGGCCCAGTTGCCCTTGGACAGCAGCCCCAGAACCTCGAGCTGTCGCCAGTTGATGTATTTCTCGGACCATTTGCACCACAGCTGCGCCACGGCCTCGGGGTTGGAATCATAGGCCCGGTATTCCTGCCCCCCCTGGTAATGCTCGCCCCGGTTCACCTCTTCTGCGGCCTTGTCGGCGAAGGTGTGCAGGAACTTGGTGTGCAGCAGCACGCCGCTGGCCTTCTCTCCGCCCCAGGGATCATAGACCAGATTCAACCCCCGCGGGAGCAGCATATGTGTCGAACTTTCATAGACAAAGCTGCGGTGCCAGTTGACCAGCGGGATCTTGTTCAGCGCCGGCGCCCGTTCCGGCGTGTCGCGGAAGAAGGTGCGCATCCTCGGTCCGCCCTGGATCCACAGGTTGCCGAAGGTGTCGTTCTTCTTGATCGTGTAGTTGCCGAAATCGAACCAGGATGCGATCTCGAGCGGATCCTGGCCTTCCTGGTAGGGCTGCGCCTCGGGGGGGCCCTTGGGATACATGTCCAGCAGCATGGTCCCGAAACTGCGGATCTCGCAGGTGTCCAGCCAGCCGGTCAGCGCCGACAGCGGCCGGGTATCGCAGAACGGGTAGACGAAGAATTCATCCGGATCCACCACCAGAACCCAGTGACCATGGCCATGGCGCCGCAGCAGGTGGTTGATCCAGTCCATGCCGAAACTGGCATCACGGTAGCTGCCTTCGGTGTACCAGACCGAGACATCCTCCTGCCCGGTCAGGAAATCCTGTGCACCGTCCTGGCTGGCATTGTCGACGATCAGGAACCGGTCCACCCCCATCCGGCGGTAATAGTCCAGGAAATAGGGCAGGCGGATCTTCTCGTTCCGAATGGTGGCGAACAGCAGGATGTCGGATTTGCGGATCAGCCCGGTGTTGTCCTGCACGGCCTTCAGGCCGCGCGACTTCAGGAAGCCACGCAGGGCCCTTCTGCGACGCCAGCGCCGAAGCCGATATGTGTCCCGAAGACCCAAGTCGCACGTTCCATTCCAGCCGCCTTCCGGACGGCATGCCACCCCACCGCGCCGGTCCCGCAAGGCCCCGCGCCCCCGTAACACCGGCATGACTTCCACGGGCACGGAAGAAGCGAAAAACCACCCATGGTTGATTCCAACATTAACGAACCCTTCTGGATTCCGACAAGAGGAAAAGGAATTCAGCCCAATTCCCGTTCAGGGCTGATCAATCCCAGATCCACGAGTCCCTCGACCCCCTTGAATTCCAGGGAAACACCATCCTTCAGGACCGGTTCCGAGAGAATGGACAGGTAATAGTCGCGATAGGCCTCCGGCACATTGAAGTGCTGTTGCCGAGACATATCCTCGGCCGCCCGTTGCGTGACATCGGGCAGGAATTTCGTATGCAGAATCGCGCCGTTGGGAAACGGACCGCCCGGCCCCGAGTAATAGGCATTCAACCGCGGCGGCAGTATCGCGTGCGATGAGTTAACGAAGGCGTAACGGCGGTGCCACTTCAGGAAGGGCAGCTTGTTCAGCGTCGGCGCGCGCTCGGGCTGGCCGGCAAAGAACACCCGGTCGCGCGGCCCGCCCTGCAGCCACAGATTGCCCATCGGCATCTGCCGGGTGACCCGCATCGGGCGGGGGTCGAAATGGGTCAGTACCTGGCGCGGATCGTCGCCGGGGCGGTAGACCTGCCGGCCCAGAGGCCCCTCTGGAAAGAGATCCAGCAGGAAGGCGCCAAAGACCGGCTGGCCACGGGCCTGCAGCCGGGCCGCCAGAACCGGCAGATCCATGTGCCCCGATCCGGCATAATCCAGCAGTTCGTCCGCATCGGCGATAACGCACCAATGGTCATGGCCATACCGCGCCAGCAGGTGGTTCAGCCAGCTGATCCCAAAGCGCGCCCCCCGGTACGAGGCATCGGTCCACCACAGCGACACGTCGGGGGCCGCCCCCAGCAGCGCCGCGCTGTCATCGTCGCTGTCATTGTCGACGAACAGGAAATGCCGCACCCCCAGGCGCCGGTAATGACGCAGGAAATAGGGCAGCCGCAGGGCTTCGTTGCGAAAGACGCAGACCAGCAGCACGTCGCCCGGGCGGATCGCGGCGGTGCGGTCGATCCGGCAGTGCAGGTCATGGCGTGCACGGAACGCCTGCCACAGGCCCAGCTGGCGGCGGCGGCGCAGCTTCAGCGCCTGCCGCTGCCGCGCCAGCCCGCGCCTGACCCCAGAGAGCCCGCCCCGGATCCGCATCCACACCTCCACGCCACAACCGGACCGAGCGTGCGGCCGCCCGGCCTTCCCGGTCAAGCGTCGTCTTTGTGCAATTGCAGCAAAGGCAAGGGGGCGGCCCTTTCGGACCGCCCCCGCAGGTTCGAAACGGAGCCAGGCCTTACTGGGCGGCGGTCTTCAGCGCGACCACATCCTGCAGATATTCCATCAGCTCGTCCTTCAGATCGTCGCGCGACAGGCCGAAGGACACGGTCGCCTGCAGGAAGCCCGCCTTCGAGCCGCAGTCGAAACGCTGACCCTTGAAGCGGTAGCCGTGCACCTTGCGGCCTGCGGTGATCTCGTCGGCGATGGCGTCGGTCAGCTGGATCTCGCCGCCGGCACCGGATTTCAGCTGGTCGAGGTTCTGCATGACGGTGTTCTGCAGCACGTAGCGGCCGATCACCGCCAGGTTCGACGGCTGGGTGCCGGCCTTCGGCTTTTCGACCATGCCCTTGACCTTCACCACGTCGCCATTGTCCTCGGCGATGTCGAGGACACCGTAGGATTTCGCCTTGTCGGCGGGCACTTCCATGGCAGCGACCATCGAGGCGGGCTCTTCCTCGAAGGCCTCGATCATCTGCGCCAGGCAGGGTTTCTCGGCGGCGATGACGTCATCGGGCAGGATGACGGCGAAGGGTTCGTCGCCGATCAGGCGGCGGGCGCACCAGACCGCGTGACCCAGGCCCAGGGCCTTGTGCTGGCGGATATAGGCGATCTGGCCGGATTCCATGTAGGTCTGCTGCAGGATCTCCAGCAGGTCGGTCTTGCCCTTGGCCTCCAGCTCGGCCTCCAGGACGGCGGAATGGTCAAAATAGTCTTCCAGGGCCGACTTGCCCTTGGAGGTGACGAAGATGAACTCGGTGATGCCGGCGGCGCGGGCCTCGTCGATGGCATACTGGATCAGCGGCCGGTCGACGAGGGTCATGATCTCCTTCGGCACCGACTTGGTGGCCGGAAGGAAGCGCGTGCCCAGGCCCGCAACGGGGAAAATCGCCTTGGTGACCTTGTTTTTCACTTTAAGCCCTCAACTTTTTCAAAATGTCCGTCCGATGCCTTCCAGAGCATAGCACCCAGGTCGCATCAGACAAATTCGGTTGGAATTGTGTAACGAAAAAACTCGATTTCAAGTTGTTCTGCGCAACAGCATGACGGATCGCAAGGGGGCTTTCCACTGGAAAAATCGCCTGTCTTCAAGACGTCACGACTTGATCACGGACAGCACTGCGGATGCGCGGAAAACCATCATTGCGCGCATCCCGCCCGTGGCCTGGCGACAGCCCCCCCCCGGGAATCAGGCGCTCTTCAGATCGACGCCGGGGGCGTAGGCGATGAAGAAGCAGTTGGCATAGCCGTCCTTGCCGTAGGCCAGCGGGGTATGGTCGTCGAAACGCACCACCTCGCCGCCCGCGCCCTTCAGCACCGCGTGACCGGCGGCGGTGTCCCATTCCATGGTGCGCCCGACGCGCGGGTAGATGTCGGCCTCGCCCGTGGCCACCAGGCAGAACTTCAGCGAAGAGCCCGCGCTGGTCATGTCCTTGACCTTGTACTTGGCGATGTAGTCGTCGGTCGCCTGGTCGCGGTGGCTTTTCGAGGCCACGACCATCAGCGCGTCATTGTCGGGGGCCGAGACCTTGATCGCCTTCATCTCGGACGGCTTGTCACCGAAGGGGCCGATTTCCTCGACGGTCGAACCATCCGCCAGGGTGAAGAACATCCGCTCGCGCGCCGGGGCGTAGACCACACCGCGGGTGGGGGTGCCGTTCTCGACCAGCGCAATGTTGACGGTGAAGTCGCCGCGGCGGTTGACGAATTCCTTGGTGCCGTCCAGCGGGTCGACGATCAGGAAGGTCGCGGCCTGTTCGCTGTGGGTCGCCGACTGTTCCTCGGTCACCAGCAGGATATCGGGGAAGGCCGCCTTCAGCCCGGCCGAGATCAGCGCATCCGCCGCCTCGTCCGCCGCCGTCACAGGGCTTTCGTCGGACTTGGTCTTCACCTCGAAATCGTCCGAGTTGTAGATTTCCATGATCTTCGCACCGGCTTCCAGGGCAAGGGTGCGCATGACGACGGTCAGTTTTTCGTAATCCAAAATAGGCTCCTCGAGGACCGGCGGACCGGGACCTCGCTAATTGATTGAAAACTTTTCCCGAGGTATCCCTGTCCCGAGGGCACTTTGCAAGACCCGCTGCCCGTTGCCGACCAGAATGCGACCGAAACCGCCGCAACCCTGCGCAGCAAGGCAGCGGCCCGACGACGGAGCAGGCGAATGTTCGAAAAGCCCGTCCCCCGCAGCCGGCTGCAATCGGCCCTCGGCATGGCCGAGCTGATCTTCCATTCCACCGCCCATGACATCCGCAAATCGCACCGCAGCGCGCTGTTCTCGATCCTGAACAACCTGGTGCGCGTCGCCGTGATGATGAGCGTCTTTTACCTGATGTTCCTGCTGTTCGGCCTGCGCAGCACCGCGATCCGTGGCGATTTCCTGCTGTTCATGCTGTCGGGCGTGTTCCTGTACCGCACCCATATCCAGACCGTGGGCCAGGTGATGGGGGCCAGCAGCGCCTTTGCCTCGATGCGCCAGCACCGGCCGCTGAACACGTTGGTGGCGCTGGCCTCGTCTTCGCTGTCGGTGCTTTACGTTCAGACACTGTGCCTGCTGATCATCCTGCTGGGCTATCACCTGATCCATGGCCCGTTCGAGATCTACCAGCCCGCAGGCGCCTTCGCCGGGGTGCTGGTGGCCTGGGGGTTCGGCATTGCGGTGGGTGTGGCCTTCGCCGCGCTGAAGCCCTGGGTCCCGACCTTCGCCAACATCGCCTCGCAGTTTTACCGGCGTGCCAACATGATCGCCTCGGGGAAGATGTTCGTGGTGAACACCCTGCCACCGAAGATGCGCAACATCTTCGACTGGAACCCGCTGTTCCACACCATCGACCAGACCCGAGGCCACGTCTTCATCAACTACACGCCGCATTTCACCTCGATCAGCTATGCGATCTGGGTCTCGGTGGTGATCTTCTGCCTGGCGATGATCGGCGAATTCTACACCCGCCGCCATGTGTCGCTGTCGTGGAAGGTGCGCTAGTCGACCACCCGGCAGGTCAGGTTCAGCCGGCCACCCCCCGCCAGCAGGCTGGAACTGCCGGGCCGGATCCGGTCCACCCCGTGATAACACAGCCGCGCCGCACCCCCCAGCACCGCCACGTCGCCCGACTGCAGCCAGACCGAGCGCGTAGGCGCCCCGCGTTCCGTCCCGCCTATGCGGAACAACCCGTCATCCCCCAGCGAGACCGACAGCACCGGCCAGCGGAAATCGGCCTCGTCCCGGTCCTGGTGCAGCCCCATCCGCGCGCTGTCGCGATAGAGGTTCAGCAGACAGCAGTCGGGCGCGCGCTCCAGCCCGGTGACGGCATGCCACAGCGCCAGCACCAGCGGCGGGATCGGCGGCCAGTCGCAGCCCGAGGGGTGGCGGCGTTCATAACGGTAGCCACGGCGGTCCGACACCCAGCCATAGCGCCCGGCCGAGGTCATCCGCACGCTCATCTTCCGTCCGCCGCGGGTTTCCGGCGAAAACAGCGGCGCCGCCGCCACGACATCGCGCAACTGGTCCATCAGCGCCTGTTGCGCGGGACGATCCAGATGCCCCTTCAGGATCTCGACCCCATGGATCTTCACGGACATGACCAACCTCTTGCCAGTGCCACGGGCATTTGCCGTGAAATGCCGCGTTTTTTGCGTTTCGCCCCCTTGCTGCGCGCTTGCAGGGTGCAAACCCCCTGCCTATATACGCCCAGAAGCGCGGCGGGACGGGGAACCTACCGTCGTGTCAGGGATCGGGGGCCGATGCCGACACGGGTCGGTTCCTCGTAACATCGCCTTAAGTAGAAGGGATTGAAAACATGTCCAAAGTGATCGGTATCGACCTCGGCACCACCAACAGCTGCGTCGCCATCATGGACGGCTCGCAGGCCAAGGTCATCGAGAACTCCGAAGGCGCGCGCACGACGCCCTCGATCGTCGCCTTCACGGAAGAAGAGCGCCTGGTCGGGCAGTCGGCAAAACGCCAGGCCGTCACCAACGCCGCCAACACCATCTTCGGCGTCAAGCGCCTGATCGGCCGCCGGTCGGATGACGCCCACCTGTCGAAAGACAAGAAGAACCTGCCCTACAACGTGATCGCCGGCCCGAACGGCGACGCCTGGGTCGAAAGCCGCGGCGAGAAATATTCGCCCTCGCAGATCTCTGCCTTCATCCTCGGCAAGATGAAGGAAACCGCCGAAAGCTACCTCGGCGAGGAAGTGACCCAGGCGGTCATCACGGTCCCGGCCTACTTCAACGACGCCCAGCGTCAGGCCACCAAGGATGCCGGCAAGATCGCCGGGCTCGAGGTGCTGCGGATCATCAACGAACCGACCGCAGCCGCCCTCGCCTACGGTCTGGACAAGGAAGACACCCACACGATCGCGGTCTATGACCTTGGCGGTGGTACTTTCGACGTCACCATCCTGGAAATCGACGACGGCCTGTTCGAAGTGAAAGCCACCAACGGCGACACCTTCCTGGGCGGCGAAGACTTTGACATGCGCATCGTCAACTACCTGGCGGGCGAGTTCAAGAAAGAGCACAACGTCGACCTGACCCTCGACAAGATGGCCCTGCAGCGTCTGAAGGAAGCCGCTGAAAAGGCCAAGATCGAGCTGTCGTCCAGCCAGTCGACCGAGATCAACCAGCCGTTCATCTCGATGGACCCGAAAACCGGCACGCCGCTGCACCTGGTGGTCAAGCTGACCCGCGCCAAGCTGGAAAGCCTGGTCGGCGACCTGATCAAGGGCTCGCTGAAGCCCTGCCAGGCTGCGCTGAAGGATGCGGGCCTGTCGACCTCGGACATCGACGAGGTGGTTCTGGTCGGCGGTATGACCCGTATGCCGAAGGTCATCGAAGAGGTGACCAAGTTCTTCGGCAAGGAACCCCACAAGGGCGTGAACCCGGATGAAGTGGTTGCCATGGGCGCCGCGATCCAGGCCGGCGTGCTGCAGGGTGACGTCAAGGACGTGGTGCTGCTGGACGTGACCCCGCTGAGCTTGGGCATCGAGACCCTGGGCGGCGTGTTCACCCGCCTGATCGACCGCAACACGACGATCCCGACGAAGAAATCGCAGGTCTTCTCGACCGCCGAGGACAACCAGAACGCCGTGACCATCCGCGTGTTCCAGGGCGAACGTGAAATGGCGGCCGACAACAAGATGCTCGGCCAGTTCAACCTGGAAGACATTCCGCCCGCCCCGCGTGGCGTGCCCCAGATCGAAGTGACCTTCGACATCGACGCCAACGGCATCGTGTCCGTCGGCGCCAAGGACAAGGGCACCAACAAGGAGCAAAAGATCACCATCCAGGCGTCCGGCGGTCTGTCCGATGCCGATATCGAGAAGATGGTGAAGGACGCGGAAGAGAACGCCGAGGCCGACAAGAAGCGCCGCGAGCTGATCGAAGCCAAGAACCAGGCCGAAAGCCTGATCCACTCGACCGAGAAATCGATCGAGGATCATGGCGACAAGGTGGACCCGTCCACCGTCGAGGCGATCGAACTGGCCCTGGCCGCCCTGAAGGACGAGCTGGAAAGCAACAACGCCGACAAGATCAAGGCCGGCATCCAGAACGTCACCGAAGCGGCGATGCGTCTGGGCGAGGCGATCTACAAGGCGCAGGCGTCGGAAAACGACGACGAGCCTTCGGCGGCCGACAACAGCGCGGGCCCCTCGGATGACGACAGCATTGTCGACGCCGATTTCGAGGACCTGGACGACAACAAGAAGCGTGGCTGATTTGCAGCTTCGCTGAGGAACTTCCGGGGCCGGTCCTCCCATCGGGCGGGCCGGCCCTGATCGTTCCGAAGGAAGGGATGACCTGACGTGGCAAAACGCGATTACTACGAGGTCCTCGGCCTGTCGAAGGGCGCCTCTGCGGAAGAGATCAAGAAGGCCTATCGCAAGAAGGCCAAGGAACTTCATCCGGACCGCAACCAGGACAACCCCCAGGCCGAGGAGCAGTTCAAGGAGGCCAACGAGGCCTATGACTGCCTGAAGGATGCCGAGAAGAAAGCCGCCTATGACCGCTTCGGCCATGCGGCCTTTGAAGGTGGCATGGGGGCCGGGCGGCGGCCGGGCGGTGCGGGGGGCCAGGGCGATTTCGCCTCGGCCTTCTCGGACGTGTTCGACGACCTGTTCGGCGACTTCATGGGCGGGCGCCAGCCCGGCGGGCGGCAACGCGCCACCCGGGGTTCGGACCTGCGCTACAACCTGCGGGTGACGCTGGAGGAATCCTACCAGGGCCTGCAGAAGACCATCAAGGTACCGACCGCCGTTCAGTGCAACACCTGCCACGGCACCGGCGCCGAGGGCGGTGCGGAACCGGTCACCTGCCCGACCTGTTCGGGCATGGGCAAGGTCCGTGCGCAGCAGGGTTTCTTCACCGTGGAACGCACCTGCCCGACATGTTCGGGTCTGGGGCAGATCATCAAGAACCCCTGCTCGGCCTGCGGCGGCCAGGGCCGTGTCGAGCGCGAGCGGCAGCTGTCGGTGAACATTCCCGCCGGCGTCGAGACCGGCACCCGGATCCGCCTGGGTGGCGAGGGCGAGGCCGGGATGCGCGGCGGCCCTGCGGGGGACCTTTACATCTTCATCGAGGTGGCCAAGCACGACATCTTCGAACGCGAGGGGACGAACCTGTTCTGCCGCGTGCCGGTGTCGATGACCTCGGCCGCGCTTGGCGGTGATATCGAGGTGCCGACGATCGACGGCGGGCGTTCCCGGGTGAAGATCCCCGAGGGCAGCCAGGCCGGGCGGCAGATGCGCCTGCGCGGCAAGGGCATGCCCGCCCTGCGCGGTGGCGGTCATGGCGACATGTTCATCGAGCTGGCGGTGGAAACCCCGGTGAACCTGACCCATCGCCAGAAGGAACTGCTGCGCGAATTCGAGGAGCTTTCCGCGGAGAATAATCCGGAAAGCGAAGGGTTCTTCAAATCGGTGAAGAATTTCTGGGACTCGATGAAGGGCTGAGACCCGATGATGGAATTGTTTGGACAGGGCGGCCTTCGGGTCGCCCTTTTCATCTGTGGAGGGGGGCTCTGCCCCCGTCTTCCGTACCGGAAGACTCCCCCGAGGTATTTGGAACAAGAAAATGAAGGGACGGCGCACTGCGTTAACCATGGTTTAAGGAACGGAGCGCGAAGCTTGGCGCATGATGAGTGATCCGCGCGCCTTCCGGGAAATGACCCTGCCCCTTTTCGATTCCGACGAGGCCGTGCCTGCGGCCCTGCCGCAAGGGCGGTTGCCCTCGTATATCCGGGACCACCGCAAGCGGCTGCGGGACCGTTTTCTGGAGGGTGGCGCAGGCGCCTTGCCGGATTACGAGATGCTGGAGCTGGTTCTGTTCCGCGCCAATGCCCGGCGTGACATGAAACCCTTGGCCCATGCCCTTCTGCAGCGGTTCGGCGATTTCAACGGCGTTGTAACAGCCAGCCCCGAGCGCCTGACCGAGGTGCCTGATGTGGGCGAGGCCGTCATCTGCGAGCTGAAGATCATCGAGGCCGCCGCACAACGGCTGGCCCGTGCCCGCGTCATGCAGCGCCATGTGGTCAGCTCGTGGGAGGCGCTGCTGGATTATTGCCACACCGCCATGGCCCATCGCGAGACCGAGCAGTTTCGCGTGCTGTTCCTGGACCGTCGCAACGTGCTGATCGCGGACGAGGCGCAGGGCCAGGGCACCGTGGACCACGTTCCCGTCTATCCCCGCGAAGTGGTCAAGCGCGCCCTGCACCACAATGCCAGCGCGCTGATCCTGGTCCACAACCACCCCTCGGGCGACCCGACCCCGTCGGAGAGCGACATCGAGATGACCCGCCAGATCGAGACCGCCGCCAGCGCCCTTGGCATCGTGTTGCACGATCACATCATCATCGGCCGCTCCCGCGAGCTCAGCTTCCGGGCAGAGGGCTACCTTTAGGTTTCATCTTTCCCCAAATATGCATGCGACGCCCGCAACCGGGCGTCGCATCAGGGTCTTACAGCGCCTTGGCTTCGCGGCGGCGGGCATGCAGCACCGGCTCCGTATAGCCCGAGGGCTGCGCCACGCCGGTAAAGATCAGATCCCGCGCCGCGGCAAAGGCCACGCCGTCAAAGCCCGGGGCCATCGGCCGGTAGGCCGGATCGCCAGCGTTCTGCGCATCGACCTTGACTGCCATCCGGCGCAGCGCGTCCTCGACCTGGGTTTCGCCCACCAGGCCGTGCAGCAGCCAGTTCGCCAGGTATTGCGAGGAAATCCGCAGCGTCGCGCGGTCCTCCATCAGCCCGACGTCATGGATGTCGGGCACCTTGGAGCAGCCGACGCCCTGGTCGATCCAGCGCACCACATAGCCCAGGATCCCCTGGCAGTTGTTGTCCAGATCGCGGGCGACCTCGTCTTCGGTCAGGTTGCGGCCCGACAAAAGCGGCGGCGTCAGCAGCGCATCCAGGCTGGCCTTCTCGCGGGATTTCAGGTCGTCCTGGCGGGCAAAGACATCGACCTGGTGGTAATGCGTCGCATGCAGCGTCGCTGCCGTGGGCGAGGGTACCCAGGCCGTCGTTGCGCCCGCCATCGGATGGCCGATCTTGGTCGCCAGCATCTCGGCCATCATGTCGGGCTTGGCCCACATGCCCTTGCCGATCTGCCCCTTGCCCTGCATCCCCACCGCAAGGCCGGTGTCGACATTGCCGTTCTCGTAGGCGCTAAGCCAGGCGGCATCCTTCATTTCGGCCTTGGGCACGAAGGGCCCCGCCTGCATTGATGTGTGGATCTCGTCGCCGGTGCGGTCCAGGAAGCCGGTGTTGATGAAGACCAGCCGGTCCTTCACCGCGCGGATGCATTCGCGCAGGTTGACCGAGGTCCGGCGTTCCTCGTCCATCACCCCCAGCTTCACCGTGTTGCGCGGCAGATTCAGGATGTCCTCGACGCCCGCGTAAAGCGCCTCGGCAAAGGCCACTTCCTCGGGGCCATGCATCTTGGGCTTGACCACATAGACCGAGCCCGCGCGGGAATTGCGCGGCCCCTCGGCCTTGATCAGATCATGCATGGCGCAGGCGACGGTGACGATGGCATCCAGCATCCCCTCGGGGGTTTCCTCGCCCTCGAAGAGGACCGCATCGGTGGTCATCAGGTGGCCGACGTTGCGCACCAGCAGCAGGGCGCGGCCCTGCAGGGTGAAGGCTTCGCCCTCGGGCGAGAGGTATTCGGGATCGGGGTTCAGCGCCCGGGTCATCACCCCGCCCCCCTTTTCGAAGCTGTCGGTCAGGTCGCCCTTCATCAGGCCCAGCCAGCGGGAATAGGCCTCGGTCTTGTCATCGGCATCGACGGCGGCGATGGAATCCTCGAAATCCTGGATCGCGGTCATCGCGGATTCCAGCACCACGTCGCGCAGGCCCGCCGGGCTGTCCTGGCCCACGGGATGATCCGGGTCGATCATCAGCACGACATGCAGGCCATTGTGGCGCAGCAGATACGAGGCCTTGGTGCCGTCCTCGGTATAGCCCCTGAAGGCGGACGGGTCCTTGAAGCCATGGGCCACACCTGCGACCTCGGCCACCAGGGTCGTGCCGTCGCGGCGATAGGCGGTGACCTCGGCGTGGCTTGCGCCCTTCAGCGGCAGCGCCAGGTCCAGGAATTCGGCCGCCCAGGCCATCACCTGCGCGCCCCGGGCACGGTCATAGCCCGGCCCCTCGGCCACGCCCGGCAGGGCATCCGTGCCATAGAGCGCGTCATACAGCGACCCCCAGCGGGCATTCGCGGCATTCAGCGCAAAGCGCGCGTTCATCACCGGCACCACCAGCTGCGGGCCGGCGATGGTGGCGATCTCGGGGTCGACATCGGCGGTGCCGATCTGGAACTCCGGGCCCTCGGGGACGATGTAGCCGATCTTTTCCAGGAAGGCGCGATAGGCGGCGGCATCCCAGGGCTGCCCCTTGCGGGCCAGCAGCCAGTCGTCGATCCGGGCCTGCAGGGTGTCGCGGACCTCGAGCAGGCGCAGGTTCTCGGGCACCAGCCGCGCCAGCAGGCGGGCATAGCCGGACCAGTAGTCCTGGGGCGAAATCTCCAGGCCGGGCAGGATCTGGTCCTCGACCAGGGCGGCCAGCGGCGCTGCGACCGAAAGACCGGCGCGGGTCACGTATTGGGTCATCGGGTGTCTCCTCAAACGCTTTGCGCCACCTTAGCCACAGCGCGGGACAAAGGGGGATGGCTTTGCAACCTTTTCCACGATGTGGAAAGGTATCGGCAGAAAATGGAAAGGCACCCCATGGCCGAAGCCCCGGGCGTCCAGTCGGTGGACCGCGCGCTGACCCTGATGGAACTGATCGCCGCCGAACCCGACGGGCTGCGCCTGTCAGAGGTCGCGCGGCGCGCCGGGCTGGCGGCCTCGACCGCACACCGGCTGCTGACAACGCTGGAACAGCGCGGCTTCCTGCAATCGGATGCGGCCTCGGGGCATTGGCATGTCGGGCGGGCGGCGCATCGGGTGGGGGCGGCCTATGTGCTGGCGCGCAACCTGGTGGCCCCGGCCCTGCCCTTTCTGCGGCGCCTGCGCGATGCCACCCGCGAGACGGCGAACCTGGGCCTGATCGAGGACGGCGAGGTCGTCACCCTGAGCCAGGTCGAAAGCCGGGAGATCATGCGCGCGATTTCCCCGCCCGGGGGCCGGGTGCCGGTGCTGTGTTCGGGGATGGGCAAGGCGCTGCTGGCCACCCGCAGCGATGCCGAGGTCAGCCAGCTGATCCGCCGCCACGGCTTTCGCGCCGCCACCGCCCGCAGCCTGACCCGCCCCGAGGCCGCGCTGGCGGAAATGGCCCGCATCCGCGCCCAGGGCTATGCCGTCGATGACGAGGAATTCGTGCTGGGCCTGCGCTGCGTTGCCGCCGTCGTCCGGGGCCCGGACGGGGATCCGGCCTGCGCGATCTCGGTCAGCGGGCTGGCGGCGCGGATGACCCCGGAAAAGGTCGCCCGTTGCGGCGAAACCGTGCAGCGCATCGCGGCCGAGCTGTCGGCGGCGATGGGCGCTGCACCGGCGGGCGATCAGTCGCCCAGTTCCGGGAAGAGCTGAGGCAGCAGCACCCGGTCTTCCGTCACCGCATCGCAGGCCGGCAGGTCCAGCTTCAGCGTGTGGTGGATGGCGGGCTGGCCGGGCATCTTCAGCGCCGCATGGACGGTCAGGGCGGTGTTGCAGGTCTCGGGCGTCAGGACGACCTCGGGCAGGATCGGCACGTCGCTGCCCGCCTTGAAGCTGTCGATCCGCAGATGCCGCCCGTCGGCGCCGCGATGGGTGCCAAGGTGGACGCCATTGCCGCTGTCATCGGCCGAGATCAGCGCGATCTCGGAGGGGCCGGTCCAGTCGACGGCGGCCCGCACCACGTCCTGCAGCCCCGTGACCGCCGATTGCGCATGGGCCGAGGCGCCATCTGCGAAAGCCGCCACGATCAGCGCCGGGTCCGACAACACCGGCAGGTCGATCTGCAGGATGCCATTGGGCGGCAGGGTTTCGGTGAAGGCCAGCCCATCGTGCAGGATCGTCACGTCCTGGCCACCGCGGCAGGGCGCGGCCAGGTCGAAACGGACGATCGCCCCGGCCTCGGGGGTGGCGCCGGCGATGATGCCGCAATCGGCCGCGCGCAGGCTTCCGGCCGCGGCCAGGGCCACGCAAAAAACGGCGCCCGAGAGCGCCGTTTTCAGAAGGTCAGGCGATTTCGCCATGGCAGTGCTTGAACTTCTTGCCCGACCCACAGGGGCAGGGAGAGTTCCGGCCCGGCATCCCCCAGGTCGAGGGGTCGGCCTCGTCAAAGCCCGGCAGCGCGCCTTCGGGGGCCTCGGGGGCCTCGTCGCTGGCGGCGGCTTCGGCCTGGTGCACGGCCTCGTCGACCTGCTGCTGCTGCAGCGCCATCTGCTGTTGCAGCAGCGCCATCTGGGCCTCGCGCTCTTCCTCGGTCATCGGGCGGACGCGGGCGAGGGTCGTGGTGACATCCTCGCGCAGACCGTCGAGCATCGTCTCGAACATGGCAAAGGCCTCGTTCTTGTACTCGCTCAGCGGGTCGCGCTGCGCATAGCCGCGGAAGCCGATGACAGAGCGCAGGTGCTCCATCCGCATCAGGTGCTCGCGCCACTTGCCGTCGATCGTCTGCAGCAGGATCTGCTTTTCGATCAGGCGCATGTTGTCTTCGCCGAAGGCCTCGGTCTTCTGGGCCATCACCGCATCCGAGGCCTCTTCCAGGCGCTCGATGATGTGTTCGTCGTCGACGCCTTCCTCGGCCGCCCATTCATCCACCGGCACGTCGATGCCCAGCTGCTCGCGGCAGGCGGTCTTCAGGCCCTCGGTGTCCCACTGGTCGGCATAGGTCTTGGGCGGCATGAACTTGGTCACCAGATCCTCGATGACCTCGTAGCGCATGTCCTGCGCGATCTCGGCCAGATCGGTGGTTTCCATGATCTCGCGCCGCTGCTTGAAGATCAGCTTGCGCTGGTCGTTCATCACGTCGTCAAACTTCAGCACGTTCTTGCGCATGTCAAAGTTGCGGCCCTCGACCTTGGCCTGGGCGCGTTCCAGCGACTTGTTCACCCAAGGGTGCACGATCGCCTCGCCTTCCTTCATGCCAAGGCCCGACAGCACCTTGTCCAGCCGGTCCGAGCCGAAGATGCGCATCAGGTCGTCTTCCAGCGACAGGAAGAAGCTGGAACGCCCCGGATCCCCCTGACGGCCCGAACGGCCGCGCAGCTGGTTGTCGATCCGGCGCGATTCATGGCGTTCGCTGGCCAGAACGAACAGGCCCCCGGCCGCCTTCACCGCCTCTTCGGCGGCGGCGTGCTCGGCCTCGATCTTTTCGCGCAGCTGGTCGGGGTTGACCTCGGGGTTGGCGGCCAGCGCCTCCATCACCTTCATCTCGACGTTGCCGCCCAGCTTGATGTCGGTGCCGCGGCCGGCCATGTTCGTCGCGATGGTGATCGCGCCCAGCTTGCCGGCTTCGGCCACGATCGAGGCCTCCTGCTCGTGGTGACGGGCGTTCAGCACGTTGTGCGGCAGACCGGCCTGGGTCAGCATCTGCGACAGCATCTCGGATTTCTCGATCGAGGTGGTGCCGACCAGCACCGGCTGGCCCTTGGCATGGGCGACCTTGATCTCTTCGACGATGGCTTCGTACTTTTCGCGGGCGGTGCGGTAGATCGCGTCATCCTCGTCCTTGCGGGCGATGGGACGGTTCGTCGGCACCTCGACCACGCCAAGGCTGTAGATTTCCAGGAATTCCTCGGCCTCGGTCATCGCGGTGCCGGTCATGCCCGACAGCCGGTTGTAGAGGCGGAAGTAGTTCTGGAAGGTGACCTGCGCCAGCGTCACGTTCTCGGGCTGGATCTGCACGCCTTCCTTGGCCTCGATGGCCTGGTGCAGGCCCTCGGACAGGCGGCGGCCCGACATCATCCGGCCGGTGAATTCGTCGATCAGCACGACCTCGCCGTTGCGGACGATGTACTGCTGGTCCTTCAGGAACAGCTTGTGGGCGCGCAGGGCCTGGTTGACATGGTGCACGATGGTCGTGCTTTCCGGGTCATAAAGGGTCGCGCCCTCGGCCAGCAGGCCCTGCTGGTGCAGCAGCTGCTCCAGCGCCTCGTTGCCTTCTTCGGTGAAGGTGACCGAGCGCTGCTTTTCGTCGATGGTGTAGCCCTCTTCGGGCAGCAGCGGGATCAGCTTGTCGATCGACAGGTACAGGTCCGAACGGTCCTGCGACGGCCCAGAGATGATCAGCGGCGTGCGCGCCTCGTCGATCAGGATGCTGTCGACCTCGTCCACGATCGCGAAGTTGTGTTCGCGCTGGTACAGATCGTCCAGGTCCGACTTCATGTTGTCGCGCAGGTAGTCGAAGCCCAGCTCGTTGTTGGTGGCATAGGTGATGTCGCAGCGATAGGCCGCCTTCTTCGAGAAGTCGTCCTGCCCGGGATGCACCACCCCGCAGCTGAGCCCCAGGAAGCCATAGACCTTCGACATCCATTCGGCGTCGCGTTTCGCCAGGTAGTCGTTCACCGTCACCACGTGAACGCCCTTCCCGGAAAGGGCATTCAGGTAGGCCGGGAAGGTCGCGACCAGGGTCTTGCCCTCGCCGGTCTTCATCTCGGCGATATTGCCCTGGTGCAGGAAGATCCCGCCCAGCAGCTGCACGTCATAGGCCCGCAGGCCGATCGCCCGGCGCGCGCCTTCGCGGCAGTTGGCGAAGGCTTCGGGCAGCATGTCGTCCAGGCTTTCGCCCTCGGCTGCCCGTTTCTTGAACTCTTCGGTCTTGGCCCGAAGCTGGTCGTCGGTCAGCGCACGGAATTCCTCTTCCAGGGCGTTGATCTTCGCGACCAGCGGGCGGGTTGCCTTCACCTTGCGGTCGTTCGGGGTCCCGAAGACCTTCTTGGCGATTGTTCCGATACCCAGCATGATCCGTATTCCGCCTCTCTGACGCCTTCGTGTTTTTGGGCCTGTTGTCCGGCGTCCGCATGGCCCATAGAAAGAGCCGGAACCGGCCCTCCGGCCCTTTGCCATAAGGCGATGTAAGGTGGAGCCCTACCTGTGTCAACGCCGCGCCCCGCGCGGTCAATACCGAGGAATTCCCATGATCAACCGTCTTGCCTGCGCAACTGCCCTGGCCCTGTGCCTGCCGGCCTTCGCCATGGCCGAGGACACGGCCGCCACCACGACCCCTGCCCCCGCTGCCAAGACCGAGGCCCCCGCCACCGCCGCCCCGGCTGCGGACAAGGCCGCCGATACCAAGAAGGACGAGACCCCGGTCACCCCCGACACCGTCCTGGCGACCGTCGGCGGCACCAAGATCACCGTGGGTCACCTGCTGACCGCGCGCGACGCGCTGCCCCAGCAATATCAGAAGATCCCGACCTCGGTCATCTTCCCGGGCCTGCTGAACCAGCTGATCCAGCAGGAAGTGCTGAAGCAGTCCTACAAGGGCGCCGTGCCGAAGATCGTGCAGTACTCGCTCGACAACACCGACCGCTCGACCATGGCGTCCGTGGCGCTGGCGGACTACCTGCAGGCCAACATCAACGACGACACGCTGAAGGCCGAGTACAACAAGGAATACGGCGCCGGCTACGAGCCGAAGGAAGAATGGCACGCCGCGCACATCCTCGTGAAGACCGAGGATGAGGCAAAGGCCGTCGAGAAGGACCTGAAAGGCGGCGCCGATTTCGCCAAGGAAGCGAAAGAGAAATCGACCGGTCCCTCGGGCCCGAACGGCGGCGATCTGGGCTGGTTCTCGGACGGCATGATGGTGCCCGACTTCCAGAAGGCCGTGGCCGCCCTGAAACCCGGCGAGGTCAGCGCCCCCGTCAAGACCCAGTTCGGCTGGCACGTGATCAAACTGCTCGACACCCGCAAGCAGGCGCCCAAGTTCGAGGACGTGAAGGCCCAGATCCAGGACAAGGTTCAGCAGGACCTGGCCGGCAAGTACATCGATTCCCTTGTGGCTGCGGCTCAAGTCGATAAGACTCCGGCCGACGGCATCGACCCGTCGAAACTGGACTCGATCGACCTTTCGGAGTGAACCCATGGCGGGCAAGTATCCTACCTCTCCCCTCGCACCCGCGACCTTCCCTGACCTTCCCGTCATCGGGGGTCTGCGCCTTGCAAGCGCTGCGGCCGGTGTGAAGTACCAGGGGCGAACGGATGTCATGCTCGCCGTAATGGATCCCGGCACCACGGTGGCCGGGGTCTTCACCCGCTCCAAGACCCGCTCCGCCCCGGTGCTGGATTGCCAGGCCAAGATCGGCCTGGACGGCACGGGCGGTGCGGCGATCATCGTGAACTCGGGCAATTCCAACGCCTTCACCGGCAAGAACGGCATTGAATCGACCCGCGCGGTGACCTCGGCCACCGCCGCGATGCTGGGCCTTCAGGAAACCCGCGTCTTCTCCTCCTCGACCGGCGTCATCGGCGAGCCGCTCAAGCACGAGCGCATCACCGCCAAGCTCGACGAGCTGAAATCGAACCTCGCCCCCGGCAAGATCGCCGAGGCCGCGAATGCGATCATGACCACCGACACCTTCCCGAAGGGCGCCACCGCCACCGTCGAGCTGCCCGGCGGCACGGTGAAGATCGCGGGCATCGCCAAGGGCTCGGGGATGATCGCCCCCGACATGGCCACCATGCTGGTCTACATCTTCACCGACGCCAAGGTGGAACGCCCGGTGCTGCAGGGGATGCTGTCGGGCCTGACCGATGTCACCTTCAACTGCATCACCGTCGACAGCGACACCTCGACCTCGGACACGCTGCTGCTGGCGGCCACCGGCGCCTCGGGCGTCGAGGTCACCGCCGGTGACACCGCCTTCACCGAGGCGCTGAAGGCCGTCATGCTGGACCTGGCGCACCAGGTCGTGAAGGACGGCGAGGGCGCCACCAAGTTCGTCGAGATCACCGTCACCGGTGCCGTCTCGGATGCCGAGGCCAAGGTGCACGCCATGGCCATCGCGAATTCGCCCCTGATCAAGACCGCCGTCGCCGGCGAGGATCCGAACTGGGGCCGCGTCGTCATGGCGATCGGCAAATCCGGCGCCGAGGCCGACCGCGACCTGCTGACCATCACCTTCGACGACGTGCTGGTCGCCGAAAAGGGCTGGGTCTCGCCCTCCTACAGCGAGGACCAGGGCGCCGCCGTGATGAAACAGCAGGAAATCCGCATCGGCGTCGATCTGGGCCTGGGCAGCGGCCAGTGCACCGTCTGGACCTGCGACCTGACCCACGGCTACATCTCGATCAACGCGGACTACCGTTCGTGACGAAGAAGACGGTCCTCGTCTCGGCCGTGGCGCTGATCGATGCTGACGGCCGCGTCCTGCTGGCCCAACGCCCCGCGGGGAAATCCCTCGCCGGGCTCTGGGAATTCCCGGGCGGCAAGGTGGAACCGGGCGAAAGCCCGGAAGCCGCCCTGGTGCGCGAACTGCAGGAGGAACTGGGCATCGACACCTGGGAAAGCTGCCTGGCGCCGCTGACCTTTGCCAGCCATGCCTATGACGATTTCCACCTTCTGATGCCGCTCTTCGCCTGCCGCCGCTGGAACGGCGTGCCGCAGCCGAAAGAGGGCCAGACCCTGGCCTGGGCGCGCCCGGGCCAGCTGCGTGACTACCCGATGCCCCCCGCCGACCTGCCGCTAATCCCGATCCTGCAGGACTGGCTGTAAGCCGCTAGAACGTGATTCGCAGACATCAAGGGCGCTTTCCGCAAGGAGAGCGCCTTTTTCGTGCACATGCCCACATTCCACACGCAAAGGCGGAAAACACGCAAGAATTGAGCAAGGATTTTCGTGTGTCCGGAAACGAATTTCCGACGAGATTCGAAAATGTGAACGTTTTTCGTAACGTCACAACAACGAATGAGTAAATATTAGATATTCCGTTAACGGATTTTGAGATACTCTGGACGTACCAATTTCAAGGGGGAAAGGGAAACCACCATGCTGAAGACCGTCACCATTGGTCGTTACGTTTCCGTCCAGGGCACGTTCGTCCGCGCACTCCCGAACGGGAAAGTGGAAGTCCGTGTGGGCGAGAAACTTTTCTCCGGCACTCCGGTAAATCAGACCGCCGCTGCCTGAGCGACCTGCAAGACCGAAGACAGAAAGGGACGGTTCTCCGTCCCTTTTTTCATGCCTGCCCGCCAGCTGCTAACCGCCTCCGGCGGGCATATTTAGGGAAAGATGAAAACCAAAGGCGCGCCACGGGATCCCGGGCGCGCCTTCTGCATTTTCTTGTTCTGAAATACCTCGGGGGAGTCTCCCGGAACGGGAGACGGGGGCAGAGCCCCCGCCACGCCGAATATCAGAGCGAACGTTCGACTTCTTCGCGCTCGAAGATCTCGATGACATCGCCGGGGCGGATGTCGTCGTAGTTCTCGAAGGCCATGCCGCATTCCTGGCCCGAATGCACTTCGCTGACTTCGTCCTTGAAGCGCTTCAGGGTCTTCAGCGTGCCTTCGTGGACCACAACGTTGTCGCGCAGCAGGCGCACGCCAGCCGAGCGGCGTGCCACGCCTTCGGTGATCAGGCAGCCAGCGACCTTGCCCACGTTGGAGACCTTGAAGACCTCCTTGATGTTGGCATAGCCGATGAAGTTCTCGCGGATCTCGTTCGACAGCAGGCCCGAGGCCGCCGCCTTCACGTCATCCACCAGGTCGTAGATCACGCTGTAATAGCGGATCTCGACGCCCTTCTGGTTGGCCGAGTTGCGCGCCGGCGCATTGGCACGGACGTTGAAGCCGATCACCGGGGCACCGGACGCTTCGGCAAGGCCCACGTCGGTTTCGGTGATGGCGCCCACGCCATAGTGCAGCACGCGCACGCGGACCTCGTCGTTGCCGACCTTTTCCAGCGCCTGGACAATCGCCTCGGCAGAACCCTGCACGTCGGCCTTCACGATGACCGGCAGCTCCGAGACGTTCTCGTCGGCCTTGGCCTTCGCCATCAGCTGTTCCAGCGTCGTGCCGGCACCGGCTGCAGCGCGCTTCTCTTTGGCGACGTTGCGGCGGTATTCGGCAATCTCGCGGGCCTGGGCCTCGGTCGAGACGACGTTCAGCACGTCGCCCGCTTCCGGGGTGCCCTGCAGGCCAAGGACCTCGACCGGAACCGAAGGACCGGCTTCCTTGACGCGCTCACCCTTGTCGTTCACCAGCGCACGGACCTTGCCGTACTGCTCGCCCACGACGAAGATGTCGCCCTGCTTCAGCGTGCCCTTCTGGACCAGAACGGTCGCAACGGGGCCACGGCCGACGTCCAGCTGCGCCTCGATCACCGCGCCTTCGGCGTTGCGGTCGGGGTTGGCCTTCAGCTCCAGGATCTCTGCCTGCAGCGCGATGGCTTCCAGCAGCGAATCCAGGCCCTGGCCGGTATGCGCCGACACTTCGACGTCCTGCACGTCACCGGACATCTTCTCGACCACGACTTCGTACTGCAGCAGGCCTGCGCGCACGCGGTCGGGATCTGCCGCCGGCTTGTCGATCTTGTTGATCGCGACGATCATCGGCACACCCGCCGCCTTGGCGTGGTTGATGGCCTCAATCGTCTGCGGCATGACCGAGTCATCCGCCGCCACGACCAGAACCACGATATCCGTCACCTGGGCCCCGCGCGAACGCATGGAGGTGAAGGCCGCGTGGCCGGGCGTGTCGAGGAAGGTCAGCGTCGAGCCACCCGTCGTCTGCACCTGATAGGCGCCGATGTGCTGCGTGATGCCGCCGGCTTCGCCCGACACGACCTTGGTCTTGCGGATCGCATCCAGCAGCGAGGTCTTGCCGTGGTCGACGTGGCCCATGATCGTGATGACCGGGGGACGCGACTGCAGGTCTTCGGCCTTGTCCTCTTCGGACTGGATCACGTCTTCGACGTCGGCGTCGGACACGCGGACCATGTTATGGCCGAATTCCTCGACGATCAGCTCGGCGGTGTCCTGGTCGATGGTCTGGTTCTGCGTGACCATCATGCCCATTTTCATGAGCTCTTTGACCACGTCCGCGACGCGTTCGGCCATGCGGTTCGCCAGTTCCGACACCACGATGGTCTCGGGCACCTGGACGTCGCGCACGATCTTCTCGCGCTGCTGGTTGCCCATGGCTTTCTGGCGCGCACGCTCCTGCTTGCGCTTCATCGAGGCGAGCGACTTCTGACGGCCACCCTCGCCACCCGAAAGGGCCTGGTTCAGCGTCAGCTTGCCAGCACGACGGCCGTCTTCACGGGTCGCGCCGCGCTTGTTGCCACGGTCCTCGCGATCGGTGCGTTCCGGAACCGCGGGCGCCTTGCCACCACCGCGCACCGGCGCCTTTGCGGCACCGCCACGGGCGGGATCGGCAGCCGCAGCCGCTTCCGTCTTGGGAGCTTCCTTCGCCGCAGCGGCCTGGGCAGCGGCGCGCTTGGCGGCCTCTTCCTCTTCCTTGCGGCGGCGCTCTTCTTCCTCGGCCTTGGCGCGGGCCTTTTCCTCGGCTTCGCGCTGTTCGCGTTCCTTCTGCTCCGCTTCCTCGCGGCGGCGCTGACGCTCTTCCTCGCGTTCGCGTTCTTCACGCGCCCGCTGGGCCGTCTCTTCCGCTTCGCGCGATTTCGCAGCAGCCACCGCCTTCAGGCGACGCTCCATCTCCGCATCGGTGATCCCGGCGGGACGGCGAGACGGGTTGCCAAGCGAAGACTTACCGCCCGCAGCCTTGCCAGGGGCAGGCTTCGTCACGGTACGCTTCTTCTTAACTTCCACCTCGACGCTCTTGGTGCGGCCATGGCTGAAGCTCTGCTTCACGTTCCCCGGACGGGGACCGCTGCCGCGCACACCCAAAGTCTTTTTGCCGTCGTTGTCGCTCATATGGACCATACTTCCTTTCAGGCGGGTCCCTCCCGCCTCACGTCAGGCGCGCATGCCTTTCAGCCTTGCGGCCTCCTCTACAACACGTTTGCTCAAACCACCAGTTCCTAAGGCGGCGTGTATGACAAATTCCCGCCCGAAGGCCAAGCCCAGCTCGTCCGAGGTCAGCCAGCCGATGTAGTGACCCTTGTAGGGGGTCGACAATTTCGACTTGCCGCGGCCCGATCCGTCACTGGCCTGGATCAGGGTGGAGGCCTCTTCCTTGGCCAGCCAGTCCTTCACCTTCTCGTAACCCGTGACGGCGTCACCGGATTTGCGTGCCAGTGCCAGAAGATCCGTCACGTGGCGCAGCAGCAGCTTCTCAACCATGTCGGCCAGCCCATCGGGGACCGTCACCGGCTGTTTCGCCGCCCGGGAAAACAGTTTCTTCTTCGCGGCCGTCTCGATTGCCGCCCGATCGGCGGAAACCCAGATACCCCGGCCGGGGAGTTTTTCGAGGATGTCCGGGAAAACCGAACCATCCGGACCCACAACGAAACGGACCAGCCCGCCTTTCGGCTGCGACTCACCCGTGACGATGCATTTGCGTTCGGGACCCGCTTCCGGGTCCCTTTCCTGTCCACCGCGAGACATCGGTCAGGGAACCCGAGGCGTTACGCCTCGGACTCCTCTGCGTCATCCGCCTCGGCTTCATCTGCCGCTTCGGGTTCCAGCTCGGACGGGTCGACCCAGCCCAAGAGGACACGCGCGTTCATCACCATGTGCTGCGCTTCTTCCAGCGACACGTCGAACTTTTCGAGCAGGCCTTCGTCCTTGACGCGCTCGCCGTTGACCGTCGTCCAGCCGCCGGCCAGTTCCCAGTCGGCGCAGGTGGCGAAGTCTTCCAGCGTCTTCACGCCGTCCGCCGCCAGGGCCTCTACCATCTGGGGGGTCAGACCCTCGAATTCAATGAGGCTGTCCTCGGCACCCATCTGGCGGGCATGGTCGAGCGCGGCCTTGGCCTCGGCTTCCAGGCAATCCGCGGCGCGGGCCTGAAGTTCCTTGGCGGTGTCCTCGTCGACGCCGTCGATGACCAGCAGTTCGTCCAGATCCACATAGGCAACCTCTTCGAGGTTGGTGAAGCCTTCCGAAACCAGCAGCTGGGCAAAGAATTCGTCCAGGTCCAGCTTGTCGACGAAGAGCTTGGTGCGCGCTTCGAATTCCTTCTGGCGACGGGCGGATTCCTCGGCCTCGGTCATGATGTCGATATCAAGGCCCGTCAGCTGCGAGGCCAGACGCACGTTCTGACCGCGACGGCCGATGGCCAGCGACAGCTGTTCCTCGGGGACCACGACCTCGATGCGCTCGGCATCCTCGTCCAGAACCACCTTGGTGACTTCGGCCGGTTGCAGCGCGTTCACCAGGAAGGTCGGCATGTCGTCGGACCACGGAATGATGTCGATCTTCTCGCCCTGAAGCTCGTTCACGACGGCCTGCACGCGGCTGCCGCGCATACCGACGCAGGCGCCGACCGGGTCGATCGAGCTGTCATAGGAGATCACGCCGATCTTGGCGCGCGAACCGGGATCGCGGGCCACGGCTTTGATTTCAATGATGCCGTCGTAGATTTCCGGCACTTCCATCTTGAACAGTTCCGCCATGAACTCGGGCGCGGTGCGCGACAGGAAGACCTGCGGGCCACGGGTTTCGCGGCGCACGTCCTTGATGAAGCAGCGGATGCGGTCGTTCGGACGATAGGCTTCGCGGCCGATCTTCTCGTTGCGGCGCAGGATGCCTTCGCCGGTGCCGATATCGACGATGACGTTGCCGTATTCCTCGCGCTTGACGACACCGTTGATGATGCTGCCGACGCGGTCCTTGAATTCGTTGAACTGGCGGTCACGCTCGGCTTCGCGCACCTTCTGCAGGATCACCTGCTTGGCGGATTGCGCGGCGATGCGGCCCATTTCCACGGGCGGGACCTCTTCGACGAAGGTGTCGCCGATCTGCGGATCGGCCATGTACTGCTTGGCCTGCTTGACGGTCAGCTCGGACTGGTAGTTTTCCAGATCCTCATCGGCGACCACGGTGCGGACGCGGGTGAAGGTGGCACGGCCGGTCTTGCGGTCGATCTTCACGCGGATGTCCATCTCGGAGCCGTAGCGGCTCTTGGCGGCACGGGCGAGGGATTCCTCCATCGCCTCGACCACCAGACCGGGGTCGATCATCTTCTCGCGGGCAACGGCCTCGGCAGTCTGGAGCAGCTCCAGCTGGTTGGCAGAGGTGATGGCCATGTCTCAGTCCTCCTGGGAGTCCGGATCGGTCTCGATCTCGTCAAAATTCTCTTCGTTCAGAACGCCTGCGTCCTTGCGGGCCTTCAGCATCTGCTTGATCAGCTCGTCCGTCAGGACAAGCTTGGCTTCGACCAGCCAGTCGAACTTCAGCCCGACGGTGACGTCCTCGCCCTGGTCCTCGATGTTGATGAGGACCTCGTCGTCCTCCACACCGGCCAGCACGCCCTTGAAGCGCTTGCGGCCGCCGACCAGCTCGGCGGTCTCGAGGCGGGCGTCATAGCCTTCGTAGGTGTCGAAATCTTTCAGGCGCGTCAGCGGACGGTCAATGCCGGGGCTCGAGACCTCGAGGGTGTAGTTGTCGGTGATCGGGTCCTCGACGTCGAGCACGGCCGAGACCGCGTTCGAGATGTCGGCGCATTCGTCGACGTCGATACCGCCGTCGGGGCGCTCGGCCATGATCTGAAGGGTCTTGATGTCGCCACCCATCAGCCGCAGGCGGACGAGCTCGAACCCCATGTCCTCGAGGACGGGAGAGACGATCTCGGCCAGGCGGCGATCGATGGCGGTTTTCGCGATGAGGTCGGTCATGGGATGATCCGGGTACAAAAAAACGGGCGCGCGGCCCGTCGGTGCTTCCGGTGGAGCGTCGGACCAGGAAGGCACCGACACGCCGCTGTTGAAGGGGATATAGGTCTTTGACTGGCGAATCGCAAGGAAAATCGGCCTTGGCGCGGTTTGGCGGATGGTGCAACCGGTGCCGCCGGGCGGCACCGGGCCTCCGGCGGGAGTATTTTTGGCCAGATGAAAGAACCGGTTAGTCCCCTGCGTCAGCCGGGGACGAGGGCATTCATGATGCGGACAAGCTCCGCCGAAATCCCGGGTTCCGACAGGGCATGGCCGGCGTCGGGGATCATCCGCAGCTCGGACCGGGGCCAGGCACGGTGCAGGGCATGGGCCATGCGCGGCGGGCAGATCATGTCGTAGCGGCCCTGCACGATATGGCCCGGGATATGGGCAATGCGGTGGGCCTGGTCCAGCAGCTGGTTGTCCTGCAACCAGCCGAGATGGGTGAAGTAGTGGTTTTCCAGCCGGGCGAAGGCGCGGGCATACTGGCCCGGCGGTTCGCCGCCGTGGCCGGTCGAGGCCATCGAGGCAAGGGCGTTTTCCCAGGCCGACCAGGCCTTGGCATAGGTGACTTCCTCGGCCTGGTTGCCGGTGAAGAGGCGCCGGGCATAGGCGCCGATCAGATCGTGACGCTCGTCCTCGGGGATGGGGGCGGTGAAGCGGGCCCAGGTGTCGGGCCAGAAGGCCGCCGCGCCGCCACCATAGAACCAGTCAAGCTCGGAGCGGGTCATCAGGAAGACGCCGCGCAGCACCAGATGGCGGGTACGCTCGGGGTGGGCCTGGGCATAGACCAGCGACAGGGTGGCGCCCCAGGAACCGCCGAAGACGATCCAGCTGTCGATGCCCAGGGTTTCCCGGATCAGCTCGATGTCGCGGACGAGGTGCCAGGTGGTGTTGGCCTCGACCCCGGCAAAGGGGCGCGAACGCCCGCAGCCGCGCTGGTCGAACAGCACCACGCGGTACTGCGCCGGGTCGAAGTAGCGCCGCATCGCCGGGGAACAGCCGCCGCCCGGGCCGCCATGCAGCACCACGACGGGGATCCCCTCGGGGTTGCCGGACTGCTCGACATAGATCGTGTGGCCGTCGCCCACGTCCAGCATCCGCTGATCGAAGGGATCAACCGGCGGATACAGCACTTGACCTGCGGCTCTTTGCCCCGAGTTCCTATCCATGACGTCTCCCTGTAGAAGGGGGGTTGAGCCACCATGACCGCAAGGAGCGCGGAATGCAAACCGACACGACAACCATCGACCCCGCCGAAGTCGCCAAGTTCGAAGCCATGGCTGCGGAGTGGTGGGACCCGACGGGCAAGTTCAAGCCGCTCCACATGATGAACCCGGTCCGCCTGGACTACATCACCACCCAGATCGCTGCCGAATTCTCCCGTGATCTCAAGGACAAGGCACCGTTCCAGGGGATCCGGATCCTCGACATCGGCTGCGGCGGCGGCCTTCTGTGCGAACCGATGGCACGGCTGGGCGCCACCGTCGTGGGCGTTGATGCGGCGCCGAAGAACATCCCCGTCGCGCAGACCCATGCCGAACAATCCGGCCTGCAGATCGACTACCGCCACACCACAGCAGAGGCCATGGCCGCCGCCGGCGAACAGTTCGACGTCGTGCTGAACATGGAAGTGGTCGAACACGTCGCCGATCCGCTGGCCTACCTGACCGCCTGCCACGACCTGCTGAAACCTGGCGGGCTGCACCTGTGCTCGACCCTGAACCGCAACGCGAAAAGCTTTGCCATGGCCATCGTCGGTGCCGAATGGGTGATGCGCTGGCTGCCCAAGGGCACCCATGACTGGGCCAAGTTCATCACCCCCGACGAACTCTACGCGCTGATCCGCCAGGCCGGCATGACGCCCGTCGACCGCAAGGGCTACATCTTCAACCCGGTGACCTGGCAGTGGAAGATCAGCGACCGCGACCTCAGCGTCAATTACGTCACCGCGGCGCACCGCCCGGCCTGAAGGCCGGGTTCCCCGTCATCTGGCCATAAATACTCCGGGGGAGTCTCCGCAGGAGACGGGGGCAGAGCCCCCTCCCCCTAGCCATCCTCCAGCTTGCCGCGCAATTCCCGCAGGATCGGCAGCAGCGCGCGCACCTTGTCCTCGCTCATCTCGTCGACGACCTGGGCGAACATCGGCGCCACCGCGGCCAGGGCTGCATCGCGCGCCATGCGCCCCGCCGGGCTGATCGCCACCATCTTGCGCCGCGCATCGTCCCAGTCGGGACGGATATGCACGTATCCCGCCCATTCCAGCTTGGACAGCGTGTTGGTCATCGCGCCGCGGGTCACGTGGAAACTCTGCGCCAGCTGCGCGGGCGTGCGTTCCGTGCTCGCCCGTGCCAGGTGGTTCAGCACCGAGAAATGCGACAGCTCCATCCCCTTCGGCAACACCTTCGACAGGCGGTTGCGGATCAGCTGATCCGCCGCCAGGATCTCCGAGAACAGGGCGATGGCAAGGGAATTGCGGGCGTCGCTCATGGTTGGTCGTCAGTCCCTTTGGGGCCGTGCCCCGCAGGGGCAGCGTTCATGCATCCGCAAGCAGCGCATCCAGCTTGCCGTCGCGCTCCAGCGCGTAAAGGTCGTCGCAGCCGCCGACATGGGCGCCACCGATGAAGATCTGCGGCACGGTCCGGCCGCCATGGGCGCGCTCGGTCATCTTCTGGCGCAACTCGGGGTCGGCGCTGACGTCGATCTCGTTGAAATCGGCGCCCTTCTGGGTCAGCAGGCGCTTGGCGGCCTGGCAATAGCCGCAGGTCGGCGTGGTGTAGATGTCGATCGGCTGCATGAGAGAGACGCTTTCGGTTCGGATCGGGGACATCCGGCAAACTAGGGCGATTTCGCCACGCGCGCCAGTGCCAGAACGGACACCGGCCCGGAACCTGCCGCAACGCAAGCCCGTGTCGCCTCGGAAAAGGTCGCGCCGCTGGTCAGCACATCGTCCACCAGCAGCACCGGCCGGCCCCGCAGCCGCGCGAGGTGGCGCGGATCGACCGCCATGGTGTCCGCCAGCAGCGCCGCGCGTTCCGTGCGACCGCGGTGGTCGAGGCCCGGCGTGGCGCGGCGCCGGACCAGCAGATCCGGCAGATCCAGCGCCCCGCGCCCCGCCAGACGCCGCGCCAGCCCCCGCGACAGCAGCGCCGCCTGGTTGTAGCCGCGCTTCCACATCCGCCGCCAATGCAGCGGCACCGGCGCCACCACCATGCCGTCGCACAGCATCGGGGCTGCGCTGTCCAGCAGCCAGTCGGCGGCAGGCGCCGCGATGTCGTGGCGATCGCCGTGCTTCAACGCCATCACCAGCCGCCGCCCCATGCCTTCGTACATCAGCGCCGCCCGGCCCTGCCGCCAGGGGGGCGGATCCTTCAGGCACTGGTCGCAGCGCGCCACCTCGCCCGCATAGCCGCCCGGCAGCGGCGCCCCGCAGCCGTCGCAGACCATTCCCCCCAGAAAGGGGGTATCTGCCCAGCATCCCGCACACAGCCCGAAATCGCTGTCCACCAGCCCGCCGCAGCACAAACAGCGCGCCGGATAGATCACCCGCAACGCCGTTTGCACTGCCCCCTGAAGGCGCTTATCTCTGTTCCCCATGAGCCAGATCCTGACCGACATGGCGGCCCTTGCCCGCCACCGCGCCCGCGCCACCCCCGAAGGCCTGTTCCTGCATGACCTGGTGGCTCAGGACCTGCAGGATCGCCTCGGCATGGTTAAGAAAACCTTCACGGATGCGGTGCTGATCACACCCTTCCCCGACCACTGGCAGCGCCTGGTGCAGGACCTGCCGGTGCGCCCCCGCATCCTGGCCGCCGCCGATACGCTGGACCTGGCGGAAGGCAGCGCCGATCTGGTGATCCACGTGATGGACCTGCACTGGCGCAACGACCCGGTAGGCCAGCTGATCCAGTGCCGCCGCGCCCTGCGCCCCGACGGGCTGTTCCTGGGGGTGTTCTTCGGCGGCCAGACCCTGACCGAGCTGCGCGCCTGCCTGGGCCAGGCCGAGATCGAGGTCACCGGCGGCCTGTCGCCCCGCGTCGCCCCCATGGGCGAGGTCCGCGACCTGGGCGCGCTGCTGCAGCGTGCGGGCTTTGCCCTGCCGGTGGCCGACAACGACCGCACCCCCGTCACCTACAGCCACCCGCTGCGCCTGATGGCCGAGCTGCGCGCCATGGGCGAAAGCAACGCGCTGCAGGCCCGCTTGCGCCGCCCGACCCGCCGCGCCGTCTTCCTGCGCGCGATCGAGCTGTACCTTGAAACCCATGCCGATCCCGAAGGCCGCATCCCCGCCACCTTCGAGCTGGTCACCCTGACCGGCTGGTCGCCGCACGAAAGCCAGCAGCAGCCGCTGCGGCCCGGTTCGGCGATGACATCCCTCGCGGCGGCCCTTGGCACCCGGGAAACCCCACTGAAATCCTGACCCGCACAGGATATGGTGCGCCAGACCGCATTGACCTGCCGCCCCGGGCGTCTATCTCGGGGGCGGACCATCTTCAGGAGTGCCCCATGACCGATGCCCACCGCCCCGCCAACCATCCCGCGCTGCCGCGCGAGAAAGTGGGCGTGCTGATCGCCAACCTCGGCACGCCCGATGGCACCGACTACCGCTCGATGCGGCGCTACCTGTCGGAATTCCTGTCCGACAAGCGGGTCATCGACTACCCGGCGTGGAAGTGGCAGCCGATCCTGCAGGGCATCGTGCTGACGGTGCGGCCGTCGAAATCCGGCAAGGCCTACCGGTCGATCTGGAACAACGAGGCCAATGAATCGCCCCTGATGACCATCACCAAGGCCCAGCATGCCAAGCTGAAGACGGCGCTGGAGGCGCGCTATGGCGAAGGCAACGTGGTGGTCGACTACTGCATGCGCTACGGCAATCCCTCGACGAAATCGGTGGTGGCGCGGATGGTCGCAGAGGGGTGCTCGAAGATCCTGTTCTGCCCGCTTTACCCGCAATACGCCGGCGCCACGACCGCGACCGCCAACGACCAGTTCTTCCGCGCCCTGATGGAGCTGAAATGGCAGCCCGCCTCGCGCACCCTGCCGCCCTATTTCGACAGCCCCACCTATGTCGAGGCGCTGGCGGCCTCGGTCACGCGGGCCTATGCCGGGCTGGCGCAGGAACCCGACATCCTGGTGTGCTCGTACCACGGGCTGCCGGAACGCTACCTGCACGAAGGCGACCCGTACCACTGCCATTGCCACAAGACGACGCGGCTGCTGAAGGAACGGCTGGGGCTGGCGGACGGGCGGATCATCACCACCTTCCAGTCGAAATTCGGCCCCGAGGAATGGCTGAAGCCCTATACCGTGGAAGAGGTCGCGCGGCTGGCCAAGGCCGGCAAGAAGCGCATCTCCATCATGGCGCCGGCGTTCTCGGCCGACTGCATCGAGACGCTGGAAGAGATCAACGAGGAGATCCGCGAAAGCTTCGTCCATGCCGGCGGCGAAAGCTTTACCTACATCCCCTGCCTGAACGACGACGATGCCCATATCGCGGCCCTGGGCGCGGCGATCGAGGCGAACCTTTCGGGCTGGCTGGCCTGAGGGCCGCCGCCCGGCCCCAAGGCCTGCAGAATGCGAAAAAGGCGGTGGATTGCTCCACCGCCTTTTCCGTTTTGCCCTGAGGCCGCGTCTTAGTTGGACGCGACAGCAGCAGCCACCACAGCCAGGATCACCAGCGGGATGATGATCCCGGTGGAGGAGCTTTTGGTTTCTTGCACGACGACCGGTGCTTCGATGACCGGCTGAGCCAGCGAGCCAGCCGAAGCTGCGGTTGCGGAGCCAGCGAGAACGGCTGCGAGAACGAGTTTCTTCATGTTAACCTCCAGATAAAAGCCGCCGTGTCATCACACGATCGTCAGACACATTGAGGGCGGCGCTAAGACTTACCTCGTGAGTCTGATGTAATAGATCGGCCCGTATCAAAAGCAATTCGAACTTGGTTTTCGCCTTACGCTTGCCGACGACCTGTGGTCAAATTAGCAACACCTGCGTCCCCACCACGGCGAGGTCGTAAAGCTCCTCGATGTGCTGGTTATAAAGGCCGATGCAGCCGTTCGACGAGGGGCGACCGATCTTGCGCGTATCCTGGGTGCCGTGGATCCGGTAGTAGGTCCAGCTCAGGTGCAGGGCACGGGTGCCCAGGGGATTCTCCGGGCCCGGCGGGATGAAATCGGGCCATTCGGGATCGCGCTCCTTCATCGCCGGGGTCGGACGCCAGCTGGGATGCGGGTCCTTCAGAACGACCCGCGTGCGGCCCCGGCGCGTCAGGTCCGGAGAGAGCGGAACCGAGGTCGGGTACAGCTTGTAGATCGTCCGGTCCTCGGACCAGAAATGCAGGGCGCGGCTGTCGATGTCGACCAGGATGACGCCGTTCTTCGTGTTGTCGAAGTAGGGCTGCCAATCCAGCGTGCGGAAGGACGAGATATTGCGGCGCGCGGCCTTCGCCGGGTCGCGCTCGACCGGCGCTTCGGGTTCCTGGAAGGGAGCATCGTAAGCGGCGGTATGGGACTGGGCGAACGCGGGCGTCGCCAGCATGGCAGCGCCAGTGGCAAGGAAGGCACGGCGCGTGGACTTGTTGTTGGGTTTCATGGGGACTCCGTAACCTTGCGGTACGTTGGGACCGAAAATGCTGCGAAAAGGTAGGGCGCTGCGGCTATAGCGGCAACTCAAACAAGTGTCAGCGAACTTTCTCACCCGCTTGTGCGTTTGCTAAGGTCTTTGCGCCGCGCTAAGCGGGTTTCAACACACCTAATCGGGCAGGATCTGAATGCGCATTCTACCTCTCTTGATCTCGGCAACGCTGGCCCTCTCGGCGTGCGCCACCACCGGCTCGCAAGCGCCGCAACTCGGACCGGATGGCAAGCCTCTGCCGCAGGTCTACCACATGCCGCGGGATGCCGACAGCAAGATCCCCTACGAGATGCTCGACTCGGTCAATGCCCTGCGTCAGGCCGCAGGCGCCGCGCCGCTGCAGCTGAGCCCGCAGCTGACCGCCGCAGCCGCCACGCATTCCCTTGATATGTCTAGACAAAACCGCCCATGGCACTTTGGCTCTGACGGCTCTTCGCCGGTCGACCGGGTCGAGCGCGTGGGCTACCAGGGCCGCCTCGTCGGCGAGGATATCTCGGAAACCTACGAGACCGAACTGGAAACCCTGGCCGCCTGGTCGAACGAGAAAGACACCCGCCGGGTGATCCTCGACAAGTCGGCAACCGACATGGGCATTGCCTGGCACCAGGACCCGAACGGCAAGATCTGGTGGACGCTGGTCATCGGCTCGACCCTGCCCGACCCGGGTACCGAGAAGGTCTCTCAGCGCAACTGAGCCGATTGACCCAAGGTCCGATCGGCGGAAGCGCGCCTAAGAAAAAAGCCCGGCATCCTGCGATGCCGGGCTTTTTTGCAACACTCGCCCCGGGTCAGGGGAAGATGGTGATCAGCGTCCCTTCGGGAACCATCGAGAAGATTTCCTCGATATCCTTGTTCGACACCGCGATGCAGCCTGCCGTCCAGTCCCCCACCACGTCGGCGCCGGAATTGGGGGCGCCGTGGATGAAGATGTCACCGCCCGGCTGCTTGCCCTGCTGCGCCGCAAAGGCCATCTGCGCGGGGTTCGGATAAGAGATCCCGACCGACAGGTGGAACTGCGAATTCGCGTTCCGCCGGTCGATGTAATAGGTGCCCTCGGGTGTCTTGCCGTCACCGCTGAACTGCTTCGGCCCCACCGGATCGAAGCCCAGTTCGATATTGTAGGTCTTCATCGCGACGCCCCCATGCATGAGGTACATCTTGCGGTCGCCCTTGAAGACCAGGATCCGCGTCACTTCCGGACCGTCATAGGTCTGGATCTTGCTGACACAGCCCGCAAGCGTCAGCACCATCGCCAACGCCATGGCCAGGAACATCACTGCCCGTTTCATCACTGCCCCGATTATGATTCAGGTTTTCTGCCTGAGGCCAACATATCACTTCCGCGTGCATCGCAGAAGCCAGCATGCCGCCCTCGCGTTTAAGTGAGGTGAAAGGCCGCGACCAGTTCGGCATGCGGCGACCAGCGGAACTGGTCGACCACCTGCACCGGACCCATCCGGTAGCCCGCCGCCAACAGGATGCGGGCGTCGCGGGCAAAGGTCACCGGGTTGCACGACACCGAGGCCACCACCGGCACCTTGGCCTCGGCGATGCAGCGGGTCTGGGCCTCGGCACCGGCGCGCGGCGGGTCGATGACCACGGCGTCGATGCCCTTGAAGTCGATCCCCTCGGCGGGGTTGCGGAACAGGTCACGCGCCTGCGCCTTCAGCGCATGCAGGCCACCGGCGCGCCGCCAGCCGTCTTCCAGGGCGGCGATCATCGGCTTGCTGCCTTCCAGCGCCCAGACATCGGCCCGTTCCGAGATCGGCAGCGCGAAGGTGCCGCAACCGGCGAACAGGTCCGCGACCTTCCGGGCATCGCCGATGATCCCCAGCACCGCGTCGCGCAGCACGGCCTCGCCATGGGCGGTGGCCTGCAGGAAGGATCCCGGCGGCGGCACCACCCGGGCGCGGCCGAACCGCTGCACCGGCGGCGTCAGGGTGACGATCACCTCGTCCTCCCACGACAGCCGGGCCAGGCCCAGCTGCTGGGCGGTCGCGGTCAGGCCCATGCGCAGCGCCTCGTCCAGCGGCTTGCCGCCCGTCACCGCAACATCAAGGCCGCCGTCCGACAGCGTGGCCAGCACCGACAGTTCGCCCTTGCGGGCGCCACCGGCGATGGCCAGCGCCTCGGCCACGGGGATCGCCTGCATCAGGTCGGGGTGCAGCAGCTGGCACTCGGGCACCGCCACGATCGCATCCGAGGCCCGGCCGTGGAACCCCGCCAGCGCGCCGCCCTTGGTCTTTCTGGCCGACACCGCCGCGCGACGACGCGAACGCGCCGGAGAGGTCGCGACGGGCAGGAATTCGGCCTCGATCCCCTGGGCCTGCAGCGCGGTGCGCACGATGCCCAGCTTCCAGTCGGCCACGTAATCCTCGGCCGCGTGCTGCACCGCGCAGCCCCCGCAGGAGCGGAAGTGCCGGCAGGGCGCCGCCACCCGGTCGGGCGAGGGCACGAGGATCTTCACGTTCTCCAGCCGGTCGCCGTTCAGCGTGCCGCTGACGGTTTCGCCGGGAAGGGTCATGGGGGCGAAGACGGGGCCGGGGGCCACGCCGTCGCCATGGTGGCCTAGACGTTCGATGCGATGTTCCATGTCCGGCCCCTTACCGTGGAAGACACGCCCGGCAAAGCCCTATTCCGCGGCTTCCTCGGTGCCCAGGAAACCGCCCGACTGCCGCGCCCAGTAGCGCGCGTAAAGGCCGCCCTGGGCCAGCAGTTCGGCATGGGGGCCGATCTCGGCGATGCGGCCCTGGTCCAGCACCACGATCCGGTCCATGTGGCTGATGGTCGACAGCCGGTGCGCGATGGCCAGCACCGTCTTGCCCTCCATCACCCGTTCCAGCGCGTCCTGGATCTGCGCCTCGACCTCGCTGTCGAGGGCCGATGTCGCCTCGTCCAGCACCAGGATGCGGGCGTCCTTCAGGATGGCGCGGGCCAGCGCGATGCGCTGGCGCTGGCCGCCCGACAGCTTGACCCCGCGTTCGCCCAGCCGCGCATCATAGCCCGAGCGCCCCTCGAGGTCCCTGAGATCACGGATGAAATGGTCGGCCTCGGCCTTGCGGGCGGCCTCGATCATGTCGTCTTCGGTGGCATCGGGACGGCCATAGAGGATGTTTTCCCGGGCCGAGCGGTTGAACATCGCCGTGTCCTGCGTGACCAGCGCGATGTTGCGGCGCAGGCTGTCCTGGGTGACACCGGCAATGTCCTGACCGTCGATCTCGATCCGGCCGCCCTCGGGGTCGTAGAGGCGCAGCAGCAGCGACACCAGCGTCGATTTCCCGGCCCCCGAAGCCCCGACGATCCCCAGCTTCTCGCCCGGGCGGATGGTCAGGTCGACGCCGTGCAGGCCGCCCTTCTGGCCGCCATAGGCAAAGGTCAGGTGGTCAAAGCGGATGCCGCCGCAGTCCGCGCGCAGCGGCACGGCATCGTCGCGGTCATAAAGCCGCACCGCGCGGCCCAGCGTGTGCATGCCGTCCTCGACCTCGCCCACCGAGCCATAGATGCCCATCAGCGAAAAGCTGACCCAGCCGGTCATCTGGGCGATCCGGGTGGCGATGGCGCCTGCCGCCACGATGTCGCCCACCGATGCCCCCCCATGCGCCCAGGAGGCCAGCGTACCCCCCACCAGCAGCACCGGCAGCACGCCCCCCATGATCGTCAGGGTGAACCGGAACTGCGCCGACAGCCGCCCGAAATGCAGCGCCGCATCACGGTAGCGCCCCAGCGAGGCCAGCGCCGCCTGATCCTCGTGTTCGGCATGGGCGAACAGCTTGACCGTCTTGATGTTGGTGATCGTGTCGACGACGACCCCCGACACCATGGCCCGCGCCGCCGCCCGCTTGCCCGCCCGGGCGCGCACCTTCGGGATGTACCAGCGCACCAGCGCCAGATAGCCCGCCAGCCAGAGGATGAAGGCCAGCCCCAGCCAGCCGTCGATCGACAGCATCAGCAGCACCGATCCCCCCATCGAGGCCAGCGCGAAGGCCACCACGTTGATCGTCTCGAAGGCGACATCGGTCGTGGCGCGGGCGGTCTGCATCTGCTTCTGGCTGATCCGCCCGGCAAAATCGTTGTCGAAGAAGGTCACCGACTGGCCCATGGTCCAGCGATGCAGCCGCGACAGCACCAGCGCAAAGACATTCGGCTGCACGATCATCGAATTCGCCGCCGAGCTGAGCCCGAAGAACAGCGGCCGCACCAGCAGGAAGAACCCGACCGCCCCGGCCAGCAGGACAATATTGCCCACCGAAAAGAACGCCTCGGGGCCGGCCGCCTGGGCGCCGTCCACCACGCGGCCCAGCATCCAGGCGGTCGCGGCCTCCATCGCGCCGGCCAGCGCCGCCAGCCCCGCCGCCAGGATCAGCGCCGGAAAGGCCCCCTTCAGCAGCCAGCCCATGAAGCGCAGCAGCGTCTTCGGCGGCGCCCCGGTGGCCGGGGCAAAGGGGTCGATCAGGGTCTCGGGTTGGAACATGGGGCACCTCTCCTCGCGGTTATCGACGCGGGGAAGGCCTGCAATCAAGCGCGCCACGCCGGGTGTCGCGATCGTGATCACGCGGCGTCAAGGATCGCGCAGCAGGGCGTCCCGGTCCAGCGTGAATTCGGAAACGATCCATCTCGTTTCCATGGCGCGCAGCGCGGCGCCGATCTGCGGCCCCTTCAGCCCGGTCGGCAGATCCCGGGCCTTCACCGGAAAGACCTGCGCGGCACCAAAGCGCGCCTGCCGGGCGGCATCCGGCATCACCGGCATCTCCAGCAGCGCGGCGCGCAGCAGCAGAACCTGCAGCGCCAGATCGGCGCCGTGGCGATAGCCCAGCTCGGCCGCGCCGGTCATCGTGCCCGCTTCGTCGCGCAGCAGGGCCACGGTGGCAGCATCCCTCTTCGACAGCCGCAGCGGCGTGCTGCCGCCGATTGCCGCCAGACGGCAGCGCCAGTCCGGGGCCACGCCCACCGCCCCCTCGAGGTGCACCAGAGGCGCCAGCGCCCGCGCCTCGGCCCCCGGCAACAGGGTGCCCAGCACCCCGGTCTGCGCCATGCAGGCCACCGCGGGCGCGGGATCCGGCACCGACAGCAGCTTGGTCAGCTCGGCCGTGATGCGCTCGGCCGAGAGGGTTTCCAGCCCTTCAAGCGTCGCGGCGATGGCGGCCAGCGCCTCGGGGTCAAAGCCGCCCTCGGGATCGGCAAAGCGCGCATGGAAGCGGAAGTAGCGCAAGGTGCGCAGGTAATCCTCGCGGATGCGGGTTTCGGCATCGCCGATGAAGCGCAGCCGCCCAGCCGCCAGATCCGCCAGCCCCTGCCCCAGCGGATCGCGGACCCGGCCCTCGGGATCGGCATAAAGCGCGTTCATGGTGAAGTCGCGGCGCCGCGCGTCCTCCTCCATGCTGTCGGAAAAGGCCACGACCGCATGGCGCCCGTCGGTGTCGACATCGCGGCGGAAGGTCGTGACCTCGTGCGGGATGCCGCCCGAGACGATGGTGATCGTGCCATGCTCGATCCCGGTGGGCACGGGTTTCAGCCCGGCGGCCAGCGCCAGCGCCTGCACCTGATCGGGCCGGGCATCGGTGCACAGGTCGATATCGCCCACCGCGATCCCCATCAGCGCATCGCGCACGCAGCCGCCGACGAACCAGGCCTGGTGCCCGGCCCCGGTCAGCGCCGCGCAGACCGCCCGGGTGGCCGGGGTCCGCAGCCAGTCGCCGGTCAGTCGCGTCATGCCAGCCGGTCCGCCAGCACCCGCAGCATCCGGGCGGTCGCCCCCCAGATGTAGTAGGGCCCGTAAGGAACCGTATAGTAGTAGCGTCTGACACCCCGCCAGCGCCGCGACTGGATCGAATAGCTTTCGGGCCGCAGCAGATGCGCCAGCGGCACGCGGAAGACCTCTTCGACCTCGCTGGCCTGCCAGCGTTCGGCAAAGGGCGTGGTGATGCGCGCCACCACCGGGCTGACCTGGAACCCCGTCACCGTCTCGTGCGGCGGCAGATGGCCCAGCACGGCCACGGCAGATGCGGGCAGGCCGATCTCTTCCTCGGCCTCGCGCAGGGCGGCGGCGGTGGCATCGGCATCGCCCTCTTCCTGCTTGCCGCCCGGAAAGGCGATCTGCCCCGGATGGTGCTTCAGCGCCGAGGACCGCTTGGTCAGGATCACCTGCAGCCCCCGCGCGCCCTCCTCGAGGCCGCACAGCACCGAGGCCGGCCGCAGCTTGCGACCGGCCGGAAGCGCCAGCGGCGGATTCAGGTCGAAATCAGAGGACGGGGTGCCGGGGCGCAAAAGCGCCTCGGCGATGCGGTCGAAATCGGGCTCAGCCCTCATCCTTCCCCGCTTCGAAGCCCAGGGTCTTCGGATCCATCACGTAATGGGCGCCGCAGAACTGGCAGTCCGCGGTCACGACGCCCTCTTCGGTGGTCATCTTCTCGATGTCCTTGGCCGAGTAGATCGACAGGCTCTGCCGCACCCGATCCTCGGAACAGGTGCAGCCGAAACGCACCGACTGGGCATCGAAGACGCGCGGCGTTTCCTCGTGGAACAGCCGCACCAGCAGGTCGGTCGGCGACACCGAGGGGCCGATCAGTTCCAGCTGCTCGACAGTATCGAGGTGGAAGTTGACGCGGTTCCAGTTCTCTTCCGCCTCGCCCTCGACCAGGTCCTGGGCCAGCAGCAGCCCGCCCTCGCCCGAGCCTTCTGCATTGGCGACATGCTCGCCCGGCTTCGGCATCGCCTGCAGCATCACGCCACCGGCGCGCCAGTGCTGGATGCCGCCTGCCTCGGTCGACAGGCCGAAGGACAGGTTGAAGCTGGTGGGCAGCTGTTCGGACTGCGCGAAATAGGCCTCGGCGCAGGCGCGCAGGCTGCCGCCCGCAATCGGCGTCAGGCCCTGGTAGGGCACGGTGCCCGGGCCCTGGTCGATCAGCACGGCGAAATAGCCCTTGCCGATCTGGGCAAAGGGCGCCCCGTCGGTGATGCGCTCGCGGTCAAAGCTCGCGTAGGCGCGGATACGGGCGGGCTCGCCCTCCTTCTCGGGGCCGTAGTAGTCGGTGGCGATCATCCGCACCGGTCCGTCGGACTGCACCTGCAGCGACAGTTTCCAGCGCAGCTTGATCGTCTGGCCGATCAGCGCGGTCAGCAGCGCCATCTCGGCCACCAGGGCCTCGACGCCGGGGGGGTAGTCGTGCTGCTTCAGGATGCCGTCCAGCACCCCGTCCAGGCGGGCCACCCGGCCGCGAATGTCTGCATTGTCCAGCTGGAACGGCAGTACCGTGTCGTCCCAGGCGAGTTTGGTGCCGATGGTCATGAGATGTCCTATGCGCTTGCTCTTGGCATAACCCGGTGCGAGGTAAGGAGCAACCCAGCCGCCTTCAACCCCCGAGAGACCGAGAACCCGCCATGCGCCGCTACGGAAAACCGCCCCGCCCGGGTCAGAAATACACGCTGCGGCCCGGCGCCTACGCGATCCTGCCCCGTGACGGCAAGCTTCTGGTGACCTTCCAGGCCCACCCCGAACCCGAGGTCCAGCTGCCCGGCGGCGGCATCGACCCCGGCGAAACGCCGGTCCGCGCCCTGCACCGCGAAGTCTGGGAGGAAACCGGCTGGTCGATCACCGCGCCGCGCCTGATCACCAGCTACCGCCGCTTCGTCTGGATGCCGGAGTACGAGATCTTTGCCGAAAAGCTCTGCCACATCTTCCTCGCGCGCCCGGTGATGCGCCGCTCCGCCCCGTCGGAACCGCACCACACCGCCCTCTGGATGGCCCCCACCCTTGCGGCCCAGGCCGTCGGCAGCGAAGGCGATGCCGCCGTGCTGCGCAGCCTCCTGTAACCATTTTCTTGTTCCAAATACCTCGGGGGGGTCAGCCGCAGGCTGACGGGGGCAGCGCCCCCACCCCATCCCCTCCGTCAGGCCGTTCGATCACCACAGCCGAGATGTCGTCGGGAAAATCCCCAGCCCCCGCCCGCTCGGCCAGTTGCCAGACCAGCGCCTCCAGAAAGGCCGTGCCCTGGCTCTCCCGCAGGCCTTCCATCAGCGCCACCAGCCCCTCGGTATCCAGCATCCCGCCGCCCTCCAGCGGGCATTCGGTGATGCCGTCGGACTGCAGCAACAGCCGCTCGCCCGGCGCCAGCACCAGTTCGGTCTCCTCGTATGGCACGCCGTCGATCAGCCCGATCGGAACGCCGCCGCGGCCGATGCTCTCGACCTGGCCATTGGCGCGCTGCAGCAGCGGATGCGGATGGCCGGCCTGCACCAGGATCACCCGGCCGGTGGCGATCTCGACCTGGGCCAGCACCATGGTAAAGTAATGCTCGGTCGACATCTCGGCCAGCATCAGCTGGTTCAGATGCGCCGCCACCTCGGCGGGGGGGCGCGGCGCGGGCTGCCCTTCGGCATCGCGCGTGATCGCCAGGTTGCGCCCCGGCGTGGCCGAGGTCAGATAGCCCGCCAGCCGCGCCGTCATCAGCGCCGAGCTGATCCCGTGCCCCGACACATCCAGCGCAAAGCAGCCGAACCACGCCTCATTCACCGGATAGAAGCCCACCAGATCGCCGCCGACCCGTCCCGCCGGGCGCAGCATCAGCGACACCGCCACCGGCCCGAAATCGCGAAAGCGTTCCCGCACCAGGCTCTGCTGCAGCTTCTTGGCCTCGATCAGGTCGCCATCGATCAGGTCATGCGCCACCTGCAGCCGCGCCAGCGTCTGGCTGACAAGGCGGTTCTTCTCGCGCAGTTGGCGGCTCATGTCCAGGATGCGCTCGCCGGCATTCAGCCGGGCGCGCAGTTCCGTCTTGCTGACCGGCTTGGTCAGGAAATCATCCGCCCCCGCATCCAGCCCCTCGGCGACGCTCAGCTTTTCCTGTTTCGAGGTCAGCAGGATGAAATAGCCGTAATCCTCGCGCGGCAGGCGGCGGAAGGCCTCGCAAAAGCCCAGCCCGTCCATGCCCGGCATCATCCAGTCGCTGATCACCAGATCGGGCGGCTGGCTGTGGCACAGCTCCAGCGCGGCATCGCCGGTCTCGGCCTCGTCGACCTCGTAGCCCCAGCCCAGCAGCAGCCGCTTCAGGATGTGCCGCTGCAAGCGACTGTCGTCGACCACCAGCACCCGGCGCGCCCGCGCCCGGTCCCCGTCCGCCTCCTGCTCCGGCGCAATGTCCCGTCCAGCCTGCATTCCCACCACCCGTCACCGACACCACGGGCGCGCCCCGGGTGTCCTCAATGCCTTCCGCCGGCCCCCCGGCCGCCGGTCTTGCCCAAGGGGATAGGGCCAGGTCAGCTAAGAAGCCCTTAAAGCTAGAGTTCGACCTTTGTCTGAAATCGCCGGTTAAGACCTTGGCCCTATGACCACCCCGGGGGTCACGGGAGAGCGATGATGATATCCTGGGAACAGGTCATGTCCCTGCGCGACGATGTCGGGCATGACGATTTCGACGAGGTCGTGCAGATCTTCCTCGAGGACGTCGAGGGCACGCTGGCGGATCTGAAACGCGGGCCGGCGCTGGTGCAGGTGCTGCATGCGCTGAAGGGATCGGCGCTGAACCTGGGGTTCAACGCCTTTGCCGGTCTCTGCGCCCAGGGCGAGCACATGGCCGCCGCCGGAGACGGTGATGCGGTCGACATCGGGGCCATCCGCACCTGCTATGCCGAAAGTCGGCAGATTTTCCTGTCCGAACTGCCCGGCCGGGTGGCCGCCTGATCAGATCAGGAATTCGGCCAGCACCGGATCGGTGGTGATGTCGCGGAAGGTAAAGCCCGCCGCCTCCATCCGCGCCGTCAGCGCCTGCAGGTTCGCGGCATCCTTCGTCTCGATGCCGATCAGCACCGTGCCGAAATTGCGTGCCGATTTCTTCAGGTATTCAAACCGGCTGATATCATCCTCGGGGCCCAGCATGTCCAGGAACTCTCGCAGGGCGCCGGGGCGCTGCGGCAGCCGCAGGATGAAGTACTTCTTCAGCCCGGCAAAGCGCTGTGCCCGTTCCTTGACCTCGGGCAGGCGCTCAAAGTCGAAATTGCCGCCCGAGGTGACGCAGATCACCCGCTTGCCGCGGATCTCGTCCTTCAGATCCTCCAGCGCGTTGACCGACAGCGCGCCCGCGGGTTCCAGCACAACCCCCTCGACGTTCAGCATGTCCAGCATGGTCAGGCAGATGCGGTCCTCGGGGGCAGCCAGGACGTGATCGGCGGCAATGTCCTTCAGCCGTGCAAAGGGCCGTGCCCCGATGCGCGCCACCGCGGCCCCGTCGACAAAGCTGTCGACCTTCTTCAGCGTCACCGGCTCGCCTGCCTCGACCGCGGCGCGCAGCGAACGGCCGCCCTCGGGCTCGACAAAGCGGAACGCCATCCGGTCGCCGAAATAGCTGCGCACCCCGGCGGCCAGACCACCGCCGCCGACCGGCAGCACGATCATGTCGGCAAGGCCCGGCAGCTGCTGTTCGATCTCGGCGGCAACAGAGGCCTGGCCCTCGATCACGTCATCATCGTCGAAAGGCGCCAGGAAATGCCCACCGACCTCGCTGCAATAGCGCTGCGCCTCGGCCAGGGTGTCGTCGAAATAGTCGCCAACCAGGCGGATCTGGATGAAATCGCCGCCAAAGGTGCGGGTCTTGTCGATCTTCTGCTGCGGCGTCGTCACCGGCATGAAGACCACGCCCGGCACCTGGAAATGGCGGCACATGAAGGCCATGCCCTGGGCATGGTTGCCAGCGCTGGCACAGACGAACGACGGCGCGCCACCTGCCGACATCACCTTGCGCATCGCGTTGAAGGCGCCGCGCAACTTGTAGCTGCGCACCGGCGACAGATCTTCGCGTTTCAGCCAGATCTCGGCCCCATAGCGGGCCGACAGATGATCGTTGCGCAGAAGCGGCGTGGCGGGAAAGACCTCCCGCATTGCCACCATGGCCGCCCGGGCCTTGTCCAGAAACTCGCTCATATCCTCGTCTTTACGCCTTGTATCCTTGCTGGCAAGGGGCGTTAGGCTTGTACCCTAGGCGAAAAAGGGCTATCGCCCGGCGAAACTCGAATTGAGGGAAAATTCATGTCCGCGCCCAAGAAAGTCGTCCTGGCCTATTCCGGTGGCCTCGACACCTCGATCATCCTGAAGTGGCTGCAAACCGAATACGGTTGCGAGGTCGTCACCTTCACCGCTGACCTCGGTCAGGGCGAAGAGCTGGAGCCCGCCCGCAAGAAGGCCGAGCTTCTGGGGATCAAGCCCGAGAACATCTTCATCGAAGACGTCCGTGAAGAATTCGTGCGCGACTTCGTTTTCCCGATGTTCCGCGCCAACGCGGTCTATGAAGGCCTGTACCTGCTGGGCACCTCGATCGCGCGGCCGCTGATTTCCAAGCGCCTGGTCGAGATCGCCCGCGAAACCGGTGCCGATGCCGTCGCCCATGGCGCCACCGGCAAGGGCAACGACCAGGTCCGCTTCGAGCTGTCGGCCTATGCGCTGAACCCGGCCATCAAGGTGATCGCACCCTGGCGCCTGTGGGATCTGACCAGCCGCACCAAGCTGCTGGAATTCGCCGAGGCGAACCAAATCCCGATCGCCAAGGACAAGCGCGGCGAGGCACCGTTCTCGGTCGATGCGAACCTGCTGCACACCTCGTCCGAAGGCCGCGTGCTGGAAGATCCGGCCGCCGTGGCGCCCGAATACGTGTTCCAGCGCACCGACGATCCCGTCACCCAGGCCCCGAACGAGCCCGAGTACATCGAGATCACCTTCGAAAAGGGTGATGCCGTCGCGATCAACGGCGAAGCGATGAGCCCGGCCACGATCCTGACCGCGCTGAACGCCTATGGCAAAAAGCACGGCATCGGCCGTCTCGACTTTGTGGAAAACCGCTTTGTCGGCATGAAGTCCCGTGGCGTCTACGAGACCCCCGGCGGCGCGATCCTGCTGGAAGCCCACCGCGGCATCGAGCAGATCACCATCGACAGCGGCGCGGGCCACCTGAAGGACTCGATCATGCCGCGCTACGCGGAACTGATCTACAACGGCTTCTGGTTCTCGCCCGAGCGTGAGATGCTGCAGGCGCTGATCGACAAGTCGCAAGAGTTCGTCACCGGCACCGTCAAGCTGATGCTTTACAAGGGTGCGGCGCGCACCGTGGCCCGCTGGTCCGACTACTCGCTCTATTCCGAGAAGCACGTGACCTTCGAGGAAGACGCCGGCGCCTACGACCAGAAGGACGCGGCCGGCTTCATCCAGCTGAACGCCCTGCGTCTGAAGCTGCTGGCGGCACGCAACATGCGCATCAAGAAGTAATCCAGAACACTACATCTGGTATAGGGCGCGCATATGTAGATGCGCGCCCTTTTTCATCTGCAAGGCCGCCTTCCCCCTTGGTCCCCGCCGCAAAGGGTTTCACCCTTCCGCCCGGACGACTTGCGAGAAGGATGAGTCGATGACCCCGATCCTGCTGATCCCCGGGCTGATGGCGACGCCTGCCCTGTTCGCCGCCCAGATCCCCGCGCTGTGGCCGCATGGGGCGGTGACCGTCGCCAACACCCAACGCGGCGAAACCATCGCCGAAATGGCCCGCGCCATCCTGGCCGAGGCGCCGCCGCGCTTTGCCCTGGCTGGTCTGTCGATGGGCGGCTATGCCGCGATGGAGATCATGCGCCAGGCCCCCGAACGGGTCGAGCGTCTGGCGCTGCTGGATACCTCTGCCCGCCCCGATACCGACCAGCAATCGGCCTATCGCCGTGCCACGCTGGACACCATCGGCCCGCTGGAAGGGCGCCAGCTGCGCATGGCCTTTGCCGCCGGGCTGCCCAACCTTGTGCATTCCGATCACCAGGCGCGCCTGCGCGAACCGGTGCTGCAGATGTCGCTGAGTCTGGGCAAGGCGGTGCTGGCGCAGCAATCGGCGGCAATCATCTCACGCCCGGATTCGCGCCCAGATCTGGCGAGCTATGCCCTGCCGACGATGGTCCTGGTGGGCGAAGCCGACCTGCTGACCCCGCCCGAGATCGCCCGCGAGATCTCGGATGCCATTCCCGGAGCAAGGCTGGTCGTGGTGCCGGGCTGCGGCCACCTGTCGACCATGGAAACCCCCGAGGCGGTCAATGCCGCCCTGCAGGACTGGCTGGCGCTGTAGGATGTAACGGGCCGTGCAGGCACCACACAACAAGACGGGCCGACCCCAAAAGGATCAGCCCGTTCGGTTCCTACTACGAACCACTCGTTACGCGAAGAGCTTGCACTCCCCCGACCCGATCCGCCTCCAGACGTTCCGGGTCATGCCTGGCAACCCTCAGGCGCACTCATATTCCACAAGTAGAAGATAGAGTTCATTTTGGGGGATTCATAAGGAAAAAAATTCGTACCATGACAATTGTCATATTTCCGCTCGTCCCGGAATGACGTCAGCGGCCCCCAGGCGGGTGACCATCAGCGCTGCAGCCTTCTGGGCAAGGGAAATCGCATCATCCATGGGCAACCCCTGGTCGAGGCCCGCCAGCAGATATCCGCTGAACGTATCCCCGGCGCCGGTGGTGTCGACCGGCGTGACCTTCTGCGCGGGGAAGTCGCGCAGCACCGCTGCCGCGGTGTTGATTCGACGGCAGCCCCGGGCGCCCAGGGTGACGATGACCTCGGCCACGGGCAGGGCCTCGGGGGCAAGACCGGTGGCCTTTTGCAACTGCGCGGCCTCGACCTCGTTCATCATCAGGATGTCGAGGTGATCCAGCACCGCCGCCACCGCATCCGCATCGAAGGGCGCGGCGGCATAGGCCAGGCGCAGCCCGCGCGCCTTCGCGGCACGGGCAAAGGCCAGCTGACCGCTGGTCTCATTCTGGAACAGCGCGATGTCGCCGGGACGGGCCTGCTGCAGGGCAGCTTCGATCGCCTCGGGGGTGATCGCGGCGTTCGAGCCCGCCAGGATGACGATCTGGTTTTCGCCGCTGTCGTCCAGATAGACGACGGCCTGCCCGGTGGGGCCCGGGACCTCGGCCAGGTGGGTGGTGCCGACGCCGTAACGGGTCAGACGGTCCTTCAGCCACAGGCCATCCTCGCCCACGGCGCCGATATGTTCCACCTGGGACCCGGCGCGGGCAATCGCGACGGACATGTTGGCGCCCTTGCCGCCCAGCCCCTTCTGGTGGCCGGTGGCCGACAGGGTTTCCCCGGGTGCCGGCATGTGCGGCACCCGGAAAAGCAGGTCGGCATTCACCGACCCGAGGTTCCAGATGGTCAACCCTTCACCTTGCAGGCGGCGACGACCGCCATGTTCAGAATGTCGTTCACCGTCGCGGTGGTCGAGCACAGCTGAACCGCCTTGTCGATCCCCGACAGGATCGGGCCGATGATCGTGGCGCCGGCCATCTCCTGCATCAGCTTGACGCTGATCGAGGCCGAGTGCCGCGCCGGAACCACCAGGATGTTGGCATTACCGGTCAGGCGCTGGAACGGGTAGGCCGCGCGGGCCTTGGCGTTCATCGCCACGTCGATGGTCATCTCGCCCTCGAATTCGAAGTCGACGCCGCGCGCTTCCAGGACCTGGGGTGCAAGGTGCATCTTCTCGGCCCGTTCCGAGACCGGATAGCCGAAGGTCGAGAAGCTGACGAAGGCCACGCGGGGTTCCAGACCCAGATCGCGCGCCACCTCGGCCGAGCGTTCGGCGATGTCGGCCAGGTCGTTTTCGTCCGGCCATTCATGGACCAGCGTGTCACCGATCAGCACGATGCGGCCCTTGTGCAGGACGGCGGTGGTGCCGCAGGCGCCATGTTCGGCATCGGCGTCGAAGACGTGGCTGATCAGCTCCATCACATGGGCCGACTTGCGGGTGGCGCCGCTGATCATCGCATCGCCATGGCCATGCGCCAGCATCAGCGAGGCAAAGACATGCCGGTCGCGCGCCGCCAGACGGTGCACATCCTGCTGGTCGAACCCACGACGCTGCAACCGCTTGTAGAGGAAGTCCTTGTATTCCCCCAGATGTTGGGTGTTGGCGGCATTGACGATCTTCAGCTCGCCCACCGCATCGGACAGGCCCGCGCCGCGCAGCTTCTGTTCCACATCGGCCTCGCGGCCGACCACGATGGCCTCGCCCAGGCCGGAGCGCTGGTAAAGGACCGCGGCGCGCAGCACGCGGACATCATCGCCCTCGGCAAAGATCATCCGGGCCTGCGCCCGACGCGCCCGGGCGTTCAGCCCGCGCAGGATCGAGGCCGTCGGGTCCATCCGGGCCTGCAGCGACACCTGATAGCCGTCCATGTCGACGATGGGGCGGCGGGCGGCGCCGGTCTCCATGCCGGCCTGGGCGACGGCGGGGGGAATGCGCCAGATCAGGCGGGGATCGAAGGGCGTCGGGATGATGTAGTCACGGCCAAAGGTCAGCGTCTTGCCATAGGCCAGGGCCACCTCGTCGGGGACGTCCTCGCGGGCAAGGGCCGCCAGGGCCTGGGCGCAGGCGATCTTCATGTCGTCGTTGATCGCGCGGGCATGGATGTCGAGCGCGCCGCGGAACAGATAGGGGAAGCCCAGCACGTTGTTGACCTGGTTCGGATAATCCGACCGGCCGGTGGCAACGATCACGTCCTCGCGGACCTCGTGGACCTCTTCGGGGGTGATTTCGGGATCGGGGTTCGCCATGGCGAAGATCACGGCATTGGGCGCCATGGATTTCACCATCTCCTGCGTCACCGCGCCCTTGACCGACACGCCCAGGAAGACGTCCGCGCCCTCCATCGCCTCAGCCAGGGTACGGGCCGAGGTGGCGGCGGCATGGGCCGATTTCCACTGGTTCATGCCCTCGGTGCGGCCCTGATAGATCACGCCCTTGGTGTCGCACATGATGCAGTTGTCATGCCGCGCGCCCATGGCCTTCAGCAGTTCGAGGCAGGCGATGCCCGCCGCGCCCGCGCCGTTCAGCACGATCTTCACATCCTCGATCTTCTTGCCGCTGATGTGCAGCGCGTTGATCAGGCCCGCCGCACAGATCACCGCGGTGCCGTGCTGGTCGTCGTGGAAGACGGGGATGTCCATCTCTTCCTTCAGGCGCTGCTCGATGATGAAGCATTCGGGCGCCTTGATGTCTTCCAGGTTGATGCCGCCGAAGGTCGGCCCCATCAGCTTGACCGCCTTGATGATCTCTTCCGGGTCCTCGGTGTCCAGTTCGATGTCGATCGAGTTCACATCGGCAAAGCGCTTGAACAGGACCGACTTGCCCTCCATCACCGGCTTCGAGGCCAGCGCGCCCAGGTTCCCCAGACCCAGCACCGCAGTGCCGTTCGAGATCACCGCCACAAGGTTGCCCTTGTTGGTATAGTCATAGGCGGTCTCGGGCTGTTCGGCGATCACCTCGCAGGGGACGGCGACGCCCGGGCTGTAGGCCAGGCTGAGGTCCCGCTGGGTGGTCATTGGCACGGTGGCCGTGATCTCGAACTTGCCGGGCGTGGGCTCAAGGTGAAAGGCCAGCGCGTCTTCACGGCTGATGCGGCTCTTGGTCATGACTGTCTTCCCTCCGAAGTCAGAGAGTTGCATATCGGGTTGCCGGGGCTGCCTCAACCGCCCAGAGGTCCCCCCTTTCGCCGCACCTCCTGGACCGTTAAGTTGCGCGAAACGAACCGGGGGACCTATGAGCACGGCGGAAACCGTCACGCCGATGATGGCGCAATATCTTGAAATCAAGGGACAATACCCTCATGCCTTGCTGTTCTACCGCATGGGCGATTTCTACGAGATGTTCTTCAAGGATGCGGAAGAGGCCGCGCAGGCGCTGGACATCGCGCTGACCAAGCGGGGCAAGCACCTGGGCGAAGATATCGCCATGTGCGGCGTTCCCGTGCATTCGGCGGAAAACTACCTTCTGACGCTGATCCGCAAAGGCTTTCGCGTCGCCGTCTGCGAGCAGATGGAAGACCCGGCCGAGGCGAAGAAGCGCGGCTCGAAATCGGTGGTGCGGCGCGATGTGGTGCGCCTGGTCACCCCCGGCACCCTGACCGAGGACAGCCTGCTGGAGGCGCGGCGCCACAACTTCCTGGCGGCCTATGCCGAGATGCGCGACGGCGCGGCGCTGGCCTGGGTCGATATCTCGACCGGGGCGTTTCACGTGATGCCGCTGGCGGCGGTCAAGCTGGGGCCGGAACTGGCGCGGCTGATGCCGTCGGAGCTGCTGGTCAGCGATGCCGATGAAAACCGCCTGCGCCCGCTGGTCGAGGATTTCGGGATCTCGATCACGCCGCTGGCGCGGTCTTCCTACGACAGCAACGGTGCCGCCAAGCGCCTGACCGAACTGTTCCGCGTCGGCACGCTGGACAGTTTCGGCCAGTTCGGCCGGCCCGAGGTTTCGGCCATGGGGGCGCTGGTCGATTATTTGGAGATCACCCAGAAGGGCAAGCTGCCGCTGCTGCGCCCGCCGGTGCGCGAGGCGCTGGACGGCACGGTTCAGATCGACGCCGCCACCCGGCGCAACCTGGAAATCACCCATGCGATGACCGGCGGGCGGGCGGGATCGCTGCTGCAGGCCGTCGACCGCACGGTGACGCCCCTGGGCGCGCGCCTGCTGGAACGGCGGATCTCGTCGCCCTCGCGCAGCCTGTCGGTGATCGGCGAGCGGCTGGATGCGATCGACTATGCCTGCACCAACAGCCGCACCGCCGCCGACCTGCGAGAGCTGCTGCGCAAGGTGCCCGACATCGACCGCGCCCTGTCGCGGCTGTCGCTGGAGCGCGGCGGCCCGCGTGACCTTGCGGCGATCCGCAATGCGCTGAGCCAGGCCGAACAGCTGGCCGCGCGGCTGGGCAACGCCAGCCTGCCGCAGCTCTTGTCGAAAAGCGCCCATGCGTTTTCCGGGCAAGAGGCGCTGCTGTCGCTGCTGGACGTGGCGCTGGTGGCCGAGCCACCGCTGCTGGTGCGCGACGGCGGCTTCATCGCCCGGGGCTTCCACGACGAGCTGGACGAGGTCCGCCGCCTGCGCGACGAGGGCCGCGGCGTCATCGCTGCCATGCAGGGCCGCTACGCCGAGGACACCGGCATTGGCTCCCTGAAGATCAAGCACAACAACGTGCTGGGCTATTTCATCGAGGTCACCGCGACCCATGGCGACAAGATGCTGTCGCCGCCCCTGTCGGAACGCTTCAAGCATCGCCAGACCACGGCGAACCAGCTGCGCTTCACCACGCCCGAACTGTCGGACCTGGAAACCCGGATCCTGAATGCCGCAGGCCAGGCCCAGGGGATCGAGACGCAGCTTTTCGCGACCCTGCGCGCCCAGGTGATCGAGGCCGCCCCCGCCCTGACCCAGCTGTCGCAGGCGCTGGCGGAATTCGACCTGGCAACGGGGCTTGCGGATCTGTCACGCTCGGAAAACTGGGTGCGGCCCAAGGTCGACCTCAGCCGGGTGCTGCGCATCGACGGCGGCCGTCACCCGGTGGTGGAACAGGCGTTGCGCCGCGACGGCACCCCCTTCATCGCCAATGACTGCGCCCTGATCCCCGAGGGCGAGCACAGCGCCTCGATCTGGCTGCTGACGGGCCCCAACATGGCCGGCAAATCGACCTTCCTGCGGCAGAACGCGCTGATCGCGCTCTTGGCGCAGATGGGCTGCCACGTGCCCGCCACAGCGGCGCATGTGGGCCTTGTCAGCCAGATCTTCAGCCGCGTCGGCGCCTCGGACGACCTGGCACGGGGCCGCTCGACCTTCATGGTCGAGATGGTGGAAACCGCCGCGATCCTGAACCAGGCGGACGACCGGGCCTTGGTGATCCTGGACGAGATCGGCCGCGGCACCGCCACTTACGACGGCCTGTCGATCGCCTGGGCGACGCTGGAACACCTGCACGAGACGAACCGCGCCCGCGCCCTTTTCGCCACGCATTACCACGAGATGACGCAGCTTTCGAAGCGCCTCTCGGGGGTCGAGAACGCCACCGTCACGGTGCGCGAACACGACGGCGAAGTGATCTTCATGCACGAGGTCCGCATGGGGGCGGCCGACCGCAGCTATGGCGTGCAGGTGGCCAAGCTGGCGGGCCTGCCCGACAGCGTCGTGGCCCGCGCCCGCGAGGTCCTGGCTTTGCTCGAGGAAAACGCCCGCAAGGGCGGTGGCGCCCCGCGCGCGATGATCGATGACCTGCCGCTGTTCGCCGCGGCCCCTCCGCCGCCGCCCAAGCCCAAGATCCCGCCCGAGCTGCTGGCCGTGTCCGAACTGCTGAAGGATATCCACCCTGACGACCTGACCCCGCGCGAGGCGTTGGAAGCGCTCTACCGGCTGAAGGACGCCTCTCGGGGATGAGCCCTGAAGGGGGGGCTCTGCCCCCGTCCGCCTGCGGCGGCCTCCCCCGAGGTATTTCAGAACAAGAAAATGAGAAAACCGGCCGCGCTTCTGGGCGCGACCGGTTCTTTCATCTGGCCATAAATACTCCCGCCGGAGGCTTCGGCCCCGGAACGGGGCCGAAATCAGCCAGGGAAGGAGCTGACGCCGACCTGGGCAGGGCGCAGCAGGCGGTCGTGCAGCATGAAGCCCTCGGCCGAGACCTGGATGATCTCGCCGGACTTGGTGCCGGGGACCGGGGCCTCGAACATGGCTTCGTGGTGGTTCGGATCGAACTTGTCACCGACGGCGGGCGAAATCACCAGCAGACCGTGCTTGCGGAAAGTGTTCGACAGCTCGCGCATGGTCAGCTCGATGCCTTCCAGAAGTGCGGTGTTTTCCTCGGTCTTTTCGCCGGCAGCCTCGAGCGCGCGCTTGAGGTTGTCGTAGACCGGCAGCATATCGCGGGCCAGTTTCGACCCGCCGTATTGCTCGGCCTCGCGGCGCTGCTTGTCGGCGCGCTTGCGGGCGTTTTCCGCATCCGCCAGGGCGCGCATCCACTTGTCCTTCATCTCGTCCCGTTCCGCACGCAGCGTCTCGAGCGCGATATCGGCATCGTCGATCTCTTCCGTCTCGTAGGCGCGGGATTCGGCCTCGGCCCGCTCGGGATCATCCAGGAAGTCGTCGTCTTTCGGCTCTGCCATCATTTCACCTCACTGAGCGGCCCCTAGCGGCGGTCGGAAAGCATCCGTCCCACCAGCTGGGCCGTGTAGTCAACGATCGGAACGATCCGTCCGTAATTGAGCCGCGTGGGCCCGATCACACCGACCGCACCGATGATCTTTCGGTCCGCGTTCATATAAGGAGAGACCACCAGAGAGGAACCCGAAAGTGAGAAAAGTTTGTTCTCGGAGCCGATAAAAATGCGCACCCCCTCGCCGTCTTCGGTCAGTTCCAGGAACTCGGCGATGTCACGTTTGCGTTCCAGGTCATCGAACAGCTCCCGGATGCGATCCAGGTCAGCCTCGTCCGCGCCCAGCAGATTCGAGCGCCCCCGCACGATCAGCCGGTCGTGGATGCCGCCCTCGCCCTCCCAGATCGCAGCGCCGCTTTCCACCAGCGCCCGCGCCAGCCCGTCGATCTGCTGACGGCGGGCCTCGATCTCGCGGGCGACGACGGACTTGACCTCCGAGAGGGTCTTGCCCTCGAGCAGCGCGTTCAGGAAATTCGCAGCCTCCCGCATCGAGGACGGCGTCTGGCCGGGCGGCGGCGTGAAGATGCGGTTTTCCACATGGCCATCGCCGAAGACCAGCACCACCAGCGCCCGGTCATGGCCGAGCGCGACGAATTCGATATGCTTGATCGGCGCCTCGTGCTTGGGCGCCAGCACCAGCGAGGCCCCCTGCGTCGCCAGGCTGAGCGCCGAACCGATCCGATCCAGCAGCGTCGAGGGATCGCCGCCATTGCCGACCGTCGCGTCGATCTTCTGGCGCTCGTTCGCATCAAGGTCACTGACCTCGAGCAGCCCATCGACGAACATCCTGAGGCCGCGCTGCGTCGGGATGCGCCCGGCAGATACGTGCGGACTGCCCAGCAGCCCCATGTATTCAAGGTCCTGCATGACGTTGCGGATCGTCGCGGCACTGACCTTCTCGCTCATCACGCGGGTCAGGGTGCGCGAGCCCACGGGCTCTCCGTTGTCCAGATAGCCTTCGACAACCCGGCGAAACACCTCTCGCGAGCGGTCGTTCAGATCATTGAGGATGGTTTTCTGCTCTGCCATCGCCGCATTCCGTTCCAAGGTTCATTAAAGAGGCCTTGCGCCAAAGGTCAACGGGACTTGCCTTCCGGGGGTCCCGGTGCCTATCACGGGCCTCAAAAGATGAGAGGTTTCATGCGACCGTCTGGTAGAGATTTAAGCGAAATGCGCCCGGTTTCAATCGAGACCGGCGTCACCAAGCACGCCGAGGGCTCGTGCCTGATCAAGGTCGGGGACACCCATGTGCTGTGCACCGCCACCATCGACGAGCGCGTGCCCCCCTTCATCAAGGGCACCGGCCTGGGCTGGGTGACGGCGGAATACGGAATGCTGCCGCGCTCGACCAGCTCGCGGATGCGGCGCGAGGCGGCGATGGGCAAGCAGGGCGGCCGCACGGTCGAGATCCAGCGCCTGATCGGCCGTGCGCTGCGCGCCGGCGTCGATCGCGTGGCCCTGGGCGAGCGTCAGATCACCATCGACTGCGACGTGATCCAGGCCGATGGCGGCACCCGCTGCGCCTCGATCACCGGCGGCTGGGTGGCGCTGAAACTGGCGGTGAACAAGCTGATGAAGGCGGGCATCGTGATCTCGGACCCGCTGGTCGATCCGGTGGCGGCGGTGTCCTGCGGCATCTATGCCGGCCAGCCGGTGCTGGACCTCGACTACCCCGAGGACAGCGAGGCAGGCGTCGACGGCAACTTTATCCTGACCGGCACGAAGCGCCTGATCGAGGTGCAGATGTCGGCGGAAGGGTCCACCTATTCCCGTGACCAGATGAACCAGCTGCTGGACCTTGCCGAAAAGGGCGTGGCCGAGCTGGTCGAGATCCAGAAGGCGGCAGTCCATGCGTAAGTTCGACGGCAAGGACCTGGTCCTGGCGACCCACAACAAGGGCAAGCTGGCCGAGATCACCGAGCTTCTGGCCCCCTTCGGCATCACCGTAACCTCGGCCGCCGACCATGGGCTGGAAGAGCCGGTCGAGGACCAGGACAACTTCATCGGCAATGCCCGCATCAAGGCGCATTACGCCGCCAAGGCGACCGGCCTGCCCGCCCTGTCGGATGACAGCGGCATTTCCGTCGACGGCCTGGATGGCGCCCCGGGCGTCTACACCGCCGACTGGGCCGAAACCGACCATGGCCGCGATTTCCCGATGGCCATGGCCAAGGTCTGGGACGAGCTGGAGGCAAAGGACGCCCCCTACCCGCGCACCGCGGCCTTCAACTGCACCCTGTGCCTGGCCTGGCCCGATGGCCATGACGAGATCTTTGTCGGGCGGATGCCCGGGCAATGCGTCTGGCCGATGCGCGGCGACAACGGTCATGGCTATGACCCGATGTTCCAGCCCGAAGGCTTTGACGTGACCTTCGCCGAGATGACCTCGGAGCAGAAGAACGCGATCTCGCACCGCTCGCAGGCGTTCGCGAAACTGGTTCAGGGCTGCTTTGAGTGACCACTGAGGACTGGCAGAATGCCGGCTTCGGCATCTATGTTCACTGGCCCTTCTGCCAGTCCAAATGCCCCTATTGCGACTTCAACTCGCATGTGGCGGAAAGCATCGACCAGGGCCGCTGGCTGAAAACATACGTCACCGAATTGGAACGATACGCTACCGTTACGTCAGGTCGCGTCGTCCAGTCGGTGTTCTTCGGCGGCGGCACCCCGTCCCTGATGGAGCCCCGGACGGTCGAGGGGATCCTGGACACCATCCGCAGGCTGTGGCCGCAGGCCAATGACACCGAAGTGACGCTGGAGGCCAACCCCGGTTCGGTCGAGGCAGAACGGTTCCGTGGCTATGCGGCGGCGGGCGTGAACCGGGTGTCGATGGGCTTTCAGGCGATGAACGACCGGGACCTGAAGCGGCTGGGGCGCCTGCATTCCGTGGACGAGGCCCTGCGCGCCTTCGACGTGGCCCGCAACCAGTTCGACCGCGTCAGCTTTGACCTGATCTATGCCCGCCAGGATCAGACCCTGGCCGAATGGGAGGCCGAGCTGCACCGCGCCCTGTCGCTGGCCATCGACCATCTGTCGCTCTACCAGCTGACGATCGAGGAAGGCACCGCCTTCGGCGACCGCTACAAGCGCGGCGGGCTGAAGGGCCTGCCCGAGGAAGACCTGGCCGCCGACATGTACGAGCTGACGCAAAGCGTCACCGCCGAACACGGCTTTGACTGCTACGAGGTCTCGAACCACGCGCGCGATGGCGCGCGGTCCCGGCACAATGTCCTGTACTGGCGCTACGGCGATTACATCGGCGTCGGTCCCGGCGCCCATGGCCGCGTCACCATCGACGGCCGTCGCCACGCGACCGAAGCCCACCGTGCCCCCGGCAAATGGCTGGCCGCGGCCGAGGCAGGAAATGCGGACAGTTTGATCGAAGCCTTGACCGGCCCCGAACAGGCGCAAGAATACCTGCTGATGGGGCTGCGGCTGCTCGAGGGAATCGATCAAAACCGGTTCGAGAGATTGAGCGGAACGTCCCTTGATACCTCTGTCCTGAACGAGCTCGACGAGATGAACCTACTGAAACGCGAAAAATCGCATATTTTCGTTACAGATCAGGGACGTATGGTCCTGAACGCGATCCTGAACAAACTGCTGGATTCGCTGGAATGAGGGCCTTCTGGCTGGTTTCGGGGCTGCTCAGCCTCGGACTCGGCCTGATCGGGGTGGTTCTGCCGCTTCTGCCCACCGTGCCCTTCATGCTGCTGGCCACCTTCTGCTTTGCGCGGTCCTCGGACCGGTTGCACGGCTGGCTGGTGAACCACCCGACCTTCGGCCCCGCCATCCGCGACTGGCATGACCATGGCGCGATCTCTCTGAAGGCAAAACGCCTCGCCACCGTCATGGTGGGAGGCGTCTTTCTGATCTCGGTGTTGATGGGCCTGCGCCCGCAACTTCTGGCGATCCAGGTCATCACGCTGCTGGGCGTGATGACCTTCCTGTGGTCGCGCCCTAGCGGCCCGCGCTGAGGACCTGACACAGGTCGTCCAGCTGCTCGAGCGTGTCGTAGCTGATCGTCACCTGGCCATAGGTCTTGCCCGGCACATGGTCGATGATCACCGTCATGCCAAGCGCCGCGCCCAGATCCTGTTCCAGCGCGCGGGTGTCCGCGTCTTTCTCGCCCTCGTCCGGGCGGATGCCGAAGCTGATCTTCTTCTGCGGTTTCGGCGCGGCCGGGGCCTCGGGCTTTTTGGCAAGCTGCTCGGTCGCGCGGACCGACAGGCCGCCCTCGACGACCTTGTGCGCCAGCGCTACCGGGTTTTCCGAGGTGATCAGCGCCCGGGCATGGCCCGCCGACAGCTGACCTTCGCGCAGCATCTCCTGCACCTCGTCGGGCAGTTGCAGCAGGCGCATCAGGTTGGCGATGTGGCTGCGGCTTTTCCCAAGGGCCTGTGCCAGCTTTTCCTGCGTGTGGCCGAACTTGTCCATCAGCTGACGGAAGCCCATGGCCTCTTCCACGGGGTTCAGGTCGGCCCGCTGAATGTTCTCGATAATGGCGACCTCGAGGACCTCGATATCATCGAAATCCCGAACGATCACAGGCACTTCGTGCAGCTGCGCCCGCTGCGCCGAACGCCAGCGGCGTTCGCCTGCGACGATCTCGTAGCTGCCGTCCATGCCCGGCTTCGGTCGCACGATCAGCGGCTGGATGATGCCCTTTTCCTTGATGGAATTGGTCAGATCCTCCAGCTGCGCCTCGGTGAAGCTGCGGCGCGGCTGGTCGGGATTGGGCACGACCTTCTCGATCGGAACCAGCAGGTCAGGACGACGATTGCCCTGCAGGGTGGCTGTTTCCTCGGGGGTCACATCCGCCATCAAGGCCGACAGACCGCGCCCGAGCCCCCGGGTTTTCCTCTTTTCCATCATCTGCTGCTCCTCTGCCTTCAGGCGGCGACAGGTTCGTATTTCTTAAGGATTTCCTGTGCCAATGCTCGATAGGCCTCAGCCCCTCGAGACGTCGTGTCATAGTCCAGCACCGGCATCGCAAAGGACGGCGCCTCGCTCAGGCGGACATTCCTTGGAATCAGGGTGCGGAAAACCATGTCACCCAGGTTTTCACGCGCGTCCTGCTCGACCTGCTGAGACAGGTTGTTGCGCGAGTCGTACATCGTCAGCACGATACCCTCGATCCGCAGATCGGGATTGGCGCTGGAGCGCACTTCGCGCACCGTCAGCATCAGCTGCGACAGGCCCTCGAGGGCGTAGAATTCGCTTTGCAGCGGCACCAGAACAGAATGCGCCGCGACCATCGCGTTCACCGTCAGCAGGTTCAGAGACGGCGGGCAGTCGATGACAATGAAATCATAGCCATAAGGCGCCATCGCCGGCTGCTGCAGCGCCTTCTGCAGCAGGAAGACGCGGTTCTCGTTGCTGTAAAGCTCGATATCCGCCGAGGACAGGTCGATCGTCGCCGGGATGACATCCATGTTGGCCACGCCGGTCTTGCGGATCACCTGATCCAGCGGCGTGTTGTCGACCATCAGGTCATAGGCGGTGAATTCGCGGTCATCCGCTTCCACCCCGATCCCGGTCGAGGCATTGCCCTGCGGATCCAGGTCGATCAGCAGCACCTTGCAGCCGTTCTCGACCAGGGCGGCGCTCAGGTTGATCGCCGTTGTCGTCTTGCCCACCCCACCCTTCTGGTTCGCGACAGCGATGATGCGGGGGCCCGTTTGGTTAAGCAGACGCGACACGGCGAATTCCTCCGATTTTCAGGATGACAGCCTCGGGTTCAGTCTTACTCGGCACGGCCTCCCAGAGGAAGGACCATTGTGCTTCCGCCTCGGAAATCTCGTCCCGCCAGCGGACGCCCTTGGGGAAAAGCGCCGTTCCTTCAGGCGAAAGGTGCCGTTCGGCAAATCCCAGCAGGTCCGAAAGCGAGGCCAGCGCCCGCGCCGACAGCACATCCGCCTGCTGCGCCGGAACCTGTTCGATCCGCTGCGACAGAACCTGCACCTTGACGCCGCATTCGCGCGCCACCGACCGAAGGAAAGCGCATTTGCGCTGGTCAGATTCGATCAGGGTAAAGGTGGCCTCGGGCTGCAATTCGGCCGCGCGGAGTGCAATCACAAGCCCCGGGAAACCGCCGCCGCTGCCGATATCGACCCAATGGCCAAAGCCCGGCGCCAGATCGTGGATCTGGGCCGAGTCGACGAAATGGCGCGTCCACAGATCCGGGATCGTGTGCCTCGAGACCAGATTGATCTTGCGGTTCCATTTCTCGAGAAGCTCCGCGTAAAGGCGGAGCTTCTCCGATGTTTCACGTGAAACATTCTCGGTGGTCGGATCCAGGCTCACGCGGATTTTTCCCGGGTCTCGCGGTTCAGTCGCGCCAGGATCAGCGCCAGAGCGGCGGGGGTCATGCCCTCAATCCGGCCGGCCTGCGCCAGGTTCACCGGACGCACGCGCTGCAGCTTCATCTTCAGCTCGTTCGAGAGGCTCTCCAAACCGGCATAGTCAAAGCCCTCGGGGATCGAACGTGCCTCGTCCTTGCGCAGCGCGGCCGCGTCCTGCTCTTGCCGGCCGATATAGGTTGCGTAGAGCGCATCCTTCTTCAGCTGGTCGCGGGTTTCCCCATCCAGATCTGACAGACCCGGCGCCAAACCCTCAAGATGCTGTATCTCAACATCCGCGAATGCCAAGACCTGGTAGAGAGAGCGCAGTTTCCCGTCCTCGCCCACCTTGATTCCAGCCCCGTTCAACGCCTTCGGCGTCACTTTGGCCTCTTCCAGCAGCGCCTTGCCGCGGCCCAGGCGTTCCATCTTGTCGGCGAAGGCGGCCTTGCGGGCCTCGCCCACGACGCCGGCCTCGATCCCCTTCCCCGTCAGGCGCTGGTCCGCATTGTCCGCCCGCAGCGACAGCCGGTATTCGGCGCGCGAGGTGAACATCCGGTAGGGTTCCGAGACGCCCCGGGTGATCAGGTCGTCGATCATCACGCCGATGTAGCTGTCGGTCCGGCTGAAGGTCACCGGATCGGCGCCAAGCGCCTCTTTCGCGGCGTTCAGACCCGCGACCAGGCCCTGCGCGGCGGCCTCTTCATAGCCGGTGGTGCCGTTGATCTGGCCCGCCAGGTACAGGCCGGGCACGTCGCGCAGGCCCAGACGGTCGTTCAGCGCCCGCGGATCGACGTAATCATATTCGATCGCATAGCCCGGCTGCAGGATCGTCACCTGCTCGAGGCCCCGGATCGAGCGCACATAGGCCTCCTGCACGTCCTGCGGCAGCGAGGTCGAGATGCCGTTGGGATAGACCGTGTCGTCGTTCAGGCCCTCGGGCTCCAGGAAGACCTGGTGCGAGTCCTTGTCGGCAAAGCGCACCACCTTGTCCTCGATCGAGGGGCAGTAGCGGGGGCCGACGCCCTCAATATAGCCGCCGTACATGGCCGAGCGCTTGAGGTTGTCGCGGATGATGTCATGGGTCGCGGCGTTGGTATGGGTGATCCCGCAGGACACCTGCCGGATCGCCACGGATTTCGTCGCGAACGAGAAGAAAACCGGATCCTCGTCACCGGGCTGGCTGTCGAGGATGCTCCAATCGATGGTCTTGCCGTCCAGGCGCGGCGGCGTGCCGGTCTTCAGCCGCCCCAGCGGCAGGCCAAAGCCATCCATGCGCTGCCCCAGCAGGTTCGCGGCATTGTCGCCCATCCGGCCGCCGGAATAGCTGTGATCGCCGATATGGATCAGGCCGCGCAGGAAGGTCCCCGTGGTCAGGACCACGGCGCGGGCCGAGACCTGAGAGCCATCCGCCAGAACGATCCCCGCCACGCGGTTGCCATCCATCAGGAAATCCGTCACCTCTCCCACGATGACCTCGAGGCCCGGGAAAGAGGTCATTTCCCGCTGCATCGTGGCGCGGTAGACGGCGCGGTCGGCCTGGGCGCGCGGCCCCTGCACGGCGGGCCCCTTGCGGCGGTTCAGCAGGCGGAACTGGATGCCCGCAGCATCGGCCACGCGGCTCATCACGCCGTCCAGCGCGTCAATTTCCCGGACCAGATGCCCCTTGCCCAGGCCGCCGATGGCCGGGTTGCAGGACATCACGCCGATCCCGTCGAATTTCAGCGTCACAAGCGCCGTCCGGGCGCCCGCGCGGGCCGCCGCATGGGCCGCATCGCAACCCGCATGGCCGGCACCGACCACTACAACATCGAAGTCCGGATGTTTCACGTGAAACACTCCCATCATTTGCCGATGCAGAAACTCGAAAAGATCTCTCCCAGGAGAGACTCGACATCGATGTTTCCTACCAGAGAATCCAGCGCGCGGATAGCCGAGCGGAGTTCTTCCGCGATCACGTCTTCCGTCGCCAGCGGTTGAGCAAGCATGTCCTGCGCGGCGTCCAGATAGCCCATGGCGCGCAGGATCGCCAGACGGTGGCGTTCCCGCGTCGCCGTGGCGACAAGGGCGCTGCGGTCCGCGAAAATGGCGGTGACGCGGTCCACCAGGGCGTCGATCCCCTGCCCCGTGCGGCCACTGATGCCCTCGGGGTCGCCGGTCTGATCCGCCTTGCCGTGCAGGGCGATGTCGCCGGGCTGCAGGGCGATGCGCGGTTCCTCGCCGGGTTCCAGCAGGTAGATCCGCAGATCGGCGGTTTCGGCCCGGGCGCGGGCACGTTCGATGCCGATGGCCTCGACCTCGTCCTGGGTCTCGCGCAGGCCGGCGGTGTCCAGAAGGGTCACGGGAAGACCGCGCAGGTCCATGCGAACCTCGATCACATCGCGGGTGGTTCCCGCCACTGACGAGGTGATCGCGGCATCCCGGCCTGCCAGGTAGTTCAGCAGCGTCGACTTGCCGGCGTTCGGTGCGCCCAGAATGGCGACCTCGAAGCCGTGGCGGACCCGTTCAGCCACCTGGGCCCCCGCCGCCTGGACCTTCAGGCTGGCCGAAACGCGGCCCAGCAGGGCCGTGACCTCGGGGCGGACATCCACGGGCACGTCTTCGTCGACAAAGTCGATGACGGCCTCCAGCAGGGCCGCTGCGCGCAGCAGATCGCGGCGCCAGTCCTGGACGATCTCTCCCAGCTTGCCGGAAAAGACCCGCTGCGCCTGAAGCCGCTGGGCCTCGGTCTCGGAATCGATCAGATCAGCCAGGCCCTCGACCTGGGTCAGGTCCATCTTGCCGTTTTCCAGCGCCCGGCGGGTGAATTCCCCCGCCTCGGCCATGCGCAGGCCCGGCAGATCGCCCAGGATCCGCAGCGTGGCGCTGATGATGGCGGGGCTGCCGTGCAGGTGCAGCTCGACCACGTCTTCGCCGGTGAACGAGGCAGGCGCGCGGAAATACACCACCACGGCCTGGTCCAGCAGCCCCCCCTGCCCGTCCCGCAGGGTCCTCAGCAGTGTTTCACGTGGCGCCGGATCCCTGACCCCGAAATGGGCAAGGGCCGGGATTGCCCCCGGCCCAGAGATCCTGATCACCGAAACGCCGGCCCGGCCAGGGGCCGATGCCAGCGCGAAGATCGTATCCATCACATCCTCAGGTGTTCATCGAGTCGAAGAAGTCAGAGTTCGTCTTCGTCTGCTTCAGCTTGGAAATCAGGAACTCGATGGCATCGGTGGTGCCCATCGGGTTCAGGATGCGGCGCAGAACGAAGGTCTTCTGCAGGTCCACCTTGTCGACCAGCAGGTCCTCTTTCCGGGTGCCGGATTTCAGGATGTCCATCGCCGGGAAGACGCGCTTGTCGGCCACCTTGCGGTCCAGTACGATCTCGCTGTTACCGGTGCCCTTGAATTCTTCGAAGATCACTTCGTCCATCCGGCTGCCAGTGTCGATCAGCGCGGTGGCGATGATGGTCAGGCTGCCGCCCTCTTCGATGTTGCGCGCCGCACCGAAGAAGCGTTTCGGGCGTTGCAGGGCGTTGGCGTCCACACCCCCGGTCAGCACCTTGCCCGAGGACGGCACGACGGTGTTGAAGGCACGGCCCAGGCGGGTGATCGAGTCCAGCAGGATGACGACATCGCGCTTGTGTTCGACCAGGCGCTTGGCCTTTTCGATCACCATCTCGGACACGGCGACGTGGCGCGTTGCCGGTTCGTCGAAGGTCGAGGAGATCACCTCGCCCTTCACCGAGCGCTGCATGTCGGTGACCTCTTCCGGGCGTTCGTCGATCAGCAAGACGATCAGATAGCACTCCGGGTGGTTCTTTTCGATGCTCGAGGCGATGTTCTGCAGCAGCACGGTCTTGCCGGTCCGCGGCGGAGCCACGATCAGCGAACGCTGCCCCTTCCCGATCGGCGCGACCAGGTCGATGATCCGGGCCGAGCGATCCTTGATGGTCGGATCCTCGATCTCCATCTTCAGGCGCTCATCCGGGTACAGCGGCGTCAGGTTGTCGAAGGCGATCTTGTGGCGGGCCTTCTCGGGATCCTCGAAGTTGATCCGCTGGACCGAGGTCAGGGCGAAATAGCGCTCGTTGTCGTCGGGCGCCTTCATCAGCCCCTCGACGGTGTCACCGGTGCGCAGCGACCACTGACGGATCATGTCGGGCGAGACGTAGATGTCATCGGGACCCGGCAGGTAGTTCGCTTCGGGAGAGCGCAGGAAGCCAAAGCCGTCCTGCAGCACTTCCAGAACGCCGTCGCCGCCGATCTGCCAATCCTCGTCCGCAAGCTCGCGCAGGATCTGGAACATCATCTCGCCCTTGCGCATCGTCGAGGCGTTTTCGATCTCCAGCTCCTCGGCCATGGCCAGAAGGTCCTTCGGGCTTTTGGCCTTCAGGTCAGAGAGGTTCAGGCGGTTTTCGGTCATCGAAGGGCATCCCCGGGGATCGGCGCCGCCGTGGCGGGCGATCGTCATGTTCTGTCAATGTCATGTGCGGAAGACATCCGCCCGGACGGGCGGCTTGCTGCAGGACATACGCGTCCGGGGCAGCGAAGTCAACGTTCCAGGCGCTTTCCAGGCCCTCAGAACTTCACGATGACCGACAGGACGATGATCACCATCAGCACGGTGGGGACCTCGTTCATCATGCGATATTGGCGCCCGGTAAGGGTATTCGTTTTTTTCATAAACCCCTTCCGGCGCTTGCCAAGCCAGTGATGAAACCAAGTCATAACCAGCACAGAGGCCGCTTTCGCCCACGGCCAAAGCATGCTCCAGGAGACAATTCCCGGAGTAAAAACAAGCATTAAGCCGAAAACCCAGGTGCCGATCATCGCCGGATTCATGATCCCGCGAAGAAGCCGCCGTTCCATCGTCTGGAACATTGCGTCGATCTTCTCGTCTTCGCTGCCCTGTTCCACGTGGTACACGAAGAGCCTGGGAAGATAGAAAATTCCCGCCATCCAGGAAATCACGCAGATGACGTGCAGGAACTTTGTCCACGGGTAAACCGAGACGAGGAAATCGGTCATGGGGAACTCCTTCTGAGTGGAGCCTCTTACTCTTTCATTAAAAAGAAAGAAAAGATTGTTGTGTGATGTTGTCTGCCTTAAGGCTGTGGATCCTTGATTTGTCCCACCCCTTTTCCACAGGTGCATAAGTCAGGGATGAATCACCTCGAATCAGTGGAATTCTTTTCAGGATTTCAGAGAAGCTTTTCCCACTCAAGTGCTTACGCTGTGAAAAACCAGTGGATAACTGTGGACTGATTCTGGGGAGCGAGTCCGGGAGAATCGGTGCGGAACGAGGAATCCACATATCCTTTCCCACCGTGGGGGAATCGGTGCGACTCAGGACCGACTCGGGTGAGTTGTCCACCGCTTCGCGCAGGGCTTGCGTTTTCGGGCGTTTTTTCCCAGAACAGTGCGGCGCTTTCTTCCTGATTTTGAACCGGTTTATCCCCATGTCCGCATCCATCCTCCTTGCCTCGGGCTCGGCCATCCGGGCCGAATTGCTCTCGAAGGCGGGCGTCACGTTCCAGGTCAGCAAGCCGCGGGTTGACGAGGACGCTGTGCGGCAGGCCCTCGAGGCCGAAGGGGAAAGTCCGCGCAACATTGCCGACGCCTTGGCCCAGGCGAAGGCTGAAAAGGTCGGCCGGAAAGAGCCCGAGGCCTATGTCCTGGGCTGCGACCAGGTTCTGGAGCTCGAGGGACGTATCTTTTCCAAGCCTGAAAACCTGGAAGAGGCCCGCACGCAGCTGAAAACGCTGTCCGGTCAACGTCATGCGCTGCACAGCGCTGCGGTGATCCACAATGGCGAAGGCGTTGTCTGGCGGCGGGTTTCGACGGTGCGGATGACGATGCGACCACTCTCGGATGCCTATCTCGAGGGGTATTTGCAGCGAAATTGGCCTCAGATCGGCCAATCCTGTGGTGCTTACCAGGTCGAATCCGAGGGGGTGCGGCTGTTTTCGCGCATCGACGGCGACTATTTCTCGGTGCTCGGCCTGCCTTTGCTGGAAGTTCTCGACTACCTTGCTCTCAGAGGAGCCATTTCGTCATGACGCTGGATGCTGCCCCCCTCGCCGGTGTGATCGGTCACCCGATCGCGCATTCGCGCTCGCCGCTGGTACATGGCCACTGGCTGCGCAGCCTTGGCCTGCGCGGGCACTACATCCCCATGGATATCCACCCGGATGACCTAGCTGAGGCGTTGAAAATGCTTCCAAAAATGGGCTTCGTGGGCATTAACGTGACAATTCCCCACAAGGAATCCGTTCTGGCGCTGGCGGATATCGTCACCGATCGGGCTGCGCTGATCGGCGCGGCGAATACGCTGATCTTTCGTCCTGATGGGTCGATTCATGCCGATAATACAGATGGTTACGGGTTCATAGAGAATCTGCGGCAATATGCGCCGGCCTGGGATCCGACTTCGGGGCCGGCGATGGTGCTGGGGGCAGGCGGTGCGTCGAGGGCGATCGTTTTCGCGCTGCTCGAGGCCGGCGTGCCGGAGATTTTCATCGCCAATCGCACCCGCCTTCGGGCAGAGCGCCTGCAAGAGGATTTCGGTCGAAAACTCAAGGTGATAGACTGGCATTCCTTGTCCCATCCGATGGCCGATGCCGCTCTGGTGGTCAACACGACTTCGCTCGGCATGATTGGCAAGCCTGAGCTGAATGTGAACCTGGATGCTCTCCACTCTGGACAGGTGGTGACGGATATCGTCTATAATCCCCTTGAAACGACGCTTTTGCGCCGCGCGCGCGAGGCGGGATGCGTCACGGTCGATGGGCTGGGCATGTTGCTGCACCAGGCTGTGCCCGGTTTCGAGCGCTGGTTCGGTGTTCGCCCCGAGGTGACGGCAGAGTTGCGGGAAGAGGCCCTGAAGTGACCTTTTTGATGGGGCTTACGGGGTCGATCGGCATGGGCAAGTCGACAACGGCGAGGCTTTTTGCCGAAGCCGGATGTGATGTCTGGGATGCCGATGCCGCGGTTCACCGTCTGTATGGTGCTGGCGGGGCGGCTGTGGGGCCGTTGAAAGCCGCGTTTCCGCAAGCCGTGACGGATGGCATTGTTTCACGTGAAACATTGAGGCGACTGATATCGGAAGATGAAACCGTACTGAAGCGTATTGAGGAGATCGTACATCCCCTGGTAGCTGATGATCGAAAAAGATTCATCGAAAACGCGAAATCCGATGTTGTTGTCTGCGATATCCCGTTGCTGTTCGAACGTGAGTATGAAAAAGAATTCGACGCAATTTCAGTAGTTTCTGCACCGCCAGAGGTTCAGCGGCAAAGGGTCCTCGAGCGCGGAACGATGAGTGAGACGCAATTCGACATGATTCTTTCCAAGCAGATGCCGGATGCCGAGAAACGCGCTCGCGCGGACTATGTGATCGAGACACATACGTTAGCGTATGCCCGGAAACAGGTGTTGGACATCCTCGAGGCGATCCGGAAAGGCCCCGTTTATGCGTGAGATTGTTCTGGATACGGAAACGACTGGCTTCGACCCATTCCAGGGGGACCGTCTGGTCGAGATTGGCTGCGTGGAACTTCTGAACCACGTGCCGACGGGCGAGACCTATCATGTCTACATCAACCCGGAACGCGACGTGCCCGAGGATGCCTTCAAGGTGCACGGGCTTAGCACCGAATTCCTGTCGGACAAGCCGACGTTCCGGGAACTGGCGCAGAGTTTCGTCGATTTCATCGCAGATTCGAAGCTGATCATCCACAACGCCAGCTTTGATATGAAATTCCTCAATGCCGAGCTGTCCTGGCTGAATCTGCCGCAGATCCCGAACAATCGCGCGGTCGACACGCTGGCCATCGCGCGGCGGAAATTCCCGGGCTCGCCAGCATCGCTCGATGCGCTCTGCCGTCGCTTCGGCATCGATAACTCGGCCCGGACGCTGCACGGGGCGCTGCTTGACTCCGAGATCCTGGCCGAGGTCTATCTGGAATTGATCGGTGGCCGACAGCCGGACCTCGTTCTGGCATCCGGCACGACAAAGGCGGTGGTCGAGGTTTCCGATGACTGGCGTCCACGGCCGCGTCCGACCCCCCTGCCGTCGCGCCTGACAGAGGCCGAGAAGGCCGCGCATGACGCTTTCGTCAAGAAGATGGGCGATGGGGCCCTCTGGACCAAGCTGCAGTCATGAAAAAACCCGGCCGGGGGCCGGGTTTTCAAGGATCTTTCCGCGTGCGATCAGTTCGCGGTCGCGGGGGCCTGTTGCTGCATGGCCGTGGCACGGCGCTGCAGTTCGGCGCGGTAAAGGCCAACGAAATCGATCGTGTCCAGGTTCAGCGGCGGGAAGCCACCGTCGCGCGTCACGTCGGAAACGATGCGGCGGGCGAAGGGGAACAGCATCCGCGGGCATTCGATCAGCAGGAACGGGTGCATCTGCTCTTCCGGCACGCCCTCGACATGGAAGACGCCGACATATTCCAGCTCCATCAGGAACATCGGATCGCCGGTTTCCTTGGCCTTGCTGGTGATGTGCAGCTTCATCATCACGTCGAACTGGTGCTCGGCCTCGCGCTTTTTCGCATCCAGCGCCACCTGGACCTGCACGTCGGGCTGAACCTGACCGGGCGCGGGCTTGCGCGCCAGGATGTTCTCGAAGGACATGTCGCGGATGTATTGCGTCAGGACGTTCATTCTGACCTGCGGCGCCTGTTGCGGCGCCGCGTCGTTCGGTTGATCAGCCATTTCGGCTCCCTCCCCTTGAGGTTATGCGTCGGGACCTTTGGTAGCAGCTTGCACGGGGCGTCTCAACGCCGCGTTAAGACCGTTCGGGTCACAAAGGGACGCAGTGTTGCCCTGGAAGGACCCTCAGTGGCGGGTCCACCCCGAGGGCTGGTGCGTCGGCCGCTTGGAGGGATCGACTTCGGTGAATTCGCCATCGATGATATCGGACTGGGCCGGGCGCTGTTGCGCCTGGGTGCCGCCCATGGTGAAGCTTTGGACCTTCACACGCTTCTTCAGGAAGCGGAATGCGGCGTGGCGGAAGGCCGGCACCATCAGGGCAAAGCCCATGGCATCGGTGAAGAAACCGGGGGTGACCAGCAGGACGCCGGCGATCAGGATCATCGCGGCTTCGGCCAGCGGCGCAGACGGGTCCGACAGCTCGTTGAAGCTGCGCTGGATCTTGGCCAGCACGTCGCGCCCCTGCTGCTTGACCAGCCAGGTGCCCAGGATCGCGCTGCCGAAGACGATGGCAAGGGTCCAGCCCAGGCCGATCAGGCCACCGACCTTGATGAACAGGGCGATCTCGATCATCGGGATCGCGATGAAGGCCAGCAGCAGCCACATGGTAAGTCTCCTTTCGCTCGCACGGTGGACGAAGCCCGGTGCAATCCCTACATAGGAACGGACCCGAAGAGATACCATGCCCCGGAGGCCCGAGAGGTTCCCATGAATTCGCCGATACTTCAGCTTCTCGTCCTGGCAGGGATCGCCATTTTCCTGATCCTGCGGCTGCGCAGTGTGCTCGGCACCCGCGAAGGCTTTGAAAAGCCGCCGGTTTCCGCGACGCCCCAGCCGGCCGCCCGCCAGGGCAAGTTCGAGGTGATCGATGGCGGTCCTGACCATGACATCACCGATCACGTCGCCGAGGGCAGCGCCGCCGCCCGTGCGCTGGCCGAGATGAAGGCCGCCGAGCCCTCTTTCAGCGTCAGCGAATTCCTGGGCGGTGCCCGGGCAGCTTATGAAATGATCCTGATGGCCTTCGAAAAGGGGGATCTGACGGATGTCCGCCCCTTCCTGTCGAATGAGGTCTACCAAAGCTTCGCCGAGGTGGTCACGGCCCGCGAACGCCAGGGTCTGAGCGTCGAGGCCGAGTTCATCGGTATCCGCGAAATGTCCCTGGACGAGGCCGAATACGATCCCCAAAGCCGTCTTGCCGCGCTGACGGTGCGTTTCACCGGCCAGCTGACCCAGGTGGTGCGCGATGCCAACGGCACGGTGATCGAGGGCGAGGAAGGCAAGATCAAGACGCAGCGCGACGGCTGGACTTTCGAACGCCGCATGGGCACCGATGATCTGAACTGGCAGCTGGTCGCCACCGGCGAGTGATCCGCCTGCCGCTTCACCGGCCGGTCGAAAATTCACGAGGCTCCGGGGTGACCCGGGGCCTTTTTCACTTAAATCTTCGCCACAGGAATGGCACAGGTGGGCTGCACGCGGCACAAGGCAAGAGGGGCGGACATGGACGGCACAGGGCATCGGCAAGGCAGCGGGGCGCGGGCGCCCCTGGCCGGCGGGTGCCTGTCATGAGTCGCCGCCGCCGCACCCTGCGCCCCGAGGAAATCGAGCTGTGGAAACAGGTTGCCGGTCAGGCCGAGCGTCTGCACCCGGAAGGCAAGCCACCTGCCCCGGCCCCACGCGCGGTCACGAAGGCGCCGCCCGTGCCCCGTCCCGATCCCCTGCCCGACCTGCCGATCCCGGCCTTCCGCCTGGGCGAGGCCGCCAGGCCGCCGGAAAACTTCCATGATCTTCTGGATCCCCTGCCCGAACGTCTGCATCGCGCTCCGCTGCGGATGGACAAGAAGACCCATGGCAAGATGACCCGGGGCAAGATGTCCCCCGAGGCGCGGATCGACCTGCATGGCATGACGGTCGACCGGGCGCACCGGGCGCTGACGGGGTTCCTGCTGCGGGCCGTGTCGCAGGACATGCGGCTGGTGCTGGTGATCACCGGCAAGGGCCGCCGCGCGGACGAGGACGGCCCGATCCCGGTGCGCCATGGGATCCTGCGCCACCAGCTGCCGCACTGGCTGTCGCTGCCGCCGCTGTCGCAGGTGGTGCTGCAGGTCAGCGCCGCCCATCTGAAGCATGGCGGCACCGGCGCATACTATATCTATCTGCGCCGGAACCGATGAATTCTATATATTGATCATGCCAGGGCTCGGGACAGGCTGTCGCCTTCCTGGACCGGCCGCTGGATCAGGGCCGAGGCCACCACGCAGAGCGCCGCCACATCGCTGCCCCGATCCTGCCGCAGCACGCAATCGTCCATCTGCACCAGGGCAAAGCCCGCCTGCGCCAGAAGGGTTTCGACATAAGCGCGGGAATGGGCAAAGCGGCGGCTTTCGCGCAGCTCGACGGGGGCCTCGCCCAGCTCGATGGTGAAGGCCAGGGTGCCGCCGGGGGCCAGCGCATCGGCACACCAGCCGACGATACGCTCCAGCGCGCCCAGGTAGATGAAGACATCGGCCGCGACGATCAGGTCATAGCGTTCCGCCGACAGTTCCAGCGTCGACAGGTCGCGCTTTTCCAGCAGGTCGTAGATGCCCTTTTCGGCCGCTTCCGTCAGCATGTTCTCCGAGATGTCATAGCCGCCCAGCCAGCCGCTGCGATCGCGCAGCACGACGCCCGCCAGCCCGGTGCCGCAGCCCAGGTCCAGCACCCGGCTGGCATAGCCCACGCCCGCCCGCGTCAGCGCATCGGCGATCAGCGCCGGGCCGCGATAGCCCAGCTTTTCCACCAGAGAGGTCTCGAACCGGTGGGCATACTGGTCGAACAGCAGCTCGACAAAGGCCGAGGGCATGGTGTCGGTGACGGGTACCTTGCGCAGCAGGTCGCGCTTCAGCCCGGCGCCCAGCGGGTCGGCCGGATCCAGCGTCACCACCCGGTCCCAGGCGGTGCAGGCTTCGGCATGGGCGCCGACGGCCTCCAGCAGCTCGCCCATGCGGAACCAGCCTGCGGCCCAGCCGGGAACCAGCTCCATGGCGCCCGATAGCACCTCGATCGCCGCGCCGGGATCGCCGATATGCATCAGCATCTCGGCATAGGACGCCCGGCGGTCGGCCGCCGGGTCTCCAGAGGGAAAACGCGTTCCCACCATCGCTGTCACTTTCCAAAAGGCCCGCCATTTCACAGGTTCGTACTGCGCCGGGGCGGGGAAAACGCTGCAGCCTGATGCTGCATCAGCGATGCCGATACGGCCGCCGGGGCCGTTCTGTCAACAGGACGTTGCGTCGTCTGACAGGGGCTTTTCCATGTAGACCCGGTGCAGCCCCTTTTCGGTCACCCGGCGGGTCTCGGCGTAACCGGCGCGTGTGTAGATGGCAATGTTGGTGTCCATCCGGGCATGGGTGTAAAGGCGCATCTTCGGCAGGCCTGCGGCGCGGGCCTGGTCCTCGGCATGGTCCATCAGGACGCGGCCCAACCCCCGCCCCTGCGCCTGCGGCGCCACGGCGATATTGTCCAGCAGCATTGCATCGCCCTGCGGCACCAGCACCACCAGTCCCAGGATCTCGGCGGCGTCGTCCAGCAGGGTGACGCGCCCCTCGTCGATCAGCGCGCCGTAGTCGTCGGTCAGGGGGCCGGGACGCTGGCCGATCTTGTCGATCCAGGGGGTGTAGGCGGCCGAGATGATCATCTCGACCGCCATCAGATCCGCGCGTTCGGCAAGGCGAAGGCGCGGCGCCATTACAGCACGTACCGGCTGAGGTCGGCCGAGGCCGCCAGTTCGCCGACGTTCTTCTGCACGAAGGCCTCGTCCACCTCGACCGCATCACCCGAGCGGTCGGGCGCGGTGAAGGAAAGTTCCTCGAAGACGCGCTCGATGATCGTGTAAAGGCGACGGGCGCCGATGTTCTCGACGCTGGCGTTCACCTCGGCCGCGATGCGGGCGATGGCGCGGATGCCGCCTTCGGTGAAGGTGACGCTCACCTCTTCCGTGCCCAGCATTTCCGCATATTGGCGGGTCAGGGCATTGTCGGTCTCGGTCAGGATGCGGACAAAGTCATCCTCGGTCAGGGCGCGCAGCTCGACCCGGATCGGCAGGCGGCCCTGAAGTTCGGGCAACAGGTCCGAGGGTTTCGCGATGTGGAACGCCCCCGAGGCGATGAACAGGATGTGGTCGGTCTTCACGGGGCCGTATTTCGTCGAGACCGTGGTGCCCTCGATCAGCGGCAGCAGGTCGCGCTGCACGCCTTCGCGGGACACGTCGCCGCCGCGGGCATCCTGACGGGCGCAGACCTTGTCGATCTCATCCAGGAAGACGATGCCGTTTTCCTGCACCGCCTCCAGCGCCACGCGGTTGACGGTTTCGTCGTCCAGCAGCTTGTCGGCCTCTTCGCCGATCAGGGCGTTGTAGCTTTCGGCGACGGTCAGGCGCTTGGTCACGGTGCGGCCGCCGAAGGCCTTGCCGAAGATATCGCCCAGGTTCATCATGCCCATCTGGCCGGCACCGGGCTGGCCGGGAATGCCCATCATCCCCAGAGGGTTGGAGTTGTCCTGCAGTTCCAGGGTGATGACCGTGTTGTCCAATTCGCCGTCGCGCAGCTTCTTGCGGAACATCTCACGCGTGCTGTCGCGGGCGTCCTTGCCGGCGATGGCCTCGATCACGCGCTCTTCGGCCTGTTCATGGGCCTTCTGCTTGACGTCTTCGCGCATGTATTCGCGGGTCTGGGCGATGGCGGCATCGACCAGGTCACGGACGATCTGTTCAACGTCGCGGCCGACATAGCCCACTTCGGTGAACTTGGTGGCCTCGACCTTGATGAAGGGCGCGCGCGCCAGCTTGGCCAGGCGGCGGCTGATTTCCGTCTTGCCGACGCCGGTCGGGCCGATCATCAGGATGTTCTTCGGATAAACCTCGTCGCGCAGGTCATCGGACAGCTGCTTGCGGCGCCAGCGGTTGCGCAGGGCCACGGCCACGGCGCGCTTGGCGTCGTTCTGGCCGATGATGAAGCGATCCAGTTCGCTGACGATTTCACGGGGGGTCAGGTCGGTCATGGGGGGATCCTTTCGGGCGACCGGGCTCAGCCGATCGACTCCACGGTCAGGTTTCCGTTGGTGAACACGCAGATGTCGGAGGCAATGGCCATGGCCTTGCGCGCGATCACCTCGGCGTCGTCCTCGTAGGCGTAGATGCCGCGGGCCGCCGAGAGGGCGAAATTCCCGCCCGAGCCGATGGCCGCGATGTCATGTTCGGGTTCCAGCACGTCGCCGGCGCCGGTGATCACGAACAGGTCCTTGCCGTCGGTGACGATCAGCATTGCCTCCAGCTTTTGCAGGTACTTGTCGGTGCGCCAATCCTTGGCCAGTTCGACGCTGGCGCGGGCCAGCTGGCCGGGGGTCATTTCCAGCTTTGCTTCCAGCCGTTCCAGCAGCGTGAAGGCATCGGCGGTGGATCCGGCAAAGCCCGCCACCACGTCATAGCCGCCGGGCGACAGCCGGCGCACCTTGCGCGCGGTGCCCTTGATCACGGTATTGCCGAGCGAGACCTGCCCGTCACCCGCCACCACCACGCGGCCGCCCTTGCGGACGCCGATGATCGTGGTGCCGTGCCAGCCGGGAAAATCGCTGTCTGCCATCAGATATCTCCTTCGATCTTGGCCGCTATATGAGGGCGGGGGCGCGGGCGGGCAAGGCTTGGCACGGTGCAATCGCGCGGGACCTTGCTGATTTCCCAAAAACATCCCCTTGGAAATAAAAGAAAAGGCGCCCGAAGGCGCCCTTTCGTGACGGGATGCGCACGCCTCAGATAGAGTCGTTGATCCAGTTCTGCAGCGCGGCCTTGGGCGCAGCGCCGGTCCGGTTCGAGACGATCTCGCCGTCCTTGAAGATGAACAGCGCCGGGATGCCGCGCACGCCCATCGCCATGACCGACTGCGGGTTCGCATCGGCATCGACCTTCACGACCTTCAGCTTGCCGGCCATCTCTTCCGAGATCTCTTCCAGCGCCGGGGCGATCTGCTTGCACGGGCCGCACCATTCGGCCCAGATGTCGACGAGGACGGGCAGGTCCGCGTTCTTGACCTCGGCCTCGAAGGTATCGTCGGTGACTGCATGGGTTGCCATATCGGGCCTCCATCGGGGGGTGTCTGAGTTGGGGCGAACCTAAGTACCGCCCCGGCCCGGGTCAAGCTGTGGCGGCATCGTGCAAGGCTGCCATGACCAGATCATCGGGCAGCATCATCAGCGTTGCATTCCGTGTCCACAGCAATGCCGTGCGCACGGGCAGATCGGGATAGACCTGCATCAGCGCCGCCCGATAGGCGCCCATCTGCCGCAGCAGGCCCGCGGGCACCTCGGCGGGGCGGTCGGGGATTGTGACGTTGGTCTTGAAATCCACCGCCAGCACGCCGCGGTCGTCGATGATCAGCCGGTCGATGATGCCATGGATGCGCTGGCCGTCCAGTTCCGGCAGGGCGGCGGTGATCGCGGTTTCGACCAGCGCGTCCTGGCCGAAGAAGGGCGCGGTCGCATTGCCGGTGATGACGCGGGTCGCCTCGGCCAGCAGTAGGGCGATTTCCGCCGGGATCGCGGCATCGGCGCCGCTGGCCAGCAGCGTGTCGGCGGTGGCGGGCCAGTGGTCGGGCGGCAACGCGGGCAGGTGTTCCAGCAGCAGGTGGACCTGACGGCCGCGGCGCTTGGCGGCGGCCTCGTCCAGGCCCTCGGCGCCGGGCAGGGCCTTGGCGCCGCCCAGATCCTCGGACGGAGACAGGGTTTTCGGCGGCAGCGCGGGTTTCGGCGCCGGCTGATGCGCCCAGCCGGGCAGTTCGGGCGTGGGGATGACGCGGGTTTGCGGGCGCTCGACGGCCAGATCCCAGTCGCCCACCTCCAGCCGCAGACCCTCGGTGCCGTCCATCGGCAGCGGGTCGGCCTCCATCACGGTCATGGCGTCGCGGATGCGGGTGTACCAGTTCTCGGTCTTCTCGCCGATCTTGCCGGCGGCGGCGACGATCAGCCATTTCTCGGCCCGGGTCATCGCGACATAAAGCAGCCGGTCCAGTTCCTGCGCTGCGGCCTCCTTGCGGGTGGCGCGCAGCTCGCGCATCTGGGCGGGTTCCTCGGCCTCGGTCAGCGACCACAGCGGCAGGCCCCCGGCATCCACCACATGCGGCGCCGTCGTCCGTCCGCCCGAGATCGTTTCCGGCAGGATGACAATTGGGCTTTCGAGACCCTTCGACCCATGCACCGTCATCACCCGGATCTGGTCCGAGGCCGCATCCATCTGGCGCTTGATCTCCAGCTCATCGGCCTCCATCCAGACCAGGAAACCGGTCAGGCTGGGGACCTCGGACTGTTCGTAGACCAGCGCCTGATCCAGCAGCGCATCCAGCCCGTCCTCGGCCTCGGGGCCCAGACGGCCCAGCAGCTTGCGGCGCCCGTCGTGGCGCGTCAGGATGCGTTCGATCAGGTCATAGGGCCGCAGAAAGTCCGACAGACCCATCATGTCGCGGATCAGCCCCAGTTCCCACGCGAAATCTTGTGGTCTGGCCTCGAGGGCATGGAACAGGGTGATGCCCGGCGCGCGGCGATGCGCCAGGTCGAACAGGCGCTGTTCGTCCCAGCCGAAGATCGGCGATTTCAGCACGGCGGCCAGCGACAGGTCATCCTCGGGCAGGGCCAGGAAGGCCAGGAAGGCGGTGACATCACGCACGGCCAGTTCGGCGGCCACCTTCAGCCGGTCGGCGCCCGCCATCGGCAGGTTCAGTTCCTTGCAGGCGCGGATGACCTCGTTGAAGATGCCCGAGCGCCGCCGGACCAGGATCATGAAATCCTTCGGACGCACCGGACGGGCGTGATAGGTGCCGGTATGGCCGTTTTCCTCGGGGATCGTGGCGCCGCCGTGGATCATTTCGTGGATCTGGCGGGCGATGCGGCGCGACAGGATGACGTTGTGGTGGTTCTCGGCCAGTTTGTCGACGGGATCGAACCAGTCGCGGTCCTCTTCCTCTTTCAGCTCGGGGACGACGGGCCACAGATCGACCCGGCCGGGCATGGCGGACTTGAAGGCGCGGTGGCGCTGGTCGGGGGTGAAACCGGCGGCCTCGCGCCCCTCGAACACCGTGTCGACCAGCGACAGGATCGCGGCGGACGAGCGGAACGAGAACTGCAGTTCCAGCTTTTGCAGCGGATTGTCGGTCTGTTCCAGCCGGTCGCCGAAATCGTCGCGCATCCGGTCAAAGCCCGACGGATCGGCGCCCTGGAAGGAATAGATCGACTGCTTCTTGTCGCCCACCACGAAGATCGTGCGCCGGACGTCATCGCGGGCGCCCTCGCCGCTGGTGAATTCGCGCGCCAGGGCGGCGATCACCTGCCATTGCACCGGGCTGGTATCCTGCGCCTCGTCCACCAGAATGTGGTCGATGCCGCCATCGAGGCGCCACAGCACCCATTGCGACACCGTCTTGTCGGTCAGCAGGTCGCGGGTCTTCAGGATCAGGTCGTCGAAATCCAGCCAGCCGCGGGCCTCCTTGGCGGCGGCGAAGGCGGGCAGGAAGGCGCGGGCAAAGTCCTGCAGAACCAACGCCTTGTCGCGGGCCTGAAGGGCCACCCGCAGGGCGCGGGCCTCGGCGATGCGGGTCTGCCAGTCCTCGATCTGGGGGACCAGGTGGGGAAAGGCCTTCTTGGCGCCGACGCTGGGGAATTTCGCCGGGGTGAAGGGGGCCTTGCCGCTTTTCGTCAGCAGCCGGTCCTCGAGCACCAGAAGCGTCTCGGGGGTGCGATCGCGCAGCGGGGCCAGGGCCTCCAGCGCGGTGGCGTCGCCCTTGGTGGTGCCTGTGCGCAGCATCTCGCACAGCTGCGGGATCAGGGCCATGTCGGCCGCGGTCAGGGCCATGTCCAGGCAATCCTGCGGCGTCAGGCCGGGCGGAAGATCCAGCGCCAGATCAAGGTCTTCGGCAGAGACGGGGGCGGTGAACAGGTCGCGGTTGCGGGCGATGTCCTCGACCAGGGGGCCAAAGCTGTCGTCGCGCAGATAGGCCGCGACACGTTCCACCGTGGCGGCGATGGGGCCGTTCGACAGCCGCTCCATCACCTCTTCGCGCAGGATCACGGCGTTGCGGTCGTCGATCTCCTGGAACTGGGGGGACACGCCCGCCTCGAGGGGGAAACGCCGCAGCAGCCCCGCGCAGAACGAGTGGATGGTCTGGATCTTCAGCCCGCCGGGGGTCTCGATGGCGCTGGCAAAGAGGGTCCGGGCGCGGGACAGGCGCTGGCTGTCGATCTCGGTCTCGATGCCCAGATCGGTCAGCGCGGCGCGCAGTTCGTCATCCTTCAGCATCGCCCATTCGCCCAAGCGTTTGAACAGGCGGTTCTGCATCTCAGAGGCGGCGGCCTTGGTATAGGTCAGGCACAGGATGTTCTGCGGCGACACGCCATCCAGCAGCAGCCGGGCCACGCGGTCGGTCAGCACGCGGGTCTTGCCGGATCCGGCATTGGCAGCCAGCCAGGTGGATTTGTCGGGGCGGGCGGCGCGGATCTGGCGGACCGAGGCCTCGTTCCTGGGGATCATGTCAGGGGTCTCCGGTCGGGCTCGTCGGTCTCGTCCCATTCGCCAAAGCGCGCCAGATGGTCGAAATCACCGCTGAAGCGGACCTCGCGCATGGCGCGGCGCGACAGGTAGCCCTGTTCGGGGTCCAGCCAGCGTTCCATCAATTGCGTGAATTCGGCCCAGACCTGCGCGGGCGAGGTTTCGTCCAGAGGCGCGTGGGCCTCTTCGGGCGGGTTCGACAGGCCAATGTAGACGGCGCGGGCCACGGGCATGGGGCCGGTCTTGCCGAACCCTTCGCGTTCCGCGATCGCGGCCTCGAGCGGCAGTTGCTTTTTGAAGAACGTCTGTTCGCGTTCGCTGGGCGGCTTGCCGGTCTTGTAGTCGAAGATGTGCAGCCTTCCGTGGTGATCGCGGTCGACCCGGTCGGCGCGCGCCGACAGCGACACGCCAAGCGCCTCGATCCGGGCCGTGCCCTTGCGTTCGTTCAGGATCTCGGCCGCTTCCTGCTGGCGGGCGGCTTCGTGGGCGACGAACCAGTCGGCGACACGGGCCAGGCGGGCGTGCCACAGCAGGCGGGTTTCGGGCCAGGGGACCTGATCCACCAGCACCGCATGGGCCATCTCCAGCAGGCGTTCGGCGCTGAGCGGTTCGGTGCCGCGGGCGACGCCTGTGACGAAATCCTCCAGCACCAGGTGGCTGACATCGCCGCGCAGCATCACGTCGGGTTCGCGCATCAGCGGGTTCAGGGCCGACAGGCGCAGGATCTTCTTGGCATAGATCGCATAGGGGTCGCGGATCAGGCGTTCGATCTCGGTCACGTAGAAATCGCGCGGGCGGGCCTCCAGCGGCGGACAGGGCGCGGGACGCGGCGCCGGGGGGATCGGCGTGGGCGTCTCGACCTGGCGGGCCAGCGCCAACCAGTGATTGCCGCGTGCCTCCATGTCCTTCAGCGCGGCGGGGCCGGATTCGGGCAGGCCGCTCAGCAGGTTGGTCATCCGGTTCAGCCAGCGCGCGGGCACCGTTTCGGCATCCTGCGACCGGATCGAGCGTGACAGCCAGACCTCGGGCGCGGCGACGGCCTGCTGGAAATCATGCGCCGACAGGCCGATGTTGCGTTCGGGCAGCAACAGGCCCGCCTTCTGGCGCATCTGCCGGTTCAGCCATGGATCGGGATCGGGGGCCTCGGGCCAGGACCCCTCGTTCAGGCTGCCCAGGATGACCAGCTGGGCGCCCTGCACCCGCGCCTCCAGCGTCCCCCAGACCAGCAGCCCGGGATGCGGTTCATCGGCGTTGCGGACCTCGCCGCCCGAGATGATCTTGGAGACAAGGTTCAGATAGTCGCGCGCGGCGAAATCGTCGCCATGGGGGGCGTCCTGCGCCAGGCTTGCCATGACGCGATCGGCCTCGGTGCCCGCGTCGCCTTCCCACAGCCGCCCCGAGGCCGAGCTTTCCATGCAGCCGCGTGCGATGGTTTCGGCCAGCGCCAGGTGGTCCTGGACGCGCTGGTCCAGCGGGATCGGATCGGGCCGGGCCGCGCCGAAGACATGGGTGCAGACCCAATCGGCCCAGGCGGGCGCCACGTCCTGCAGGCGTTCGGTCGCGGCGAATTTGCGGATGTCCTCGGGGGTGGGGCGCGGGCGGCCCTGACGGCGCAGATAGATCTCCAGCCGACGCGTCAGGCTCAGGTGGCGGCCGCGCAGATGGGCGGCGGCGTCATTGCCCTTGGGGGCGGAATGGGCCAGCGGGTGTTTCAGCAGGGTCAGCAGTTCGACCGCGTTGGGGGGCGCGACCAGAAGCTGCGCCACCTGCCGCAGAAAGCGCCCCGGGGGCGTCACCTGCAGCGGAATCCCGGCCGAGTCATCGGGCACGATCCCCCAGCGGCCAAGGGCGGCGCTGACCTGCCGCGTCAGTTGCCGGTCGGGGGTGATCAGCGCGCAGGTCTGCCCGGTTTCGGCCGCCTGCCGCATCCTGAGGGCAATCGCCATCGCCTCGGCCCGCGGCGAGGGCGCCTTCAGCAGCGTGATGTCCTGCGTCGGCGCGATCAGATCCCCCAGAGAGGGGCCTTCCTCGAGCCACTGGTGCGTCACCGGCGCGGGACGAAGCGCAAGCGAAACCAAACGGTTGCGCGCCTCGGGGCCGGTGGTGTCGGGGTGCCAGTTCTGCACCTCGGACGGGTCCAGCCCTAGACCCGTCATCAGCTTGCGGAACCGGAACTGGGGGTGGTCCTCGGCGGTCAGGGCATCGTCAAGCTGCGACCAGATCCGGTCGGGCTGGTGGAAATCGTAGCCCGGCAGGATCACCGCGCCCTGCGGCAGCCGCGCAACCGCCTGCATCAGAAGGTGTGTGGCCCCCCGCGACCCGGTCGAGCCCGCCAGCAGCACCGGATGCTGCGGCGGGTTGGTTTCCCATTCCGCGACCAGTGCCTCGACGACGCGGCGCTGGCGTTCCTCGGGGTCGGGGGCCTCGCGATCCGCATCCAGGGTGCCGACGATCGACAGGAACTTTTGCGTCCGCGCCCAGTGGCCCGACAGGTCCGACACATCGAGGTTGCGGATATCATCGAGCGAGACCTTCTCGCCCTGCATCTCGTCCAAAAGCTTGGCCAGGCTGTCCGACAGATCGTAAAGCGCGGCGCGCGGCGCCAGATCCGGTTCCGCATCCAGCAGCGCCGAGATCAGCCGGATCAGTTCCAGCCGCCTGCGGATGCCCGAGATCGACGGCGGGATCGCCTCGGCGCAGTGCAGGTCGGTCAGCAGGCGGATGCGGGGGGCCAGCATCGCGGGGCCGGTGTCCAGCAGGGTGCGGATGCGGCGGGCCATGCGGCGGGTGTTCACCACCAGCTCGACCCGCGCCAGCGCATGGGGCGGCTGGCCCGCCATGCGCAGCAGCAGGCCCTTCAGCAGGTCGGCGGGGAAATCGGCGCCCGGCGGCAGGCCGAACAGGCGGGGACGGTCGGTGGGCTCAAACATCCAGCATCTCTTCGGCCAGCGCGATGCCCTCGGGGCGGCCAACATCGCACCACAGCCCCTCGTAGGGGACGATGTAAAGGCGCCCGCGGGCGATCATCCGGTTCCACAGCAGGTTCAGCGAGAAGACCTGATCGGGAATGTCCTTCAGCCCGTCGGTGGTGGTGATCTGGGCGCCGGCATAGACCAGCCCGGCGCCGCGGCCAGTGACCCGCCCGGTGGCGTCGGCGGTGAAATCCCCCTGCCCGGCATGGCCGATGGCGTTTTCGGGCCGCAGCCCCAGCAGCAGCGCATCCATCCGCCGGGGATCCCAGTGCCGCGCCAGCACCTGCAGCGCCGCAGGCCCCTTCCAGACCGCGTCCGTGTTCAGGGTGAAGACCGGCCCGGGCCCCAGGACCGGCCCTGCCGCGCGCAAACCGCCCCCGGTGTCAAGCAACACCTCCTCGTGCAGGACCCGCACGTCAGAGCCCGCGAAATGCGCTGCAATCTGCTCGCCCAGGTAATGCGCATTGGCTACCACGGGGTGCAGGGGCAGGCCCCGGGCCTGCTCCAGCGCATGGGTGATCAGCGGCTTGCCTGCGACCTCGATCAGCGGTTTCGGCCGGGTGTCGGTCAGCGGGCGCATCCGCGTGCCGTGACCGGCGGCGAACAGCATCAGGGCAGAGGGCGTGTCGCGCATTTCTCTTTCAGGCGGTCCAGGATCTCGGGGGTGGGTTCGGGCAGGTCCGACAGCAGGCGGGCGCGGATCTCTTCCATGCCGGGGCGGTCCAGGCTGCGGCGCAGATAGCCCCAGACCCGGGGGATGAAATCGACGTAATGCGGGCGGCCATAGCCCATGCACAGGCGCGCGAAGACACCCAGGATGCGCAGGTTCCGCTGGATGCCCAGCATGTCGTAGGCGGTGCGGAAGGCCTGCGGATCGGCGCCCGAGGTGGCGACGAACCGCGCGATCATCTGCTCTTCCAGATCGGCCGGGACATCGCGGCGCGCGTCCTGCAGCAGCGACACCAGATCATAGGCCGGATGGCCCAGCATGGCGTCCTGGAAATCCAGCAGGCCGACGCGGGCCGGGCCTTCGCGGTCGGGCAGCCACAGCAGGTTCTCGGCGTGGAAGTCGCGCAGGATCACCACCGAGGGCATCCCCGTCGCCCGCGCCAGCCGCGGCTGGAAATCGGCCGAGAAGCCCGCCATCGTATAGGGCACCCTGTCGGTGGCACCGGCAACGTACCATTCATAGGCCAGCGCGGCGAGGCGGGTCATCAGCGGCGGGTCATAGGGCGGCAGGCCATGTGGCAGCGGCCCGCGGTGCAGCACCTGCAGCGCGTCGATGGCCGCGCCATAAAGCAGCGGCGCGCTGTCGGGGATCGCCGGGACCGCGCGGGCGAACAGGTTGTCGCCCAGGTCCTCCAGCAGCAGAAAGCCGTGGGCGGTGTCCAGGGCCAGGATGGCAGGGGCCGACAGGCCCAGCCCGGTCAGGTGGCGGTCGATGGCGACGAAGGGGCGGACGTCTTCGCCCTTGTCGGGGGGCGCGTCCATCAGCACGGCGGTGGTGCCGTCGTCGCGCTGCAGCCGGTCGTATTTGCGCATCGAGGCATCGCCGGCCAGCGGCCGGATCCGGGCATCGGCCCAGTCGGTGCCGGCCAGGAAGGAAAGCTTCTGCGCGGTGCGGTCACTCATGGGACGGGATCTCTTTCAGGATCGCCTGGACAAGGGCTGCTGCTGCGGCCGGAACGTCCAGGGTCAGGGTGCGGGCATCGTCGTCTTCTGGCAGCGGCGCAAGCTCCAGCTGCCAGGCATCGGGCGGGGTCAGGCTGCCCAGCCGGTCGGGCCATTCCACCAGGCAGATGGCATCCGAGAACGCCTCTTCCAGGCCCAGCTCGACCGCTTCGGCGGGATCGCCCAGGCGGTAGAGGTCGGCATGCCAGAGCGGCCCTGCGGGGGTGTCGTATTCCTGCACGATGGTGAAGGTCGGCGAGGGCACGTCCTCGGGCGGGTCCTGCAGGGTCTGGATCAGGCTGCGGGCGAAATGCGTCTTGCCGGCGCCGATGCCGCCCGACAGCAGCAGCACGGTGCCGGGATGAAGATGCGGCGCCAGCGCCGCGGCAAGCGCGCGAGTGGCATCGGCAGAGGCGAGGGTCAGGTGAAATGCGGCGCGGCTCATGTCGCGAATGTAACGACCGCGGGCCGGGCCGCAAGCCGAAGTTGGCGGCTGGCGGCCGGCCCCCGGGGGGCTATTCGGCAGCCTGGGATTCCTGCTGTGCAGCCGTGTCGGCATCCACGGGCGGCAGGGCGTGGCCGGGATCGGGCAGCGGCCGGTCGGCATGGCCGAAGGTCACCATGCAGGCCCCCGCAACCAGCGGCAGGGCACTGCAGGGCACTTCGGTTACCCCGTCCAGCAACGCCGTGCCATGCCAGGTCTCGCGGCCGTTGCGGCCCAGCACGCGGGCCAGAAGCTCGTCCAGGGCCTGGGGGCTGGCGGCGTGGCGGGTCCAGGTGGCATGCGCGTCGCGGACCGAGATATCGGTCAGATCGGCCTCCCGGGCCAGGGCGAACAGCTGGCGATAGGCGCTGTTGCAGTAGCTCATGATGCCCTGGGCATCGAAGATCACGATTGCGTCGGTCAGCGCATCCAGAACCGATTGCGACAGCGAAAGCTGCTGGCGGAAGCGGCGGGTGATGGCGATTTCGTCGGTGATGTCCTCGAACAGGAAGGCGATGGCGCCATTGGGATGCGGTCGGCCGGTGACGCGGTAGGTGGCGCCGCTGGGCAGGCTCCAGGTTTCCTGATAGCGCCCGTCCGCCGCCGCCGAGACCAGCGCATTCAGCTGTTCGCGCCACGAGGCATAGTTCTTGGGTTCCGGCATGATCTGATGGTCACGCAGGTGGTCGAAGAACTGCGACAGCGCCGGGCGTCCGGTCAGGAATTCCGGCGACAGGGAGGTCAGGTCGACCAGCGCCGGGTTGAACAGGATCAGCTGACGGTCGCGGTCGAAGATCGCCAGGCCCGTCGACAGCTGCGCGAAGGTCTTGGTCAGGGTCTGCACGAAGTTGCGCTGCGCGACCTCGGCCTTGACCAGGGCGGTGACATCCTGTGCGGCGCAGTCCCAGCCGTCGCGGTTGCGCCGGGCCGAGACGTCGAACCAGCGTTCCGGCAGCCGGCCGCGCGGGTCCAGCATGACGCGATAGGTGAATTCGGGCCGGTCGGCCTGCCCCTCGTGGCCGCGCACCAGCGGTGCCGTCAGCTCGGTCGCGCCCGACAGGCGGCTTTCCAGCGCCCGGTAGGCGGCGTTGCGGCGGGTTACGCGGTTCTCGCCATCCATGCTCCAGCTTGGGATGGGCAGATCTTCCAGGACGGAGTCGCGCTCGTTCAGCCGGCAGGCGCGCAGCGCCGCAAGATGCCGGTCAAGAAGCGAGGCCGCCCCCGGCTCGCACAGTGTCACCCGCAGGTTCCGGCCGCTCTGGCGCAGCCGCAGCACGGCGCGGTCCGTGGGGTCGCGCGTATCCAGGCGCACGAAGGACTTGCCGCCGGTCAGTTCCGCCTGTTCGGGAAGGCCGGGAAAACGATCCGCCAGCAGGCCGCGCAGCCGCGTCCAGTCCGAGGTGTCCTGCGGCTCTCCCTCGAGCCAACTGCGCCAGTCGCGCGGCGCGCTGACCAGGTGCTGTTCGTCAAAGATGAAGACCGAGGCCGTGGGGGCCTCGGGCAATTCCGCCTCTTCCTCGTCCCGCGACAGCGGGCGCCGCCCGATCCCGACCAGGATGACAAGGCACGCCCCGGCCATCAGCAGGCCGAACACGATCGCGAGCAGGAGCGACGATGGGCTGATCCCTGTCATCTCGGATCCCGTGATGAAGAACACGTGTTTTCTCCTGCCGAAGTGTAAACAGCATTCTGAACCGAAGGTAAAATATTCATTAATAAATCACCCCACCTTTGCAGAGAAAGGCGGGGTGATCGGTTGGATTGAAACGGACAGTTCAGTGGATAGGTTCGTTTTGACGCCAGCGCAGGGCATTGTCGCCGCTCAGCGCGTCGATACGGCGCCGGGGCCAGGTGACCTGGACCACGGCGCCACCGCCGTCCTCGTCATTGGCAAAGATCAGCTCGGCGCCGGTGCGTTCCAGCAGGGTCTTGGCGATGAACAGGCCCAGCCCCATGCCTTCGTATTCGGGGCGCGCCTGGCGGTCCTGGGCGCTGCGGCGCCGGCGCATGAACGGATCGCCGATCCGCCCCAGCACGTTTGGCGAAAACCCCGGGCCGTCATCCATGATGCGGATGGTGATATAGCTGTCGTCCCAGCTGCTTTCGACCCAGACCGTGCTGTGGGCAAAGTCGACGGCATTCTGCACCAGGTTGCGCAGGCCATGGATCAGCTCGGGCTGGCGCAGGATGGTGGGGGGCATCTCTTCGCCGTCGCCATGCAGGAACTCGATCGCCTTGCCGCGATCGCGGTGCGGCTCGGCGGCTTCCTCGATCACCGTGGGCAGGGGGGCGCGGCGCATCATCAGATCGTCCTTCCCCGCCCGCCCCATCGAACGCAGGATGTCCCGGCAGCGGTCGGCCTGGGCGCGGATCAGCCGGGCGTCCTCCTGCAGCTCGGGGTGGCCGTCCAGCTCTTCGATCAGCTCGCCCGAGGTCAGCTTGATGGTGGCAAGGGGCGTGCCCATCTCGTGCGCGGCAGCGGCGACGACACCACCCAGATCGGTCAGCTTCTGCTCGCGCGACAGGGCCATCTGGGTGGCCTGCAGGGCATCCGACATGGCGTGCATCTCGGCCGAGATCCAGCGTGAATAGGTCCCCAGGAAGATCACCGCGATGACGATGGCCAGCCAGTTGCCGAACAGGAAGATGTCGGCCACCTGCAGCAGCATCCCGTCGCGGGTGACCAGGGGGAAGTGGAATTCCGACAGCAAGGTCACCAGGATGATCGCCATCGAGCCCACGAAGATGGCCGAGCGCGCCGACAGCGCCGCCGCCGACACCGTCACCGGCCCAACCAGCAGGATCGAGAACGGGTTGTTCAGCCCCCCCGTCAGGTACAGCAGCGCGCAAAGCTGGAACAGGTCGAACAGCACCATCAGCAGGTTCTCGGCCTCGGACAGGCGCTTGCTTTCGGGGAAGATGAAGCTGGCGATGATGTTGCCGATGACGCTGATGCCGACGACCAGGAAACACAGCCCGTACTGCAGGTCCAGCCGGTAGACCTGTTCGGCGACGAACAGCGCCGAAAGCTGGCCGATGATGGCCATCCAGCGCAGCAGGATCAGCGTGCGCAACCGGATCCAGTTGCCGCGGTGCTGGCCGGTCTGGATCGGCAGGTCCTTCTGGGGATGTGTGTCTGGCATGGGGCAGTCCTTCCTGCGACCGATCGATGGATTGCAATCGCGCCCCCGCTTGATAGGTCTTGACCTGCGGACCCGCAATTGCGCCGGGCGTCGCGGGGGGAGAGGGAGAGCGCCCATGCTGCGCATCTATGCCATCGCGGCCGTGACGGTCATGGCCGGGCTGCTGGGCGGGATCTGGTACGCCACCCGGCCGGATGGCAGCGATCCCTTTGCCCCCTGCCTGTCGGGGGCGGTGGCGGGCGGGCGCAGCCAGATCGGCGGCCCCTTCACGCTGATCGACGAAACCGGTGCCACGGTGACGGACCAGCAGGTGATCGACGGCCCGACCCTGCTCTATTTCGGCTATTCCTTCTGTCCCGATGTCTGCCCGATGGATCTGGCGCGCAATGTCGATGCGGTCTCGATGCTGGCGCAGCAGGGCAAGACAGTGAAGCCGGTCTTCATCAGCGTCGATCCGGCGCGCGACACGCCCGAACAGCTGGCCGCCTATACCGATTACCTCAGCCCCGATCTGCTGGGGCTGACCGGCACGTCAGAGCAGATCCGGGCGGCCGCCCGCGCCTACCGGGTCTATTACAAGATCAATCCTCCCGCCAAAGGCGAGGATGCGGATTATTATCTCGTTGACCATTCGACATTCAGCTACCTGGTTTTGCCGGGCCACGGCTTTGTCGATTTCTTTCGCCGCGATGAAACGGCGGAAGAAATGGCCAAAAGGCTTTCCTGTTTTCTGGACAAGGCGGGTTAACGCCTCTGTGATCACGCTGTCGGTTTGACCTAACCCAGCGTCCGCATTAATGCTTTTCGGAAGCGTGTACCGCAACGGTGCACATCGGAATCCGGCCGGAGGCAAGAACATGACGGAAATGGGTGATATCGGCGAAGACAAGAGCCTGCTGCTGCTCGACGACGACGAACCCTTCCTGCGGCGCCTGGCCAAGGCCATGGAAAAGCGCGGCTTCGACGTTCTGACCGCCGAGACCGTGGCCGAAGGCAAGGCCATCGCCTCGACCCGGGCACCGGCCTATGCGGTCTGCGATCTGCGGCTTGAGGACGGCAATGGCCTCGACGTGGTGGAGGTGCTGCGCGAACGCCGCCCCGATTGCCGCATCGTGGTGCTGACGGGCTACGGCGCCATCGCCACCGCCGTCGCCGCGGTCAAGATCGGCGCCACAGACTATCTGTCGAAGCCCGCCGATGCGACCGACATCGTGAACGCGCTGCTGTCGACCGATGACGAACTGCCGCCGCCGCCCGAAAACCCCATGAGCGCCGACCGCGTCCGCTGGGAACACATCCAGCGCGTCTACGAGCTGTGCGACCGCAACGTCTCGGAAACGGCGCGGCGGCTGAACATGCACCGTCGAACCCTGCAGCGGATCCTGGCCAAACGTTCGCCGCGCTGATTGCGCGGGCTGATGACTTCCCCCGTGCTGCGGTGCATCCTGGCATCATGACAGACGATGGCAGCATATCCGACTCCGGTCGGTCGGCGCAGCGCGCCAATGGGATGGTGACCCGGCAACGCATCCTTGATGCGGCCGAGGACGCCTTTGGCAGGGGGCATTACGACAGCGTCTCGTTGCGGCAGATCACCGGCATGGCGGGGGTCAACCTGGCGCTGGTGAACTACCACTTCAAGAGCAAGGAAAACCTCTATTACGAGGTGATCTCGCGTCGGTCCGAAGACCTGGGCCAGCTGCGGATGGAGCGCCTGAAGACGCTGCGCGCCCGCGCTGCCGCGCCGGCCGTCGAGGAGGTCCTGGATGCCTTCATGCGGCCGCTTTTCGACCGGATGAAAACCCATGATCCGGGCTGGTCCAGCTATACGCGGGTGCTGGCCAACATGGTGCAGGACCAGCGGCTGAGCGACCTTCTGGCGGAACGTTTCGACGCCACCGCGCGGGAATTCGTGGCCGAACTGCGCCGCGCCGTGCCCGGCTGCGGCGAACAGGCGCTGTTCCACGGCTTCAACTTCGTGCTGTCGCTGATGCTGCGTTCGGTGATCGGGGAAACCCGCGTGACGTCGCTGTCGCATGGCGTGGCGCAGGGGGATGACCTGGGACAGGTCTATGCCCACCTGCTGCCGTTCTGCGCCGCGGGGCTGCGTGCCCTGGTCCGCGGCGCCGGGGATTAGGCCTTCAGCCGTTCGGCGTGCCAGGCGAGGTGCTCGGCCATGAAGGTCGAGATGAAGTAGTAGGAATGGTCATAGCCCTCCTGCATCCGCACCTCGCCTGCCTGCCCGGTGGACCGGCAGGCGATTTCCAGCAATTCGGGCTTTAGCTGGTTTTCCAGGAAGCCGTCGGCGGTCCCCTGGTCGATCAGCAGCCCCGAGGGCATTCGCGCCCCGTCCTCGATCAGGGCGCAGGCGTCGTATTCGCGCCATTTGGCCCGGTCCGCACCGATATAGCCGGTCAGCGCCTTCTCGCCCCAGGGGCAGTTCAGCGGGCTGACGATCGGCGCAAAGGCCGAGATCGCCTTGAAGCGGTCGGTATTGCGCAGCCCGATGGTCAGCGCCCCGTGGCCACCCATGGAATGTCCCATGATCGACTGGCGCGCCATGTCGGCGGGGAAGTGTTCGGCGATCAGCGCCGGCAGTTCCTGCTCGATATAGTCGCGCATCCGGTAATGCTGTGCAAAGGGCGCTTCGGTCGCGTTCACGTAGAACCCGGCACCCAGGCCGAAATCATAGGCGCCCTCGGCATCATCGGCGACGCCCTCGCCGCGCGGGCTGGTGTCGGGGGCGACAAAGATCAGCCCCAGCTTTGCGCAGGCGGCGCGGAACTCGCCCTTCTCGGTGACATTGGCATGGGTGCAGGTCAGGCCCGACAGGTACCAGACCACCGGCAGCTTCGCGCCCGCCGCATGTGGCGGCACGTAGACCGAAAAGGTCATCTCGGTGCCGGTCGCGCTCGAGGCATGCCTGTAGACGCCCTGGGTGCCGCCATGGGCGCGGTTGGTGGACAGGATCTCCATCAGAACACCACCACCGAGCGGATGCTCTCGCCCGCATGCATCAGCTCAAAGCCCTTGTTGATCTCGTCCAGGGTCAGCACATGGGTGATCATCGGATCGATCTCGATCTTGCCGTTCATGTACCAGTCGACGATCTTCGGCACGTCGGTCCGGCCCTTGGCCCCCCCGAAGGCCGAGCCCTGCCAGACGCGGCCGGTGACCAGCTGGAACGGCCGGGTGCTGATTTCCTTGCCCGCTTCCGCGACGCCGATCACGGTGGAAACGCCCCAGCCACGGTGGCAGGCTTCCAAAGCCTGACGCATGACCATGGTGTTGCCGGTGCAGTCGAACGTGTAGTCGCCGCCGCCATCGGTCAGCGCGATCAGGTGGCTGACGATGTCGCCCTCGATCTTCGAGGGGTTGACGAAATGTGTCATGCCAAACTTCTTGCCCCACTCGGCCTTGCCGTCGTTCAGATCGACGCCGATGATCTTGTCGGCGCCGACCATCCGGGCGCCCTGGATCACGTTCAGGCCGATGCCGCCCAGGCCGAAGACGATGACGTTGGAACCGGGGGTGACCTTGGCCGTGTTGATCACGGCGCCGACGCCGGTGGTGACGCCGCAGCCGCAATAGCAGGCCTTGTCGAAGGGCGCGTCCTCGCGGATCTTCGCAACCGCGATCTCGGGCAGCACAATGAAGTTCGAGAAGGTCGAGCACCCCATGTAATGATAGATCGTCTCGCCCTTGTAGGACATCCGGCTGGTGCCATCAGGCATCAGGCCCTTGCCCTGCGTGGCACGGATCGCGGTGCAAAGGTTGGTCTTGCCGGACAGGCAGCTTTTGCACTGGCGGCATTCGGGGGTGTAAAGCGGGATCACGTGGTCATCCTGCTTCAACGATTTTACGCCCGGCCCCACGGCGCGCACGACGCCCGCACCCTCGTGGCCCAGCACCGACGGGAAGATCCCCTCGCTGTCGAAGCCGTCCAGCGTATAGGCATCAGTGTGGCAGATCCCGGTCGCCATGATCTCGACCAGGACCTCGCCCTCCTTCGGGCCTTCCAGGTCGATCTCGACGATCTCGAGCGGTTTCTTCGCCTCGAAGGCGACGGCGGCGCGGGTTTTCATGGGGGCAGACCTCCGGAAGTGATTTGACCTCGACAAAGCATAGCCTTGCGTCCCGGGAAAGCCCCGAAGCGGCACGTCCCCGCCCTTGCGCGACAGGTTTCCCGTCATCTGGCCATAAATACTCCGGGGGAGCGCCGACAGGCGCGGGGGCAGAGCCCCCTGCCCCGGCCGGCCGCCTGGGACGACGGTTGCGAATGCATATTTAAGGAAAGATGAAAGCAAAAGGGCGCCCATCGGGGGCGCCCTTCGGTGCGGCTTTGCGATCGCTTCAGATGCCCTCAAGGGCCACGGCAATGCCCTGCCCGACGCCAATGCACATGGTCGACAGGGATTTCTCGCCCGCCTTCAGCTCCAGCGCGGCAGTGCCGGTGATGCGGGCGCCCGACATGCCCAGCGGATGGCCCAAGGCGATGGCGCCGCCATTGGGATTCACGCGCGCATCGTCATCGGCAATCCCGAGATCGCGCAACGTCGCCAGGCCCTGGCTCGCAAAGGCCTCGTTCAGTTCGATCACGGCGAAATCGTCCGGGCCCAGCCCCAGCCGCGCCATCAGCTTCTTGGAAGCAGGCGCAGGGCCGAAGCCCATGATCCGCGGCGGCACGCCCGCGGTGGCCCCGCCCAGCACCCGGGCGATCGGGGTCAGGCCGTATTTCCGTGCGGCTTCCGCCGAGGCCAGGATCAGCGCCGCCGCCCCGTCGTTCACGCCGGATGCGTTGCCAGCCGTTACGCTGCCGCCTTCGCGGAACGGCGTCGGCAGCTTCGCCAGCTTCTCCAGGGTCGAGGCCCGGGGATGTTCGTCGGTGTCGAAGATCAGGTCATCCTGCTTGCGGCGCTTGATGGCCACCGGCACGATCTCCTTCGCCAGCCGGCCCGAGGCGATGGCGGCGGCGGCCTTTTCCTGGCTGCGCAGGGCGAACAGGTCCTGGTCATCGCGCGAGATGTTGAAGTCCTCGGCGACGTTCTCGCCGGTTTCGGGCATGGAATCGACGCCATATTGCTTCTTCATCAGCGGGTTGACGAAGCGCCAGCCAATGGTGGTGTCGTAGATGGCGTTCGAGCGCGAATAGGCGCTTTCCGCCTTTGGCATGACGAAGGGGGCACGCGACATCGATTCGACGCCGCCGGCGATCATCAGATCGGCCTCGCCCGCCTTGATCGCGCGGGCCGCAGCGATGATCGCATCCATGCCGGATCCGCAAAGGCGGTTCATCGTGGTCCCGGTGACAGAGACGGGCAGGCCCGCCAGCAGGGCCGACATGCGCGCCACGTTGCGGTTGTCCTCGCCGGCCTGGTTGGCGCAGCCGTAGATGACGTCGTCAACGGCTTCCCAGTCGACATTCGGATTGCGCTCCATAAGTGCCTTCAGGGGGATGGCGCCCAGGTCGTCGGCGCGCACCGTGGCCAGCGTGCCGCCGAAACGGCCGATGGGGGTGCGGATATAGTCGCAGATATAGACTTCGGTCATGAAGGTGTTCCTCGGCTGAACCGGTTGGAAATCTGGACCCGCGCGTGCCGCGGGGCCGGCCCGGCGCAAGCCGGGCGGCGTCCGGGCGGCTCCCCCGTGGGGGCGCCCGGACGCACCCTGTCAGATCAGAGTGCGGGGACGATCAACTCGGCCACCTCGCCATCGGTGTGCAGGGGCGCACCAGTGACGGACTGCAGCTCATCCATCGAGATCCCGGCCAGTTTCTCACGCAACACGAAATGGCCGTCCTCGATATCGACCACCGCAAGGGAGGTATAGATCCGGGTCACGCAGGCCACGCCGGTCAGCGGAAAGCTGCAGGCCTCGACCAGCTTCGGCTCGCCCTTCTTGGTCACATGTTCGGTCAGCACGGCGACACGCTTGGCGCCGTGCACCAGGTCCATCGCCCCGCCGACGGCCGGTACGCCCTTGTTGCCGACCCGCCAGTTCGCCAGATCACCGTTCTGCGCGACCTGCAGGGCGCCCAGGATGGCCACGTCCAGATGCCCGCCGCGAACCATGGCAAAGCTGTCGGCATGGTGGAAGAAAGATGCGCCCGGCTTCAGCGTCACCGCCTTCTTGCCGGCGTTGATCATGTCCCAGTCCTCGGTCCCCGGCGCGGGCGCGGGGCCAAAGTTCAGGATGCCGTTCTCGGTGTGAAAGATCGGGGTGCGGCCTTCGACGGTGTATTGTGCCACCATTTCCGGAAAGCCGATCCCGAGGTTCACATAGGCGCCGTCGGCGATATCCTGGGCGGCGCGCCAGGCGATCTGGGCGTTCGTCAGTTTCAGATCAAGCATAGCTGGCCCCTGCGCGGATAAGCTCTTCTTCCTGTTTCGGATCGGCGACTTCGACAATGCGGTTGACGAAGATGCCGGGGGTGATGACCTGCTCGGGGTCGATGCCGCCGGGCACCACCACTTTCGAGGCCTGCACGATGGTCACAGCCGCTGCCGTCGCCATCAGCGGAGAGAAATTCCGCGCCGCCATCCGGTAGGTCAGGTTGCCCATGGTATCGGCGACCTCGGCCTTGATCAGGGCGAAATCCGCCTTCAGCCAGCGCTCCTGCACATAAGGCCGGCCGTCAAATTCCCCGATCGGTTTCCCGATCGCCAGTTCAGTTCCGTAGGAGGTCGGCGTGTAGAACGCCGGGATGCCTGCGCCTCCGGCCCGGATGCGCTCGGCCAGGGTGCCCTGGGGCACCAGCTCCAACTCGATCTGGCCTGCCAGGTAGCGATCCGTGAAGGCCCGCGGATCCGAGCTTTTCGGGAACGAGCAGATCATCTTCTTCACCAGACCCGCATCAATCAGGGCGGCGATACCGATCTGGCCATTGCCGGCGTTGTTGTTGATGACGGTCAGGTTCTTCGGGCCGGCATCGATCAGCGCGTGGATCAGCTCGACCGGGTTGCCGGCGCCGCCGAACCCGCCAATCATCACCGTGGCGCCATCGCCGATCCCAGATACGGCCTCTGCCAGGCCGGAAACGGTCTTGTCCATGTGGAGCCTCCTTCCGTTGCGACAGGGGATACGCCCGGGTCGCCGGAGTCGTCCAGCCATTTTGATCGTTATGCGATATTTGTTCATTATGCGCACTAATCGAGAGAAAAGGGGGCTCTGCCCCCGTCTGCCTGCGGCTGCCTCCCCCGAGGTATTTGGAACAAGAAAATGAAGACCAGGGTGGCTGCAGGGCGCGCGTGGTTCTTTCATCTGGCCCAAAATACTCCCGCCGGAGGCTTTGCCCCGAAAGGGGCGAAATCCGGTTTGGGTCAGAGTTGAGGGGCGGAATTTTCCAGCACGGCTTCCATGGCCACGAAGGTCGAGGTGGCGCTGACATGCGGCAGGGCCGAGATCTTTTCGCCCATCACCTGGCGGTATTCCGTGATGTTGCGGGTCCGGACCTTCAGGAGGTAGTCGAATCCGCCCGCGATCATGTAGCATTCCTCTACTTCGGGGATGCGTTTCACCGCGGCGTTGAAATCCGAAAGCGCCTTTTGGCGGGTATCCGTCATGCGTACCTCGACGAAGGTTACGTGGCTCAGGCCGAGCCGGATCGGTGACAGGATCGCGCGGTAGCCGGTGATGTAGCCGCGCTCTTCCAGGCTGCGGACGCGGGCGGCGACCGGGGTTTTCGACAGGCCGACCTTGCGGGCCAGTTCCGCCACCGGCATGCGGGCGTTGTCGATCAGTTCGGCCAGAATCCTGCGGTCTGTCAGGTCCAGTTCATCTGTGCTCATCGCCTGTGAGACCTTCGAAAATAAGTTCAACTGCCGCCAATTTTGCCTGTCTTTGGGCGAAAGGGCCAACTGAATTTCTGTAGAACCGCCGCAGATCCCCGGAGGTGTTGCGATGATCGAGCCGAAGTTTGATGCCCTGCAGGGCCCCGCCAAATACGCAGATGAGACCAGTGTTCTGGAGCGCCTGGTGGCGCAGGCCGCGCTGAGCCCCGCCGCCCGCCAGATGATGTCGCATCGTGCCGCCGATTACGTGCGCAAGATCCGCTCGAGCCAGAAGCCCACCCTGATGGAGCATTTCCTGGGCGAATATGGCCTGTCGACCCGCGAGGGCGTGGCGCTGATGTGCCTGGCCGAGGCCATGCTGCGGGTGCCCGACAAGCTGACCATCGACGCGCTGATCGAGGACAAGATCGCCCCTTCGGACTGGTCGGCGCATGTCGGCAAGGCGTCGTCTCCGCTGGTCAATGCCTCGACCTGGGCCCTGATGCTGACCGGCAAGGTGCTGGAGGATGAACGTCCCGGCATGGCCGCCACCCTGCGCGGCGCCGTTCGCCGCCTGGGCGAGCCGGTGATCCGCTCGGCCGTGGGGCGCGCCATGAAGGAGATGGGCCGCCAGTTCGTGCTGGGCGAGACCATCGTCAAGGCGCTGGACCGGGCCCGGACCCGCGAGGCCATCGGCTTTACCTACAGCTATGACATGCTGGGCGAGGCGGCGATGACCGGCGCCGATGCCGATCGCTATGCCAAGGACTATTCCGACGCCATCGAGGCCATTGCCAAGGCCTGCGACAAGGGCTCGGTCGAGGCGAACCCCGGGATCTCGATCAAGCTGTCGGCGCTGCACCCGCGCTACGAGGTTTCGGACGAGGCGCGCGTGCTGCGCGAACTGGTGCCCGTGGTGCTGGATCTGTCGCTGAAGGCCAAGGCTGCCGGCATGGGGCTGAACATCGACGCCGAGGAGCAGGACCGCCTGGTGCTGTCGCTGAAGGTGATCGAGGCGGTGCTGCGCGACGAACGCCTGGCCGGCTGGAACGGGTTCGGCGTGGTGGTGCAGGCCTATGGCAAGCGCGCCAGCTTTGTCATCGACTGGCTGTATAATCTGGCCACCGAGCTGGACCGCCGCATCATGGTGCGTCTGGTCAAGGGCGCCTACTGGGACACCGAGATGAAACATGCGCAGGTCGAGGGCCTGCCGGGCTTCACGCTGTTCACCTCGAAGACCGCGACCGATGTCAGCTATATCTCGAATGCCAAGCGGCTGATCGGCTATGCCGACCGGATCTATCCGCAATTCGCGACGCACAATGCCCATACCGTTGCCGCGATCCTGGAAATGGTGGGCGGGATTTCGTTCGAATTCCAGCGCCTGCATGGCATGGGCGAGCGTCTGCACGACATCGTGCTGAAGGAAACCAAGGGCCGTTGCCGGATCTATGCGCCGGTGGGTGCCCACCGCGACCTGCTGGCCTATCTGGTGCGCCGCCTGCTGGAAAACGGCGCCAACTCCTCCTTCGTGAACCAGATCGTGGACGAGGCCGTCGCCCCCGAAACCATCGCCGCCGATCCGTTCGAGGCGCTGACCCGGGCCAAGGCCCCGGCTGGTCTGGTGAAACCCGATGCGATCTTTGGCGAGGGCCGGCTGAATTCGCGTGGCTTCGACCTGACCGATGAAACGGTTCTGGCCGCCATCGACGCGGCCCGCGCGGTCGAGATCCCCGAGGCGGCTGCGCTGGTCGCCGGCACCCCCGAGGGCACGCTGCGTCCGGTGGTGAACCCCGCGACCGCGATGGTCGTGGGCCATGTGCGCGATGCCACCGACGCCTGCGTCGAGGCCGCTATTGCCGCCGCCACCCCCTGGGCTGCCACCCCCGAGGACCGCGCCGCCGTGCTGCTCCGCGCCGCCGACCTCTACGAGGAAAACTATGGCGCCTTCTTTGCCGTGCTGGCCAAGGAAGCGGGCAAATCGCTGCCCGATGCCGTGGGTGAACTGCGCGAGGCCGTCGATTTCCTGCGCTATTACGCCGCCGAAGGCGCGCGCCGGGCGGATCGTGCCCGGGGTGTCTTTACCTGCATCAGCCCGTGGAACTTCCCGCTGGCGATCTTTACCGGCCAGATCGCGGCCGCCCTTGCCGCCGGCAACGGCGTGCTGGCGAAACCGGCGGAACAGACCTGCCTGGTCGCCGCCATGGCCGTGCGTCTGCTGCATCAGGCCGGCGTGCCGGCCGAGGCGCTGCAACTGCTGCCGGGCGATGGCCGGGTCGGCGCCAAGCTGACTTCGGACGCGCGGATCGCGGGCGTGGCCTTTACCGGCTCGACCGAGACGGCGCAGATCATTCGCCGTGCCATGGCCGAAACCATGGACCCCGGTGCGCCGCTGATCGCGGAAACCGGTGGCCTGAACGCCATGGTGGTCGATTCCACCGCCCTGCCCGAACAGGCCGTCCGTGACATCGTCGCCTCGGCCTTCCAGAGCGCGGGCCAGCGGTGTTCGGCGCTGCGCTGCCTCTATGTGCAGGAAGACATCGCGCCGCATCTGATCACCATGATCAAGGGCGCCATGGACGAGCTGACCCTGGGCAACCCCTGGGATCTGACGACCGATGTGGGCCCGGTGATCGACGCCGAGGCGCAGCAGGGCATCCAGGCCTATCTTCAGGCCAAGAAAGCCGACGTGCTGCACCAGCTGGAGGCCCCCGCACAGGGCACCTTCGTGGCGCCGACCCTGCTGAAAGTGTCGGGGATCGAGGATCTGGAACGTGAAATCTTCGGGCCGGTCCTGCATGTCGCCACCTACAGGGCGGCCGATATCGGCAAGGTCGTCGCGGCGATCAACGCCACCGGTTATGGTCTGACCTTCGGCCTGCACACCCGGATCGACAACCGCGTCCAGGAAATCACCGAGGCCGTCCATGCGGGCAACCTTTATGTGAACCGCAACCAGATCGGCGCCATCGTCGGCTCGCAGCCCTTCGGCGGCGAGGGGCTGTCGGGGACGGGTCCGAAGGCCGGTGGGCCGAACTATCTGGATCGCTTCCGTGCCCCCGAAACCCCGGCCGAGCTGGCCGAGCCCTGGGCCGGTGCCGCTGATGCCCTGCCCGCCCGCCTGGCGGCCGTTCCCGGTGGCGCCGTGGTCGAGGACAAGATGATGCCCGGCCCGACCGGAGAGCTGAACCGCCTGACCCTGACCGCGCGCGACCCGATCCTGTGCATGGGCCCGGGCCTTGCGGCGGAAGAGGCCCAGCTGGCCGCAGTGCGCGCCCTGGGCGGCTGTGCGGTGGCGGCCGGTGGCCGGGTGGAACCGGCGCAGCTCGCGCAGCTGACGGGCCTTTCGGCGGCGATCTGGTGGGGGGATGCCGACAGCGCGCGCGCCTTCACCCGGGCGCTGGCAACCCGTCAGGGGCCGATCCTGCCGCTGATCACCGCCCTGCCCGACCGTGGCCATGCGGTGCATGAACGCCACCTCTGCGTCGACACCACCGCCGCCGGTGGCAACGCGGCGCTGCTGGCTGGCAAGTGATCTGCCGATCCGCCCCTTCGGGGGCGTGATCGCGGGCCGAACCGATCGCCGGGTCCCTTCGGGGGCCCGGCGTTTTCATGACACCAGACGGGGGGCTGCGGTTTTGCCACCGCGCTCTTGCAGGCGATGTTTTCGATGCCCGGTCGGCCGCGCGATGCGCTAGGCTGACACCGCAGCCACGGATGCAAGGGGGGAGAGATGAAGAAGACCGCAGCCCAGATGGTCGCCGAGGCCCGCGCCCTGATCCCCGAGGTCGAGACCGCCGCGCTGATCGCCCGGCTGGGCGATCCTGATCTGGTGATCGTCGACATCCGCGACATCCGCGAACGCCAGAAGACCGGCTTCATCCCCGGATCGGTCCATGCGCCGCGGGGGATGCTGGAATTTTGGGTCGATCCCGACAGCCCCTATTACCGAGAGGTCTTCGGCCAGCCCGGCAAGAGCTATGTCTTTCACTGCGCCTCGGGGTGGCGATCCGCGCTGGCGGTGCGCACCCTGCAGGAGATGGGCTTTGACGCGGCCCACCTGAAGCTGGGCTTCAGTGACTGGCAGGCGCAGGGCGGCCCGGTCGAAACCGCCGCCCCGCGCTAGGGATCAGGCCGCCGACAGCACCGCCGTCACCTCGCGGGCGGCGCGGCGCACCAGGGCGCCGAAATGCCCGTCGGGATCGGCGGGCAGGTTCAGGTCCGGCATCGAGATGCCGATGGCGCCGGCGACCTCGCCCTGGGGCAGGAAGATCGGCGCCGCATAGCCATGCACCCGGGCGCGGAATTCCCCCACATCCTTGGCAAAGCCGCGCATCCGGCAGGCTTCCAGCTCGCGGCCGAGGGCCTCGAGATCAGTGAAGGTGTGTTCCGTATATCGGATCAGGTGGCCATCCAGCAGCGCCCGCCCGGCGGGCCAGTCGGCCGCCAGGATGGCCTTGCCGGTCGAAACGGCATGGATCGGGGCCTCGCCGCCGACGGGGGTCCAGGTGCGGATCGGCTGGCGGCTTTCGATCTTGTCGACGAAGGTGACCGACAGGCCCTCGGCCACGGCCAGGGTCACGGCCTCGCCGGTTTCGCGCGACAGCATCTGCATCGCGGGGGCGGCCAGGGCGCGCAGGTTCAGCCCCTCGACCACGCGGCGGCCGGTGCGCCAGGTCTTCAGCGTCGCCTCGTATTGCTTGTCGGCACGATGGCGGACATAGCCCATGGTGCGCAGCGTCTGCAGCAGCCGGAAGGCATTGGATTTCGACAGGCCCAGTTCGCGCGACAGCTCGGTCACGCCCATCGGCCCCGAGCGCTGTGTCAGCGCCTCTAGGATCAGCAGGCCCTTTGACAGGGTGGAATCGACGCGGGCGTCGCTGGGGATGCGGGTCAGATCCTCCATGAGGGATCCTCCGATGTCGTCAGTGAGTGCCCGAGGCTATGCGTAATGTACCATATACCGCAACTGACCTAAAGGTCGTAGCGCATCAGCAGCCTGTCCGCCGGGCGGATTTCGGGCCGGGACCCGGCGGGTGCCGGCCCAGCCGCCTCGAAGCCGCGGCTTTGGTAATAGACCCGGCCGCCGTGGTTGTCGGCGCGGATCTCGGCGATGATGCGCAGGTATCCCGCATCGCGCGCCGCCCCGAGGGTGGCCTGGAACAGGGCCGAGCCGACGGCCGGTCCGGTCTGGGCGGGATCGACGACGGTGGCGATCCCGCCGGTGGCGCCATCCGGCCCGGGCCGGGGTTCCAGCCATTGGAAACCCAGCAGCGTGCCGGCCGGGTCCTCGGCCAGGTGCAGCAGCACGCCGGGATGCGCCATCAGCGCGGAAAGCCGCGCGGCAGCGTCGGGGCCGGGCCCGGCCACGGTTGCCAGCAGGGCCGCCATGGCGCGGGTGTCGAGGGTCCCTGCCCGGCGGACATGCAGCCTCATGTCAGGGCCAGCAGCGCGGCGTGGCGGTCGGTGAAGGCGCGGCGCACCTCCAGCGGCGGGCGCAGGGTGATCGACAGCCCCTCGGTCAGGGCGGGATCGGGGCGGCCGAACAGGCGGTTGGCCTCGGCCTCGGAAAAGCCCGCGATGGCGGTGGCCTCCATCCAGGCGCTGATCCGGTCGGCCTTCTTGATGCGCGCCTTCAGACCCTTGGGGGTGACGGCGGGCAGGCCGAAGCGGATGTGCACCGCCGCCGTCAGCCGCGCGTCCAGCGTCGCGTAATCGGGCCCGACGGCCGCTTTCACCGGGCTGATCATGTCGCCGATGACATATTCGGGCGCATCATGCAGCAGCGCGGTCAGCCGGTCCGCCGGGGTGGCCTGCGGGCAGGCCCGGGCAAAGAGGGTTTCGACCAGCAGCGAATGCTCGGCCACGGAATAGGCGAAATCGCCCCGGGTCTGGCCGTTCCAGCGGGCCACGAAGGCCAGGCCATGGGCGATGTCCTCGATCTCGATATCGACGGGGGTCGGGTCCAGCAGGTCCAGCCTGCGGCCCGAAAGCATCCTCTGCCAGGCGCGGGGTTGTGTCATCGGGGGCTCCTTTGCCACATGGTTAGGAGGGGCCGCGGGCGCAGGCAACCGTGTGATGCAGCCTTGCAGCGGCGGTTTTTTAACAATTGCCCCCCTATGCAGGCAGGGAAAGGCGGCGGCCTTTGTTGTGCCCCTTGGGCGCCGGTGCTACGCCTTTGCCCAATCGTGAAATTGCCCCGTGGAGTGACGGATGACCCAAGATTACATCGTCAAGGACATTTCCCTGGCCGCATACGGCCGCAAGGAACTGGACATGGCCGAGATCGAGATGCCGGGCCTGATGGCCTGCCGTGCCGAGTTCGGCCAGACGAAGCCGCTGAAGGGCGCGCGCATCGTCGGCTCGCTCCACATGACCATCCAGACCGCCTGCCTGATCGAGACGCTGGTGGCGCTTGGCGCCGATGTCCGCTGGGCCTCGTGCAACATCTTCTCGACCCAGGACCATGCCGCGGCCGCGATCGCCGCCGGTGGCACCCCGGTCTTCGCCATCAAGGGCCAGAGCCTGGAAGAACACTGGGATTACCTGGACCGGTCCTTCCAGTTCGAGGACGGCCCGAACATGATCCTGGACGATGGCGGTGACGCGACGCTTTACGTGCTGCTGGGCGCCCGCGCCGAAGCCGGCGAAGACATCATCCCCGTGCCTGCCTCGGAAGAAGAGGCCGTGATCAAGGCGCAGATCGCCAAGCGCATGCAACAGTCCCCGGGCTGGTTCACCAAGGTGCGCAACCAGATCAAGGGCGTGTCCGAGGAAACCACCACCGGCGTGCACCGCCTGTACGAGCTGTCGAAGAACGGCCAGCTGCCCTTCCCGGCGATCAACGTCAACGACAGCGTCACCAAGTCGAAGTTCGACAACAAGTACGGCTGCAAGGAATCGCTGGTCGACGGCATCCGCCGCGCCACCGACGTGATGATGGCCGGCAAGGTCGCCGTGGTCTGCGGCTATGGTGACGTGGGCAAGGGCTCGGCCGCATCGCTGGCGGGCGCGGGCGCGCGCGTGAAAGTCACCGAAGCCGATCCGATCTGCGCCCTGCAGGCCGCCATGGACGGCTTTGAGGTGGTGCTGCTGGAAGATGTCGTCGCCTCGGCCGACATCTTCATCACGACGACCGGCAACAAGGACATCATCCGCATCGAGCATATGCGCGAGATGAAGAACATGGCCATCGTCGGCAACATCGGCCACTTCGACAACGAGATCCAGGTGGCCAGCCTGAAGAACCACAAGTGGACCAACATCAAGGACCAGGTGGACATGATCGAGATGCCCTCGGGCAACAAGATCATCCTGCTGTCCGAAGGTCGCCTTCTGAACCTGGGCAATGCCACCGGCCATCCGTCCTTCGTGATGTCGGCATCCTTCACCAACCAGACGCTGGCCCAGATCGAGCTGTGGACCAAGGGCGACGAATACAAGAACGACGTCTACGTCCTGCCCAAGCACCTGGACGAAAAGGTCGCCGCCCTGCACCTGGCCAAGGTCGGCGCCAAGCTGACCAAGCTGACCCCGGAGCAGGCCGCCTATATCGGCGTCACCGTCGACGGCCCGTTCAAGCCGGAACACTACCGCTACTGATCCTGTCGGGCTGTCCCGCAGGTGATCTTCAGGCCCCCTCTGACCGGAGGGGGCCTTTTGCTTGCGCGGGGCTTGAAAACGGCCGTGCGGCGGATGACATGAAGGGCATGAAACCGCTGCGCCCCCTTCTTGCCGCCCTGCTGATCCTGGCGCCCCTGGCGGCGGGGGCCGAGGTGACGTCTCAGGGGGTCCTGAAGCGCAGCACCGATGACGCGGCTGCCCGCGCCCAGGCCGCCAGCGAGGCCCAGAAGGACGATGCCGAGACCCTCAAGCGCCTGCGCCAGAAGACGAAGGACGAGGTTGCCCGTGGCGTCTATCAGCAGCCAAAGCCCCATTACGGCACGCCGCCCAAGGTGCCCTCGAGGCTGGACCAGCTGAAGCAGAAACAGGGCAAGACCTTCATCGGCAAGGGCATCTCGAACTAGGCCCATAGGCGCGGAGGCATACATCCTGTGGTGTTTTCGGGATTTTCATGCACAATATGAAGGGTGTTGCTCCGGTCCCGACCCTGAAATGAAAAAGGCCCCGGATCCTGCGATCCGGGGCCCTTTCTTTCGACCGCCTGACGGTCAGCGGAACTTGCGGATCTCGCCCGAGCGCAACCGCGCGATGTAATAGCTCAGCTCTCCCTTGACGATCGGCATCAGCAGGTACAGCGCCACCACGTTGATCACCGCCATCGAGAACAGCATCGCATCCGAGAAGTCGATGACGGGCCCAAGGTTCGCCGCCGCGCCGATGACGATGAACAGGCAGAAGATCACCTTGAACACGGTTTCCGAAACCTTGGTCTGGCCGAACAGGTAGGTCCAGGCTTTCAGGCCGTAGTAGCTCCAGGAGATCATGGTCGAGAAGGCGAACAGCACCACCGCGATGGTCAGCAGGTAGGGGAACCAGCTGAAGGCCGAAGCGAAGGCGGCCGAGGTCAGCGCCACGCCCGACACGTTGCCTTCGGTGGCGATGCGGCCGGCTTCGGCGTTCCAGACATAAAGGCCCGAGGTCGGATCCACCTGCAGCAGGCCGGTGATCACGATGACCAGCGCGGTCATGGTGCAGATGACCACGGTGTCGATGAAGGGTTCCAGCAGGGCGACGTAGCCCTCGGTCACCGGCTCCTTGGTCTTCACGGCCGAGTGCGCGATGGCGGCCGAACCGACGCCCGCCTCGTTCGAGAAGGCCGCCCGGCGGAAGCCCTGGATCAGCGCGCCGGTAAAGCCGCCGGCGATGCCGAGGCCGGTGAAGGCGCCCTCGAAGATGCGGGTGAAGGCATAGCCGATCATGTCGTAGTTCATCGCGATGATGATCAGCGACACGCCGACGTAGAAGATGCCCATGAAGGGCACGATCTTCTCGGTCACCTGGGCGATCGACTTGATGCCGCCGACGATGACCAGGAAGGTCAGCACCGCCAGCACGACGCCGGTGATCCAGCCGGGATAGTCGCCAAAGACGGTGGCCAGCTGGGCATGGGCCTGGTTGGCCTGGAACATGTTGCCGCCGCCGAACGAGCTGAGGATGGTGAAGATGCAGAACAGCACCGCCAGCACCGCGCCACCGGGGATGCCGCGTTCCTTGAAGCCCTTGGTGATGTAGTACATCGCCCCGCCCGAAACCGAGCCGTCGGCATATTCATTGCGGTATTTCACGCCCAGGGTGCATTCGGTGAACTTGGTGGCCATCCCCAGAAGACCCGCCAGGATCATCCAGAAGGTGGCGCCGGGGCCGCCGATGCCCACGGCAACCGCGACGCCCGCGATGTTGCCCAGCCCCACGGTGCCCGACAGCGCCGTGGCCAGCGCCTGGAAGTGGCTGACCTCGCCCGCGTCGCTGGGATCGGAATAGTCGCCTTTCACCAGCGAGATGGAATGCTTGAAGCCGCGGAACTGGATGCCGGCGAAGTAGATGGTGAAGACGACGGCCGCCACCACCAGCCACAGCGCGATCCAGCTGAAGTTGGTGCCGGGCAGGCTGGCGAAGATGAAGGACACGTACCAGCCGGTGTAGCGGGCGAAAATGTCGTTGACGGTCTCGTCGAAACCGGCCGCCGAGGCGGCGCCGGCCAGACCGGAGAACAGCACCGCAAGCGCGGCGATCTGGGTAAATTTCTTCATGTCAAAGGCCTCTGCGTTCAGGGAACGATCACGGTGGGAACGGGGGCGACCTGCGCCAGCCCCAGCGGAACCGAGCCGAACACCCGGCTGGCCATGGAATTGCTGCCCGATCGCCCGACGCAGATCATCGCGGCGGATTTGGCTTTGGCGGCCTCGAGGATCAGCTCGACCACCTGGCCATAGCGGATTTCGGCGGTGGCCTCGACGCCGGCGGCGGCGCATTGCGCCAGGGCCGGGTCCAGGATCGCCTGCTGGGCGCGCGCCAGTTCCTGCTTGCGGCGGGAATGGCGTTCCTCGATCTCCTGCGGCGTCAGGAAGGAATAGGGCGACCATTCCAGAACGTGCACGATATGAAGGGCCGCGCCAGCCTTGCTGGCACGGTCGATGGCGTAAGCGAGTACGCCTTTGCTGTCGTCGCTGCTCTCGTAGGCAACGACGATTGTCTCTTTCGTCATTGAAGTGACTCCCCTAGAAGCGACGGTCCCGGTGTTGTGGCTCTGCCCCTCGGGGCGGCGTTCGGGTCCCGTCTGTGAGCGGCCTTGGCCGCATGTCCTGAGCCTGACGTGCAGGCTTCCCCTTTGTCATTTCATTTCGACCCCTGTCCGGCAGCCGATGCTACGAACGCGGTCTGATTGATCTTTCTCTCCCTCTGGCGATCCGGGTTGCGGCGCTAAGAAGAGATTTTGTCCCGCAGGGTCAATCGAAATCGCGAAGGGGGGCTTGCGACCAAAGGACAGCGCCGCCGGGGTGCGGCGCAACTGCCTTGAATTGTAGCTAAAGGAGATTTGCCGGAGAGGCGAAAACCGGGTATCAGAAGAACAGACGGCCCAGAAGGCCCGTTCCTTTCAAGATATCACGTTTGGTGCTGTGGGAGCATCGGGGTGGCGGAGGGTAACGGGTAGGGCCGACCCTCCGTTCTTGGCATGTCTGCGGATCAGAACAGTTCCAGCACGAAGCCGATGACGCCCGGACCCAGCACCGCATAGCCCCCGTCGATCAGCGTCAGCCGCCAGGGCCGCATGGCATGGCTGTAGTTCATGGCCATCCAGGGGGTGACCAGCAGCAGCCCCATCAGCAGCCCGGTCAGGCCGCCCTGCCAGGGCCCGTCGATCGGGGTCAGGGCGATCAACTGCTGCAGCACAACGGCCGTCAGCAGCGCCGAGATATAGGACAGGAAATGCGGCAGCGTGTCCTGGGCGTTGCGCGGATGTCCCTGGCGGTTGCAGGGCACGCCCGAGGCGTGGCGCCACTGGCGGCGGAAATGCCCGTACCACAGAAGGCCTGTGCCGAAGCCTGTGCAGGATGCAGTTATGAGAGCCGTGATCGCCATGATCTCCTCCGGGGCGTGCGGTGGGATCATTGTGCAACCTTAGGGTGTTATGCTGCAAGGCAGAACATCGGGAAGGGGGCGCTGCCCCCGTCGGCCCTTGGCCGACTCCCCCGGAGTATTTGTGGTCAGATGACGGGGAACCGGGGGCGCAGGGCGCGCGCCCCCGGGCAGGATCAGGAGACGATGCCGGCGCCGGCCAGGGCCAGCAGCAGGCCGCCGAAGATCAGTCGGTAGATCGCGAAGGAGGTGAAGCGGTGCGTCTGGATGAAGCCCAGCAGCCATTTCACCGCGATGAAGGCGGTGATGGTCGAGAAGACCACGGCGATGATCAGCGCCGTCCAGTCTTCGTGCACGATGCCGCCGTCCTTGATCTGCGACAGCAGTTCGAAGCCCGAGGCGGCGTACATGGTGGGGATGCCGACGAGGAAGGCGAATTCGGTCGCGGCGGGGCGGTTCGAGGTGCCCAGCAGCATGGCGACGAAGATCGTCGTGGCCGACCGCGAGGTGCCGGGGAAGACGCCTGCCACGATCTGCGCGATGCCCACCGCGATGGCGACGGTCCAGGTGATCTTCGTGCGGTCAGAGAGGCGGCCGGCGATGCTCTCGGCGATCAGCATCCAGATGCCACCAATGACCAGGGCCCAGGCGACCGGGTGGATCTCGGTCGGCAGTTCGAAGCCCATCTTCTTGACGATCAGGCCCAGCACGCAGGTGATGACGAAGGCGACGATGATCTTTTGCAGGTAATCGCGGGCCTCGGGGTCGGACCAGCCGGTCAGCAGGCTGACGATGCGCTTCCAGTAGATCAGCGTGACGGCCAGGATGGCGCCGGCCTGGATGACGACGTTGAAGAGTTCCGAGCGTTCACCCAGCCAGTGTTCCGCGATGATCAGGTGCCCGGTCGAGGAAATGGGCAGAAATTCCGTGATCCCCTCGATGATTCCGAGGAGGGCGGCGTTTATGAAATCCATGGAGGCTACTTTCCTATGTGCTTCAAATCGAATGAAAGGTCGGAGCCGGAGGGTCGGCTCTCGATCAGGCTTAGTGGTATACGGGCCTGCAGCGGACCGCTACCGTGCTGTGCGGTCCTGCCGGGATCGCCGCTCTGGGATGGGCGGAAGGTCGCGGCAGGGGGCAGCAGACGCGCAAACTTCGGGCGCAGGGACCGGACCCTTCAAGCGGGCCCGGCTTGCTGTAGGCTGACGATGCCCGGGCCAGGTGGCGATCACGCGGATGTGTGATGCCTCATGCCCGGGCCTCAGGCAGTTTCGGCCTGTCTGCGCTGGCTGTAGCGCTGTGCCAGCACCGAACAGACGATCAGCTGCATCTGGTGAAACAGCATGATCGGCAGGACGATGGCGCCGACTGCGGTGGCCGGGAAGATCGCGTTGGCCATCGGCACGCCGCTGGCCAGGCTTTTCTTCGAACCGCAGAAGACGATGGCGACCTCGTCTTCGGTGTCAAAGCCCAGGGCGCGGCTGGCGCGGGTGGTCAGCACCAGGATGCAGGCCAGCACCACCGCGTCGAGGACCAGAACCACGGCGATGTCGGCCAGCGAGAAGTCGTGCCAGATGCCGCCGATCACCGCGGCGCTGAAGGCGGAATAGACCACCATCAGGATCGAGCCCCGATCCACGGGCATCAGCAGTTTCTTGCGGGCACGCACCCAGTTGCCGATCCAGGGCTGCAGGATCTGGCCCAGCACGAAGGGCACGAAAAGCTGCAGCAGGATCGTCCAGATCGCCGAGGGCTGGATGGCGGCATGCCCCGAGACCGACATCACCAGCCCGACCAGCAGCGGTGTCATCGCGACGCCGGCGATGTTCGACAGCGAGGCGGCGCAGATCGCCGCCGGTACGTTGCCGCGCGCGATCGAGGTGAAGGCGATCGAGCTTTGCACCGTCGAGGGCAGCAGGCACAGGTAGATCATCCCCGCCATCAGCCCGGGCGGCAGCACGCCGTTCAGCAGGTGGCCCAGCCCCAGTCCGATCAGCGGAAAAACGGCGAAGGTCGTGGCAAAGATCATCAGCTGCAGGCGCCAGTGCAGCAGGCCGGCGCGGACCGTGCTGCTGGCCAGGCGGGCGCCGTGCAGGAAGAACAGCAGCGCGATGGCCAGATCGGTGGCGATGCCAAAGACATGGGCAAAGCTGCCGTGGGCTGGCAGAACCGAGGCCAACAGCACCGTGCACAGCAGTGCAAGGGTGAAGGGTTCCAGGCGAAGGCGGGCAAGAAGGGCGGACATGGGGGACTCCCGGGTGATGGTGTTCCTGCATAGGCTTTTCGTGAAAACGGATTCAAACTATAACAGTTATCCAGAAACAGGATGAGACATGCTTGATCTGACCCAGCTGCGCAGCTTCGTCACCATTCATGACTGCGGCAGCTTCAGCCGTGCGGCCGCGCGGCTGGGGCTGGGGCAGTCGACGGTCAGCCAGCACCTGCAGCGCCTCGAGGATCACCTGGGGCGGCGGGTGCTGCGGCGCGATACCCACCAGCTGTCGCTGACCCCCGAGGGCGAGGCGCTGCTGCCCGAGGCGCGGCGGATGCTGGCGCTGTCGGCGGCGATCGAGGCGCGCTTTCGCACCGAGGCGTTGCGCGGCCGGATCCGCTTTGGCTTGTCCGAGGATCTGGTGACGGGGGTGCTGCCCTCGATCCTGGAACGGTTCACCCAAGGCCACCCGGGCGTGGATCTGGAACTGACGGTGGCGCTGTCCGAAGACCTGTTCGCCCAGCTTGATCAGGGAGAGGTCGACCTGGTGCTGGCCAAGCGCCAGGCGGGGGGCGGGCGCGGCACGCTGGTGGCCGAGGTGCCGCTGGTCTGGCTGGCGCGTGATCCGCAGGCGGTGGCGCGGATGCGGCCGCTGCCGCTGATCGCCTTCCCGCCACCCAGCCTGACGCGCAAGGTGGCGCTGCAGGCGCTGGACGGCGCCGGTCTGCCCTGGCGCATCAGTTGCACCTGCAGTTCGCTCAGCGGCCTGTCGGCGGCGGCGCGGGCGGGTCTGGGGGTTTTCGTGCAGCCACGGGGCCTGAACATCGCGGGCCTGCAAGAGGTGCCGGCCGGGCTGCTGCCCGACCTTGGCATGACGGAATTCACCCTTGTGGCACGGCCCGGCGCCGATGCCCGGATCACCGATGCGCTCAGCGCGGCGATCCGGGGGCAGGGCAGTGCGCTGATCTGACGGATCAGTCGAGCAGGCGGGCGATGCGGGCGATGCCCTCGTCGATCTGTTCGTCGGTGGCGCAGGAATAGCTGAGACGCAGCGTGTTGCGCCCCGAGCCGTCGGGGAAGAAGGCGCCGCCCGGCACGAAGGCCACGCGCTGTTCGGAGACGGCACGGGCCAGCAGATCGGCCGCGTCGATGTCTTCGGGCAGCGTCACCCAGATGAACATGCCGCCTTCGGGACGGGTGTAGGTGACGCCCTCGGGCATCTCGCGGTCCAGCGCGGCCAGCATCCGGTCGCGGCGGCCCATGTAGGTGCTGCGGATCTTGGCGACGTGGTCGTCGAAGATGCGGCTGGCGACGCGCTCGGTGGCGATCTGGCTCAGGGTCGGGGAATGCAGGTCGGCGGCCTGTTTCAGCAGCACCAGCCGTTCGATCACCGGCGAGGCGGCGCAGACCCAGCCCACCCGCAGGCCCGGTGCCAGCGTCTTCGAGAACGAGCCGCAGTAGATCGTGCGGGTCTTCTCGATGTCGCCGCCATGGCGGGCGATGTCACGGGCCATGATCGGTTCGATCGGCTCGCCGTCAAAACGCAACTGCTGGTAGGCGCCATCTTCGATGACCGCAATATCCAGCTCTTCTGCCAGGTCCAGCAGGGCTTCGCGGCCCGACAGGGGCAGGGTCTCGCCGGTGGGGTTGGCAAAGTCGGCGGACAGGTAGGCGAATTTCACCGCGCCACCGGCAGCCTTGGCCTCGGCCGCGATTTCGGCCGGGCTGGTGTTGGCCATCGGGTCAAGCGGCGCATAGCGGGGCTCGTAGGCGTTGAAGGCGCCAAGCGCGCCCAGGTAGGTGGGCCAGGTCACCAGCGCGGTGTCCTCGGGGGTCAGCAGCAGCTTGCCCAGGTAATCCAGCGCCTGCTGCGAGCCCGAGGTGATGAAGATGTTGTCGGCCGAGCAGGGCACGCCGATCAGCGCCATCCGGCCGGCCAGCCATTCGCGCAGCGGCTTGTAGCCTTCCGACACCGAATATTGCAGCGCGCTGGCGCCCTCGGCGCCGGTCATGGTTTCGGCCATGGCAGCGGCGAAATCCGCGGTCGGGAACAGCGCCGGGTCCGGCACGCCACCCGCGAACGAGATGATGTCGGGCTGATCCAGCAGTTTCAGCAGCTCGCGGATCTCGGAAGCTTTCATCCGCCCTGCGCGCCGCGCCAGTACTTGGGTCCAGTCCATCGTCATCACTCCTGGGAAATCGTCGGCCGGACTCGCCCGGGGCGATCGGCCGCACAGGCATACTGCGCGCGGGTTAGGGCTGCAATCCTTACCCATATGCAAGAAATCGCACACCGGGGTGGCATGATCTGCAGATGCGGGGCGGGGAAGGGGGCGGGGATGGCCCGGACCGGGGCGCTGGCCTGGCCCCGGGGCATGACCCCGGATCGCCTTGCCCCGCCTGGCCCCCGGATCGTCTTTGCCACCGGTGCCTGCCGGGGGCCGGGGCGGTCTCTGCCGGGATCGTGATCGCTTCCGCTCCGGCGGCTTCATTGCGATGCCGGGCCATGCCGCCTAGTGTCCGCGCGCAAGGGGCGCCCGTGCGGCCCCCCGAAAGACACCCCCCAGCCTGCAAGGACCATGTACATCCCGATGCTCAGTTCGACCTCCCGCCTCTCTGCCGTCGCCCTTCTTGCCGGGCTGAACCTTCTGGGCGCGGGGCTGCCGGTGCTGGCACAGGATGCAGCGACGCCGCCGGCTGCCGCGACCCCGGCAGACCAGCCCCAGACGATGCCCGGCGCGCCGCAGCCGCCGCTGTTGCCCGATGTCGCCAGCTATGTCGTTATGGATGCCCAGACCGGAGACATCCTGGCCCAGAAGGCACCGAACCTGTCGCGTGCTCCCGCCAGCCTGACCAAGCTGATGACCGCCTATCTGACCTATCAGGCGATGTCGCGCGGCACCCTCAGCGCCGATCAGACGGTGCCGGTCAGCACCGCCGCCTGGAAGGCCGGCGGCTCGCGGATGTTCATCGAGCCGAGCTCGGTCGTGACGGTGGACCAGCTGCTGCACGGGCTGATCATCGATTCCGGCAACGACGCTGCCACCGCCCTGGCCGAGATGATCGGTGGCACCCAGGAGTCTTTCGTCGCCCAGATGAATGCCGAGGCCACCCGGCTGGGGCTGACCGGCACCCATTACGCCAATGTCTCGGGGCTGCCGGATCCGCAGCTTTACACCACCGCGCTTGATGTGGCGAAGCTGTCGCGGGCGATCATCCGGGACTTCCCCGCTTTCCTGACGATCTCGGCGCAGAAGGAATATACCTACGGCAAGATCACGCAGCGCAGCTGGAACCCGGTGCTGTTCAAGGATCCGACGGTGGACGGGCTGAAGACCGGGCTGACCGATGCGGCGGGCCATTGCATTGCCGCCACCGCCCTGCGCGACGGCCGCCGCCTGATCACGGTCGAGATGGGCGGCCCCAGCTGGACCGCCGGCACCGCCGCCAGCGAAAGCCTTCTGGCCTATGGCTACAGCCAGTTCGTCACCAAGACCCTGGCCAAGGCCGGCACCCAGGTGGGCCAGCTGGACGATCCGCGCCTCGACCCCGAGACAGTGCCCGTGGGCGCGGCCAGTGATCTGGCGATGACCATCCCGACGGCGGTGGCCGATGGCGTGACCACGACGCTGACGCTGAAAACCGACCTGCCCGATACGCTGCCCGTCGGCGCCGAGGTTGGCACCATCGCCTATGCGGTGAACGGCACGGCGCTGGCCAGCGTGCCGGCGGTGACGCTGGCGGCGGCCAAGCCCGCGGGGCTGTGGACGCGGATGATGCGCCACGTCCATGCCGGTTTCTGACCGCCCATCGCAGGCGCGTGGGGAAACGCGCGGATAACTGCGCCCGGCAGGGGAAAAGGCGTGTCGCGGTGGCTTCCCGTCGCCGCGCCGCCCGCGTATGGCTGTGCCACGCCACCGCGCGGTGGCGATTTGCGTCCAGTTCCTTCTGCAAGGGCCCCGAGCTTCCCATGCCACGTACCTCGAACCGTCTTTCCGTTCCCGTCCTGATCGGCGGGCTTGTTCTGCTGGGCGCCTGCCAGGAGACTCAGGTGCGGGCGGATGACGCCGCCGCCCTGCCTGCCGCAGTCGCGGCCGCGCCGCAGCAGACCCCCTTCGCCAGCGCCGGCGTGCCGCAGCCGCCGCTCTTGCCCGATGTCGCCAGCTACGTGGTGATCGATGCCGACAGCGGCATCGTGCTGGCCCAAAAGGACCCTGGTCAGCTGCGCGCGCCCGCCAGCCTGACCAAGCTGATGACCGCCTACCTGACCTATGATGCGCTGGCCCGTGGCGTGCTGCGCCCCGATCAGGTGGTGCCGGTCAGCACGGCGGCCTGGAAGGCCGGCGGCTCGCGCATGTTCCTGACGCCCAACACGACGGTGACGGTGGACCAGCTGCTGCACGGGCTGATCATCCAGTCCGGCAACGATGCCGCCACCGCCCTGGCCGAGATGATCGGCGGATCGCAGGACGATTTCGTCATGGCGATGAACGCCATGGCCGCGCGGCTGGGGCTGAAGGACACGCATTACACCAACGTCTCGGGCCTGCCGGACCCGGATCTGCACACCACCGCGCTGGACGTGGCAAAGCTGTCGCAGGCGCTGATCCGGGATTATCCGCAGGTGCTGCAGATCTCGGCCGCGAAGGAATACACCTTCGCCGGGATCACGCAGCGCAGCTGGAACCCGGTGCTGTTCAAGGATCCGACGGTGGACGGGCTGAAGACCGGCCTGACCGATGCGGCGGGCCATTGCATTGCCGCCACCGCCCTGCGCGACGGCCGCCGCCTGATCGCGGTCGAGATGGGCGCACCGAACTGGACCAAGGGGACGGATGCCAGCGAAAGCCTGCTGGATTACGGCTATTACTACTTTACCAACGCCAAGGCTGCGACCGCCGGCCAGACCGTGGGCCAGCTGACCGACGGCCGGATGGATCCGGCGGTGATCCCGGTGGGGCCGGCACAGGACCTGACGCTGACCGTGCCCACCAGCGCGGTGCAGGCGCTGCATCCGACGCTGCATCTGGACGACAGCCTGCCCGCCGCGCTGCCCAAGGGCACCCAGGTCGGCACCATCACCTATGATGCGGGCGGCGACGTGCTGGCCACCGTCCCGGCCGTCACCCTGTCGGATACCCAGCCCGCGGGCCTGGTCACCCGGCTGATGCGCGGCCTGCGCGCCAAGCTCTGAGGCACGGCCTCGGGGGCGGGGCGCGTTTGCTCTGCCCCTTTGGGCCCCGGGGGGGCGGGTCTCGCAAATGTGTGCCGCGCCGCCCCTTTGAACTCTGCCTGCCGTGCATAGATGTGCACAAAGGCCGTATCCCCCCGGGGCCCGGCCGCAAGGAGAGTGACATGGACACCAACGACAAGAGCGCCATCCGCAATCTGTTCGACAAGCTGGCCGAGGTCGAGCGCCGCTTCCCCGGCCGCGATGCCGAGGCCGAGCGGTTCATCTCGGATCTGGCGGCGCGCCAGCCCGGGGCGCTCTATTACCTCGCGCAGACCGTGATCACCCAGGAACATGCCCTGAAGGAGGCCGAGCAGCGCCTGCGCCAGGCCGAGGACGCGCTGGCCGCCCAGCGTCAGCCCGAAACCCGCGGCAGCGGCTCCTTCCTGTCGGGTCTCTTCGGTGGCGGCACCCGCGACGAGGCCCCGGCGCGCGGTTATGGCGCCGTGCCCAGCGTGTCGCGCAATGCCCCCGCCCAAAGCGGCTGGTCGCAGCCCCAGCCCCAGACCGGCTGGGCCCAGCCCCAGGCCGCCCAGCCGCAGCAGCGCAGCTTTCTGGGCGGCGCCGCGCAGACCGCGCTTGGCGTCGCGGGCGGCGTGATGCTGGGAGAGATGGTCAGCAACATGTTCAGCCACCACGGCAGCGGCTTCGGCGGTTTCGGTGGCGGCCCCGAGGAAGTCATCGTTGATCGCGAGGTCATCGACGACCGTTCCGCGGGCTTTGCCGGGCAGGACCCGCAGTTCGACAACACCGGTTTCGACACGGCGGGCTTTGACGATCCGGCGGGCGGCTTCGACGACAGCGACGACTGGGTCTAATCCTGCGGATGCACGGCGAGGCTCAGCTGGGCCGCGTCGTGCTGTGCCGTGATCCGCAGGCTGCGGCCGGGGGCGGCGGCAAGGGGATGCTGCAGCAGAAACGCCGTGCGGCCCCAGTGCCCGGCGCTGTCCACCCCGTTATCAAGGCTCAGCCCCGGGGCCAGCTGCATCTCGAAGAAGGCCAGAACGGCATGGACCGTGCCGGTCCGGTCGCAGGGCAGATCGCGCACCGCATGGCCCGCGCGCAGGTCCGGCCGGGCGAAATCGAAGTCGAACAGCGGCACTGCCGGGCCCAGAACCTTCATGCCGCACTGGCCCAGGTCATTGGGCGTGACCCGCGCGACCGAGGCGAAGGCGTGGAAGGCCTGCAGGCCGAACCCCTCGGCCTGCGCCGGGCGCCACAGCTGCATCAGACCGTCGCTTTCCACCGGCTGCGCCAGCAGGCGGCCCCGTTCGGGCACGGTGCGGGCGCCGGGGCGGGCCAGCCGGTGCATCGCATCGACCAGCGTCGCCAGCGCCCCTTCCCCCAGCAGCACCGTGTCGACGATTTCCGAGATCACCACATTGGCGGGTTCCGGCAGGTCGAGGCCGATCTGCAGCTGATGCGACATCTTCGGCAGCACGGTGATGCGGTCCGACAGGCCGTTTTCGGCGATGACGCGGGTGGCGGCGCGGGCGATCAGCGGCTGCTGTTCACAGGTATAGACATGGCGGGCCCCGGCGCGGGCGGCCAGCATCGCCGTCAGCCCGGCGCCACAGCCGATGTCCAGCACCACGTCGCCGGGGCGCACCTTGGCCGCGATCGCCCGGGCATAGGCCCGATTGCGCGCCCGGTCGGCCATCATCGGGAAATGCCAGCGTGGCACGCACATCTGGTACAGCCTTTCGCGCAGGACCTGCGCCTCGTGGTGGTGCGGCGCCAGTGTCAGGGCCCGGGTCAGCAGCTGGTCGGTGGCCAGCCCGCCATCGGTCAGATCCTGGGCCTTGGCCTGCTGGACCAGCAGGTCCGCCTGTCGCGCCGCCATCCGGTCGGGATCGGGGCGCGGGGCAATATCGGGAAGCAGGCTCAGCGCGGGGTCATGTGCCACGGTGCAGGTGTCCTCTTTCTAAGGGCATGGTCGGGGACTGCTTAGCGGGCGGCTGGATAAGATCCGGTAAAGCCGCGCTTTCCGCAGTGTCGTCCGGCCACGCCCGGCGCGGAAATCACCGGTACCCGGCAGAAGGCTTTGCCTTCCGGGCGCCCGTGTCGGATGGCTGGCCGCGTATTTTCCACGACATTTCGCAAAGGACCTTTCATGACTCTTCTCGACGAGACCCGCATCGACAGCCTGCCGATGGCGGTGCTGGGCGCCGGCACCCTGGGCCGCCGCATCGCGCTGATGTACGCCACCCGCGGCGCCGAGATCCGCCTTTTCGACACCGATCTTGCCGCCGCAAAGGCCGGTGCCGACTGGGCGCAGGCGCAGCTGCCGGGGCTGGTTGCCAGCCTGCCCGGCGCCTCGGCCGGGCGCCTCGTGGCAAGCGACGATCTGGAGCAGGCCACAGCCGGTGTCTGGCTGGTGACCGAGGCGGTCCCGGAAAACCTGGCCCTGAAGCGTCAGGTCTTTGCCCGGCTTGATGCGCTGCTGCCGCCCCATGTGGTGCTGGCCAGCAACTCGTCCTCCTATCCGTCGCGGCTGTTCTCGGATCACCTGGCGCATCCCGGGCGGGTGCTGAACACCCATTTCCTGATGCCCCCGGCGATCCGCCCGGTCGAGCTGATGGGCAATGGCCAGACCGATCCGGCGATCCTGCAGGGGCTGGCCGCCCTTCTGCCGCGCTACGGCCTGACGCCCTATGTCGCGCAGGCGGAAAGCGTGGGCTTCATCTTCAACCGCATCTGGGCCGCCATCAAGCGCGAGGCGCTGATGGTGCTGGCCGAGGGGGTCTCGGGCCCGGCCGAGATCGACGCGATCTTCTGTCAGGCCACGGGCGCGCCGCTGGGGCCGTTCCGTCTGATGGACAGCGTGGGTCTGGATGTCGTGCTGGCCATCGAAGAGCATTACGAGGCCGAGCGCGGACACCTGCCGGTCACGATCCGCGACCTGCTGAAGCGCTACATCGCCGAGGGGCGTCTGGGGGTGAAATCCGGGCGGGGCTTCTACGACGACTACCGCCGCTAAGGCCGCGCGCAATGTCCGGGAAGAGGGATCTTCCCGGATGCCCGCGCCCGGGTCGGGACGGCCAATCGAAGGCGCAAGGCGGCCTGCGTCGCGGGAAAATCGAATGTCCGGGGGAGGATGTCTGGGGGGTGGAAGTGGTGCCGGTGAAGGGACTCGAACCCCCGACCCCATCATTACGAATGACGTGCTCTACCAGCTGAGCTACACCGGCACTTCCGTGTCAGCGCCCCGAGGGAAGGTCCATCGGGGCGCTGGTGGCGGGGCTATAGCATCGCTGCCCCGGCTGCGAAAGGGTTATTTTCGCGCAGCTTGCGCGGAAACGTCGCTTTCTTCGGGGGGCAGGACCTCGGCGTCGGGGACGGGGGTGTCCTGGGGCTCGGCCGGGGCTTCGGGGGCCACGGGGGCCGAGGTGTCGCTGGCGGGCGCCGGGCTGTGCACGGGCGCCTGGACGGGGCCGCGCGGCAGCTGTTCCTCCAGACGGCCGACGATCAGCGGCAGCATCTGCTGTGTCATCGCCGATTGCGATTCGCTGGTGGGAACATCTTTCCAGGCCAGGGTGTCGAAGGCACCGCAGTTCTCGCAGACGGGCTGCCATTCGGCGTGGATGTGGTTGCAGTTCTCGCAGGCCCATTGCGGACCGCGCGGGGCGGTCACGGCCCGGGCCAGCCAGCCCCGCACCACTTCGTCCGAAGACCCCTCGCCGCGCTCGATCGCCGCCATGATGGTCAGCGCACGGGCATCGGGTTTCTCCAGCGCCAGGCTGCCCATCGCGCGGCGCGCGGCGGGGAAGTCCTCGGCGGCCAGCAGCAGCTCGGCCTGCAGCAGGCGGGTCTCGCGGGATTCGGGATGCAGGCGGGTCAGCGTGACGAAACGCTTGACGCGGGCGGCCGGCGTCTCGTCGGGTTCGATCGCGGCGAAGGCGGCGGCCAGATCGGGATGCGGAGAGGCCTCCCAGGCCTTCTTCAGCACGCGGGCGGCGTATTTGGGCTTGCCGTCCTCCATGTAGGCGCGGGCGGCGAAGACTGCGGCGGGGATCAGGTCGGGCGACAGCTTGTTGGCCTCGATCGCCGCTTCGCGCGCCTCGATCGAGCTGTCCTCGGCGATCACCGCCTTGGCTTCCGACAGCGCCAGCACGGCATCGCGGCGCTTGTGGACATCGCGGGGCAGGGCGCCGTGGCGCAGCTTGGCCTTCAGCGTGTCGCGCGCGCCCTTCCATTCGCCGGCACCCGCTTGCAGGCGCAGCAGGGTATCCTGCACCTCGACATGCTGGGGCTTCAGCGCAAAGGCCTTTTCCGCCAGCTTCATCGCGGTTTCGGTGTCGCCCTCGGCCAGCTTCTGCTTCATCAGGCCACGGACGCCGACAAAACGGGTCTTGTCGCTGTTCAGCAGCCGCTTGTAGCTTTCTTCAGCCTTGCGGGTGTCGCCCGACATCTCGGCCGCCTGGGCGGTCAGCAGGGTGGTCAGGTCGGGCCGCGCCAGATAGCGTTCGGCGCGCGCCGCCTTGTGCATGGCCAGGCGACCCTCGCCCGAGGCCAGCGCCATCATGCCTTCCGACAGCGCCTCAAAGCCCTTGCGTTCGCGCGAGCGGTGGAAATAGCGCGACATGGCGGTTTCGTCGCCATTGATGAAGCGCAGCGTGGCGACCAGCAGGCCCGCCAGTTTGATGACGATCCAGATCGCCAGCACCAGCACCAGAAGCGCGATGACCGACTTGATGGGCGTCAGGTTGAATTCATAGGCCCCGAAGGCGATGCGGACCCCGCCGTCCAGTTCGAGCAGGTAGCTGGCACCAAGCGCGGCGGCAGCCACGATCAGGACGAAGACGACGATTTTGATGAGCGACCAGAGCATCCGGGGTTCCTCAGTTCAGATTGTCGGCCGAGATCTTGTCGGCGGCGGCAAGGGCGTTGGCGCGGGCATCGGCGAGGGCGCGCCAGTCCTGCATCTGGGTTTGCGCCTTTTCGGGCAGGGCATCGAGTTCGGCGAGCGCCTCTTTCAGCTTGCCGGCCTTCAGGTCGGCCTCGGCGCGCGACAGGATGGCGTCGGGGCTGTCACCGGTCTGCGGCTTCAGCGAGCGTACGCCCAGCTGGTCCTTCAGGAAACCGCCGATATTGCCGGTAAAGCCCTCGCCCTCGCGCGAGGCGGCAAGCGCGTCGCGGGCGGCGTCGGGGAAGCCCTCGCGCAGGCTGGCCATGGTCGAGATCCCCTTGTCGGCATAGCTCGAGAGGGCGGCGGGCACGTCCACGCCCAGATCTGACAGGCTGGACAGCGTGTCGGCAAAGGGCTTGCCGGATTCCAGCGCCCCCTCCAGCTGCGACAGCGCGGCGCGGATCGCGGTTTCGCGTTCGGTGGTGGCGGCGTCGGTCTTGGCCTTCTGGGCCTGGTCGATCATCGACTGGACCTGAGCCTTCTGGGCGTCCATCGTCTGCTGCATCTGGGCGATCTGCGCCTTGTAGGCGGCGGCCGCATCGGCGGCACCGGCGCCGGGGGCGCTTTCCAGCTTGCTGACGCGGGCCGACAGATCACTGACCTGGCTGCCCAGATCCGCCACCGACGCGCTGAGCTTGGACAGCGTATCGCCCGACACCTGCGCCGTCAGATCCGACAGCGCCTTCTGCTGTTGGGCCAGCTGATCCTGCACCGAGGGGCCGGTCTGCAGGAAGGGCGCGCCCTGCGGATACAGCCAGATGGCGCCGCCAAAGCCCAGGCCCGCAGCGATGACGCCGCCCAGAAGGGCCGGGAAAAAGCCGCCGCGGCGCACGATCACCTGCTGCGGTTCAGGCTGGGGCATCGGTTGCGGCGCGGGTTCCGGGGTCGGGGGAACAGCGGCCGCTTCGTCATCGTCGCGGGGATCGTGTTCCGGCGCCTCGAGGTCCGCAGCCCCGAGCGTGGCGGGGGCCTCGGGGGAATCGCCGGCCTCGGCTTCGAAGGGGGTGTCGTCCTGTTGCGGGGGGGTGTCCGGTGCGGCGGGTTCTGGGGCCTCTTCCGCCGCCTCAGCGGGGGCGGCCGGATCAGAGGGCGCCGTTTCGGCCGCTTTCGGGGCGTCCTCGGCCTCGTCAGGGGTCTTGGCGGCGGCGGTGTCCGTCGCGGTGTCGCTCAGATCAGGCGCGGCGGCCGGGTCCGTGGCTGTCGTGGGGTCCGGCATCTTGGTCTCTGCCGGTGCCTGCGCCTGCGGGCTGGCCTTTGTCTTGTCGTCGTCCTGCTTGTCGGCCACCGATCAATCCCTTTTCGATTCCAATAATTGCGACACAGCGCGCCAGCAGCTTAGTCACAGGGTCCCCGTGCCTCAAGCTGGCGCGCCGCGGCGATAAGTCCATTGGTCGCGGCCACCATGGAAACGCCGTCCGGATGGGCGGCATGGCAAAGCCGAAACCTTTTCAAACCGTTGAGCGCCGCCTCGACCGCCGGGCTGATCACCGCAAGCAGAAGGGGCGCGTCCCCCTGCCACCCTTCGGCGAACAACCGCCCGGTCCGCGGGGAATAAATCGGCGCGACAACGGGTTGTGACCCCGACATAATGCCGCGGGCCTCATCCGTGAAGGCCTGAGAGCGCTGACGGTAGACGACAACTTCCCGTGCGTCCAATCCGGCGGCAGAAAGGCGCGCGGCCAGATCGCCGCGCTGCTCGGTGCCGCGCAGGTGCACAAGGGGGCCTTGGGGGCGCTGGTCGCGGATCAGGCGGAACAGCGCCTCGGCATCGCCGCCCGCGTCGCGGACCCGCGCGCCCGCCGCCTGCGCCGCCTGGGCGGTGGCGCGGCCCACGCACCAGGCCTGCGTGCCCGGCGGGATCTGCCCGGCGACCGCCCGCACCCCGTTGCGCGAGGTAATGATCAGATCCGCCCCCGGCGGCAACTGCGGCAGCGGCAGGGGTTCCATCCGCATCAGCGGGCTGAAGACCACACGCAGCCCCGGCGCCAGCTGATCGGCCAGCGCGGGGCCGTCGGCCTGGGGCCGGGTGATCAGCACGATCGGGGCCATGGTCTCCTCCGTCCCGGGCGCGCATGGCGGATTGTTCGCACCCCGCTCCGGTGTTACCTGCGGAGCACCCTTATCGCAACGAAGACGCGACACGCGGAGGCAGCACCATGGGCGAATTGACCATCCTCGGGATCGAGAGCAGCTGCGACGACACCGGCGCGGCGGTGCTGCGCGGCAGCCCGGGCGCGGCCCGGGTGCTGTCCTCGGTCGTTGTCGGGCAGAACGACCTGCACGCGCCCTTCGGCGGCGTCGTCCCCGAGATCGCCGCCCGCGCCCATGCCGAAAAGCTGGACGGCTGCGTGATCGAGGCGCTGGACCGCGCGGGCCTGTCGCTGACCGACATCGACGCTATCGCGGTGACGGCGGGCCCCGGGCTGATCGGCGGCGTGCTGTCGGGTGTGATGTGCGCCAAGGGGCTGGCGGTCGCCACCGGCAAGCCGCTGATCGGGGTCAACCACCTGGCGGGCCATGCGCTGACGCCGCGGCTGACCGATGGCGTGGCCTTTCCCTACCTGATGCTGCTGGTCTCGGGCGGGCATTGCCAGTTCCTGCTAGTCCGCGGCCCCGAGGATTTCACCCGCCTGGGTTCGACCATCGACGACGCCCCGGGCGAGGCCTTCGACAAGACCGCCCGCCTGCTGGCGCTGCCCCAGCCCGGCGGCCCCGCCGTGCAGGCCGAGGCGGAAAGGGGCGATCCGAAACGCTTTGCCTTCCCGCGGCCGCTGCTGGACCGTCCGGGCTGCGACCTCAGCTTTTCGGGGCTGAAGACGGCGCTGCTGCGCCAGCGGGACGCGGTGCTGGACGGCGGCGCGCTGCATGCGCAGGACCGGTCGGACCTGTGCGCGGGCTTCCAGGCGGCGGTGGTCGATGTGCTGCGCGAAAAGACCCGCCGGGCGCTGGATCTTTACCTTGCCGAAGGCCCCGCGCAACCGGTGCTGGCCGTGGCCGGAGGGGTGGCCGCCAATACCGCGATCCGCGCCGCGCTGACCGATCTGTGTGCTGACCGGGGCGTCACCTTCACCGCGCCGCCGCTCAGCCTGTGCACCGACAATGGCGCGATGATCGCCTATGCGGGGCTGGAACGCCACTGGACGGGCCAGGCCGATGACATGACACTGGCCGCGCGTCCGCGCTGGCCGCTGGACAAACAGGCGCCGGCGGCGCTCGGCTCGGGCAAGAAGGGGGCCAAGGCATGATCGCGATCCTGGGGGCGGGGGCCTTCGGCAGTGCTCTGGCGATTTCCATGGCGAAGGGCGGCGCGCAGCTGTGGCTGTGGGGGCGCAATGCCGACACGATGGCCCTGATGCAGGCCGAGCGCCGCTGCCCGCGGCTGCCCGATGTCGCCCTGCCGCCGCAGATCACCTGCAGCGCCGATATCGCGGACCTGCCCACAGACGGCCCGGTGCTGCTGGCGACCCCCATGCAGACCCTGCGCAGCCTGCTGGAAACCCATGCCGATCGCCTGGCCGGCCGGCAGCTGGTGCTGACCTGCAAGGGGATCGAGCTTTCGACCGGTCTGCGCGCCTCTCAGGTGCTGGCCCAGGTCCTGCCCCAGGCCCGCCCGGCGGTGCTGACGGGGCCCAGCTTTGCCGCCGACATCGCCCGCGGCCTGCCCACCGCGCTGACGCTGGCCTGCGCCGATCCGCAGGTCGCGGCGGATCTGCAAAGGCAGCTCTCGACGCCGAACCTGCGCCTCTACCGCAGCCCGGACGTGACCGGCGCGGAACTGGGCGGGGCGCTGAAGAACGTCATCGCCATCGCCTGCGGCGCGGCCATCGGCGCGGGCCTGGGCGACAGCGCCCGCGCCGCGCTGATGACCCGCGGCTATGCCGAGATGCAGCGCCTGGCCCTGCGCCTTGGCGCCGATCCGGCCTCGATGGCGGGGCTTTCGGGCTTTGGCGATCTGACGCTGACCTGCACCTCGACCCTGTCGCGCAACTACCGCTTCGGCCTGTCGATCGGCCGGGCCGAGGCCTTCGACCCCACCGTCACCGTCGAAGGCGCCGCCACCGCCCGCGCCACCGATGCGCTGGCCGACACGCTGGGCCTCGACATGCCGATCACCCGCGTCGTCACCGGCCTGGTGCAGGCGCGCCTCGATGTCGGCGCGGCGATGCACGAACTGCTCAACCGACCCCTGAAGGAGGAACGCCCGTGACCTATCTGCTCATGGCCTGGGACAAGCCCGGCGCCCTGGACACCCGCCTCGCCAACCGCGACGCGCATCTCGACTACGTGAAATCCACCGGCAAGGCGCTCTATGGCGGGCCCTTCATGGATGATGCGGGCCAGATGGCGGGCTCGATGCTGGTGCTCGACATCGCCACCGCCGAAGCGGCACAAGCCTGGGCCGACAACGACCCCTACGCCAAGGCGGGCCTCTTCGAAAAGGTCGAACTCCGCCCCTGGAAAAAGGTCTTCGGCTGATGGCCTTCTGGCTCTTCAAGTCCGAGCCCGACACCTGGTCCTTCGCGGACCAGGTCGCCCGGGGCGACGCCGGAGAGGAATGGGGCGGCGTGCGCAACTACCAGGCCCGCAACTTCATGCGCCAGATGGCGGTGGGCGATCGGGGCTTCTTCTACCATTCCCGCACCGGCCTCGAAATCGTCGGCCTGGTCGAGGTCATCTCCCCCTCCCATCCCGACAGCACCACCGACGATCCCCGCTGGGATTGCGTCGACATCCGCGCCCTGCGCCCGCTGGCCCGCCCCGTCACCCTGCAGCAGATCAAGGCCGACCCGGCGCTGGCCGACATGGCCCTGATCAAGGCGCCCCGCCTCTCGGTCCAGCCGGTGACCGAGGCCCAGTTCCGCCACATCTGCGCCCTGGGCCAGACCGCGCCCGACTAGGGCCCGGCTTCCCCGTCATCTGGCCCCAAATACTCCGGGGGGTCGCCGCAGGCGACGGGGGCAGAGCCCCCTCTACGCCTCCTCCTGCACCACCCGGTTCCGCAGCAGCCCCACCCCCGGCACCTCGACCTCGACCAGGTCGCCGGGCGTCAGCCAGACCGGCGGTTCCCTCCGGCAGCCGATCCCCTTCGGCGTTCCGGTGGCGATCAGGTCGCCGGGCTCCAGCGGCGCCATCTGCGACAGGAAGGCGATGACCCGCGGGATGGTGTGGATCATCAACTCCGCCCCCACCTGCTGCATCTCGACCCCGTTGACCCGCGTGCACAGCGACAGCCGCCGCCAGTCCGGCACCTCGCGCGCCGGCACCAGCCCGGGCCCAAGCGCCCCCGTCCGCCAAAAGTTCTTGCCCGTGGTGGTCGTCCATTTTTGCCAGTCCCGCAGGGACCCGTCCATGAAGCAGGTATAGCCCGCCACATGCTCCATCGCGCGGGCCTCGGGGATATGGCGGCCACGGGTGCCGATCACCACCACGATCTCGCCCTCGAAGTCGAAATCCCGCGATACGGCCGGGCGCACCAGCGGCCCCTCATGCGCCGTCAGCGAGGACGCCACCCGGGCGAATATCCGCGGCGCCTCGGGGGCGGCCTTGCCGGTCTCGGCGGCATGGTCGGCATAGTTCAGCCCGCAGCAGTAGATCTGCCCGGGATCGGGGATCACCGGCAGCAGCGCCAGATCCGCCAGCGCCGCATCGGGGGCAAGGCCCTGCGCCTCGTCCAGCGCGGCCTCGACCCGGCCGGCGGCGATCACCTGCTTCAGGCTGGCAAAGGCGCCGCCGCACAGGCGCGCGCCGCCCACCACCCCGGCGCCGTCCGTGCAGGCGCCCCAGGTGACATCGGATCCTTCGTAGCTGACCAGCATCATCGCCCGTCCCTCCCCTTTGCCGGGCAGGATGGCGGCCGGGCCCGGCGCCGGAAAGTCCCCGCCGCGTCACAATAGAAGTGCACCAGACGGACGGATCGCGTGACAGACAGGACCCACCCCGGCGCGCAAGCCCGGCATCCCCCCTTGACCCTGCCGCCCGTTGGCGCAGAACTCGGGGTCGAACCGCATCACAGGCCCGAGACCATGACCGCATCCCACCTGACCCCTGCCGAAGCCCGCGCCCTGGTGATCCGCACCCTGGAACGCTGCCATACCGGATCCGATCAGGCGGCCTCGGTCGCCCGTGGCCTGATCGGTGCGGAACTGGCCGGCCAGTACGGCCACGGCCTGCGCCGGATGCCCGCCTATGCGGGGCAGGCGCTGTCGGGCAAGGTCAACGGCTTTGCCACGCCGCGGCTGCAGGTGCTGAAACCCGGCGCGGCGCTGGTCGATGCGGCGCACGGGTTCTCTTACCCGGCGATCGACATGGCGGTGGACTGGCTGGTGGGCGCCGCGCGCAGCAACGGCATCGCCATCGCGGGCATCCACAGCTCGTCCCACGGCGGTGTTGCCGGGCTGCCGGTGGAACGCCTGGCCGAGGCCGGCTGCCTGGGCATCATGGTTGCCAATGCGCCCGCCTCGATGGCGCCCTGGGGCGGCAAGCGGCCGCTGTTCGGCACCGATCCCATCGCCTTCGCCGCCCCGCTGGAAGGCGCCGATCCGGTGGTCGTCGACATTTCCCTGTCGAAGGTCGCCAAGGGCAAGGTCATGGCCGCCCGCCAGAAGGGCGAACCCATCCCCGAGGGCTGGGCGCTGGATGCCGACGGCAACCCCACCACCGATGCCGAGGCCGCGATGAAAGGCACCATGGTGCCGATGGGCGATGCCAAGGGCACGGCGCTGGCGCTGATGGTGGAAATGCTCTGCGCCGGGCTGATCGGGGCGAACTACGCCTGGGAGGTCCCGGGGGATGCGTTCTTTACCACTTCGGGGGCGCCCACCGGCATGGGCCAGACGCTGATCGCCATCGACGCGGGCACCTTTGGCCCGCATGTGGCGGCGCGCCTGGCGGAAATGGCGCTGCAGGTGGAAGGGGTCGAGGGCGCCCGTCTGCCCGGCCGTCGCCGCCAGGCCCTGCGCCGCCGGATCGAGGTCGAGGGCATCGAGGTCGATGCCGAGCTGCTGGCCCAGATCGAGGTCCTGGGCCGCTGATCACAAGCCCAGCAGCGTGCGCCCGGCGGACCAGATCAGCCGGGCCGAGATCAGGATCAGCACCACGTCCAGCGCCTTGCGGAACCCGGTATCGGTCATCCGCACCAGCACCAGCCGGCCTGCCAGCGTGCCCAGCAGGCCGGTGGCGATCATCAGGATCATGAAGCCCACCCAGGGCCCGTAGACAAAGCCCAGCGTGCCGAAGGCCAGGGCCTTCAGCAGGTGCTGCAGGGTCATCATCATGGCCTGGGTGGCGACATGTTCCTGGCGCGGCAGCTGCAGGCTTTTGACGAAATTCGCGACGAAGACGGCGGTGGCGCCGAAGAACATCGCGAGGAAAGCGGCGATGAAGCCATTGAGCGCAGGAAAGCGTGCCATCCAGCGCGGCGGCTTCGACAGCACCGACCAGATCACGAAAAGGCCCACGCCCAGCTGCACGATCGCGGGCGGCAGGCTGACCGAGATCGACCCCCCAAGCGCCACGCCGATCGCCGCGCCGATGCCGAAGATCGCGGTGACCTTCCAGTGGGTGTGCAGGAAGAACATCACGGCCCGGAAGAAGTTCGAGCCAAGCTGGATCACCCCGTGCACCGGGATCAGCGCGGCAGGGGGCAGCAGGCTGGCAAGCACCGCCAGCAAAAGCGTGCCGCCCCCGATGCCGAGCGCCACCGTGATGAACGAGGTGAAGAAGCTGACGGCGGCCAGGAACAGCACCACATGGGGTTGCAGGCCGCTGAGGAAGAAGGAGGCAAGGTCGGACATGGGGGATCTTCAGGCGGAGGGGCCGGTGCCCGTGGCAGGCGTGGCCGTGCATATTTGGGGAAAGATGAAAGGGGCGCCGTGGCGCCCCGTTCTCAGCCGATGGTCCTTTGCAGGAAGGCGGCGGCCCTCTGGTGGGCCAGGGTGGCGGCCTCGGGGACGTAGATCTCGGGGCGCTGCTGGTTGGCGAAGGCGTGGCCGGCGTTGTAGAAATAGACCTCGGCCAGCTCGGGCCAGGCATCCTGGACCTGGTTCACCAGCTCGGGCGGGGTATGGTCGTCATGGCTGCCGAAATGGCCCTGGAAGGGGCAGGCCAGCGGCGTGCCCAGGTAGCGGCCCAACTGCGTGCCGTAGAACGACAGCGCGCCCGCGATGGGCAGCTGCTGGGCGCATGCCAGCGCCAGCCCGCCCCCCCAGCAAAAGCCCATGACGGCAACCTTGCCGCCCCGGGCCGACAGGTCCTGGACCGCGGCGGCGATGTCGACCAGTGCGCGGGCGGGATCGATCTGCTGCATGGTGCTGCGCGCCGTTGCGATGTCGGCGAAGGGGATCACCAGATCCCGGCTGACCCGGTCGAACAGGGCGGGGATCGCGACGTCATAGCCCTGGGCGGCATAGTCGCGGGCGACCTCCTTCAGCTGGTCGGTCAGGCCGAAGATCTCCTGCAGGATCACCAGGCCGCCCTTGCGGGGGGCGCTGGCGGGTTCGATCCAGCAGCCAAGCGTGTGGCCATCGGCGGCGGTCAGGGTGATCATCATGGTCTTTGTCCTTTCCGGGGTGCGGCCTAGGGGAAAACGTGGCCGTCGAACAGCTTGCGGGCGGTGCGCAGGGTGCCTGCGGCGGCGATATGGCCCGTTGCATCGGTCTCTATCAAGACGTCTGCAGCGCCCGAAGGATGCTCGATCATGAAATTGCCGTCGGCGGGGATCACTGCGACCTCGGCCGCGGGAGAGCCCGGCACCAGGCAGGCCGAGGCTACCGTCACGGCCGCGAACACCCCGATCGAGGCATGGCAGCGGTGCGGGATGAAACTGCGGGTATTGATCGCCCCACCCGCCCGTGGCGCCGAGACCAGCGTCATCTTCGGCACCGACTTCTCGGTCACGTCGCCGAGGTTCATCATCGGGCCGGCCTTCAGGCGGATCGCCTCCAGCCGTTCCTTCAGGGCGGTGTTGGCCTCCATCTCGTCGCGGGTCTCGGTGCCGGTGACGCCGAAATCCGAGGCCTTCAGGATGACGCAGGGCATGCCGTTGTCGATCAGCGTGCAGGACACGCCCTCGATCATGTCGGCGCCGTTGCCGGTGGGCAGCATCACCCCGCCGCCGGTCATCGACCCGGCGATGTTGGTGAACATCAGCGGGATCGGCGCATGGGTGCCGGGCACGCCGTCGATCGCCGCATCGCCGCGGTAGGTCACCTTGCCGTCGGGGGTCGAAACCTTGGCTACGGACACTTCGCCGGTGTTCAGCATGTGGATGCGCACCGGCGTGATGCCGTCCTGCGCCTTCACCAGCCCGCGCTCGATCGCTGCCGGGCCGACGCCTGCCAGGATGTTGCCGCAGGCCTGCGCGTCGCTGACCAGCGGCTGGTCCACGAAGACCTGCAGGAACAGGTAATCCACATCCGCATCGCCCCGGGTCGAGGGTGCCAGGATCGCCACCTTGGACTTCAGTGGGTCACCCCCGCCGATGCCGTCGATCTGGTTCGGATCCGGGCTGCCCATGATCCGCAGCAGCAGCGCGTCGCGCTCGGCCGGATCCGCAGGCAGGTCGGAGGCCAGGAAATACGCCCCCTTCGAGGTCCCCCCACGCATCCACAGGCAGGCAATGCCGTCATCCCAGGACATGTCCGTCTCCCTTTCATCTTTCGCTAAATATGCCGGGGGAATCGCGCGGCACGCGCGATGGGGGCAGAGCCCCCTGCACCCTCACCCACCCGCGCCCCGCAGCGGAAGGGGGGGACGGGGGCCCGCAGGCCCCCGCGACATCCTCAGATGTATTTCAGGCCCTTGGCTTCCAGCCGCGGGCGCATGTCGTAGATATCGAGGCCCAGCTCGCCCGCTGCCAGGCGCACGCGCTTGGCTTCCTCGGCATCCAGCCGCGCCTGGGTCTTCTTCAGCACCTCTTCGGCATCGGCGCGTTTGACCACGCAGACACCGTCATCATCGGCACAGATGATGTCGCCGGCCTCGATGGCCTGGCCTGCCACGACGATCGGCACGTTGACCGACCCCAGCGTCTCCTTCACCGTGCCCTGGGCCGAAACGGCCTTGGACCAGACGGGGAAGTTCATCGAACGCAGGTCGGCGGTATCACGCACACCGGCGTCGATGATCAGCCCGCGGCAGCCGCGCGCCTGCGCCGAGGTCGCCAGCAGGTCGCCGAAATAGCCGTTGTCGCAGGGCGAGGTCGGCGCCAGCACCAGGATGTCGCCCTCCTGCAGCTGCTCGATGGCGACATGCACCATCCAGTTGTCACCCGGCGCGGCCGAGATCGTCACGGCAGAGCCTGCGATTTTCACGCCCTGCTGGATCGGGCGCATGTAGGATTGCAGGCAGCCGATGCGGCCTTGGGCCTCGTGGACGGTGGCAACGCCGGCTTCGCCGAGCGCGTCGATGATCGCCTGGTCGGCGCGGGGAATGTTCTGGACGACAACAGCCATGACAGGCTCCTTGCTTTCAGGGGGGACCGGCCCGGAAGGCCCGGGCAGGCCGCGGTGGCACGGGCCGCCCGGCAGGCGGCCGCGATGCGCATTGTCTCAGTGGGCGGGCGTCTTCACCGGCGGGGTGCCGTGGGTGTGGAAGCTCTCGATGGTCTTCAGGCCCCAGGCCTGGCCCTTCTTGCGGTCGGCCTCGGTCCAGACGATGGGTTCCCAGTCGGGGTCCAGCACCAGGCGCGCGCCGGCATTGGCGATTTCCACCCGGTTGCCCGCGGGTTCCCAGACATAGAGGAAGAAGGTGTTCTGGATCGCGTGCTTGTGCGGGCCGGTCTCGATATGGACGCCGTTTTCCAGGAAGATGTCGGCGGCGCGCAGGATGTCCTCGCGCTGGTCGGCGGCATAGGTCACGTGGTGGAACCGGCCGGTGCCGCCGCCGTGTTCCTCGGTGCAGGCCAGATCATAGCCCTTGTTGTTGGTGGTGAACCAGCAACCGCCCAGACGCCCGTTATCGAGCCGGATCATCTCGGTCACGCGCGAGCCGATGCAGGTTTCCATGAAGCGGCGGAATTCCGTCACGTCCTCGGACAGCAGGTTCAGGTGGTCCAGACGGCGCGGCGCGCAGCCGGTGTGGTGGAAGCGCGAAGCGTTGTTCTTCAGCGCCGGCTTGTCGTGGTCGCCGTGCTTGTACTTCACCGTGTCGAAGTAGATCTCGAAGACATGGCCGAAGGGGTCCTCGAAGCGGAAGGCGCGGCCATGCGACAGGTCGCCCTCGTTCCAGCCGATGACCTTGAAGTCGCTTTCCTCGATCGCCTTCACGCGACGGGCCAGCGCTTCGGGGCTGGCGGCACGGTAGCCGATGTGGCCGACGCCGGTGGTGTCGGATTTCGTCAGCTTCAGCGTGCAGAATTCGTAATCGTCCCAGGCGCGCAGATAGGCGCTGGTCTCATCCCGGCCACTGACGGTCAGGCCGTAGATGCGGGTGAAGAAGTCGAGGCTCTCCTCGAACTTGTCGGTCAGCATCTCGACGTGGCCGAGGTGGGCAATGTCTCCGTAACCGGACATTCTAGTTCCTCCAAATGAATGCGGGCCGGCGCGGGAAAAACCGCGCCGGCTGAAAGCTGCTCGGGGCCGCTTCGGGGAGTGAGGCGGGCCCGACCCTCCTCAAAGCTCGTCGACGGTGCGCGGGAAGATGGCCTGGAAGCCTTCCGCGTACTTGCAGTCACGGCCGCCGGACATGCCGCCGGAGTTGCGCTTGAAGTGGTTGGCGCGCTGTTGGGCGACGCGGGTGTAGTAGTCCCACAGGTGCAGCTGACCCTGGTTGCACTCCATCGCGGCGCGCTTCTTTTCCCAGACGGGGGTGATGTCGAGGAAGGTGTTCGGCTTCCAGCCCATCTGTTCGGTCTGGTGGGGTTCGAACAGGTAGACCTGCGGTGCACCCAGGACCTTCTCGCCGGGGTTGTGGCCCCAGGCTTGGGCGATCATGCGGCACTCCAGCGTCACCTGCGACATGTACATGTGGTCGGTGTTGTAGGGGTCGTATTGCGAGTGGCTCATCATGAACTTGGGCTGGACCTTGCGGATCAGGTCGACCAGTTCGTACTTGTCGTCCTGATCGAGGTGCAGCGGGTAGTCGCCCTTGTCGAAGCACACCAGATCATGCACGCCAAGCGCCTTGGCGGCGTTCTCGGCCTCGCCACGGCGGATGTCCTTCACTTCCTGCAGCGACTTGCCTTCCTTCCACAGGCGGGCGGATTCGCCGCGCTCGCCGAAGGACAGGCAGGCCACGGTCACGTTGTAGCCCAGTTCCGTGTGCAGCGCGATGGCGCCGCCGCAGCGCCAGACGAAATCCGCGGCATGGGCGGAAATGATCAGGGCGGTGGGTTTTTCACTCATGGAAGTCTCCTCGCGAATTTGGCGGCACCATGCGCCCGGGCGGGCCGATTGCCAAATTTGAAGGCAGGCATCCATGATAAGTTCATGCTATAGTCATTGCGGGATGACAAAGGTGTCCCAGGCCCGGTGGCCGGTGATCTGTTGACGTCACAAGGGGGAGAAGTGGTGAAATCCTGCGTGGTATGGCTGTTGCGTTCCATAGGTGGAAGGCAAATGTCCTGCGTGGCACCAGGGCTTGTGCGACCCTTCATAATTTACAGGCAGGGGAGCATAGCTGAACGGCGACCCGGGACGGGCCGGCCGTGAAGTGGAACCTGCGCCACCTGCGGATTTTCCTGGCGGTCGCGCGGCAGTCGTCTGTGTCGCGCGCGGCCGAGGAATGCAACCTGTCGCAGCCCGCCGCCACCCAGGCCATCGCCCGGCTGGAGAGCGCCTTCATCCTTCCCCTGTTCCACCACCGCTCGCAAGGGCTTTACGTGACACATGCGGGTGAGGCGCTGCAGGCGCGGGTGGCGCGTGCCCTGGCCCGCATCGACGAGGCCGCGGCACCGCTGTCGCCGCGCCTGGCCGCCACCGCCAGCACGGCCCAGCTGGAGGCGCTGATCGCCGTGCGCGAGCACGAGAACTTTACGCTGGCCGCCCGCCACCTGGGGCTGGCGCAACCCACGGTGCACCGCGCCGTCGCCCATCTGGAGCGCGAGGCCGGCAAGCCGCTGTTCGAGCGTTCCGCGACCGGGCTTCGGGCGACGCGGGCCTGCCGGGGGCTGGCCGATGCCGCCCGTCTGGCCTTTGCGGAACTGGATCAGGCGGTGATGGAAATGTCGGAACTGGCGGGCCGGGAGGCCGGGCAGATCGTCGTGGGCGCCATGCCGCTCTCGCGCAGTTTCGTGCTGTCGCGGGCGATCATTGCCTTTCGCGAAAGCCGTCCGAACATCCTGCTGCGCGTCGATGAAGGCCCCTACGAGGACCTGCTGGCGGGCCTGCGCCGGGGCGAGATCGACTTTCTGATCGGTGCCCTGCGCGACCCGCTGCCGATCGGCGACGTGGTGCAGACGCCGCTGTTTTCCGATGACCTGATCCTGGCGGTGGGGCCGCAGCACCCGTTGCTGTCCCGCCCCGATGCGACCCTGGCCGAAATGCGCGCCTACCCTTGGATCGTGGCGCGATCCGGCACGCCGTCGCGCCGCATTCTGGACCGCTTTTTCGGCGACCAGCCGCTGCCCGAAAGCCTGATTGAAACCGGATCGCTGATCCTGATGCGGCAATTGATGCAGAATTCGGATCATATTGGGTTCATCTCTAAGTTGCAGGCTGCCGCAGAGATTGAATTGGGCCTGATGGTTCCCCTGCAAAGCGAATTGCACAGCACGCGGCGCAAGATCGGCATCACGCAGCGGCGGGATTGGCTGCCTACCAAGGCCCAGAAGGCGCTGATCGACGAAATCGCCGCCGCCGTGCAAGAGGTCGCCTGAGCGCCCCTCTGCTGCTGGGCCACAAGGCGTGTATCCCCGCTCTCGGAAACGTATTTCGCCTGATGGTTGCAATTTTGCTGTGACTTTACTATGAATGCATACAGGTGTTCTTGTAAAAAGGCGCATAAATAATTGGGTAGACACGACAAACTTGACGCGACTGTCGCGGAATTGGCCGGCCGGCACGTTCTTCTCGACAGCCTCGCGCATTTGATTCGCCGCGGGCATTTCTTTTCGGAAAGCCTGTATTCCTCGATCCTTGGAGAGTTCGACATCACCTCGCGGCAGATGGTCCTGCTGATCGCCATCGGGCAGAATCCCGGTGCGTCCCAGAAGGCCGTCGGAGAGCTGGTCGCGCTGGACGTCAACACCGTCAGCGACACGCTGCGGCGGATGGAACGCAAGGGTTTGATCCTGCGCGAGACATCGAAAAGCGACGCGCGCACGATCTGCCTGCGGGTGACAGAGCTGGGCCATTCCCAGCTGCAGGCGATGGAGCCCGCGCTGCGGGCCTATCACGACAGCCTGCAGTCGCGGCTGAGCGACGAGGAAGCCGCGCAGCTGAAGCACCTTGTCCGCAAGATGCTTCAGCTGGAAGAGGCGGCTGCGGCGGCGGTGGCCGCGCAGTAGCGTTCAGGCCAGGGCGGCCTTGATGGCGGCGTCGAGGATCTCGACGCCGCTGTCGATCTGCGCGTCGGTGATGACCAGCGGCGGCGCGATGCGGAAGACGCCCCCCATGGCGGCCAGCTTGACGATGTTCATGGACAACCCGCGCGCCAAGGCTTCTTCGGTGATGCGGGCTGAAAGGTCGTGGGCGGGGGCCTTGCTGGCGCGGTCGGTGACGATCTCGAGGCCGACCATCAGGCCATGGCCGCGCACGTCGCCAACGCAGTCGTGGCGCTGCTGCAGCGCGCGCAAGCCGTCCTGCAGGCGCTGGCCTGCCTCGGTGGCGCGTGCCACCAGATTGTCTTCGGCCACCACCTCCAGCACGGCAAGGCCCACCGCCGCGGGCAGCGGATCCGAGACATGGGTGGTGTAGAACAGGAAGCCGCGGGCATGGGCCTCGGCCTCGATCTCGGTGGTGGTCAGCACGGCGGCCAGCGGCAGGCCGGCGCCCAGGGTCTTGGACAGGGTCAGGATGTCGGGGGTCACGCCGTCGCGCTGGTAGGCAAACATTTCCCCGGTGCGCGCGACGCCGGTCTGGGCCTCGTCGAGGATCAGCAACATGCCGCGGTCTTCGCATTTCTTCTTCAGCGCGGCCAGATAGCCCTTGGGCAGGGGCAGGATGCCGCCCGCCGACAGGATCGGTTCGGCGATGAAGGCGGCCAGGTTGCCGGTGCATTGCGCATCGACCAGATCGAAGGCGTCATCCAGTTCCCGCTGCCAGTCCAGGCTGCCGTCGGCATGGGTAAAGCGCGGCCGGTAGGCATTGGGCGCGGGGATGGCGTAGTTGCCGACCGGCGCAGGCCCGTAGCCGCGACGCCCGGCGCTGAAGGTCGCGGCATTGGCGGCCCCCGTCATGCCGTGCCAGGATTTCGAGAACGCGACGATCTCGTGCTTGCCGGTGACCAGCTTGGCCAGCCGGATCGCGGCCTCGTTCGACTCGCCTCCCGTGGACAGCAGCATCACCTTGTCGAGGCCCGGCGCCAGCGCCGCCAGCCGCGTGCACAGATCCACCACCGGCCGCGACAGCATCCCCGAGAACAGGTGGTCGAGCCGCGCGATGTGATCGCGCACGGTGGCGACGATGCGCGGATGGGCATGGCCCAGAAGGGCGCTCATCTGGCCCGAGGTGAAATCCAGGATGGGTTCGCCGTCGGCACCGTAGACATAGGCGCCCTCGGCGCGCTCGATGATCTTGCGGTCGAAGGTGCCGCCGTAGCGCATCACGTGGGCATCGACGGCGGACCAGAAGGCGGGGTCTTCATTGCGGCTCATGTTCGTCTCCCGAAGGTTCGGGCCGAGCGTAGGGTGCGCCCCGGGGGGCCGCAATGCCGGGCGATGGGAACGAAAAATTAAGGCTTTCTCCGCACCGTTCGGCAGAGCCGGCCTGCCCGGCGGATCAGCAGAAGGGCGAAGCGGGATGGGACATGACGTGATCGAGGCGCGGCCGCTGGTCTGGCGCACGGACCAGAGGGTGGCCTGGCCGATGAAGCGGCTGGGACATGCGCAGCTGGGCGCCACTGAGGGGGCGATGCTGTATCACCTGGCGCGGGACTGGGTATCGGGGCGCCAGGCGCTGGTCGAGCTGGGGTCCTTCCTGGGGGCAAGCGCGTCGCTGCTGGGCAAGGGGCTGATGGAGAACCCGAACTGGGACGGCCGGGCGCATCTGCATTGCTATGACCTGTTCGAGGCGAAGTTCGGCAACATGGCGGTGTTCATCCGTGACCGGATCGACCCGACCTTCCGCGACGGAGAGGATTTCCTGCCGCTGTTTCGCGGCCAGACCGAGGAGGTCGCGGAGGCGATCACCATCCACAAGGGCGATTTCGAGCAGGCGCGCTGGCGCGGTGGCGCGATCGGGCTGCTGTTCGTCGATATTTCCAAGACGCCGGCGCTGAACCGGGTGATCCTGGAGCGGTTCTTTCCGGCGCTGGTGCCGGGCGAGGGGTTGATGGTGAACCAGGATTTCCACAATCCGGGGAACCCCTGGGTGCAAACCTCGATGGGGTATCTGCTGGATCATTTCGAGCTGCTGGAGCCGCGGGCCGACGACAGCGTTCTGATGCGGCTGAAGGGGCCGATCCCGGAGGCCGAGCTGCGCGAGGCGGGGCGCTACGAGGATCTGTCGGTGGCTGAGGCCGTGGGGCGGGTCGGGCGGCTGATCGAGGCCTGGCGGGAGCGGGGGCTGGATGCGCGCTATCTGGAGCTGGTGAAGGCGCGGCTACTGATCCAGGGCGGCGAGCGGGCCGTCGGAGAGGCGGTGATCGAGGCGGCGATGGCCGCAGCGGGGCCGCGGGACGAGCGGGCGCATTTCTTCTGGGAGCAGCGCTGCGAGACGGTCCGGCGGGGACGCTGGGCGGAAGCGGGGTAGGGGGCGCTGCCCCCATCGGCCTGCGGCCGATTCCCCCGAGGTATTTGGAACAAGAAAATGGGGGGCTGTGGGGCCCCCCTTGCGGGTTGAATGGCGGGGGCGGGGGTTACTTGTCGACCTGGATGTTCAGGACGACGGTGCGGCCCGATTGCACGGTGGCGATGGCTTCGGCCAGTTGCGTGCGGAGGGTCGATTTCTCCGTGATCTGGGTGCCGGTGACGCCGCAGGCGGAGGCGACGTCGTGCAGGGCGGGCTGGTCGTCGAGTCTGACCCCCTGCCAGAGGTCGTGTTCCGCCGACTGGCCGTCCTTGTAGAAGCGCAGGTGGTTGTACTGCATGGACAGGTAGCGCTTGTTGTTGAAGACCACGATGAGGATCGGCAGGTCGAGTGTCCGGGCGGCGGCCAGGGACTGGACGATCGGGTTGTAGAGGAAGGCGCCATCGCCCACCGTCAGGGTGACGAAGGCATCCGGGGCGCCGATCTTGCCGCCGAGGGCCACGCCGATGCCCTGGCCGAGGCCGCCCTGGACGTAGGAATAGGCGCCTTCGCCTTCGGGGCGGATGTGGTCGCGGACCAGGCGCGCATGGGTGATGGTTTCGTCGAAGAGGATCGTTTCGTCGGGAAGCAGGTCGCGCAGGGCGGCGGTCACGTCGATGGCGGTGAGGGTGTCGGTGGCGGCGGCCTCGGCCTCGGCCTTGTCCCAGCGGGCGAGGAGGGCGTCGTGCCTGCGGGTGGCGGCGGCGGTGCGGGCCGCGTCGGGGCCGGGAGAGTGTTTCGCCGCCTCGAGCAGGGTGTGGGGCACCGCGCCTTCGACATAGCGGTCGGCCTGCAGCACCTGGTAGACGGAATAGGGGCGCTGGGGGACCTCGTCGAGGACCAGGACCTTTGCGTTCGGGAAGACGTGCGAGGGCGGGTACCAGGGCGAGCGGCAGTTCACCAGGATGATCAGGTCGGTGTCGTCGCGGGCGCTGTCGACATTGCCGCCCTGGAACAGCGGGTGGCTGCGCGGGAAGTTGTTGGCCAGCGTCGCCTGGCTTTCGTAGACCGGGATGCCCCAGCTTTCGGCAAAGGCCACCAGGGCCGCCATGCCGCCGCGGGTGCGGCCGATGGATTCGGTGATGATGATCGGGTGGCTGGACGCGCGGACCATCTGGGCCACGGCCTCGATATCCGAGGGGGGGGCGATGCGTTCGCCGCGCGGCGGCACGGATTTGATCGTGGAGCCGGGTTCCCAGGGTTCCAGCAGGACCTCGACCGGGGCGTTCAGGTAGACCGGGCCCTGCGGGTCGCGCTGGGCGATTTCGCCGGCGCGCTTGACGAATTCGTACATCGTTTCGATGCCGGGGATCTGGCAGGACCATTTGGTGATCCGGTCGACCACCGAATGCGGGCCGCCGACGATCGAGAGGTTCCGGTACCACTGGCTGCCCGGATCGACCGAGGGACGGTCGCCATAGCTGTTGGCCTCGGAGGAGAAGACCAGCAGCGGGGCTTCGGACAGCAGCGCGCCGTGGACGCCGCAGGCGCCTTGCAGCAGGCCCGGCACCGCGTGCAGCAGCACCGCCTGCAGCTTGCCCGTGGTCAGGGCGCAGCCGGTGGCCATGGCAGCGGCCAGGGTTTCATGCATCAGGTCGTAATAGGCGGGGCCGGGGCGGTCCTCGACCGTCTGGCGGGTGATTGCTTCCCAGACCGGGGCCCATTCGGAGCCGGAGGAGCAGAAGATGTTGTCGATCCCGAGGGACCGGAAAGATTCCAGCAGGGCTTCCCCACCGTCCTGGTAACGCGTCATGATCTGCTCCTCCGAATTTCTTCTTACTGCGCGGGCACTTCTGCCTCAGCGTACTCCCAGCCGAGGATATCGCACAGGCCCTTGCCCATGATCTTGTCGAGCTCGGCGTCGGTGAAGCCCATGTGCTTGGTGAAATGTTCCACCGTCTGCTTGTAGGTGATGCCCTTGGCTTCCATCAGGCGGGTCACGTCGGTGCCCCAGTGGCAGCGTTCAGGGCCCATCTTGGCGACGGCCATCTTCACGTATTGGGTGATGTTGTCGTAGGGATAGGGATGGGTCGAATAGCCCGGCACCGCCGACACCTTCATCGAGATGTTCGGATGCACGTGCAGATCGGCGGTTTCCTCGACCCAGTAGCCGATGGCGTCATCGACGGAGCGGGCCAGGATGCCCATGTGGTCGACGATGATCTTCAGCTCGGGGTGGCGCTCGGCGATCTTGCCCAGCTCGGTCTTCCAGATCGGCGCGTGGATCATCAGCGGCAGGCCCAGTTTTTCCGCCAGCGGCCAGATCCAGTCGCAGGTGCCGTCGATCATCCAGTTGCGGTCGATGGGGCGGTGGAAGGTCAGGCGCAGGCCCTTGATCGCGTCGATGGTCGCGAAATCCTTCATCATGGCCGAGCCCTCGGCCTCGTTGTCCTGGGTCACGCGGGCCATGACGCAGAAGCGGTCGGGGTGCTTTTCGGCGGCTTCGCAGCCGTAGTCGACCCGGTCGCCTTCCCAGCTGGGCGGCACGATGCAGACGCGGTCGACGCCGGCGCCGTCCATCTCTTGCAGGGCTTCCTCGTAGGTGAAGGGCTCCAGGCGGTGGCCGTTCAGCAGCATCCGTTCACGGGCGCCGGGGATCCACGGACGGTCCGGGGTTTCTTCTTTCCAGATGTGGATCTGGCTGTCGCAGATAAGCATGGTCTTCTCTCCCTAGATGGATGTGATGTCAACGTTTTGGCGGGTGTTGGGGCATCAGGCGAGACGGCAATTCCTCACGTCTGATGTTCGGTTTTCGTGACAATCGCGCGCTGTCACTGTGCCGCGACGGTGTCGGTCAGCGGCACGGACAGGCCCTGCGACAGCACGTCGAAACCGGCGGCGAAGGCGGGCAGCGCGGCCAGCTTCAGATACCAGGTCAGGACGGCCGGGTAGTCCTGCAGGCTGATCTCCATCCAGCCGTGCCGGGCGACATAGGGCCAGATGGCTATATCCGCGATCGAAAGGGATTCGCCCGCAAGATATGGGTGTTTTGAAAGCTGCTCCTGCATGATCTTGTAGGAACGCTTGATCTGGCTGGCCACGCGGGCCTCGGCCAGGCCGGTTTCGCCCTTGTGCTGCAGGAAATGGAAGCGGCCTTCGTTCAGCGGCGGGGTGAAGGTGGCCGAGGCCGCGAACAGCCATTGCAGCACCTGCGTCCGGGCGAGGAATTCGGTGGGCAGCAGGTCGGATCCGGCCTTTTCCGCCAGATACATCAGGATGGCGCCGGATTCGCACAGCGACACGCCGGTTTCGGGATCGTGGATCGCCGGGATCTTGCCGGTGGCGGAGACCGCGGCAAAGCCTGCGGGGCGGGGGCCGGCCTTGGGGCCCAGCTCGACCGGGATCAGCCGGTAGGGCAGGCCCATCTGCTGCAGCGCGATCACGGGTTTCATGCCGTTCGGCGTGGTCCAGGTGTATAGCTCGATCGGCTGGCTCATGGCGTCCTCCCTTCGGATATGACGGCAGGGTGCAGAGCCGCGCGGGCCAAGGCCAGTCCCGTTCGGGCCAAGCTAAAGTCGCGGATTGGTAGACAATTGTCCGGGGCCTGTCGCGCCAGTGTAACGCTAGCGTTGCGAATGGTCCGGCTTATCGGCCCGCGGCCGCCCGCCTACCCTTGCCGCAGTTCAGACCAAAGGGAGGCTGTCATGGGACGTCTTGCGAATCTCGATCCGACCAAGATCTCGGGGTATCAGAAGGAACTGTACGAGCGGATCGCCGCGGCGCGGGGCGCTGTGCGCGGGCCCTTCAACGCCTGGCTTTATTCGCCCGAGCTGTGCGACCGCGTCGAGGCGCTTGGCAAGTACGTGCGCTTTGACAGCGACGTGTCGATGCGCCTGAAAGAGGTCGCCGTGCTGGTCGTCGCGCGCCATTTCGACGCCGATTACATGTGGGTGGCCCATGCGAAATTCGCCGCCAAGGAAGGCGTCACCGATGCGGTGATCGAGGCGATCCGGCTGAACGAATCCCCGGCCTTCCCCTCGGAGGACGAGGCCATCGTCTATCGCTACACCAAGGAACTGCTGGAGGTGCACCGCGTCTCGGACGGCACCTGGGCCGAGATGCTGACGCTGATGGATGAACCCCGTCTGGTCGAGTTCACCGCCTTCATCGGCAATTTCTCGATGGTGGGTCTGGCGCTGAATGCCTTCGAGGTCGACCTGCCCGCAGGTGTGGACGCCCCGCTGACCGCCGCCTGACCGCCGGTCGGGGGAAACCGCCGCGCTCCCCTCGGGCGCGGCGGTTTTTTCATGTCCCGGCCAGGGCGCAGCTGCGCCCCTCGATCCGGGAAAACCCGCTGCTTTCGCTGGTGCTGAGCGTCAGCCCGTAGTCCTTCACCAGCTTCTCGAAGGTCTCGATATAGGTGCAGCGGTAGCGGGCGTTCTCGGGCATCCATTCGGTCGGATCCTTGGCGCCTTTTGAGCGGTTGGCCGAGGCCGAGGCCGCCACCAGATTCGCCGGATCATTAGCAAAGCGCTGTGCCTTGGTGCTGCTCCAGCGGTTGGCGCCGTGCGCCCAGGCCCATTTCAGCGGCACGACATGGTCGATATCCAGGTCGCTGGCACTGCGGAAGGTCTTGCCGGTATAGGGATCGACCCATTTGCCGGTCTTCACCGTGCAGCCGTTTGCCGCCATCTTCGGCGTCGTCAGCGAGGTCGATTTCAGCAGCTCGGCCCGGGTGTCCAGGCAATCGTGATCGGCATCGATCCAGCCGCCGAAAAAGCTGCGTTCATAGCCCGAGGGGGCCGTGGTGGTGGACTTTGGCAGGTTGAGGCTGCCCAGGCTGCCAAGATCCGGCAGCTTCAACGAGGCCAGGTCGGCCGGCAGCCGGTCCTTGAAATGGCCATAGGCCATCAGGCCGAGGGTCAGAAGAATAAAAACAATGCGTTTCATGTGCTTGCGATAAGCACGGGGGAGGTGGTGAAAATAGGGCGCCGTAGCGTCAACCTGGTGTCATTGTGCGGGAATTTGCCGGGCTCTGGTGGTCGCGGCGGCAGCCCAGGTGCCGGTGACGAAAATCGCGACGGTCAGGAAAGCGGCGCGGAAGGCCAGCACCCATTGCGCGCGGTCGGCGGTGACGGCATGGGCGCTGCGGGTCAGCAGGGCGCCGGGATCGCTGCCGGCGCCGGTGGGCGCCAGGCTGAACAGCACCAGCGACACCACCGTGGTGCCCAGCACGGCACCGATCGAGCGAAAGAAGGTCACGGCGCCTGCGGCCCGGCCACGCAGGGCATCGGGGGCCTCGTGCTGGACGGTGGTGTGGATCACCGACATGACCGCGCCGATGAACAGGCCGGTGACGGAATAAAGCGTCAGCAGCAGCGGCCGGGGCAGGTCGGCGCCGGTCAGGGCGATGGTGGCGATGCAGGCGACGGCCATGGGCAGCATCAGGGTGGGCCACAGCGCCGTGCGCCCGGTCCAGGTGATCAGGTTGCCGACCAGCACGCCCGAGGCGCCGAAGGTGATGGTCAGTGCCAGCATCGACAGCGCCGTGTCGACCGTGCCGTCGGTGCGCAGGATGGCGTGGAACAGCGGGATCAACGTCACCATCGAGACCAGCCCCGCCCCGTGGCAGGTCGCCATGACGAAGGCGCGCAGCACGGCGGGATCGCGGAACAGGGCGGGGGCGAACAGCGGGTTTGCAGCGCGGGGCTGGGTCCATAGCAGGCCCGCCAGCCCGGCGATCCCGGTGGCAAGGGCCAGGGCAAAGCCCGGGCCGTGCAGGGCGCGGGGCAGCAGCTCGGTCGCGGCGGTGGTGCCGCCGACCAGCGCCAGCAGGCAGGCAAAGCCCGCCAGGTCAAAGCGTTGCGCCGGCCGTGTGACCACCGGCAGCCGCCCCGCCTTCAGCAGGACCGCCGCCAGCACGACCAGGGGCACGGTGAACAGGAACAGGCTGCGCCAGCCAAAGCTGTCGACCAGCAGCCCGCCCAGCAGCGGCCCCAGAGTCGAGGCCACCACCCCGACCGAGGCCACGTAACCCTGCGCCCGGCCCCGTTCGCGCGGCGCGATCAGCTCTCCGATCAGGGCCTGGGCCGAGGACATCAGCCCCCCGCCCCCCAGCCCCTGCAGCACCCGGCCAAGCGCCAGCACCGTCAGATCCTGCGCGAACCCCGCCAGCAGCGCCCCCAGCACGAAGACGCCAAGCGCCGCGAAGATGATCCGTACGCGACCGTATGTATCCCCCAGGGCGCCGTAGACCGGCCCGGCCACGGTCAGCGCCAGCATGTAGCCGGTGACCAGCCAGGGCAGCTTTTTCAGCTCGCCCAGCTCGGCGCCGATGGCGGGAAGGGCGACGGCGATCATGGTCTGGTTGGCGATGCTCAGGAACACCGGGATGGCGATCATGGGCATCAGCGCCAGGGCCGTGAACCGGGCGGGGGTGGTCACGCGGGCACGGCCCCCAGCACCCGGTCCGCCACCAGATCGCCGATCGGCAAAGCCGAGGTCGCCGCCGGCGAGGGCGCGTTGCAGACATGCAGCATCCGCTCGGTCTGCTTGAAGACGAAATCATGCTGCATGGTGCCGTCCTTCATGATCGCCTGGGCGCGGATGCCGCAGGTCATCGGCGTCAGGTCCTCGATCTGCAACGAGGGGCAGTAGCGGCGGCATTCCTCCAGGTAGCGGGCCTTGAAGACGGAATTGCCCAGCTCGTGCAGGCCCGGCTTGATGAACTGCAGGATCGAGGTCCAGAACCCGGGGAAGCTGACCATTTCCAGCGTGTCCTTCAGGTTGACCGAGAACTTGGGATAGCCCTCGCGGGCAAAGCCCAGCATGGCGTTCGGCCCCACCGTGACCGACCCGTCGATCATCGGCGTCAGGTGGGTGCCCAGGAAGGGCAGGCCGGGTTCGGGCACCGGGTAGATCATCGCGTTGACGACCGTGTTCAGCTTCGGCGCCAGACGATAGTATTCGCCGCGGAAGGGCACGATCTTCAGGTCCAGCTCGATGCCGGCCATGCGCGCCACGCGGTCCGATTGCAGCCCGGCACAGGCCACCAGGCGGCGGGCTTCGATGGTCAGGCCCGGGCAGGTGATCTTGACCTTGTCGCCGCTTTCGCGGATCGCCTCGGGCTGGAGGCCATAGCGCACCTCGGAGCCCTGGGCGGTGATCTCCTCGGCCATGGCGTTCAGCAGGTTGGTATAGTTCACGATCGCCGCCTCGGGGACGAAGATCCCCTTCAGCGCATTGACCGCCGGTTCGCGGCGCATCACCTCTTCGCCGGGCAGCAGCTCGGCGCGGATGCCGTTTTCACCGGCGCGGGCGAACAGCGCGTCCAGGCGCGGGATCTCGTCCTCGCGCGTGGCGACGATCATCTTGCCGCGGTCCTCGTAGGGGATGGCGTGCTGCTGGCAGAATTCCTTGGTGCGGGCCGACCCCTCGCGGCAGAGCCGGGCCTTGAAGGACCCCGGCGCATAGTAGATCCCCGAATGGATCACGCCCGAGTTGTGGCCGGTCTGGTGGCGGCCCAGGCTGTCTTCCTTTTCCAGCAGGATCAGGCTGGCACCGGGGTTGCGCGACAGCAGCGCGCGGGCCGTGGCAAGGCCCACGATGCCGCCGCCGATGACGCAGAAATCGTAGATCATGGGATGATCCCTTCGTGTCAGGACCGGCGCGCGGCCGGCGGGTCAGATCGGATGGTCGCGGAACCAGTCCGTGAGGTAGTCGATGAACAGGCGCACCTTCATCGGGATGATCTTGCCGGGGGCAAAGGCGGCGAACAGCGGCCGCGGCTCGATCTCGTGGTCGGGCAGGACGCGCACCAGCCGGCCCGCCTCCAGGTCGTCATGCGCCAGCGGCACCGGCAGGATCGCCACCCCCAGCCCCTTCAGCGCGGCCTTGTGCAGGATCGAATAGGTATTGGACGAGAACGCCGTCGGGATCCGCGCCTTGATCATGTCGCCGTCGCGCGTCAGGCGCCAGACCGGATCGTTGGTCTGGATCAGGCCCTTGTGCTGGCCCAGATCGGCAGGTGTCAGGATCGGCGGCATCTTCTGCAGATAGTCGGGCGAGGCCGCTACGACGAATTCGAAGGTGGTGATCAGCTTGGCGCGGATCAGGCTGTCGGGGATGCGCCTTGTGTGCAGCGCGATGTCATAGCCCTGGTCGATGAAGTCATAGGCATTGGGCGCCATCCCCCCCAGCGACAGCTTCAGGCTGATGTCCTGGTATTCCATCGAGAAACTGGTCGCCGCGTCGCCGATTTCATAGTTGCCCAGCCATTTCGGGGCGACCACGGCCAGGTTGCCCTGGGCCTCGGACATGCGGCGGGACATGCCGTCCTCGGTCTCCTTGACCTCGGTCAGGATGCGTTCGCAGAATTCGTAGTAATGCCGCCCGTCCTCGGTCACGGAAATCGAGCGCGTGGTGCGGTTCAGCAGCCGCACCTGCAGGCGTTCCTCAAGGTCCAGGATGTGCCGTGACACCAGGGCGCGCGAGGTGCCCAGGTAATTGGCGGCCTCGGTATAGCTGCCCTTCTTCACCACCTCGACGAACGAGCGCATGGTCAGGAAATGATCCATCGGTCGGGTCCTTTCCGCGGCTCAGCTTTCGGCGACGCCCATCAGATCCTCTTTCGACAGGTGCTCGACCTCGATGCCGTCGGCGGCGAAGGTGCGGGTGACCTTCATCGTGTCGTAGACCCACAGGATCCGCATCGGCACCTGGCCGGTGTTGCGGAAGCAGTGGTAGATCCCCTTGGGGATATAGGTGGTGTCATAGGGCTTTAGCGCGGTGATCACGCCGTCGACCTCGCATTCGCCGGTGCCTTCCAGCAGCGTGACCTGCTCGTCGCAGTTGTGCTTGTGCATGGGGGCGCCTTCGCCCACCGGATAGACGGACATGCCGGTGGTGAAATGGGCATGGGGGAGCTGGAAATGCGTGGCCAGCGGCCAGGTCCGGATCCCGCTGCCGCGTTCGATGACCTTGATCTGATCACAGATCAGGATGGTGGCTTCGGCGGTCATGGCGGGTCTCCTCCTCTTTGATTCCTCAGGATACTAGCGTCCAAAATGCGTCAGCATTGTCAAATCTTCTGCAACATTCGCTTGCGAAAGCATCGCCTGCGGTGGCGCGGCAACGGGTCTAGGCTGCGGGTCAGTTCCCTGCATTCTCAAAGGAGGAGACCCCCATGCCCCCGGCAAAGCACCTTGTTCCGGCGGACGCGCTGCAGCGTTTCGTCACCGATCTTCTGATGGCCCATGACGTTGGCGCTGATCATGCCCAGGCGATGTCCGATGTCTTCTGTTGGGCCAACCAGCGCGGCGTCGACAGCCACGGCCTCAGCCGTCTGCCGCGCTATCTGGAGCTGTTCGACAGCGGCGAGGCGAACCGCACCCCCCAGATGCTCGAGACCCGCCCCCGCCCCGCCACCGCCCTGATCGAGGCCGATTTCGCCCCTGGCGCCGTCGCCCTGTCGCGTGCCGTCGACCTGGGTGTCGAGATGGCGAAGGAAACCGGCACCGCCTGGGTGCAGGTGCGCCAGACCGTCCATGCGGGCGCCATGGGCTATTACGTCGAAAAGGCCGCGCAGCAGGGCATGGTGGCGCTGCTGATGCTGTCGGGGATGCCCAACATGGCCTATCCCGGCGCGAAGGCGGCGGGTGTGGCGACCTCGCCCATCGCCATCGGCATCCCCTCGGCCGATGGTCGGCCGTTCCTGCTGGACATGGCGACGGCGGTCATCGCCTTCGGCAAGATCGGCCAGTACAAGATGCGGGCCGAGGCGCTGCCGGAAAACGCTGCCGTCTCGGCCGAGGGCGTCGTCACCACCGACCCCGAGATCGCCAAATGGCCGCTGCCGCTGGGCGGCATGAAGGGCGCGGGCCTGTCGCTGGGGTTCGAGCTGTTGACCTCGGTGCTGGCCGGGGTGCCGACCCTGGGGCCGATCCACCGCAAGGAGGACGGCGCCAAGCGACACCGCCAGAATGCCGTCGTCATTATCCTGGACCCGGCCGCCTTCGGTGATCCGGCGACCTTCCAGACCGACGTGGCCGAAACGCTGGCCGCGATCCGGGCCCTGCCCGCGATCGAGGGCGAAACCATCGGTATCCCCGGCGACCGCGGCGCGGCGACCAGGGCGAAACGCCTCTCGGGCGGCATCCCGATCCCCGAGAAACTGTTCCGCACCGTCACCGCCCTGGCCCAGGCCAAGGGCCTGCACATGCCAGAAAGCGAACTGGCCTGATCCCCGGCGCCCAAGGGTGCCGCAGCGGGGCCGCCTTCGGGCGGCCCCTTTTTCCTGCAGCCTCGATGGCGCAGGAAAAAGCCCCCCGGAACCGCAGATGCCGAAAGGGCCGGCGAACCGGCCCCTCCATTCCATACGCAACCGTCTGGTCAGATCGCGAACCCCCAGAAGCGCACCGCCAGATCCGCCACGGCGGCCAGGTTGGCCCGGCTGGTCTCGCCCGCGGCGGGCCCGAAGGTGGTCAGCGCCATGCGGTCCTCGTCAAAGGCCTCGGCGGCGGCATCCAGGATCTCCAGCACCGCATCGCCATCCATGCCGCGCTCGACATCGACGATGCCCAGCACGGCAAGGCTGTCCTCGGGCAGGCGCGCAAGCTTGGCAAAGTCATCCTCGGCCGTCACGTCGAAGACATAGCGGTCCGCCGCCAGGTCCCCGGCCACCTCTTCCAGGCGGTCGGCCTCCCAGTCGGCAAGCCGGCCCATGTGGATCGACAGCCGGAACCCCTCGGGGCGCAGCAGGCCCGACAGGGTGAAACCGTCGTCGCCCGCGTCCACCTCGGGGTTCTGCAGGACCGAGCCGTCGAACTCCAGGATGGTGGCGCCCTCGGTGATCAGGTTGCCGATCAGCCCGCCCAGCAGCATCGGGTCCAGCCCGTTGGCCCCCGGCAGCGGCAGCGCCAGCTTCACCGGCTGGGTGGTCGCGGATTTCGCGGCCCGCAGGTCGGCGGTCAGCCGGTCGATGGCCTCGTGCGGGCCGGCCTTCATCTCGGCCGCGCTCAGCGGTGCGCCGGGGGTTACCACCGACAGGCCCGCCTTCTCCTGCATCAGCGCCAGCTCGGCAATGTCGCCCCCCGCCAGCAGCGACGGCGGATCGGAACGGTAGACGAATTCGTCAGCCATGGTCGGCCTCCCTTATTGCGCCGGCGCCAGGACGGGCGCGCGCACCTTGTTCCATTCGGCAAAGTTGGTGTCGTAGCCCAGCTTCGAAAGCACCGCGATGCACAGCGCCTCGTCCTCTTCGCCGGTGCCGCCAGACGCGCCCATGCCGCCGATGATCTGGCCGTCCTTCTTGATGGTGATCGCGCCATGGGTCGCCACGATCGGCTGGCCGCCCATCTGGCTGACCGCCGCCCAAAAGCCCGGCTGGCTTTCGGCCCAGCCCTTCAGCATGGTGCCGGGGCGCTGCATGATCGCACCGGTATAGGCCTTGGCATGGGCGATCTGCGGGGTCAGCGGGCGGGCGCCATCCATGCGGTCGCAGGCCACGATGAAGCCGCCGGTGTCGCAGATGACGATGGTCATGGGCTTGCCGAGGGTCACGGCTTCGCCCTGCGCGGCCGAGATGATCTCGCGCGCCTGTTCCAGGGTAATCATGTCACGTCTCCTGTCCGGAGTTGTCCTGAGGGAAAATCGACGCCGCCCCGGCACCGGGCCGGGGCAGGCAGGGTCAGGCGGGCACCGCGTCGCGGTTGCCGTGGTAGACCAGTTCGATCATCGTGCCGTCGGGGTCGTGGATGTAGCAGAACTTGGACTGGTTCTGCGGCCGTTCCACGGGTTTCGTGTAGCGCACCTTGTTGGCCTTCAGATGGGCCAGGAAGGTGTCCCAGTCATAGACCTCGACCGCGAAGTGGAAGGGCGCCATGCGCACCATCTGCTCCGGGGTGCAGGGTGTGAAATGCAGGTCGAAATTGCCGCGCGTCATCAGCAGCACCTTGGTGTTCGACCATTTCGACACGTCCTGGTGCTGCAACCCGAAGATCCGGGCATACCATTCCTTCGTCCGCTCGGCGTTGGTGGTGGGAAAATTGACGTGGTGGATGGAATGAGGCTGTTTGCTCATGTCCTCCGGAAGTTCCATTTTCATCGGGATTTCTCCTCCTAAATCTCCAGTCCCGAAAGAGATACGGGCCGAGTGTATCGCACTCAGGTCCTCTGACAAGACAAGTTTTTCCTTGCCGCGATTCTTTCGGTCGCTTATCCCGAACCTGAGGCGATATTCTTGAGGGGACAAGAAAGGGCCCCGGGAACCAATGTTGCATGAAATTTGACAGTGTTGATCGAATTGTCATGGGGACCGCACTTCTGGGTTTCCCGCGGCAGGGCTTACGGGGCGCGGGGAGGCGCGCTTAGTCTCAGTCTCGACGTCCAGTGGAGAGTGAGATCATGGCAAGGAAGGTCAGGGGCGCCGTGGCCGGGGGGCCGCCCGCGAAGGCGAAGCAGAAACGCAAGCCGGGACCGATCCCGGACCCCGCCACCTTCCTGGTCAGCGGCCGGACGCAGATCAACGAGGGCCTCGTCGACGATCATGATGAAGATCACGATCCCGACGCGGCAGAGGAGTAGAGGGGCCCGAGGGCTCCAGGACTTTTGGGAGGAACCAGAGTGCCTTACGTTTCCGCGAACGGAACCCGCATCTATTACGAGACCCACGGCAGCGGCCCGGCGATCACGCTGGTGCACGGATCTGGCGGGCATCATGCGGCCTGGTGGCAGCAGGTGCCCTATCTCAGCCGGTTCTACACCGTGGTGCTGCCCGACCTGCGCGGCTTCGGCCTGTCGGACCCGGTCGAGGGCGGCCCGGACAGCCAGGAATTCATCCATGACCTGAAGGCGGTGATGGAAGATGCCGGGATCGAAAAATCGGTCTTCCTGGGCCAGTCGATCGGCGCGCTGCCCTGCCTGAAGATGGCGATGGTCTATCCGCAGATGACCTCGGGGGTGATCCTGGCGCACAGCCTGGGCGGCATTTCCGACCCCGAGATCAAGGAACGCCAGCTGGCCAACCGCGCCGAGGCCGAGAAGCTGCCGGTCATGGACCGCCTGCTGTCGCGCGCCTTCCGCGATGGCAACCCCGAGATGGCCTGGTTGTTCAAGGAGCAGGGCACCTTCAACAACGCCACCATGCAGGATCTGCGCAACCTCAACGCCCAAGGGCCGACCTGCGCCGAGATCGACGCGACCGGCGTGCCGGTGCATTTCCTGGCCGGTGGCAAGGATGCGGTGCTGTGGCCGGACACGGTGCGGATGGCGGCGGGCAAGCTGCAGAACGGCTCGATCTCGGTTGTGCCGGACGGGCCGCATTCGATGTACTGGGAACAGCCGGCGATCTTCAACTCCGAGGTCCACAAGTTCCTGCAGAAGGTCTATGGCCAATGACCCCGTCCCGCGATTACCCCGACGCAGAGCTGTATATCGACGGCGAATGGATCCCCGCCACGGCCCGCGACAGCGAGCCGGTCTTCAACCCCGCCACCGGGCGCGAGATCGGCCGCGTGCCCCATGCCACGGCCGCCGATCTGGACCGCGCGGTGGCGGCGGCGGAACGCGCCTTCAGGGTCTGGTCGAAGACCCCCGTCGAAGAGCGCAACGCCATCCTCATGCGCGCCGAGGCGCTGATGAAGGCGCGCGCCGACCAAATCGCCCGCATCGCGACGCTGGAAAACGGCAAGTCGCTGCGCGAGACGCGGGGCGAGGTGATGCGCGCCTCGGGCACGCTGTCGTGGTACGCCGAAGAGGCCCGGCGTGCCTATGGCCGGGTGATTCCGTCTTCGGCGCCCAATATCCGGCTGTCGACCATCGTGCAGCCGATCGGCCCGGTGGCGGCCTTCGTGCCGTGGAACTTTCCGATCGGCGGGCCGCTGCGCAAGATGTCCCCCGGGCTGGCGGCGGGCTGCACCTTTGTCATCAAATGTTCCGAGGAAACCCCGCGCGCGGCGGTCGAACTGGTCAAGTGCCTCGAGGAAGCGGGCCTGCCTGCGGGCTGCGTGAACCTGGTGTTCGGCGATCCGCCGATGATCTCGGAGCATCTGATCAACTCCGTACCCATCCGTATGGTTGCCTTCACCGGTTCGGTTCCGGTGGGCAAGCTGGTGGCCGGTCTGGCGGCGAAGGTGATGAAACCCTGCATCATGGAGCTGGGCGGCCATGCCCCGGTGGTGGTGGCGCCCGATTACGATCCGGCTGAGGCGGGCAAGCGCTCGGCCTTTGGCAAGTTCATCAACGCGGGGCAGGTCTGTACGTCCCCCACGCGGTTCCTGGTGCCCGAGGCGGGGCATGACGCCTTCGTGGAAAGTTTCGTCAGCCAGACGATGAAGTTCAAGGTGGGCGACGGGCTGGAGGAGGGCACCTGGATGGGCCCGCTGGCCAACCCGCGCCGGCTGGAGGCGATGGAGCGGCTGGTGGCCGATGCCGTCGACAAGGGCGCCAAGGTGGTGCTGGGCGGCAAGCGGATCGGCAACGAGGGCTATTTCTTTGAGCCCACCGTGCTGACCGATGTCCCCCCCGAGGCCGCGATCCTGCACGAGGAACCCTTTGGTCCGGTGGTGCCGATCCGGCGCTATGGCGATCTGGACGCGGCCATCGCCGAGGCCAACGACAGCCCCTACGGGCTGGCGGCCTACGGGTTCACCAACGACGCCGCGACGGCGATCCGGTTCGGCGAGGCCTTCGAGGCGGGCATCCTGTCGATCAACCACACCGGCGGATCGGTGCACGAGGCGCCTTCCGGCGGGGTGAAGGAAAGTGGGTATGGCCGCGAGGGCGGGCAGGAGGGCTTTGCGGCCTATACGATCGTCAAGCGCCTGTCGCACAGGCTGGACTGACGCTGGACTGACAAGGCAGAGGAGGAGAGACCATGCTGGATCTGGAAGATGTGAAGCCGTACTGGCACGAGGGCGATGCCACGGATGAGGACCACCCGGAGGCGGGCTATTACATCGTGGTGCCGGGCGCGGGGGAGGACCGGGTGTTCGGGCCGTTCTCGACCGAGAACCACGCGCTGCATTTCGTCATGTATGTGAACAACGACGACGATCACGACTGAGGTCGGATCGGGGAAGGTGGAAGGGCCGGGGCGATTGTCCCGGCCTTTTGGCGTTTGGAGGGGGAGAGGGGGGGCGCTGCCCCCATCGCCTGCGGCGATTCCCCCGAGGTATTTGGAACAAGAAAATGAGGAGGGGCGCCCCGGGGCGCGCGGGGCGGCCTGTCGGTGTCAGGGCAGGATGTAGGCCGTCTTGGTGGCGGTGTAGAATTCCGCGGCCGAGCGGCCCTGTTCGCGCGGACCCGAGGAGGAGGACTTGCGGCCGCCGAAGGGGACGTGGAAATCGACGCCCGCGGTCGGCAGGTTGACCATCGCCATGCCCGCCGCGCTGTGGCGCTTGAAGTGGCTGGCGTATTTCAGGTTGGTCGTGCAGATGCCGGAGGAGAGGCCGTATTCGGTGTCATTGGCGGTGGCGAGGGCCTCTTCGTAGTCGCGCACGCGGATCACGCAGGCGACGGGGCCGAAGATTTCCTCGCGCGCGATGCGCATGTCGTTGGTGGCCTCGGTGAAGAGGGCGGGGGAGAGGAAGAAGCCATCGGTCGGGCGTTGCAGGCGGGCGCCGCCGGTGACCAGGCGGGCGCCTTCCTTCTGGCCGATATCGACGTAGTCGAGATCCTGCTGCAGCTGCTTGGCGTCGATGGCGGGGCCCATCTGGATGCCGTCCTCGAGTGCGTGGCCGACGCGGAGTGCCTCGATCCTTCTGGTGACGCCTTCGACGAAGCGGTCATGGATGCCCTGCTGGACGATCAGCCGCGAGGAGGCGGTGCAGCGCTGGCCGGTGCCGTAGAAGGCGCCGTTGACGGCCACGTCGATCGCGAGGTCGAGGTCCGCGTCATCCATCACCACCAGGGGGTTCTTGCCGCCGAGTTCCAGCTGGAATTTCTTGATCGGCATCCGGGAGGTGGCGCATTGGGCGACATGCAGGCCGGTGGCCGTGGAGCCGGTGAAGGAGAGGGCGTTGATGCCCGGATGGGTCAGCATCGCCTCGCCCACCACCGAGCCGCGGCCCATCACCAGGTTGAAGACGCCTTTCGGGATGCCGGCCTGTTCGAGGATGCGGGCGAGGGCGAAGGCGGAATGGGGCACCAGGTCGGCGGGCTTGAAGACCACGGTGCAGCCATAGGCCAGCGCGGGGGCGATCTTCCAGGCGGGAATCGCCAGCGGGTAGTTCCAGGGGGCGATGATGCCGACGACGCCGACGGGTTCGCGCGTCACCTCGACCTCGACTCCGTCGCGGATCGAGGGGATCTTGACGCCTTCCATGCGCAGGGCCTCGCCGGCGTAGAAATCGAAGAGCTGGCCGGCGCGCAGGGCCTCGCCGCGGCCCTCGGCCAGGGTCTTGCCGTTCTCGCGGCTGAGTTCGTAGCCGAGGCGGTCGGTGTCGGCGAGGATGGCGGCGGCGGCCTTTGCCAGCACGGCGGCGCGGGTGGCGGGGCTGGCCAGCGACCAGGCCGGGAAGGCATCCCGGGCGGCGGCAACGGCGGTGTCGACATCGGCGGCAGAGGCGCGGGCGAATTCGCCGATTGTGTCGCTGGTGTCGGATGGGTTGATGTTGACCGAGGCCTCGGTGGCGCCGGTCCATTCGCCCGCGATGAAGTTGTGGAACATGGGGCGCTCCTCCTGCTGGTGTTTGATGGCGCAAGGGTATCGCGGGTTGGGGGATGCGGCATCCGCCTGTCAGGGTGACTTTGAAATGCGCGCGGGGCGACAATGGCCCCCTGCCCAGTGCCTGGAGATAGTTGTAAGGTCATGGGAGCAGGAGGAGTGTCCATGACCATAGATCGGATCGAGGAAGTCCATTACGGGGTCGATGACCTGGAGGTGGCAACGCGGTTCTACGCCGATGCCGGGCTGGAGGTGCTGCAGGGCGAGGGACCCGTGCGGGTGCTGCGCACGCTGGAGAACCAGCGGGTGGTCCTGCGGGCCGCCGATGATCCCGCGCTGCCGGCGGGCATCGAGGACGGCCCGACGCTGCGCCAGCTGGTCTGGGGGGTGAGCGGCCCCGCGGATCTGGAGCGGATTGCCGGGGTGCTGGGCAACCGCGCGGTGCGGCTGGCGGACCGGGTGGTGACGGAAGACCCCAACGGGTTGTCGGTGGCCTTTGTCGTATCGGGGAAGACCCCGGCCGAGGCGGTGCTGCGGCCCCACAACCAGAATGCCCATCATGAGCGGGTGAACGGGCGGCTGAGTTCCTATGGCCGGGTGGGGGTGATCCGGATCGTGCATTGCGCGCTCAACATCACCAAGGCGGCCAATGCCGAGGCGCTGGAGTTCTACTGCGGGCTGCTGAACTTCAAGGCGGTGGACAAGGTGCTGGACACCGGGACCTTCCTGCAGACCGATGGGGATATCGAGCACCACAACTTCTTCCTGTGCTTCCGGCCTGACAAGGCGGGGATCAACCACATCGCGATGGAGGTTTATGATTTCGACGCGGTGATCGAGGCCGGCAACCAGATGATCGCGGCCGGGTGGAAGGAAAGCCGGCGGCTGGGGCGGCATACGCTGGGGTCGAACGTGTTCCGCTTTGTGCACAATCCCTGCGGGGGGCGGATCGAATTCGTGGCGGACATGGACCGCATGGACAAGAGCTGGGAGACGCGGATCTGGGAGAAGAACCCCGGGCATCACCTGTGGATCCTGAAGAGCTCGGGCGTGCAATCGGAAGAGGCGTGAGGACAGGATGATCCGTGAAGTTGCAGAAGTGAAGATCGATCCGGCGCGGGAAGCGGCTTTCCTGGTGGCGGTGGAACAGGCGGTGGCGGTGTTCCGGGGGGCCGAGGGGTGCCTGGGGATGCGGCTGGAGCGGGTGATCGAGGCCCCCGGGACCTACCGGCTGATCGTCATGTGGGACACGCTGGAAGCCCATACGGAGGGGTTCCGCAACAGCCCCGGGTTCCAGGAGTGGCGCGGGCTGGCCGGACCGTTCTTTGTCGAGCCGCCGAAGGTCGACCATTCAGAGGTGGTTGTCGCCGGTTTCGGGGCCTGACGGCTGTGCGATGGACGGGGCGGCTCCGTCTGCGCTTGCGATGGGGCGAGGCGGTTGCCGAGCCCGGCATCGAGCCGGGTTCGGCAACGGGCCCTGCCCCGGCTCGATGCCGGGACCGGGCCCCCCTGCGGCACAGGCGGATCTTCAGGCCATGCCGTTGGGCGCCGCTCGGGGATTGGCGAATTCGCCCGGGCGCTTCTGCAGGTCGCGTACAGCTCTCTGTCGTTGACGCTGTCGAACATCGACATCCGGTTGCGGTTGTCGCACAGACAGCAGATCCCGGCTGATCCCCCAGAACCCTGTCGCCACGCGTCCAACGGCATCAGCACGGCGTCAGGGCCTTGATTTCAGCCCCCTGCCTCCCCCCCAGACTGCCTGTACCCGAGCGGGTGCGCACCGCCTGAAGCACCGCGTCGTCAAGCGACAGCTGGTGTTCGGCACCGGTCAGCCCGGCCTCGGGGTCGGTGTCTTCAGTCAGGCCCGTAGGCCCCGCCCGCGTCATCGCCATAACGGGTCACCAGATCGACGTGATCGAAGCCGTGGAACGGTCGGCTTGCCGCCGCATCGGGGCGCTTCCCTGCATGGCCCTGAGCAAACTCCGACCGGGTCGCCGTGGTGGTGTCGGGCGTGGTGGCGGAAAAGCCCCCGGGGCGGTGCGGGCTGCTGCGCCGCCCCGGGGGCACCATCGGGATATTCGGCAGGTGGCTCTTGCCGCGCAGCGCCGTATCATCGCCCGAGTTGTGCAGCCGTTTCACGAAGTGACATGGGATTTCGGCAGTGGCGCGCCATTGCTCCAGGCCGTGTGGCCTGAGGGCATCCGCTCGGCCATCGGGCTGGCCGGGTTCAGTATGCAGACCGGGCTGGTGACATGGCAACGGCCGTGGCAGGTGCCGCAGGCCGCCAGCACGCCGATATGCAGGCTCTTCAGTCCCGGGCGCCTGTCGCAGCCCAGGCCATCCGCCCGGCGCTGATCGGTGGTGAGCCGCATGAAATGGGGTCTTTTGGGTGTGGAGGTTTCCTGCGGCAGGGTCTGCCCGCGCCTTGCGGCAGGCGCGCTCACTGATGGTGTTTGAATTGTCATGTGAGCCGTAACACTTATGTCGTCGAATTCGCAATTTCTGAGGGGTTTTGTCCGGGTGGCGTGATGAATTTCTTGGTGGAAATTCCATTGACCCTGAAATTTCGACCCGAAGGTGAGGTTTTCATGCCTGCTTCCTACGCAGGTAATTTATTTCAGAAGATTGAATTTGCGTCATTTTTTTAAATTCGTCAGAGACGACATTCAGGTGCTACAGTGCTGGGCATAAATTGTTTTGGCAATTAATTTTCGACCCATGTAATTTGTTAATTCATATGAGTTCCCGCTCTCTGCGGTCCGTTTTGCCGCTTGCCAGAAGGCCGCTTCTCCATAGGATCAGAGGCGGCATTCGGGAGAAATGCCATCAGGAGAGGGAGGAGAATGATGAACCTGCGCAGCACCCCCGGTGCGGCGGCCTTGGCGGCTGCCTGCGCCCTTGCAAAAGGCGTCCCCGGCGCGGACAGCGCCACCGCGTGGCCGACGAACCCGATCTGGCGGGCGGGGCAGGCATCATGAGAAGGCTCGGCAAGATCCTCGACCTGATCTGCGCCACTGTCTCGGGGCTCTCGATGATCGGCATGATCTTCGTGAACTTCGCCGACAGCATCGGCCGGCAGATCAGCCATCCCGTCCTCGGCGCGCAGGAGATCGTCTCGTTCCTGCTGTGCATCTTCTTCTTCTCGTCCATCCCGATCCTGGTGCGCGAGAACGCCCATATCCGCGTCGGCCTTTTCGTCGAGCTGTACCGAGGCGCGCTGGCCAAGGCCGAGGCGATCTTTTCGGCGCTGTTCGAGATCGGCGTCACCCTGCTGCTGACCTGGCTGGTCTGGGATTTCGCCAACCGTCAGGCCCGCATCGGCAACCTGTCAGCCCATTACGAAGTCCCCATGGCGCCTGTCATCTATGTTTCGGCCGGGCTGATGGTGATCGCCATCGTGCTGGTCGCGGATCGCTACATCGCCCATCTGCCCGACCGCCGGTCCAAGGCGGAACAGCGGGCCCACAAGCTGCAACCCTCGGAGCACGCGAAATGACCCTGGCCATCATCTGCGTCTTCGGCGCGCTTCTGCTGCTGATCGCCTTCACCCGCGTTCCCCTGGGCTTTGCGATGATCGTCTGCGGGCTGGCGGGCTTTGCCTGGCTGCACCCGCGCGGGCTGACCGCCGCGATCTCGACCGCCGAGCGCGAGATCGTCAACCTGGCCCTGGGCGAACAGTTCGCCGCCATGCCGCTGTTCGTCATGATGGGGGTCTTCGTCGTCAAGGCGGGGCTGGCGGATGACCTTTACAACATGGCGGCGCGCTGGATCGGGCACCTGCCGGGGGGCCTTGGCATGGCGACAATCCTTGCCTGCGGCGGCTTCGCGGCGCTGTCGGGGTCGTCCTCGGCTTCGGCGGCGACCATGGCGCGGATTTGCATCCCCTCGATGAAGGACGCCGATTACGAGGAAGGCTTCAGCGCCGCCACCGTCGCCGCGGGCGGCACGATGGGCATCCTGATCCCGCCCTCGGGGGCGCTGATCGTCTATGGCCTGCTGACGGAACAGAGCATCGGCGATCTGTTCGTCGCGGGGCTGCTGCCGGGGCTGATCCAGCTGGGCCTTTACCTTGTGGTGGGCGTGGGCACCGCGCTTCTGTTCCCGAAATGGGCGCCTGCGGGGCCGACCTTCACCTGGAAGGAACGCTACCAGTCGCTGCTGAAGGTCTGGGGGGTGCTGGCGCTGTTCGCGCTGGTGATGGCGGGGCTGGTGCTGGGCGTCTTCACCGCGACCGAGGCCGCGGGCTTTGGCGCAGGCGGCGCCTTCCTGTTCGCCCTGGCGCGCGGCAAGATGACCTTCTGGGTGCTGGCGTCGTCGCTGCGCGAGGCGGCGCGGATCTCGGCGATGATCTTTGTCGTGGCGGCGGGGTCGATGGTGATGAACCAGTTCGTCAACATCTCGGGGCTGGCGGGCAACCTGGTCGACATGGTGGGCGGGCTTGGCCTGTCGCCGCATCAGGTGCTGCTGGCGCTGATCGTCTTCTACCTGTGCCTGGGCTGCTTCCTGGACGGGTTCGCGATCATCTTCCTGACCGTGCCGGTGGTGATCCCGCTGGTCCATGCCATGGGCTTTGATCTGGTCTGGTGGGGCATCGTCACCGTCGTCATCGTCGAGATCAGCCTGATCACCCCGCCCATCGGCATGAACGTCTATATCCTGAAGGCGATGCTGCAGGACGTGGCGATCGCCCGGATCTTCCGCGGCATCGCACCCTTCTTCGCGGTGGACGTGATGCGGCTGCTGGCGCTGCTGGCCTTCCCGGGCATGGCGCTGTGGCTGACGACCTTCGCCCACTAGCGCCACGGCCAGACGGCAGGGGGGCGGTCCTTCGGGGCCGCCCTTATGTTTTTCGCGCATCACCTCATGAGGTTTTGGCGTTTCTATCAAGCCCTCTCACCCCCTACACATGAGGCCGGATCATCAAGGGAGGAGACCATGACGGATCAAAACGCGGCCCCGCTGGCCGGGCTGAAGGTGGTCGAACTGGCCCGCATCCTGGCCGGTCCCTGGATCGGCCAGACGCTGGCGGATCTGGGGGCCCAGGTGATCAAGGTCGAAAGCCCCGGCGGCGACGACACCCGCACCTGGGGCCCGCCCTTCATCGAACGCCCCGACGGGCAGGGCGGAACCGAGACGGTCGCGGCCTATTTCCATGCCGCCAACCGGGGCAAGACCTCGGTCATCTGCGATTTCGCCGATCCGGCGGATCTGGCGCGCGTCAAGGACCTGATCGCCGATGCCGACGTGGTGGTCGAGAATTTCAAGCTGGGCGGGCTGAAGAAGTTCGGCCTGGATTACGAGAGCCTCTCGGCCCTCAACCCCGGTCTGGTCTATGCCTCGGTCACGGGGTTCGGGCAGGACGGGCCGCGGGCGAAACAGCCGGGCTATGACTTCCTGATCCAGGGCATGTGCGGGATCATGGACCTGACCGGCGATCCGGCGGGCGAGCCGCAGAAGATCGGCGTGGCCTGGATCGACATCTTCACCGGGCTTTACGGTGTCATCGGCATCCAGGCGGCGCTGGCGGAACGGGCGCGTTCGGGGCTGGGGCAGCATGTGGACCTGTCGCTTCTGGACAGCGGCGTCGGCGTGCTGGCGAACCAGGCGATGAACCAGCTGCTGGGCGGCAAGACGCCCACGCGGCTGGGCAATGCCCATCCCAACATCGTGCCCTATCAGGTCTTCCCGGCCTCGGACGGGCATCTGATCATCGCCTGCGGCAATGACCGCCAGTTCGCGGCACTGTGCGACATGCTGGGGCTGGAGGGGGTCGCGGCGCATCCCGACTATGCCACCAACCCCGCCCGCGTCGCCCACCGGGATGTGCTGTGCCCGATGATCGCCGCCGCCACCGCCACCCGCAGCAAGGCGCAGCTGATCGCGGAGCTGGAGGCCGCGGGCGTCCCCGGCGGCCCGATCAACACCGTGGCCGAGGCGCTTTCGGATCCGCAGATCGCTGCCCGCGGCATGGTGGTCGAACCCGAGGGCATCGCCGGGATCCGCACGCCGATCCGGTTTTCGCGCAGCCCGCTGGTGCTGGATCGCGCCGGCCCCGCCCTGGGCAGCGGCACCTGGGGATTCGAGGGCGACTGACCGGCCCCTGTCGCGGATCGGAAACATGCGGGCGCCTGCGGAAACGCGGGCGCCCGTTTCGGTCGTGGGGTGTGCAAATAACGTCGCTTCGGGGGCAGTCGGGTGCTGTTTCTTCGGCAGAAACTCCGGTACGGCAGGGGCGCGTCGCCCGGCCGGGCGACCGGCAGGAACAGGACACCGAGGAAGACATGACTGCAACGATCATTGACGGCAAGGCTTTCGCCGCCGACGTCCGCGCCCGTGTGACCCAGAAGGTCGCCGCCCTGAAAGCCGAGCACGGCCTGGTGCCCGGCCTGGCCGTGGTGCTGGTGGGCGAGGACCCGGCCAGCCAGGTCTATGTGCGCAACAAGGGCACCCAGACCGTCGAATGCGGCATGAACTCGTTCGAGCACAAGCTGGACGCCGCCACCCCCGAGGCCGACCTGCTGGCGCTGATCGACCAGCTGAACGCCGATGAGGCCGTGCATGGCATCCTGGTGCAGCTGCCGCTGCCCAAGCATATCGACGAGGCCAAGGTGATCAACGCGATCACGCCCGCCAAGGATGTCGACGGCTTCCATATCTCGAACGTGGGTCTGCTGGCGACGGGCCAGAAATCCATGGTGCCCTGCACGCCGCTGGGCTGCCTGATGATGCTGCGCGATCACCACGGCAGCCTGTCCGGTCTGAACGCCGTGGTCGTGGGGCGCTCGAACATCGTCGGCAAGCCGATGGCGCAGCTGCTGCTGAAGGACAGCTGCACCGTGACCATCGCGCATTCGCGCACGCAGGATCTGGCCGCGGTCTGCCGCCAGGCCGACATCCTGGTGGCCGCCGTCGGTCGCCCCGAGATGATCACCGGCGACATGGTGAAACCCGGCGCCACCGTGATCGACGTCGGCATCAACCGCATTCCGGCGCCTGAAAAGGGCGAGGGCAAGACGCGCCTTGTGGGCGATGTGGACTTTGCCAGCGCCTCGGCCGTGGCCGGTGCCATCACCCCGGTGCCGGGCGGCGTGGGTCCGATGACCATCGCCTGCCTGCTGGCCAACACCCTGACCGCCTGCTGCCGCAAGCACGGGCTGCCCGAACCCGAAGGCCTGACTGCCTGATCTGCCGGAGCCGAGACCATGCGTGAATACATCCTGACCGTCACCTGCCCGACCCGCCGCGGCATCGTGGCCGAGATCTCGGGCTTTCTGGCCCAGATGGGCTGCAACATCCGCGACCTGGCACAGTTCGACGACACCGAGACGGGGCGCTTTTTCTCGCGCACGACCTTCGTCAGCGAGACGGGCGCCACCCATGACGACCTGCATCAGGGGTTCTCGAAGGTGGCGGACGCGTTCGACATGCAATGGGCGATCCATGATCCGGGCGAACGGATGAAGGTTGTCCTGATGGTCTCGCGCTTTGGCCATTGCCTGAATGACCTGCTGTACCGCTGGCGGATCGGGGCGCTGCCGGTGGACATCGTGGCGGTGATCTCGAACCACATGGACTACCAGAAGCTGGTGGTGAACCACGACATCCCCTTCCACCACATCAAGGTGACCAAGGAGAACAAGCCCGACGCCGAAGGCCGCATCATGGATGTGGTGCGCGAGACCGGCGCCGAGCTGATCGTGCTGGCGCGCTACATGCAGGTCCTCTCGGACGAGATGTGCGAGAAGATGTCGGGCCGGATCATCAACATCCACCACTCGTTCCTGCCGTCCTTCAAGGGGGCGAACCCCTACAAGCAGGCCTATGAACGGGGGGTGAAGCTGATCGGGGCGACGTCGCATTACGTGACCGCCGATCTGGACGAGGGCCCGATCATCGAGCAGGACACCGCCCGCGTGACCCATGCGCAAAGCCCTTCGGACTACGTGTCGCTGGGCCGCGACGTGGAAAGCCAGGTGCTGGCGCGCGCGATTCACGCGCATATCCATCACCGGGTGTTCCTGAACGGCAACAAGACGGTGGTCTTCCCGGCCTCGCCCGGCTCCTACGCCAGCGAGCGGATGGGGTGACCGAACGCACCGGGCCCCTCGGGGCCCGGCGGACCTTCCGGTGGAAGGTCCGGTTCGGTCACGCGCCGGACCGCTGTCCGGCGTCGGGCCGAGCCACAGTTGCCCGGCTTTCCTTCTGTTCGCGCCCGGCGGACCTTTTGGTGGAGGGCCCGGTCCGGTCACGCGCCGGTCCCCTGTCCGGCGCCGGGCCGAGCCACCAGTCCCCCGGCTTTCCTTCTGTTCGCGCCCGGCGGACCTTTCGGTGGAGGGCCCGGTCCGGTCACGCGCCGGACCGCTGTCCGGCGTCGGGCCGAGCCACAGTTGCCCGGCTTTCCTTCTGTTCGCGCCCGGCGGACCTTTCGGTGGAAGGTCCGGTCCGGTCACGCGCCGGTCCCCTGTCCGGCCCCGGGCCGGGCACCGCAATGCCCCTGCAGTCGCCCACGGTCTGCTCGTGGCAGCAGGGCGGCGGATGCTCCGCGAACGCCCTTCGCGCGTCTTTCATCACCGCACAGCCTTCTGTGCGGCAACCGGCAGGGGCGGGGCTTGCGCCTTCCCTCGGGTTCCTGCTAACCTGACTGAAATTGTCCGGATTGGCCGGGCACGTAAGCGTTAACGTCAATCAACGCGCAAGGACGAACGGCTTTGGCCGTCCGGCCGTTGCGTGTGCACCCTGCGGCGCCGGAACCGGACAGCCTGAAAGGATTGATATGACGACCGAAACCCTGCCCACTCCGGTGATCGAACGCCATCGTTTCGAGATCAGGCGCCGCGCCCTGACGGTGACGAAAAAGGACATGCTGACGCCGCACATGATCCGGCTGACGCTGACCAGCCCGGATCTGGGGGATTTCGCCAGCCTGGCCTTCGATGACCATGTGAAGTGCTTCTTCCCGGTTGCGGGTGACGACAAGCCCGCCATGCGCGACTACACGCCGCGCCGCTTTGACACTGACGCGAAAGAGCTGGTGCTGGATTTCGCTGTTCATGTCGCCGGTCCCGCCACCGCCTGGGCCGTGGCCGCAGAGGTGGGTAGCGTGCTGAACATCGGCGGCCCGCGTGGGTCGCGCAAGATCACCGGGCCGATCGACCACTGGGTGCTGATCGGTGATGAAACCGCGCTGCCTGCCATCGGGCGCTTCTGTGAAGAGGCCGCCGCCGGCACGAAGGTGACCGTCATCGCCGGCGTGCGTGACGCCGCCGAAGAACAGACCTTCGACAGCGCCGCCGAGGTCAGCGTCCACTGGGTCCACCGGGGGGATGCCGCCGCCGATGCTGCGCCGCTGCTGGAGGTGTTGAAGGGCGTTGCCCTGCCGCCGCAGACCTTTGTCTGGACCGCCTGCGAGGGCAGCGTCACCCAGACCATCCGCAGCTGGCTGCTGGAACAGGATCACCCGCTGGTCTGGACGAAATCCGCGGGCTACTGGGTCTCGGGGCAGGCCGATGCCAGCATGAAGTTCGAATAAACCTCTGTCGTGTAATGGAAAACGCCGCCGGTCCCCCCGGCGGCGTCTCGCGTTTCATTCTTTCGATGCCTCGCGCTTCAGGACCGAGCGGTAGAAGTCGATGGCGGCCTGTGGATCCTTCAGCCCGGCTTTGCCGGCAGCGGCCTTCCAGTCGTCGATCTGGTCGTCCGCGACGGTCTGGATCGTCGCCATCAGCGCGGGGTCGGCGGGTTCGACCTTGACATCCTTCAGGGCGGCCAGGCCTTCGTCCTCGGCGGCATCAAGGGCGGCACCGGTGCGTTCGGGCAGCCCTTCGGCGGCTTTCAGGATCGCCTGGTGCTGCTGGTCGTCCAGCCGGTCCCAGGCGGCATCGCTGATCGCGATCGCGATCGACACCGACCCCAGCCCGCCCGGCACCGTCGTGATGTGATGGACATACTCATCCACCCTTGCCGATACCGCCGTCCCCGGCGAGGCAAACAGGCCGTCGACCTCGTTCTTGGCCACCGCATCGAAAAGCGAGGGGAACAGCATGTGGTTCGGCACCGCGCCGATCCCCTCGACCATGTCGGTCATCTTGCCCTGTGGCACCCACAGGACCTTGCCCTTGACCTCGTCCGGGGTGGTCAGGGGGCTGCCCAGGCCCAGCAGCTCTCGGCCCGGCAGGACATGGGTCGACAGCAGACGTATGCCCTTGTATTCGCCGACATCCTTGAAGAACTTCTGGTAGGTTTCCCACAGCGCGACCGAAGCCGCCTCTCCGGTCGGGGCCATGCCGGGCAGCTGCGCCAGCTGTGTCAGCTTGACCCGCTGGGTCACGTAGGGCGTGCCGACCATCGCCATGTCGGCCACGCCGTCCAGCAGCATCCCGTACTGTTCGGAACTTTGCGCCAGAGAACTGTCGGGGATCGACACCTTCAGCGTGCCGCCGCTTTCTTTCTCGATCCGGGCGGCAAAGTCCTTGATGCCCATCTGGTAGGACTTGTCGAAGGTCGACAGGTACGAGTTGAAGATCAGCGTTTCCGTCTTGGCCTGCGCCAGTCCGGGCAGGCAGGCAAGGGCCAGGGCGCCTGCGCTCAGCAGGCGGCGGTGAATGGTCATGTTTCCTCCCGTGCGGATGGCTCCGCGGTGTGCCCGGCCGCTCCCCACGGTTCGGGCGTTCCTCCTCCGGGGGGCGGACCCCCCGCGCCAGAATGGCCTGCGAAAGGCCCGGCGGGAAGGCCGCGTGCGGGGCCGCGCGGCGTGCTTCTGGATCAAGGGATCTGCGACAATGGCCCATCGCGAGGGGGGCAGCCCTGCTGGTCCGCGCGGGCAGGACCTGCGCGGTGGTCCGTGATCTCCGCCTTGCCGTTCGGGGCGCAGGCCGTCAGCTGCCAGTTGAGGATCCGCGCGGCGGGTTTGGCCGAGACGGCAGGAAGACCCGCGATCTGCAGGCGGCGCAGTCGGATCATGGGACGTCGATGGATACGACCGCCGTGGTGGGCGCCTCTTTCTGGGCGCAGGACGGCCGTTCAATGATGCGCGATATCTTGACTCGTGCCTGTCAGGTGGCTCTGGATAAAATCGTGGAGAACGAATCGGGATGAGTTGTTAATTTTATTAATATCAATATCTTGATGACTTATCCCCGCTGAGGAAAAATCCCCCGGGGGGTCTTGCCACCCGGGGAAAGGATCCGCATCGGTGGGCGAATCCCCCTGCCAGATCAGCCCCGGTTCGCCTGAAAAAGCGGCGAAGGGGCCGGAAAGACACGCTCAGTTGCGGCGGTATTCGGTGCGGGCATGCGCGTTGTAGGGCGATAGCTGCACCGTGGCGCGGATCCGTCGGAAGCCCAGTTCGGCATTCGGATCGGTGCCGGGGCCGGGGTGTTCGCCCCAGACGAAGGTGACTTCGGTGCCGGGTTCCGCATGTTCTCTGGCGATCAGCGACAGCGCCAAAATCCGGTTCAGCGGTGCGATGTAGCCGGTGTAAAAGCTCAGCCCCACCAGCTTGCCGTCGACCTCGATCCGGTAGCGGCCGTAGGTCAGGAAATAGTCGCCAAACGCGCCGAAGGCGGCGCGGCAGTCGTCTTCGTTCAGCTCCAGCGTGACCTTGCTGCGCGGCACCTTGCCCTTCGCCGCCTCGAGGGCCTCGCGGCCGTGGAAGTCATGGTTGAACGAGATCGACCGGCCATAACCCAGCTCGAAGGGCGAGACATAGTAATCCTCGATATCGTCGGAATAGAAACTGCCATGCAGCGGCTTCTTCCCCTCGTAGGAAAACTTGGACAGCCAGTTGCGATAGCCCGTCATCTCGGGGTCGGTGAAGACGCCGGGGGTGGGGGTGGGGATCCAGCCGCTCTCGATGCCGTTGGTGTAATAGGCCAGGCCGCCGACATGGGCGATGCCGTGCTTTTCGCCCGCCGCCATCAGCCGGGCCTTGACGTGGGCGCAGTGCGCGAACGGCCCGATGAATTCGTAGCCGGGCATCCCGGTCATGCCGTGGCGCAGCGCGCGGAAGGTCCGGCCGTCCAGGGTGACCTCCTTGGAATGGAAGAACTTCATCGCGGGCAGCGGGCCACCGAAGACCTCTTCGACCACGGCAAGCGCCTTCGGGCCCTGGATCTGCAGGCGGAACAGCACCGGGTCCGCCCCCTGCCGGAACCCCGAATCCGGGTCGGTCTGCAGCGTCACGTCGTAATCGCCGACTTCGGCCTGGTAGGCGATCCAGGTCTGGCAGGCGGGCACGCCCGACAGGTTGTAGCTGTCTTCGCCAGTGCGCATCAGGATGCCGTCGGTGATGATCTGGCCCTGGCGGTTCACCGGAACGATCTGCTTGGCCTGGCCGATCTCGAAACCCTCGTAGTTGTTAGCGGTGAAGTCCTGCAGCAGCCGCGTCGCGTCGGGGCCTTCGATGAACAGGTCCGACATGTGATGCGACAGGTCCATGATCACCACGCGCTCGCGCCAGGCGGACTGTTCATCCGCCCAACCGCTGTATTCCGGCGCCACCACGGGCACTGACCAGTTCGGTGCGCCGGGCTGCCAGATCAGCCGCATGGGCGATCCGGCCTCGTCTATGGCCTGCTGCAGGGATGGGGTGGTCTGGAACTTGGGTGCAGTCATCGGTTTCCTCCCTCGATGTGGTCCTCCTCCGGACCATTGCGGAATCAATTATTAAACTGTCGTTCAAATAAAGGCCAGCGCCGATTTCGGATCGGGCAGTGGCGGCATGCCAGTTGCGACAATTGCAGCCGTGTCGATTGGCGCCATGGATCTGCGACCGGGCCTGAGACACTCTGAGGGAAACCGGTCCGGCCCGCCCGGGCCCCGCCCCCGGAGTGCCAGATGACCAGCTCGCCCCCTGCCCATCCCCTGTCGCAGCCGCCGGTCTTCGACGGGCACAACGATCTGCTGCTGCGGCTGATGCAGGGCAAGCTGGAGCCCGAGGATCTGTGGACCGACGCGGGCAGCGGCCATATCGACATGCCGAAGGCCAGCCGTGGCGGCTTTGCGGGCGGTTTCTTCGCCATGTTCGTGCCCAGCCCCGGCGCGTTCGACCCGCAGTTGATGCTGCAGCCGGCCTATGACCTGCCGTTGCCACCGCCGCTGTCGCAGCCGGTTGCGTTACGTCAGGTTCGCAGGGCGGCCGGGGTGATGGAGGCGTTGCAGGCCGCCGGACTGCTGCGGATCTGCACCTCGACCCGGCAGATCGAGGCGCAGCTGGGCGGGTCGGCCTGGGCCGCGGTCATGCACCTGGAGGGCGCGGATGCGATCGATCCGGATTTCCGGGCCCTGGAAGAGCTTTACGACCGCGGCCTGCGCTCGCTCGGGCTGGTCTGGAGCCGCCCGACCGATTTCGCCGAAGGGGTGCCGTTCCGCTTCCCCTCGGGGCCCGACACCGGCAACGGGCTGACCAGCCTGGGCAAGGAGCTGGTGCGCGAATGCAACCGCCGCCGCATCCTGATCGACCTGTCGCATCTGAATGCCCGCGGCCTGGAAGATGTGGCGGCGATCAGCGATGCGCCGCTGGTGGCCAGCCATTCCAACGCCTGGGCGCTGTGCCACCATGCCCGGAACCTGACGGATCGCCAGTTGCACATGATCGCCGAGACCGATGGCATCGTTGGGATCACTTTCGCCACCGCCTTCCTGCGCGCCGATGGCCGGATGGCGCCGGATGTCGGGCTGGATCCGATCCTGCGCCAGTTCGACCACATGGTCTCGATCCTGGGCGAGGACCGCCTGGCCTTCGGTTCGGATTTCGACGGTGCCGTGGTGCCCGGGGCCCTGGGGGACTGTAGTGGCCTTGGGGCCCTGCGCGCGGCGCTGCGGGCCCATGGCGTGGATGAGGTGATGTTGGAAAAACTGTGCTGGAAGAACTGGATGCGTGTGCTGCGCAAGACCTGGGGCGAATCCTGAGGGGGTCAGCCCGTGCCGGCGCGCAGACCGGGTCGGCCGGGATTGGCCCAGCATAGCAGGGCCGGGGCGGCGCGCGCTTCGTCATGGCGCTCGGCGATCTGGCGCAGTTCCGACAGGGCGGCGGCCAGATGCAGCTGCGGCATCGCCGGCAGGTCCAGCCGCAGGATGCGCGGGTCTGCCGCCAGCGGGCGGCCCCGCAAGGGCGCCTCGTGACGCTTTTCACCGGCACACAGGCCGGTGATGCGGATCGGGTAGCGGTCGGGATCCTGCCCGGCGGACCGCAGCAGGTCGCGGGCGATCTCCAGCACGGGGACGGGGGCGCCCATGTCCAGCGCCAGGGCGTCGCCGTTGCCCGCCAGGTGATCGGCCGCCAGGATCAGCGTCACGGCCTGCTCCAGGCTCATGACATAGCGGGTGGCCTGGGGATCGGTAACGGTCAGGGGCGTGCCCTCGGCAATCTGGCGGGCAAAGCGCGTTACGACCGATCCGCTGGAGCCCAGCACATTGCCGAAGCGCACCAGGCTACAGCGCGTCGGGCCTGGCCGCAGGGCGGCGTCCTGGATCAGGGCTTCGGCCAGGCGCTTGCTGGCGCCCAGGACGCTGGTCGGATCCTGCGCCTTGTCGGTCGAGATCAGCAGCAGGCGGGGCACGCCGGCGCGGGTCACCGTTTCGGCCAGGCGCTGGGTGGCCAGCACGTTGTTGCGGATCGCGGCGCATGCATTGTCCTGCAGCAATGGCAGGTGCTTGTAGGCGGCGGCATGGATGACCAGCTCGATCCGCTCTTCTTCCAGCAGGCGCTGCAGCAGAAGGCTGTCGCCTGCGGACCCCAGCACCGGGCGCCAGGGCCCGCCCCCGAGATCCAGCAGAAGCTGGTGCAGCGCCAGTTCCGAACGTTCCAGCAACACCAGCCGCTGCGGATGCTGCCGGGCCAGGGCGCGGCACAGCCCGGCCCCGATCGAGCCCCCGGCGCCGGTGATCAGGATCCGTTCCGCATGTGGCTGTGGTCTGGTCGTGGTCATCCTTGCCTCCGTCCGCTGCGCAGCGGCGGAAGCCGCAAAGGCGCAGGGAGTTGGAAAAGGCCGCGGCCCGGGGGGCGGGGGGCCACCAGCCGAAGCGTTGCCAGCAGGATCCACAGATCCAGCCCGGGGCTTTGCCGGCGGGCATAGATCAGATCCAGCCGTGCCTTTGCCGGGACGCAGCGCGCCAGGTAGAGCGCTTCGGTTTCCTCTGGCGTGCGGCAAGGGCCGAGCAGCCGGGCCTCCCATGCGGCCAGGCGCAGCGTCGCCAGGCCGGTCAGCCCGGGGCGGCAGCGCAACACGCGGGCATAAAGCGCAGGCCTGGCCGCCACATAGCAGGGCAGTGGCGGGCGCGGTCCGACAAAGCCCATGTCACCGCGCAGGATGTTCCAGAGCTGTGGCAGTTCGTCCAGGCGGGTGCGGCGCAGCCAGGCACCGGCCGGGGTGATCCGGGCCTGCTTGTCACCGCCCGACACACCGCTGTCTGACGACGTGGGGGCCATGGTGCGGAACTTGGCCATCCGGAACGGTTGCCCGTTCCGACCGGCGCGGATCGACAGGTGCAGGATCGGCCGCCCCTGTCGCAGCCAAAGCCAGGCGGACAGGCCCATCCCGACGGGCAGCAGCACCGGCAGCAGCAGCAGTGCCAGCAGCAGGTCTGTTGGTCGCTTCCAGGAGGCAGGGCGGCTCATCCGGCTTGCCTCAGGTCGTCGGGCAGCTGTGCCAGAAGCCCTTCGGCCGAGGCGCTGCCGGTCAGCGGCCCGATCAGCCGGGCCAGCCGGGTGCAGTCCATTTCAGCACGCTGCTGGGCGCCGGGGGGGGCCGGCTGCCACAGGATCGCACGTCCGGCGCGCCGCAGCAGGGCCTCCATCGCGACGGGGCGCGGGCCAGCCAGGTTCAGGCAGTCGGGCAGATCGGCCAGCGGCAGTGTCGCAAGGGCCTGCAAGACGTGGCCCAGATCCTTCGGGCCGAGGTAGCTGCGCCAGGGCCCGGTGCCGTCGCCGAACCGGTCGAGCCCTGCCGGCCCAGAGCCCAGCAGCGCCGGCGCCAGGGAATCCGCCCCGGCCACATTGCCCAGTCGCAGCAGGCAGCAGGCCGGGGCTCCCGGTGTTTCGGCCCGCCAGGCGGCGACCGCGCGCTCCATGCGCAGCTTGGCATGGCCATAGGGGCTGCGGGGGCGGGCCCGGCCTTCCCGGGCGCGGCGGGCGGGCAGGCTGCCGTAGACCGCCGCGCTGGAGGCCAGAAGGATTCGCTCGGCCCCGCAACGGTGTGCCATCTCCAGGACGTCCAGCGCCAGGCGGGCATTGCCCTTCAGCGCCTCCGGGCCGCCCCGCGTCACGCCGCGCAGCGAGATGATCGTGCGCGCGACCAGATTGGCCGGCAGTGCCTGTGCGCCGGGGGGCAGCCACAACACCTCCGGCGGGGCCCAGACCGCCCTCAGCCGCCGCCCGACCCGGCCCTGTCCGCCCAGTATCACGATCGCGTCCTGCATCATCTGCTCCGCCGTTTCGGGGCAGGCTGCGCCGGATTGGTTAACATCCGATGTGCAGCGCCAGGGGGGATGCCAGTTTGGCGTTAAGCGCTTTGCAACGCCTGTGGGCTAGACCTCGGGTTGGGTGAGAACACGGGTGGTGGATATGGCCGGACCAGGCAATGGTCAGCCGATCATCATCAAGAAGAAGAAATCTGGCGGCGGCGACGGGCACCATGGCGGGGCCTGGAAGGTCGCCTATGCGGATTTCGTGACGGCCATGATGGCCTTCTTCCTGTTGATGTGGCTGCTGAATGCAACGACGGAAAAGCAACGCAAGGGGATCGCGGATTACTTCTCTCCGACGATTCCACTGAACCGGGTGTCGGGAGGCGGTGACGGCGCCTTCGGCGGAGACAATGTCTTTGCCGAGGACGCGCTGCCGCAGATCGGCACGGGGGCGACATCGGACCGGGCGACGCCGGACCGGCAGGCCAGTGGTGCCGAATCCCAACCTTTTGAAAAGGAACAGGAAGAGGCCCGACTGACCGCGGTCGAGGACAAGCTGATGGCGCTGAGCGGCGAAAGCGATGTCCACAAGGAGATGCTCAAGCACATCATCACCCGCGTCACCGACGAGGGCCTGGTGATCGAGCTGTTCGACAACGAAAGCGCTTCGCTGTTCGTCGGCGAGACCCAGACGCCATCGCTGTTGCTGGAGCGGATCGCGGCGATGCTGGTCCGGGTGACCTCGATCGTGAAGAACCCGATGGCGGTGGAGGGGCACGTGCGGGCCCGGCCCATCGTCGTCAATGAAAACCCGGTCTGGGATCTGTCCACGGGCCGGGCCGAGGCGATGCGCCAGCTGCTGATCCAGCAGCACCTGCCCGATACCCGGGTCGTGCGCGTGACCGGCCATGCAGATCGCGAGCCGGTGGTGAGAAACACCATGTCGCCCCGCAACAACCGGCTGGAGATCATCCTGCTGCGTCAGGTCAAGTGACCTGACGCGCCCCGGGAAACCGGCGGCAACGGGCAAAGTCCCCGGGAACAAGTCCCGATCATTTTATCTGTTAGGTCCATCTTAAGGCCGCGCGCCTAGCTCTGTGCACGACGGAAAGTCGATGCAGCAGAAAGGCGTATTCATGACTATCTCATCCTCCATGAATGCGGGGGTCACGGGGCTCTTTACGAACTCCACCAGGCTTGCGGCCATTGCCGACAACATCGCGAACTCTTCCACCTACGGCTACAAGCGGGTGGAGGCCGATTTTCATTCCATGGTGATCGGCGCGAACAACGGCGGCTATGTCGCGGGCGGTGTGCGGGCAACCACGCAACGTCTGATCGACGAAAGCGGGCCGCTGGTGACCACCGAAAACTCGACCGACATCGCGGTGCGGGGCCGGGGCCTGATCCCCGTGGCCTCCTCTTACGAGGTGGAATCCACCGGCACGTTCGACGCGATGATGTTCACCACGACCGGCAGCTTCCGGGCCAACGAGGACGGCTATCTGGTGACGGAATCGGGCCTGGCGCTGCTGGGCTGGCCGGCGGATTCCACCGGTGAGATCCCGCTTTATCCCCGCGACACCAGCGAGGGGCTGGAGCCGGTGCAGATCAACGTGAACGAGCTGACGGGCGAACCCACGACCACGGTCAGCCTGGGCGTCAACCTGCCGGCGACCAAGGCCTATACCGGCTCGACGGAGGCCGCCGAGCAGATCTCGATCGAATATTACGACAACCTCGGCATCTCCGAGAACATGGTGGTGACCTTCACCCCCACCGGCATCGCCAACGAATGGCAGCTCGAGATCACGGACACTGCCTCGGGCGGGGCGGTGATCGGGGATTACCTGCTGACCTTCAACGACGACCGGACCAACGGTGGCACGCTGGCGGATGTGGCAGACAACACCGGCAACCCCGGCGGCACCTACGACACCACGACCGGGACGGTGATCATCAACGTCGCCGGCGGCCCGATCGAACTGGACCTGGGTTTCTACGATGAAAGCGGCGGCATGTCGCAGCTGTCCGACAGCTTTGCCCCCACCGCGATCCAGAAGGACGGATCGCCCGTCGGCAACATGACCTCGGTCGAGATCGACGCCAACGGCTATGTCCACGCCTATTTCGACACCGGCGTGCGGCGGACGCTCTACCAGGTGCCGCTGGCCGATATGCCGAACGTGAACGGGCTGTTCTCGATGGACCGGCAGACCTACCTGCCCTCGCCCAACAGCGGCACCTACTTCCTGTGGGATGCCGGTGACGGGCCGACGGGGGATATCGTCTCCTTCGCCCGCGAGGAATCCGCCACCGACGTCGCCTCCGAGCTGACCGACATGATCCGCACGCAGCGCGCCTACAGCTCGAACGCCAAGGTGTTCCAGACCGTCGACGAGATGCTGCAGGAAACCACCAACATCAAGCGCTGATCCGGCGCCTTTCGGCGGCGCCCTGGTGCGCCGCCGCCCCGCAACCCTAGGCAAGGTCTGAGAGATGAGCCTGTCCACCGCCCTTTCCAATGCGCTCTCGGGGCTGACCGCCTCGTCCCGGGCCGCTTCGGTCGTCTCCTCCAACGTCGCCAATGCCATGACCGAGGGCTACGGCCCCCGTCAGCTGGAAGTGTCCGCCCGTGTCGGGGCCGGTGGCGGGGTCAACATCGATGGCATCGCCCGCAGCGTCGACGCGGCGCTGGTGGGGGATGCGCGCAATGCCACGTCGGCCCTGTCCTACCAGGACACGCTTTCGACCTGGTACACCCGCCTCGAAGACGTGATGGGCACGCCCGAGGACACCTATTCCCTGACCGGACGCATCGCCAATTTCGAGGCGACGCTGGTCACCGCGGCTTCGCGCCCCGATCTGCCAGAGCGGCTGACCGATGTGCTGAACGCCGCGACCGAGGTCGCCTCGACCTTCGAGGACGCCTCGGACACGATCCAGACCCTGCGGATGCAGGCCGATTCCGAGATCGACGCCGCCGTCAGCCGCACCAACGAGCTGCTCGATCAGGTGCGGGAGCTGAATTCGCAAATCATCACCGCGACCAACACCGGTTCGGATGCCAATGCGCTGAAGGATCTGCGCCAGTCCGTCATCGACGAGCTGTCCGACATCGTGCCCGTGACCGAGACGGCGCGCGATTACGGCGCGGTGGCGCTGTTCACCCCCGGTGGTGCGATCCTGGTCGACGGCACTGCGGCCGAGCTGGGCTTTACCCGCACCAACATGATCACCGCCGACATGACGCTGGATGCGGGCCTGCTGTCGGGGCTGACGATCAATGGTGTCGACATTGACACCGGCAATGCCGCGGGGGCGATCGGCGGGGGCCGTCTGGCCGCCCTGTTCCAGATCCGCGACGAGCTGGCCGTGACCTCTCAGGCGCGGCTCGACACGGTGGCGCGCGACATGGTCGAACGCTTCCAGGACGCGGGGCTGGATGCCACGCGGGCCTCGGGGGATGCCGGGCTTTTCACCGACGGTGGCGCCGCCTTCAACACTGCGGACGAGGTCGGCCTGTCGGCCCGGCTGCAGATCAACGCCATCGTCGATCCCGCACAGGGCGGCGAGACCTGGCACCTGCGCGATGGCCTGGGGGCGACGGTGGTCGGCAGTGTCGGCGATGCCTCCCTGCTGCAGGACATGGTGGCCGCCATGCAGGAGGCGCGCACGCCCAGCTCGTCGGAATTCGGCAGTGCCGGGCTTTCCGCCTCGGCGCTGGCCGCCAGCCTCCAGAGCTTTGCCGGCACCGAGGCCAATGCCGCCGACAACCGCCTCGCCTTCGCCCAGGCCCGCCAGTCCGAGCTGAAGGAGAGGGTGCTGGCCGACGGTGTCGATACCGATGCCGAGATGCAGCGCCTGCTGGTGATCGAGCAGAACTATTCGGCCAATGCCCGCATCGTGCAGGTGGTGGACGAGATGCTGAAAATCCTGATGGAGATCTGAGCCATGACCCTGACCACGATTGGCGACCTCGCGCAGAGCTTCATGCTCCGCCAGCAAAGCACGGATCTGAAGACCCGGATGAACCAGCTGGTCGAGGAATTTTCCTCGGGGCGGACGGCGGATGTGTCGCGCCATCTCTCGGGCAGCTATGCCTATCTCGCGGATGTCGAGCGCAGCCTGTCGCTGCTGCAGGGCTATGATACCGCCGCCTCCGAGGCGCTGACCTTCACCGATTCCATGCAGAACGCGCTGGAGAACTTCCAGGGGCTGTCGACGCAGCTGGGGCTGGATGCGCTCTCGGCCGGCAATGGCCGCCTGCCCGAGGCAATCAGCAACATCTCCCTCAGCGCGCAGGGGCAGTTCTCGCTGATGGTGAACACGGTCAACACCCAGGTCGGCGGACGGGCCTTGTTCTCGGGCGTGGATGTGGCGACCCCGCCCCTCGTCTCGGGAGAGGACATCCTGGAGGAGCTGCGCACCAACGTTCTGTCGGGGCTGACCACGGCGGCGGATGTGCAGACGGCCCTCGACACCTGGTTCGACAGCAGCGGCGGTGGCTACGAGACCTTTGCCTACCAGGGCGCCACGACCTCGCTCTCGCCCTTCCAGCTGGGAGAGGGGGAGTCGGTCAACCTGGACCTGCGCGGCGATGATGCCGGGATCCGCACCATGCTGAAATACGCAGCCATGGCGGCGCTGGCGGCCGATGGCACGCTGAACTTCGACCAGAACACTCAGGTCGACCTGATGCTGACCTCTGGCCAGGGCCTTTCCTTCGAGCAGACCCGCCTGGTCGAGGTGCGCGCCAACCTGGGCTATGCGCAGAACCGGGCCGAGGACAGCCGCACCCGCATTTCGGCCGAGCGCACCAGCTACGAGATCGCCCGCACCGAGCTGCTGTCGGTCGATCCCTACGAGGCCGCGACCCGGCTGGAGGACGTGCAGTTCCAGCTGGAAAGCCTCTATGCGGTGACGGTCAAGCTGTCGCGCCTGTCGCTGACCAACTACCTGTGATGGGGATGCGTCTTCTTCTTGCTCTGGTGATGGCGCTGGGGCTGGCGGTGCCTGCCATGGCCCAGCAGGTGCGCATCAAGGACCTGGTGGAATTCGACGGGGTGCGGGGCAATGATCTGGTGGGTTATGGCCTGGTGGTTGGCCTGAACGGCACCGGCGACGGGCTGCGCAATGCGCCCTTCACCGAAGAGATCATGACCAATATCCTGGAGCGCCTGGGGATCAACGTTGCCGGAGAAACTTCGCGGCCCAAGAACGTCGCGGCGGTCTTCGTCACGGCCGAGCTGCCGGCCTTCGCCCGCTCGGGGGGGACGATCGACGTAACGGTCTCTGCCATCGGGGATGCCAGTTCCCTGCTGGGGGGGACGCTGATCATGACGCCACTCAACGCGGCGGATGGCCAGATCTATGCCGTGGCTCAGGGCACGGTGATTGCCGGGGGGGCTTCGGCCCAGGGCAATGCGGCCACGGTGGTGCAGGGCGTGCCGACGGCAGGGGTGATCCCCTCGGGCGCGCGGGTCGAGCGCGAGGTCGAGTTCGAACTGGCCGGGATGAAGTCCATCCGGCTGGCACTGCGGACCCCCGATTTCACCACAGCAGGACGGATCGAGACCGCGATCAACAGAACATTCGGGAACCGCGTGGCGCAGATGACCGACGCGGGCACGGTCCGGCTGGACATTGCGGGAACGCGCATGGCCTCTGCGGCGCATGCCCTTGGACGGATCGAGAACATTCTGGTCGAACCCGAGCGCAAGGCGCGTGTCGTGGTCGATCAGCGCTCTGGCACGATCGTCATGGGCGATGATGTGCGGATCAGCCGGGTGGCGGTCAGCCAGGGCAACCTTACCCTTCGGATCGAGGAAGCGCCTTTGGTCGTGCAGCCCAACCCCTTCGCCGAGGGCCAGACGGTGGTGGTGCCGCGCTCGAAGGCGAATATCCAGGAAGAGCCGGGCATCGGCCTGGCCGAGGTGCCCACGGGGACCTCCCTGTCCGAGGTCGTGGCCGGTCTGAACGCGCTGGGGGTGTCGCCGCGGGACATGATCGACATCCTGAAAAGCATCAAGGCCGCGGGCGCCCTGCATGCCGAATTCATCGTGCGCTAGCGGGGGCGCCCCGGCGCGCATGTCCGAGGGGCCCGGGGGTGTGCCCGGCCCGGGGGGCGGATGCGCGGCAGGGGCCCTTGCGGGCGGGGCGCGGTCGAAACCTTGTGGGCCCTCTGCGGGACAGGTTTTCAAAATGCCGGGACAGGGACCACCGTGCGGCACTGGTCTCACAGCCTTCCAGGGGCGGTGCGGGTGTCAGGCCAGGGGGGTGCCGCGGATGGTGTTTCCGGGGCAACCCGTGATCACCCCGGGCGGTCCGCAGGGGCAAGGCTTGCGTGCCCTCACGGGTCGGCGTGACAGGCAAGGATCGTCCTGGCCCCGGGGCTGACCGTATCGCAACAGCCCGGGTCCCAGCAGGTGGTCAACTGCGGGACCGGACCTCGCATCCCCGCGCCGAACCAAAGGCCGGACTCCTCCTGCGCTTCTATCGTGCTCTCCCCCCGGGCCTTCCAGCGGCTGGCGGTGGGCGATCGCGTTTCCTCCGCCCGTTCGGGAGTCGCCCTCTGGCAGGCGGGCCCTGTCCGGGGACGGGTGTTCGGGCATGGGGGACCGGGGCAATGCCCCCGGTGCTCTCTTCGGGGCATCCCGCCGATCGGCCTGGCCGACCATGCGCGTGAATGGACAGGCGCCGGTGGCCCGCCTATATCCCTTGCAAACCTAGGAAGAGGGACAGGCATGGCGGAGAAATTCTTCGGGACCGACGGTGTGCGGGGACTGGCGAACAGCTGGCCGATGACCGCCGACGTGGCGCTGCGGCTGGCGGCCGCGGCCGGACGCTACTTCCGCCGGGATGCCAGCCTGGAACACCGCGTGGTCATCGGCAAGGACACCCGCCTGTCGGGCTACATGCTGGAAAACGCGCTGACGGCGGGGTTCACCTCGACGGGCATGAACGTCTTCCTGCTGGGGCCGGTACCGACGCCCGCCATCGGCTACCTGACGCACAGCCTTCGCGCCGATGTCGGCGTGATGATTTCCGCCAGCCACAATCCGGCGCATGACAACGGCATCAAGTTCTTTGGCCCCGATGGCTTCAAGCTGTCGGACGAGGCCGAGGCCGAGATCGAGCGCCTGCTGAACGAGGGCGTGCCCCCGGCCCAGCCGCAGAATATCGGCCGCGCCCGCCGGTACGAGGACGCGGGTGGCCGGTACGTCGAATATGCCAAGAATTCCCTGCCGCGTTCGACCCGTCTGGACGGGCTGCGGGTGGTGCTGGATTGCGCCAACGGGGCCGCCTACAAGGTTGCCCCCCAGGTCCTGTGGGAACTGGGCGCCGAGGTGATCACCATCGGAGTCGAACCCAACGGCTTCAATATCAACAAGGATTGCGGCTCGACCAGCCCGGGGGCGGCGGCGAAGCGCGTTCTGGAAACCCGGGCGGATCTGGGGATCTGCCTGGATGGCGATGCCGACCGGGTGATCCTGATCGACGAGACCGGCCGCGTGGCCGACGGCGACCAGATCATGGGCCTGATCGCCAGCCGCTGGAAGGCCGAAGGCCGCCTGAAGGGCGATGCGCTGGTTGCCACGGTGATGTCGAACCTTGGGCTGGAACGCTGGCTGGAAGGGCAGGGCATCGGGCTGGAACGCACCGCCGTGGGCGATCGCTACGTAGTCGAGCGGATGCAGCAGAAGGGCTTTAACCTGGGCGGCGAACAATCCGGCCATATCGTGATGACCGACCATGCCACCACCGGCGACGGGCTGCTGGCGGCGCTGCAGTTCCTGGCCGCCATGGTCGAGACGCGGAAACCCGCATCCGATCTGGCGCAGGTGTTCCAGCCGGTGCCGCAGAAGCTGGTGAACGTGCGCTTCACGGCCGGGAAAAAGCCGCTCGACAGCGATGCGGTGCAAGAGGCCATCCAGGCCAGCGAAGGCGCCCTGGGGACCACGGGGCGGCTGCTGATCCGCAAGTCCGGGACCGAGCCGCTGATCCGCGTCATGGGCGAGGCCGAGGACGAGGGGCTGCTGGACGCGGCCATCGACCGCGTTGTCCGGGCCGTCCGCGCCGAGGCCTGACAGGCCACTGAAAAAGGGTCCGAGGACGGACCTTCCGTCCTGCGCGTCGGCTCCTGACGGGATCCATTTTTGTCAGCCAAGCGAAAGGGCCCGAGCGCCCTTTCGCGCCGAAACGTTTTGCTGAGAGTTTTCAGCACCCTGCCAAGGTTGCAGCACGCCTGTCCCAGAGGTGGCGCGCGGTGGCTTCGGGGTCCGCGACCCCCAGCGTATCCAGCGCCAGCGCTGCGGTGCCGGTGACGATGGCTTCGGCGAAGGGATCGTGCCAGTCGCTGGACCACAGTTGCGCCAGCAGCGCCGCATCGGTCCAGCCCTGGTTCAGCTTGCCGGTTTCCTCCAGCAGGGCGGGCGCGGTGCCTTCGTGCCATTCCCCGTTGCGCAGACCGTAAAGGGCAGTGGCCTTGGTGGGATTGCGCTCGAATTCGCCGCCGCCGCCCTTGATGACGCTCAGCGCCTGCTGGCCCAGCAACTTGCCCGCATCGGCCTGCAATTCGCGGTAGGGCGGGTGGAAGACACCCTGCACGCTGGCGGGTGCCTTGGCCGGGTTCAGCACCCGCAGCACCGTGTTCACGCAGGACCGCAGGTTGAATTTTTCGCGCAGACGCAGCAGCTCCAGCAGGCCGGGCTGGAAGGCTTCCAGCGGCAGATAGGCGATGCCGTCGCGCGCCAGCAGCTCGCCCGCATGGGGGACCGAGGTCGCAGCCGTGATCCCGGCGTGCGGCAGGGCATCGCGGACAGAGGCGGCCTCGGCCATGTGGGCGGCGGAATTCCAGCCGTGGATCAGCACCGGATGCCCGGCTTTGGCCACCAGGCGCGCGGCCAGCAGGAAGAACGGCAGCCCGCGGGTGCGCCCGGCCGCATAGCTGGGCCAGTCGAGCGCGGGCGGCGGGATCTGCGGCAGGGTCGCGCGGGCGGCTTCGGCAAAGCCTGCGATCTCGTCCGGGACCTCGCCCTTCATGCGCAGCAGCATCAGGATCGCGCCGACGGCTTCGGGGTCGGCGCGACCCGACAGGATCACCTCCATCACCTCATGCGCCTCGTCCCGGGTCAGGGACCGCGATCGCCCCGGGCCGCGGGCCAGGGTGCGGACATGCGGGGCGAGCAGGTGCGGGGTGTCGGTCATTCGGCGGCTTCTCTCCTTGGGATGCGGGCCAGCAGGTCTGCCAGTTCCGGCCGGCAGGACCCGCAGTTGGTGCCTGCCCTCAAGGCTTGGCCGATCTGGTCCACCGAAACAAGGCCCTGCTCGGCGATGGCCGACAGGATCGTGTTCACGCCGACGCCGAAGCAGGCGCAGACCGTGGGGCCGGGATCGGGCATGTCGGCGCCGACACGCCCCGACAGCGCATGGGGCGCCTCTGCCCCCGGCAGGCCCGCCAGATAATCGCGCATCACCGCGACGGGTTCGGCGGCGGCAAAGAGCGCGGCCTTCAGCCGCCCCCCCTCGTGGAAGGCGATGCGGAAGCCGCCCCGGCGCGGGTCGGAGACCACCTGCACCTCGCCGCCCTCGATCCCGAAAAGCGCGCGCGCCCAGGCTTCCCAGTCTGCGGGCGCCTCGGTGCAGGCGATCTCGGCACGCCAGCCCTGGGCGGTCTTCGCCTGCGCCCAGTAGCGGGTCTTCGGGGTGAACCGTTCGGTGGCGACGGCGAAGGCGTAGAAGGCGGCCTGGAACGGTTGCACGTCGCAGACGGCGGCCTTGCTTTCCGGCTGCCCCGAGACCGGGTCGACGACAGGGGCCACCAGCGCGTCGATCCGGGCCGAAGGCGCGGTCTCTGCGGTCCAGTGCATGGGGGCAAAGACCTCTCCGGGCTGGACCCGGTCGGTGATCAGCGCGCGCAGGATGCCACGGCCATGGGGGCTGGAGACCTGCACCAGCGCGGCGGGGGCGATGTTCAGCCGGGCGGCGTCCTGGGGGTGGATCTCAAGGAAGGGTTCGGCCAGATGCGAGGACAGTTTCGCCGATTTCGCCGTGCGGGTCATCGTGTGCCACTGGTCGCGGATGCGCCCGGTGTTCAGCCGGAACGGATAGCGCGGGCCGGTCTGGGCGGCGGGTTCGCGGTGGTGCAGCGGCAGCATCCGCCCCTTGCCCGAAGGGGTAAAGAACCGCCCGTCGGCAAAGAAACGTCCGCCCTGGCGGCCATCGGTCACCGGCCAGCGGGTGGGTTTCAGCGCGTCATATTCCGCGTCGCTGATCGCCTTCAGCCCCGAGATGTCAAAATCCAGGCCAAAGCCGCCGGCGATGCCCGACAGCGTGGCATATTCGCGAAAGATCTCTTCGGGGCCCTGGTAATCGAAGGCGTCGCGCCAGCCCATGCGGCGGGCGACCTCGGCCATGGCCCACCAGTCGGGGCGGGTTTCACCGGGGGCGGGCAGCACGGCGCGCTGGCGCGAAATCGTCCGGTCGGAATTCGTCACGGTGCCGGATTTCTCGGCCCAGGCGGTGGCGGGCAGCAGCACATCGGCCAGCCGCGCGGTATCCGTGCGGTCGGTCACGTCCGAGACGACGACGAAATCGCAGCCCGCGATGGCGTCGCGTACCCGGTCGGCATCGGGCATGGACACGGCGGGGTTGGTGTGGATGATCCACAGCGCCTTGATCCGCCCCTCGCCCACGGCGCGGAACATGTCCACCGCCTTCAGCCCGGGTTTTTCCGGCATGGCCGGGGCGTCCCAGAACTGCCGCAGGGCCTGGCGGTGATCGGGGTTCTCGATCTCCATGTGGCAGGCCAGCATGTTGGCCAGCCCGCCGACCTCGCGGCCGCCCATGGCGTTGGGCTGGCCGGTGACGCTGAAGGGGCCGCAGCCGGGCAGGCCGATGCGCCCGGTCGCCAGGTGGCAGTTCAGGATCGCGTTGACCTTGTCGGCGCCAGAGGAGCTTTGGTTGATGCCCTGGCTGAAGACGGTGACGACCTTCTCGGTGCTGACCCACAGCTGGTAGAAGCGTTTCAGCAGCAGTGGATCCAGCCCGGTGACGCTCAGGTCGCTGTCCGAGGCCGCGGCGATGGCTTCCTCGAAGCCGTCGACATGGTCCAGGAACGGGCCGTCGACGGCGCCCATGTCGTAGATCGCCGACAACAGGCCGTTGAACAGCGCCACGTCGGACCCGGGCCGCAGCGGCAGGTGCAGATCGGCGATGTCGCAGGTCGCGGTGCGGCGGGGATCGATGACGACGATCTTCATCTCGGGCCGGGCTTCCTTGGCGGCGCGGATGCGCTGGAACAGCACCGGATGGCACCAGGCCGTGTTCGAGCCGGTCAGCACGACCAGATCGGCCAGTTCCAGGTCCTCGTAGGTGCCGGGCACGGTGTCGGTGCCGAAGGCACGCCTGTGCCCCGCCACGGTCGAGGCCATGCAAAGCCTTGAGTTCGTGTCGATATTCGCCGTGCCAAAGTAGCCCTTGGTCAGCTTGTTGGCGATGTAATAATCCTCGGTCAGCAATTGCCCCGAGACATAGAGCGCCACCGAATCCGGCCCGTGACGGGCGATGGTGTCGCGGAATTTCGTCGCCACCAGGTCAAGCGCCGCGTCCCAGTCCGCGTGCGCGCCCTTGATGACGGGGTGCAGCAGACGGTCGTCCAGGCCGACCGTCTCGCCCAGGTTGGTGCCCTTGGAACAGAGCCGCCCGCGGTTCGCGGGATGCTCGGGGTCGCCGCGGACCGCCAGCCCGCCCGCCCCGTCGGGGCGCAGAAGAACGCCACAACCGACGCCGCAATAGGCGCAGGTCGAACGGGTTTCAGGCAGGCTGGAGCCATCCATCAGGCCGCACTCCTCTTGCCGACCGATGCCCCGTCCAGCAGCAGCCGGCCGCTCTCGACCTTCAGCGGGAAGGTCGGGATGCGGTGGCCGTCGGTGCCTTCACCGGTCTCAAGCGAGAAGACGGCGTTGTGCAGCGGGCAGGTGATCTTGGTGCCGTGGACGATGCCTTCGGACAGCGGGCCCTGCTTGTGCGGGCAGGTGTTGCCGACGGCATAGGCCTGGGTCTCGCAGGTGCGCACGATGGCGACGCAGCCCACGGGGGTCTTGACGACGCGCGAGCCCCGGACGGGGATATCGTCGATATGTCCGATGTCGATCCAGCTCATTCTGCGGCCTCCAGGGTGATGTCTGCCAGGGGTTGGTACTGTTCGGCGCGGTTCTTGACGTGATCCGCCCAGGGGTCCTTGCGGTAGACGCTTTGCGAGATCTCGAAGCGCTCGTTCAGGGCGGCGCGTTCCTCGGCGTTCGACAGGGTGTCCTTGACCCAGTCGAGGCCCACCTTGGCGACCCATTTGTAGGGCCGGTCGAGGTACTTGGCGTTCTCGCGGTAAAGTTGCATGAAGGCGGCGATCCACTCGATCGCTTCCTCTTCGGTCTTGGCGTCGATCAGCCGTTCGGTTTCCTTCACATCCATGCCGGCGGCGCCCGCGACACCGATCTGATAGCCGCTGTCGACGCAGACCACGCCGATGTCCTTGCAGGTGGCCTCGGCGCAGTTGCGCGGGCAGCCCGAGACGCCCAGCTTGACCTTGTGCGGCGTCCAGGAGCCCCAGAGCTTGCGTTCAAGCTGGATGCCGAGGCCCGAGCTGTCCTGCGTGCCGAAGCGGCAGAATTCCTTGCCCACACAGGTCTTTACCGTGCGCAGACCCTTGGAATAGGCGTGCCCCGAGACCATGCCGGCCGCGTTCAGGTCATCCCAGATCGCCGTCAGGTCCTCTTTCTTGACGCCCAGCAGGTCGATGCGCTGACCGCCGGTGACATGCAGCTTGGCGCCGTATTTCTCGGAGGCGTCGGCGATGGCGCGCAGCTCGTCCGGGGTGGTCATGCCGCCCCACATCCGCGGCACGACCGAATAGGTGCCGTCCTTCTGGATGTTGGCGTGGCGGCGTTCGTTGACAAAGCGCGACTGCAGGTTGTCCTGATAGTCCAGCGGCCAGTCGGCCAGCAGGTAGTAGTTCAGCGCCGGGCGGCAGACATGGCAGCCGTTCGGGGTTTTCCAGCCCAGTTCCTGCCAGACGGCCGCTTCGGATTTCAGGCCCTTGGCCTTGATCAGGCGGCGGATGTCCTCATGCGTGTGGTCGCAGCAGCCGCAGATCGACTGTGCCGCGGGGATGACGAAGTCATCGCCCAGCGTCACCGCCATGACCTGTTCCACCAGACCCGTGCAGGTCCCGCAGGAGGCCGAAGCCTTGGTCGTGGCACGAACATCCGCCAGCGTATGGGCGCCGTTCTTCACCGCCTCGACGATCTTGCCCTTGCAAATGCCGTTGCAGCCGCAGATTTCCGCATCATCCGGCAAGGCTGCAACGGCCGCCAAAGGGTCCGAGGAGGCCCCCCCCTGGAACGCCGGGCCAAAGATCAGCGTGTCGCGGATGTCCGACACGTCGGTGCCATCCTTCATCATGCCGAAGAACCAGTTGCCGTCGGCAGTGTCGCCATACATCACGGCGCCGAGGATCTTGTTGTCCTTCAGGACGATACGCTTGTAGACGCCGCGCGCGGGGTCACGGAAGACGATGTCCTCGCGGTCCTCGCCCTCGGCAAAGTCACCGGCGCTGAACAGATCGCAACCCGTCACCTTCAGCTTGGTCGACACGTCGCGGTGCACATAGCCCGCGGCCTCGCCCACCAGCGTCTTCGCGGCCACCTTGGCCTGATCGTAGATCGGCGCAACCAGACCGAACAGCATCCCGTCCAGTTCCACGCATTCGCCAAGCGCCAGGATGTCGGGATCCGAGGTCTGCATGGCGGCATCGACATGGATCGCGCGGCCGACGCTCAGCCCGGCGTCTTTCGCGAGCGCGACGTTCGGGCGGATGCCGACGGCCATCACCAGCAGGTCGCAGGGCAGCACGGTGCCGTTGTCCAGCTCCAGCCCGGTGACCTTGCCGTTTTCCCCGACGATCTGTTTCGAATTGGTCGCGCACAGCACCTTGATGCCACGGCCCACCAGTTCCTTGCGCAGCAGGTAGCCCGCGCTTTCGTCCAGCTGACGCTCCATCAGGTGGCCCATGATGTGCACGACGGTGGTGTCGACGCCCTGCGCGTGCAGGCCGGCGGCGGCCTCGAGCCCCAGCAGACCGCCCCCGATGACCACGGCGGAAGACCCTTCGGTCTTGCCCAGATCCATCATGCGGTAGGTGTCTTCCAGGTCGCGATAGGCGATCACGCCGTCCAGGTCATGACCGGGCAGCGGGATGATGAACGGGTTCGACCCCGTTGCGATCACCAGCTTGTCATAGGGCAGCACGTCGCCGTTCTGGGCGGTGACGGTCTTGGCCGCGCGGTCGATCGCCACGACCTTTTCGCCAAAGCGGGTGGTCACGCCCTGGTCGTCGTACCACTGGGCATTGTGGGTTTCGATCTGTTCATAGGTCTTTTCGCCCGACAGCACCGGCGACAGCATGATGCGGTTGTAGGTGCCGCGCGGTTCGGCGTTGAAGAGCGTGACATCCCAGTCGCCGCCCTGTTCGAAAAGATGTTCCAGCATCCGCCCGGAGGCCATGCCGGCACCGATGATAATCAGCTTCTGTGCCATGGGTCTGATCCTTCGCAAGAGGTTCGCAGTCGCGGCCGCGCAGGGCCGCCAGAGGAGAGATGGGGGGTTATTCGGCGGCGATCTTGGTCTGTTGCGGCTTCGGCTTGGGCTTGGCGCCGTGCTCGTATTCTTCCAGGAAATCCAGGACCTCCTGGCGGTAGTGGTAGTAATCGGGGTGTTCCAGCAGAGCCTTGCGGGTGCGCGGGCGGGGCAGCTTGACCTCGGTGATCTTGCCGATGGTCGCCTGCGGCCCGTTGGTCATCATCACCACCCGGTCGGCCAGCAGGATCGCCTCGTCCACGTCATGGGTGACGCAGATCGCGGTGACCTTGGTGCGCGACCAGACCTCCATCAGCACTTCCTGAAGCTCCCACCGGGTCAGGCTGTCGAGCATCCCGAAGGGCTCGTCCAGCAGCAGCAGCTTGGGGCTGAGGGCGAAGGCGCGGGCGATGCCGACGCGCTGCTTCATGCCGTTCGACATCGAATGCGCCGGGCGGTCCATCGCATCGCCCAGGCCCACGCGCTCCAGGTAGTATTCCACCACGTCCTGACGTTCGGCGCGGCTGGCCTTGGGGTAGACGCGGTCGACACCGATGGCGACGTTCTCCTTGGCGGAAAGCCAGGGGAAGAGGTTCGGCGCCTGGAAGACCACGGCGCGTTCCGGGTCGGCCCCTTCGACATCGTAGCCATCCAGCTTGATCACGCCCTTCGAGATCGCGTTCAGACCCGCCGTCATGGTCAGCACGGTGGACTTGCCGCAGCCCGAATGGCCGATCAGGCTGATGAATTCGCCGCGGTCCATCTTCAGGTTGAAATCCTCGACCACGGTCAGCGGACCCTTGGGCGTGGGATAGATCTTGTGCAGCTGCTCGAAGGACAGGAAACGGTTGTCCAGCATCCCCTTCTGCGCATCGCTGACCGCCTTGGGCAGGTTGTCGTGGGTGTGGATCGCCTCGACATTCGGAAGCGTACGGTTGCCGTCGGACTTGGCCTCGATCCCGGCATCCATCAGGTAATTGGTGACGCGGGCGCGCAGCGCCTTGAAGGTGTCGTCGGTGTTCATCGCCGAACGGTCGCGGGGGCGGGGCATGTCGACGCGGAATTCCTCGCCCAGGGTGCCATCGGGGTTCAGTGCAATGATGCGGTCCGCCAGCAGGATCGCCTCGTCCACGTCATTGGTGATCAGCACGCAGGTCTTCTTGTCGGCATTCCAGATCGCCTCGATCTCGTCTCCGAGGTTGGCGCGGGTCAGCGCATCAAGCGCCGAGAGCGGCTCGTCCAGCAGCAGCACGTCGGGGTTCATCGCCAGCGCCCGGGCGACGTTGACGCGCTGGCGCATGCCCCCCGACAGTTCCGCCGGACGACGGCTGGCTGCATGGCTGAGGCCCACCATCTTGATGTATTTCGCGACGGTCTGGACCTTTTCGGCCTTGGACATCTTCGGGAAGCAGCTGTCGAGCGCCAGCTGCACGTTGCCCGCCACCGTCAGCCAGGGCATCAGCGAGTAGTTCTGGAAGATCACGCCGCGTTCCGGGCCGGGGCCCTCGATGCGCTTGCCGCGAAAGCTGACCTGCCCCTTGGTCGGGAATTCGAGGCCCGCCATCAGGTTGATCAGGGTGGTCTTGCCGGTGCCGGAAAAGCCCAGCAGGACCAGGAACTCGCCCTCGTGGACGGTCAGGTTGATGTCTTTGAGGACGGGCGTGGCATTGGTGCCTTCGCCGAAGCTTTTGCAGACGTTCTGGAAGTCGATGACGGCCATGGGGATCACCGGTTGTTCGAGAAGGTGAAGAGGGACTGCAGGGCGAACATCACGCGATCGAGCAGGAAGCCGATGATGCCGATGGTGAAGACCGCGACCATGATCTTGGCGAGCGAGGAGGACGAGCCGTTCTGGAATTCATCCCAGACGAATTTGCCAAGGCCGGGGTTCTGGGCCAGCATCTCGGCGGCGATCAGCACCATCCAGCCCACACCCAGCGACAGACGCAGCCCGGTGAAGATCAGCGGCAGGGCCGAGGGCAGAACCAGCTTGGTGATCTTCTGCCAGGTGCCCATCTTGAGGACCTTGGAAACCGAGATCAGGTCCTTGTCGATCGAGGCCACGCCAAGCGCGGTGTTGATCAGCGTGGGCCACAGCGAGCACAGCGTCACGGTGATGGCCGAGACCAGGAAGGATTTCGCGAACATGCCGTCGTTGGTGGTGTAGACCGCCGAGACGACCATGGTGACGATGGGCAGCCACGCAAGCGGCGAGACCGGCTTGAAGATCTGGATGATCGGGTTCAGCGCGGCGTTGGCGGTGACCGAGAGACCTGCGGCGATGCCGAGGGGGATGGCGACGACCGAGGCCACCAGGAAGCCGAAGAACACCGTCTTGATCGAGGTCCAGATCTGTTCGTAGTAGCTGGGCGCGCCGGTATAGGGGATGGTCTTGACCTGATCGGCCTTGCCGGCGGCGATCAGCTTTTCGTTGCGGGCGGCGACGCGGGCCTCGAAGGCCTTCTTGTCGGCGGCGGTCTGCAGGGCGCTTTCATGCAGGCTGACGGCCTGGTCCCAGACCTGGACGGGGCCGGGAACGGCGCCGAGCGAGGTCTGCACGCGGGGCGCCAGCGCCCCCCAGAGCAGCAGGAAGCAGGCGATGGCCAGAAGCGGCACGCCCAGCAGGCGCCAGACGTCCTTCATCTGGGCCTTCGGGTTGTCGCCGGCGAGCGCCTTCAGGATCGGGGTCAGCCAGGCGATGCCCAGCACGCGGAACCATTTGTCGGCGGTGTTGATGGTGGTGAAAAGCTTGGCGCGCCGTGCGTCGCGGGCCTGGGCGCGTGCAAAATCGGGATCGACGGTGGTCATTGTCAACTCTCTGATCTGACGGGCGGAACCCGTGAAGATGGGAAGAAGGGGGGATGACGGGGACGCTCGTGCCTTCGGCACATCGCCCCACCCGCCATCCCGCAAGGTGGAACCTGACCGGGCCGTCGGCGGAAGGCCCGGTCGTACTCGTTACGTGGGTGCGGAATGGGCGAGGCATGACCTGTCCCGCAGAACTGGAAACATCGGCCCGGAACCGGAAACACACCGGGCCATCCCTGGAAACCGGTGCCGTCCGAACATCGGCGGCACCTTCACTGGTAAACTGCGACGCGGGGGCGGGATCCCCCCCCGCGTCGCCGAACACTGGAACCTTGCGGCCGGGCCTCGGGGAAAGGAGCGGCCGGTACTCGTTACGATGTCCCGGGCGGGCGGGCGCCCGGAACGTGGCCCGGAAGGCGGATCTCAGCCCTGGATCTCGGTGCCGACGACCTTCTGGTCGTCCTTCAGGCCGATGGGCAGGCTGTCGATATAGGCATTGGGCTTCTTGCCGTCGTAGGGGATGCCGTCGATCACGTCGGAGGCGGGCGTCGGCGCCTTGTAGCCGTCGCTGGTCCAGTCGAAGTCGGATTCCTTGGCCTTGCCCTCGGCCACCAGTTCGCGGGCGGCTTCCAGGAAGATCTCGGGCTTGTAGACCGACTTGGCGACGTCATCGTACCAGCTGTCGGGATGGCTGTCGGGGATCTGGCCCCAGCGGCGCATCTGCGTCAGGTACCAGACCGCATCCGAGTAGTAGGGATAGTTGGCGTTGTAGCGGAAGAAGACGTTGAAGTCGGGGGTCGCGCGCTTGTCGCCCTTTTCGTATTCGAAGGTGCCGGTCATCGAGTTGGCGATGACATCGGCATCGGCGCCGACGTAGTTCGGCTGGGCCAGCATCTTGACCGCTTCGGGACGGTTGGCGTTGTTGTTCTCGTCCAGCCACATCGCGGCGCGGATCAGCGCCTTGGTGATCGCGATGGTGGTGTGCGGGTACTTCTGCGCGAATTCGGCGGTGATGCCGAAGACCTTCTCGGGGTTGTTCTTCCAGATCTCGTTGTCGGTGATCACCGGCACGCCGATGCCCTTGGCAACGGCCTGCTGGTTCCACGGCTCGCCGACGCAATAGCCCGAAATGGTGCCGGCCTCGAGGGTGGCGGGCATCTGTGGCGGCGGCGTCACCGACAGCAGCGCCTGGGCGCCGATCTGCCCCGAGACGTTCTCGGGCGAGTAGTAGCCGGGGTTGATGCCGCCGGCGGCCAGCCAGTAGCGCAGTTCGTAGTTGTGGGTCGAAACCGGGAAGACCATGCCCATGTTGAAGGGCTTGCCCTCGGAATTGAACTTTTCGATCACGGGCTTCAGCGCCGAGGCCGAGATCGGGTGCTCGACCTTGCCGTCGGTGCCGACGGGCAGGGCGGGCTTCATCAGGTCCCAGACCTCGTTCGAGACGGTGATGGCATTGCCGTTCAGGTCCATCGAGAAGGGCGTGATGATATGCGCCTTGGTGCCGTAGCCGATGGTGGCGGCCAGCGGCTGACCGGCCAGCATATGCGCGCCATCGAGCGTGCCCGAGATCACGCCATCCAGCAGCACCTTCCAGTTGGCCTGGGCTTCGAGGGTGACGAAGAGGCCCTCGTCGTCGAAGAAGCCCTTTTCATAGGCCACGGCCAGCGGGGCCATGTCGGTCAGCTTGATGAAGCCGAAGGTCAGCACGTCCTTTTCCAGGTCGGCCGTGGCGGCGAAGGCGGGGGTGACCAGTGCGGTGGTCAGTCCCAGGCCAAGCAGAAGTTTCTTCATAGTTTCACCCCGTTAGTAGAAGCCCGGGGATTGTTTTCATCCACCCGGGCCAAACACGAAAAGCCGCTACGACATGCGCCGGAAACCATGCGGTTTCAGCGTGTCGAGCGGCTCTGCTCAGTCAACCCAATCGGTGGGAAAATGCTTTAGGCGGGCGCCATTGCCTGCCTGTGCTTTCTATAAAACGGATTCGCGGGGCCTTGGCAAACGGTCTGGCTTGCCGCGGGGGCAGATTTCGCAAGATTCCGAAAGCTGCGCCCAACCGCGTCTATTTCATGGGCGCCTATTTGCCCTGGGGCTCAAAAATGTGGCCGTCGAAAAACTGGTCGGGCAGAAGCGACAGGCTGCCCGAGGCCGAGGCGATGGCGGTCTCCTGCGCCAGGGCGCCCTCGATCTTCATCGAGGCGCCGGGCAGGTCGGCCTCGGTGCCAGCCAGGGCGGCGCGGTGCAGGTCGGTGCGGAACGAGGCGCGCCCGGCCCGCAGCGCCTGGTCGCGGTCCAGCCCGGTGCGGCTGGCCAGCTGCAGGGCGATCCATTCCGCCTGGCTGCGCCAGGGGAAGGTCGCACAGCCGCGGTGAAAGCCGACGAAGCCCGGCACATGGCGCATCTCGCCGCGGGGATTGATGGTCAGGCGGCCCGACAGGGCGCGGTCCAGGATCTCGGCCGGCATGTTCAGATATTCGGGGCGGGCCAGGATCTCGGCGGTCAGGCTTTTCGATTCCGGGGCCGCCAGCCAGCGCCCGGCGCGCCAGACGGCCCGGATCAGCCGGCCCAGCAGCTCGTCCTCGCGTTCGGCCCAGTCGGTGCGGGTGGCCAGGACCTTCTCGGGGGCGAATTCCCAGATCGCGCGGCCCGGCAGCAGCAGCTCGCCCGCGGCGTTTTCCACGGTGATCGAGCCCCAGGGCTCGCCGACGCAGAAGGCGTCAAGCTCGCCTGCGGCCATGGCATCGGCCATCAGCGCCGGGGGGATGGTGCGGATCAGCACGCCCTGGGGCGCCGGCAGGCCCACGGAATTCAGCCAGTAGTACAGCAGTTCCGCATGCATCGAGAAGGGGAAGGGCACACCGATGCGCAGGGCAGTGTCGGCGGGTTTCGCGGCCATCAGCGCCAGCCCCGCGGCGCGGGCATCGTTGAAGGCGAAATCATGGCCGACGTCGCGCAGCCGCTGCGCCAGCGCGTTCGAGACCCCGATGACATTGCCGTTGACGTTCAGCACCGACACTGCCGACAGCGCCGCCCCCGTGCCCCCCAGCCCCATGGCCGAGGCCACCGGCACGGGCGAGAGCATGTGCGCCGCTTCGATCCGGCCATAGACCAGCATGTCGCGCAGGCTGGACCAGGAGGGGGCGCGGATCAGGTCCAGCGCCAGGCCTTCCTCGGCGGCAAAGCCCATCTCCTGCGCCACCACGAGGGGGGCGGAATCGACAAGGGCAATGAAGCCCAGGGAGAGCGTCGTGCCTTTCATCCAAGCAGCCCCGCGGCGGTGACCAGCGCCTGGGCGACCTCGGCCACGCGGCGGCCCTGGTCCATGGCGGCCTTGCGCAGCAGGGCATAGGCCTCGTCCTCGCCGACGCCGCGGGCCTTCATCAGCATGCCCTTGGCGCGGTCGATCACCTTGCGCTCTTCCAGGGCCTTCTTGGTGGCGGCCAGTTCGGTGCGCATCCGCTGGAACATGTTGAAGCGCGCCACGGCGGCATCCAGCACCGGTTTCACCCGGTCGGGCGCCATGCCGGCCACCACATAGGCCGAGACGCCGGCCTCGATCGCGGCGCGGGTCAGGCTGTCGTCGGTCTGGTCGACGAACATGGCGACGGGGCGGTCCAGCGGGCCAGAGGCCAGCGTCAGTTCCTCCATCATGTCGCGCGACGGGTTGGCGATGTCGATCAGCACCATGTCGGGATTGTGGTTGCGGATCGAGCGCGCCAGCCCGGTGGTTTCCGCGATGACATGGATGTCGTAATCGCCGGCCGCGCGCAGGCTGTCGACGATCAGCAGGGCACGGTCCCGGTCGGCTTCGACGACGATGATGGAAAGCTTTTCTGCCATGCTTCGCAGATGGGGTCCTTGCGTCAGGGAAGTAAAGGCAGCGGTTCGGTCTGTGCCGCAAATTCCGGCCAGACCGCCCAATTTCCAAGCAGCATCAGTCGAGTGTGCGGCGGAAGCGCAGCAGCGCCGCCCCCGCCAGCAGCACCACGAACAGCGTCAGCGCCCAGAGCGGGCCTGCGACGTCCGACAGCCCCGCCCCCTTCAGCATGACCGAGCGGATCAGCCGCAGGAAATGCGTCAGGGGAAAGACCTCGCCCAGCCATTGCGCCCAGGGCGGCATGCCGCGGAACGGGAACATGAAGCCCGACAGCATCAGCGAGGGCAGGAAGAAGAAGAACGTCAGCTGCATCGCCTGCATCTGGGTCCGCGCCAGGGTCGAGATCAGGTAGCCCAGAATCACCAGCGCCAGAACGAAGATCAGCACGCCCAGCAGGATCAACCACAGCGCCCCCATGAAGGGCACGCCGAAGACCGCGCGCGCGGCCACCAGCACCACCATGACCTGCACCGCGCCGACGGCCAGATAGGGCAGGATCTTGCCCAGCATGATTTCCAGCGGGGTGGCGGGCATCGATAGCAGGTTTTCCATGGTGCCGCGCTCGGTCTCGCGGGTCAGGGCCATGGCGGTCATCATCACCATGGTCAGCTGCAGGATCACCCCCAGCAGGCCCGGGACGATGTTGTACTGGGAAATGCCCTCGGGGTTGTAGCGGCGGTGCACGATGACCGAGAGCTGGGCGGCCTCTTCCTCGGGGGTGGTGGTGGTGCCGGTTTCGCGCTGGAGGGCCTGGGTGGCGACGGTCGAGAGGGTCGAGATCGCGCCCGAGGCGACCGAGGGGTCTGTGGCATCGGCTTCGATCAGGATCTGCGGATGATCGCCGCGTTCGACCCGGCGGCCGAAATCCGAGGGCACGGTGACGACGAAGGAGACCGCGCCTTCGGAGATCAGCCGTTCCGCCTGGTCGGCGGTCGCGTGGGGATAGGTGAAGCGGTAATAGCCGGTCAGTTCCAGCGCGCTGACCATGGCGCGGGTAAAGCGGTCTTCGGTGGGGGCAACGAGGGCTGCGGGCAGTTGCTTGGGGTCGGTGTTGATGGCGAAGCCGAACAGCATCAGCTGCAGCAGCGGCAGGCCCAGCATCATCCCGAAGGTCAGCCGGTCGCGGCGCATCTGGATCAGTTCCTTGCGCAGCAGCGCCATCAGGCGGGTCAGGGAAAACAAGTATCTCATCCGCGGTGTGCCTTCTGCGGGGCGCAGGTGTGGCGGGGGGACGCCCCGGCCCCGCATCGAGCGGGCCCGGGGCGTCGGGGGCTGCGCCCCCGGCGCGGGTGGCGGCCGGGGCGCCTCATGCCATGTTGTCCCGCGACTGGCCCATGAGGCGGATGAACACGTCCTCGAGGCTGGTTTCGGCGGGGGTGAGGGTGGTGCCGGTCTGTGTCGCGACCGCGCTGGCGCTGGCCCTGAGTTGCACGGCGTCGCTGCCGACGACGTGCAGCGTGGCGCCGAAGGGGGCGATCTGTTCGACGCCGGGGCGGCCCTTCAGCAGCCGGGCGGCCTCGGCCACGGCCGGGCCGGTCAGCAGGAAGGTGGTCAGGCCCGCATCCTGCACGACCTGGGCCACGGTGCCATGGGCCACCAGCCGGCCATAGGCGATGTAGTTGATGCGGTGGCAGCGTTCGGCCTCGTCCATGTAATGGGTCGAGACCAGCACCGTCAGCCCGTCGCCCGCCAGCGCATGGATTTCATCCCAGAACTCGCGCCGCGCCTTGGGGTCGACCCCGGCGGTGGGTTCATCGAGCAGCAGCAGCCGGGGCTTGTGCATGATGCAAGCCGCCAGCGCCAGACGCTGCTTCCAGCCGCCCGAGAGCGATCCGGCCAGCTGATCCTTGCGGGAGCCGAGCCCCAGGTCCGCAAGCGTGTCGCGGACCACGGCCCGCGCCGGGTGCAGATCGTAGAGGCCCGCGACGAAACGCAGGTTCTCCTCGATCGTCAGGTCTTCGTAGAACGAGAACCGTTGGGTCATGTAGCCCACCTCGCGCTTGATCGCGCGGCCCTCGCGGCGGATGTCGCGGCCCAGCACGCGGCCTTCGCCCGCATCGGGGGTCAGCAGGCCGCACATCAGCCGGATCGTCGTCGTCTTGCCCGAGCCGTTGGGCCCGAGGAAACCCGCGATCTCGCCCCGGGCGACCTGCAGCGTCACGTCGTCGACCACCGTGCGGGTGCCGAAGCGCTTGGTCAGCCCCCGGACCGAGATCGCAGGATCGCTCATGATCCGCCTCCGGGCAGGGTGACGCTGACGATCTGGCCGGGTTTCAGGGGGCTTTCGGCGGTGGGCAGGGCCTCGACCAGATAGACCAGCTTCTGGCGGTTCTGCAGCGAGTAGATCACCGGAGGGGTGAATTCCGGCCCGTCCGCGACATAGCTGACCCGCGCCTGCATCCCCGCCGCGCAGCCATCGCATTCGACATCCAGAAGGCTGCCGGGGTGGATCTGCGCGATGCCGGGTTCCGGCACGTAGAGGCGCAGCTTCACCGCGCCATCCGCCAGCATCGACAGCACCGGCGCCGAGGGGCCGGCCAGTTCTCCTGCGGTGCGGATCACGTCGTCAATGACGCCAGCGGCAGGGGCATGCAGCTGGCGCTGGTCCAGTGACCAGGCGGCCTTGTCGCGGGCAGCCTGCGCGCCGTCGACAGTGGCCTCGGCGGCGGCGATTTCCTGCGGACGCGCGGGCAGGCGGCCGACGGACAGGCTGGCCTGCGCCTGGGCAACGGCGGCATGGGCCACCTGGGCGGCGGTCACCGCATCATCGCGGTCGGCCTGGGTGGCGGCGCCGCGCTCGGCCAGTTTCTGCAACCGGGCCTGCTGACGGTCGGCCTCCTCGGCCTGGGCCCGGGCCTGCGCCAGCGTCGCCTCGAGCACGCGGATCTCTTCGGGGCGCTTGCCCTGCTGCAGATCGGCCAGCGAGGACTGCGCCTGCGCCAGGCTGGCCTGGGCCTGTTTCAGGGCGATGGTGGCGTCACGGTCCTCCATCTGCACCAGCAGGTCACCGGCCCGGACGCGGGTGCCGCGGGCGACCGACAGCGCCCGGATCTGCGCCGTCTCGATCGGGGCGATCAGGGTATAGTCGCCCTCGACATAGCCGGTGGCGAAGGGGGCGGGGGTGCAGGCCGACAGCAGCCCCGCCAGCAGCGGGATCTGGCACAGGATCATCAGGTGTCCCTTTCCGAAAGCGCCTGATCGAGCATCGCATCGAGGTTCCCGGCCAGCGTCGCGGCAATGGCGCGGGCCTGGTCCTCGCCGAAGGTGTCCCAGCCCAGGCGCCGGGTGATCAGCCGCTGGGCGATGCGGAAATAGATGATCTGTCCCAGCAGGGTGAAGCAGCGCAGCCGCACCTGATCGCTGTCGGCGGGCTGGCCGGTGACGGCGGACCACAGCGCGCAAAGCTCGCCGTGGCGACGTTCGAAGATCCGGTCATAAAGGCGGTCGGCGCCCGCGCCCGGTTCCTGCACCTGGCGCAGCACGAAGGCCGCCAGCTCTGGTGCGGCGGGGGCGGTGACCAGGAACCGCGTTATCGCGGCGATCATTGCATGCAGCCGGGCGCGGGCAATGTCGGGGGGCAGGGGCATGTCCAGCGCGGGGCCGGCAACGCGGTCGATGTGTTCGGCCACGGCGGTCAGGCAGGCGTCCTGCAGCCCCGCCTTGCCGCCGAAGTGATAGGCGATGGCCGAGATGTTCGCCCCCGCCTCCTTCGCCAACCCCCGGGTCGAGGTCGCCACATAGCCGTCGCGGCCGAACAGCTTCAGCCCGGCCAGGATCAGGCGGGCGCGGGTGTCATCGGGGGGCGGGGGCACATCTGTCATGTCTGTAGGTTAAATCAATCGATTGATTTAAAGCAAGGGCGCACAATGTCGCTGCGCTTCGGGCCCTTTCCCCGCGGTCGAAAGGGCGTACCTTTCCGGGGCAGGAGGACCGATGACATGAGCTGGAACCCAGATCTGATGCTGACCGACCCGGACGCGCTTGACCGGGCCGCGCTTCAGACCGTGCTGGTGCCGCGCGCCCGCGACATCGAAGGCTTTGAGGTGCGCCGCGCCTTGCCCGCGCCGCGGCGTCAGATGGTCGGCCCCTTCATCTTCTTCGACCAGATGGGCCCGGCGGAACTGCTGACCGGCGAACGGATCGATATCCGTCCGCATCCCCATATCGGTCTTGGCACCGTGACCTACCTGTTTCAGGGCAGCTTTCATCACCGCGATTCCATCGGCTCGGACCAGCTGATCCTGCCGGGCGAGGTGAACTGGATGATGGCCGGCCGGGGCGTCAGCCATTCCGAACGCAGCCCCAGCGTCGAGGCCTTCGGCCCCCGTGCCCTGCACGGCATCCAGACCTGGATCGCCCTGCCCGAGGATCGCGAGGACAGCGACCCCTTCTTCGAACACCGCAGCCGCGACGCCCTGCCCCTGCTGGAGGCCGAGGGCATCCGCGCCCGGCTGATCCTGGGGCAGGCCTTTGGTGAACGGGCGCCGGTGACGCTGTTTTCCGAGGCGTTCTATCTGGACGTGCGGCTGGATCCCGGCCGTGCCGCCCCGCTGCCCGACGATCACGAGGACCGCGGCGTGCATGTCGTTTCAGGACAGGTGAGCGTGGCGGGGGATACCTTTGGGCCGGGGCAGATGATGGTGTTCCGCCCGGGCGACGCGATCAGCCTGCGCGCCGGTCCCGAGGGTGCCCGCCTGCTGGTGTTGGGCGGTGCGACGCTGAACGGGCCGCGCTACATCTGGTGGAACTTCGTCTCGTCCAGCGCCGACCGGATCGAGGCGGCCCGGATCGACTGGGCGCGGGCCGACTGGGGGCGGGGGCTGTTCCGCCTGCCGCCGGGCGATACGCAGGACTTCATCCCCCAGCCGCCGGCCGCGCCGGGGCGGATGACGCCGATGCGGGCCGGTGCCCGCGATCCCTCTGCCCGTGGAACGGGCGCCTGAGGTTGGGTGCCGTTGCGGCAGGCGACGTTCTGTCTGCTCGCGGCTTGGGGCAAGGGGCGCTTTTCTGACGGTCAGGTGATTCGCCGTGACAGGGGGCAGGCTTTGGACGGGGCCGTGCCGGGGCCGTTGTGCCGCAGGCGGGGCCCCTGCCGGAAACGTCGAAAAGTTGCAGGATCGGCCCCGATTCTGCCCCCGCGTCACCGAGCTGCGGCGCTGCGATCAACCCTGCCTTGCGCCCTGTACATGCCATTGAAATATGGACGTGACAAACATCTGCCCCCTGCCATCCTGTTCCAGAGGAGGTGCCGGAGATGTACGATTCAGCGCGCACGGCGCGTGACTTTGCAATTGAACTGCACGACGGACAGATCGACAAGTTCGGAAAGGACTACGCGGCGCACGTGATCCACGTGGGCCAGATGCTGGCAGATTACGGTTGGGAATACGAGGCCGTGGGCTACCTGCATGATGCCGTGGAAGACTGCGGTGTCACCCTGGGGGAGATCGGGGAGCGTTTCGGAGAGACAGTGCGCAACGGGGTTGATGCGGTGTCGCGCCGAAGGGGGGAAGATTACGATTTGGACTATTTGCCGAGGGTCCTGCAGAACGAGCTGGCCCTGCTGGCCAAATATGCCGACTGCCGCGACAACTTTGGCAAGATCCACCTGCTGCACGATCCCGAACAGGCTGCGCGCGACAAGAAGCGCTACGGCGCCATGCTGCGCCGCCTGGAGAGCGTCCGACCCGAACTGTCCCGCTGGGGGCCGCCGCCGCGGCTGGTCTACAACGACGGCCTCTGGATCGAGGCCTGAACCGTCGGAACAAATGGAAACGCCAGCCGGAAGGCTGGCGTTCTGCGTTTCGGGGGGCGGAACGCCTCAGAAGTCGAGGTTCTCGACGTTGAGGGCGTTCTGCTGGATGAACTCGCGCCGGGGTTCCACGACGTCGCCCATCAGCTTGGTGAACAGGTCGTCCGCCTCGGCCATGTCCTCGATGCGGACCTGCAGCAGGGTGCGGGCATCGGGGTCCAGCGTGGTTTCCCACAGCTGGTCGGGGTTCATTTCGCCCAGGCCCTTGTAGCGCTGGATCGACAGGCCCTTCTCGCCTTCCGACAGGATGGCACGCAGCAGTTGCAGCGGCCCGTGGATGACCTGGCTCTTGTCTTTGCGCACCAGCGTGGCGGGGGTCGTGTAGACCTCTTGCAGGGCGCGGGTGAAAGACCCGGTGCGGCGCGCCTCGCCCGAGCGCAGCATGTGACCATCCAGAGTGCGGACCTCTTCGACGCCGCGCAGGATGCGGGCCAGGCGGATGCCCTTGTCCTGGGTGATGCGGCCGGTCCAGCCGCGCTCGTATTCCAGGGCGATCTGGTCGAGGCGCGCAGCCACCTTGGTGGCGACGCCCTGCAGGTCGGCATCCACCGCGCCCGGCACGAAGGCCCCGGCAATGGCGGCCTGTTCCAGGATGTGGCGCTGGTAATGGGTCGGGAAGGCATCCAGGACGCGCTTCAGCTGCCGGGCCTTCTCGACCACGTCGCGCAGGTCCTGACCCGCCAGTTCCGAGCCATTGCCAAGACGCAGCACCGTGCCGTCGATGCCGTGGTCGACCAGGAAGTCGTCCATCGCGGCCTGGTCCTTCAGGTAGACCTCGGACTTGCCGCGCGACGCTTTGTAAAGCGGCGGCTGCGCAATGTAGAGATAGCCGCCTTCGATCAGCTGCGGCATCTGGCGGTAGAAGAAGGTCAGCAGCAGGGTGCGGATGTGGGCGCCGTCAACGTCGGCGTCCGTCATGATGACGACCTTGTGGTAACGCAGCTTCTCGATGTTGAATTCATCGCGGCCGATGCCGGTGCCGAGCGCCATCACCAGGTTGCCGATCTCGGCCGAGGACAGCATCCGGTCGAAGCGGGCGCGTTCCACGTTCAGGATCTTGCCGCGCAGGGGCAGCACGGCCTGGGTGCGCCGGTCACGGCCCGTCTGGGCCGAACCACCGGCCGAGTCGCCCTCCACCAGGAAAACCTCGGTCTTGGTGGCGTCCTTCTCGGAGCAGTCCTTGAGCTTGCCCGCCAGGAAGTTCACGTCGAGCGCGGTCTTGCGGCGGGTCAGTTCGCGGGCCTTGCGGGCGGCCTCGCGGGCCAGCGCGGCCTCGATGATCTTGCCGACGATGATCTTGGCTTCGTTGGGATTCTCTTCGAACCACTCAGACAGCTTTTCGTTCACCAGGCTTTCGACCACGGGGCGAACCTCGGACGAGACAAGCTTGTCCTTGGTCTGGGACGAGAATTTGGGATCCGGCACCTTGACCGAGAGCACGCAGGTCAGGCCTTCGCGGGCGTCATCCCCGCTGAAGGCGATCTTTTCCTTTTTCGCGATCCCGCTTTCCTGGGCGTATTTGGTCAGCGTCCGGGTCAGCGCGGCGCGGAAGCCCGCCAGGTGCGTGCCGCCGTCGCGCTGCGGGATGTTGTTGGTGAAGGGCAGCACCATTTCATTGTAGCTGTCGTTCCACCACATCGCGACCTCGACGCCGATGCCGTCCTTTTCGCCGGTGATGAAGATCGGTTCGCTCATGACCGAGGTCTTGGAGCGGTCGAGGTATTTCACGAATTCCCGCACACCGCCGTCATAGTACAGCTCGCTGTGCAGGGATTGCGCCGGGCGGTGATCCTCCAGCAGGATCCGCACGCCCGAGTTCAGGAAGGCGAGTTCCCTCAGGCGCTTTTCCAGCGTGTTGTAATCGTAGTCGAGGTTCGAGAAGGTCTTGTCCGAGGACAGGAAGCGGACCTCGGTGCCCTTCTGGCCCTCGGCCTCGCCGACGACCTTCAGGGGAGCGACGGTCTGGGAATGCTCGAAGCGGACGTAATGCTCCTTGCCGTCGCGCCAGATCCGCAGTTCCAGCCAGTCCGACAGCGCGTTCACCACCGAAATGCCGACGCCGTGCAGGCCGCCCGACACCTTGTAGGAGTTCTGGTCGAACTTACCGCCGGCGTGCAGCTGGGTCATGATGACCTCGGCCGCGGAAACGCCTTCCTCGGGGTGGATGTTGGTGGGAATGCCGCGGCCGTTGTCGCGCACCGAAACCGAGTTGTCGGCATGGATCGTGACGGTCACGCGGTCGGCATGGCCGGCCAGCGCCTCGTCGATGCCGTTGTCGACGGCCTCGTAGATCATGTGATGCAGGCCAGAGCCGTCATCCGTGTCGCCGATATACATGCCAGGACGCTTGCGGACGGCATCCAGGCCTTTGAGAACCTTGATGGAATCTGCGTCGTATGTCGGCTGGGTCTGTTGGGCTTCCGCCATGCGTCGGGCATCCTTCTCACTTTGCCCAAGTTATATCCGTTGGGCGCGGCAATGTCACGTCGCTGACACGTGTTTCGGCCCCCCGGGCGGGGTCTTGCGGGGGGTGTTGCGCGGGGGATTCGCCCCTGCGGGGCGAAGCCTCCGGCGGAGGTATTTTTCGACAAGAAAATGGGTTCAGGTGAAGGGGATGACGAGGCCCACGAGCAGCATCAGCAGGCCCGCGGTGCGGTTGATGCGGGTGATCCAGCCTGGGGTCGTCAGGCGCGCGCGCAGGCGGTGCACCAGGGTCGCGAAGATCAGGTTGCCGAGGAAGGGGACCAGCATTGACAGGGCGACGATGGCGGCGATGTCGGGGGCGGTGATGCGGGTCAGGTCGAAGAAGCCCGGCAGGATGCCCATGTAGAAGAGGATCGCCTTCGGGTTGCCCAGGATCACCGCAACGCCGGCGGCAAAGCCCGCCCACTGGCCGGGACGCATCAGGCGGCTGTCGGTGGAAATCCCGCGGTCGGCATGGCGCAGCAGCCGGATCCCCATGAAGAGGAACATCGCCGCGCCGAGCAGCCGCAGGACGATCAGGATGCCGTGCACCTCGGAAACCAGCCAGCTGATGCCGAGCGTGGCCAGCAGCGGCCAGAGCGCATCGCCCAGGGTGACGCCCAGGGCCAGCGGCCAGGCGGCAGGGAACCCGCCCGCGAGCGTGCGCGCGATCAGCGCGAGCCAGACCGGGCCCGGGGTCAGGAACAACACCAGAAGGCCCCCCGCGTAGAGCGCCAGTTCCCAGGGGGTGATGGTCATTCCGGCCTCGGAATCGTCAGGCGACCGGTGTCGTCCAGCGGCCAGAAGGGGTTGTGGGCAATCTCCCAGACATGGCCGTCGGGATCGGTGTAATAGCCGGAATATCCGCCCCAGAAGACCTCGGCCGGGGGTTTCAGGGCGGTGGCGCCGGCGTCCAGGGCCTGGGTCCAGGCGGCATCGACCGCGGGACGGTCGGCAAAGTTCTGCGCCAGCGTCGCGGCGCCGGTGCCGAGAGGCACGTCGGGGCGTCCCTGATCCTGCGCCAGGTCCTGCAGCCCGAAGAGCGCCAGTCCCATACCGTCGAGCTGGTAGAAGCAGACGCCCGGTGCCGTGTTGACCGGGATCCAGCCAAGCGCACCGTAGAAGCGCCGGGCGCGTGCAAGGTCCGCAACTCCCAGTGTGACAAGGCTGATGCGCTGTGCGGGCAGGCTCATGCGGCGGTCCTTGGCTCGGCACGGCTTTCGCCGGCGGTATCGGTGATTTCCAGGTACTGCGCGCGATCACCCAGGCCGGTGAACAGCTCGGGGCCCGTGCCGGTCATCCAGGCCTGGGCCCCAAGCGCGCAGACCTCGTCATAGAGAGCGGCGCGGCGGCCTGCGTCAAGATGGGCCGCGACCTCGTCCAGCAACAGGATCGGCGGGGCACCGAAATCCCGCGCCAGTCCCCGGGCATTGGCCAGGATCAGGCTGACCAAAAGCGCCTTCTGTTCCCCGGTCGAAGCCTCCCGGGCGGGAATCCCCTTGGCCCGCCAGGTGGCCTCCAGGTCGACACGATGCGGCCCCGCCAGCGTGCGGCCCACGGCCATGTCGCGCCGGCGCCCCTCGGCCAGGGCCGTGCGCAGGTCGTCCTCGGCCAGGGGCATCTCGCCCTCGGGATGGCTCAGGGAAAGGTCGGGGGCGGGAAAGGCGGTTTCGGCTTCCTCGGTGGCCTCGGCGATCAGTTGCAGGGCGCGCAGGCGGTTCGACTGGATCTCGGCGCCCGCCTCGGCCATCTGCCGTTCCAGCGCCAGATACCAGGCGGCATCCTGCACCCCGTCGCGCAGCAGCCGGTTGCGCTCCCGCATCGCCTTTTCATAGACCAGAGACACCTCCGCATGGCCCGGCACGATGCTCAGCACCATGCGATCCAGGAACCGCCGCCGTCCCTCGGCCGCCTCGATCCACAGCCGGTCCATCGCGGGCACCAGCCACAGCACTCGCGCCACCCGACCAAGCGCCACCTGCGCCGCCGCCTTGTCGTCGATCCGCAAGGTCCGGTTCTGCCCCGGCTCGGCGCGCATCTCGACCTCGTGCACCTGGTGCAGCGATCTCAGGATCCCCGACAGCCGCCAGCCCAGCCCCTCGGGGCGCCGCGACAGATCCTCCGCCAGCGCCCGCCGCAGCCCCCGCCCCGGCGAGAACATCGATACCGCTTCCAGCACGTTGGTCTTGCCCGCGCCATTCGGCCCCCACAGGGCCACGGGCCGGCCATCGGCATGGATCGATCCCTGCCGCCACGAACGGAAATGAGACAGATCCAGCCGGGTCAGGCAAAGCTTCCCCACGGGACCCGCCCCTTCATTTTCTTGTTGAAAAATACCTCCGCCGGAGGCTTCGCCCCGCAAGGGGCGAAATCAGCTGCCTCAGACGCGCATCGGCATGACGACGTAGACCGCGCTCAGGTCATTGCCCTCGCGCATCAGCGTCGGATCGCCGGACGAGTTGAACAGGAACACCGCGTTCTCGCGATCGACCTGGCTGGCGATCTCCAGCAGGTATTTCGCGTTGAACCCGATCTCCAGCCGTTCGTCGCCATAGGCCACGGCCAGCTCTTCCTCGGCGGCACCCGAATCCGGGGCATTCACCGACAGGATCAGCCGGTCTTCATCCAGGCTCAGCTTCACGGCGCGCGAACGCTCGCTGCTGACGGTCGCCACCCGATCGACGGCCTTGGCGAATTCGCTGGCATCGACCTCCAGGCGGCGGGTGTTGTTCATCGGGATGACGCGGGAATAGTCCGGGAAGGTCCCGTCGATCACCTTCGAGGTCAGGCTGATCTGCGGCGTCGCAAAGCGGATCTTGGTTTCCGAGACCGAGACCTCGACCTCCAGCTCGTCATCATCCAGCAGCTTGCGCAGCTCGCCCACGGTCTTGCGCGGCACGATCACGCCGGGCATGTCCTCGGCGCCTTCGGGCAGGGGGGCGTCGATGCGCGCCAGGCGGTGGCCGTCGGTGGCCACGCAGCGCAGCACCCTGCCGTCCTCGGCCTCGGCCACATGCATGTAGACGCCGTTCAGATAATAGCGCGTTTCCTCGGTCGAGATGGCGAACTTGGCCTTGTCGAACAGCCGCCGCAGCACTGGCGCCATCGCCTTGAAGCTGGAGGCATATTCCGACGAGGCCATCACCGGGAAGTCCTCTTTCGGCAGGGTCGCCAGGTTGAACATCGAGCGCCCCGCCTGCACCACCAGCCGGCCCGCGCCCGCCTCCTCGGACAGCGTGACCATGGCGCCGTCGGGCAGCTTGCGGACGATCTCGTGCAGGATGCTGGCGGAAACGGTGGTGGCACCGGCGTGCTCGACCATGGCGGGGGCCTTGTCGACGACCTCGATATCCAGGTCGGTGGCGCGGAACTGCACGTCGGCGCCCTCGGCCTCGATCAGCACGTTCGCCAGGATCGGAATCGTGTTCCGCCGTTCGACCACGGATTGCGCCTGGGCGACCGCCTTCAGGAGAACCGCGCGCTCAATGCTGAATTTCATCGTTTCCATCCTGTTCCCGTCCCGACCCCGTGCCGGGACCGGAAAGCTACCCGTTTTGTGGGCCGATACAACGGGTTTCTTGAACTTCCGTCAGGAAAACGGGCCATGTCCTGCCGTCTGCCGGCGTCAGGCAGGCATGATCCGCAACATGGCATCCATGTAGGTTACGGCCTGACCTTCCAGGAAGACACGGTCGCCTTCCAGCCGGCAGGCGATCTGGCCGCCACGGGCCGACAGCTGGGCTGCGGTCAGCCGCATGCGCCCCAGCCGTTCCGCCCAGAGCGGCACCAGCGTCGCATGGGTCGAGCCCGTCACCGGGTCCTCGTCGATGCCCGATCCGGGCACGAAATAGCGCGACACGAAGTCGATCGAGGTCCCCGGCGCTGTGATCACAAGGCCGAGCGGCGCCAGCAGCCTGAGCCGCGGCAGGTTCGGACGGAACGCCAGGACCGCGGCTGGGTCGCGCAGTTCGGCGAAAAGATTGCCGGGGCTCTGCCACAGCGGCGTGCCCGGCGGCAGGTCCGAAAGCGCCTCGGCCCAGTTGGCGGGTATCGGGTCGGGCAGCGGCACCGGCGGGCGCACCGGCAGGTCCAGCTCGTATCCGCCGCGGGTCGGGCGCACGCGCAGCGTCCCGGCACGGGTTTCGAACGACAGGGTACCGGTGGCGCCGTATTCGGTGGTCAGGATATGGGCCGTGGCCAGGGTCGCATGGCCGCAGAAATCGACCTCGGTCATCGGGGTGAACCAGCGCAGCTCCCAGCCGCCGCCGGCATGGGGGCGGGCAAAGGCGGTCTCGGCCTGGTTGTTTTCCATGGCGATCGACTGCATGACGGCCTCGTCCAGCCAGTCATCCAGGATCAGCACCCCGGCGGGGTTGCCCGAAAACAGCTCGGCCGAGAAGGCGTCGACCTGGAACATGCGCATGGATGAGAGTTCCTTTCCCGCGGTGATCTGTCCTCCGGGGTAGCGGCCACCTTGCGGACCCGCAAGGAAAAGCCCCCCGAAGGCGCAAGACCCGGTGCGGGGAAGCGCACCGGGTCTTGGAAATTGTGCTCACCTTGCGGCAAGATGGGGCTGCCGCGTCATTCTTCCAGGGCGCGGCGCAGCATTTCCAGATCATCGGCGATCTGGGCATCCTGCTGGCGCAGCTCCTCGATCTTCTTGACGCCGTGCATGACGGTGGTGTGGTCGCGCCCGCCGAAGCGGCGGCCGATTTCGGGCAGGGACCGGCGGGTCAGCTTCTTGCACAGGTACATCGCCACCTGGCGGGGGCGGGCAAAGCTGCGCAGCCGCTTCGGGCCGATCATGTCGCTGAGGCGGATGTTGTAATGCTCGGCCACCTGGCGCTGGATCTCCTCGATCGTCAGCTTGCGCTCGGACGAGCGCAGCACATCCGACAGGCAGTCCTGGGTCAGTTCCAGCGTGATCTCTCGGCCGACCAGCGAGGCGAAGGCGAACAGACGCGTCAGCGCCCCCTCCAGCACCCGCACGTTGGTCGAGATCCGATGCGCCAGGAATTCCATCACGCCATCGGCGACGACGATTTCCGGGTGCTTCAGCTGGAAGGCATCGACCTTGGACTGCAGGATGCCCAGGCGCAGTTCGTAATCGGTCGGGTGCAGGTCGACCACCAGCCCCGAGGACAGCCGCGACGACAGGCGGGCGGGCAGCTGCTTGATCTCGTTGGGCGCGCAGTCGCCCGACAGGATGATCTGCTTGTTGTGTTCGACCAGCGCGTTGAAAGTGTGGAAGAATTCCTCCTGGGTGGAATCCTTGCCCGCGATGAACTGCACGTCATCGACCATCAGCACGTCGACGTTGCGGAACAGCGACTTGAAATCCATCATCTTCTTTTCGCGCAGCGCCTGCACGAAGCGATACATGAACTGTTCCGCCGACAGGTAGACGACGTTCAGGTTCGGGTCGCGGGATTTCATTTCCCAGGCGATGGCGTGCATCAGGTGGGTCTTACCCAGACCGACGCCACCGTACAGGAACAGCGGGTTGAACTCGACCTCGCCACCCGAGGCGACGCGGCGCGCGGCGGCATGGGCCAGCTCGTTCGGCTTGCCGACGACGAAGCTGTCGAAGGTATAGCTGGGATCAAGCGGCGCCGGACGCAGCATGCGTTCCTGCATCGAGAGGTTCTCGGCCGAGACGCCGGCGGATTCGGCGGCAACGGGGGCGGCTGCCTCGAAATCGGCATGGGGCGCAGCCGGGGGGACGGCCTGGTTCTTGTTGACCGCCGGGGCGGGGCGCAGGCCCGGGCGGATCACGTTGAATTCGATCCGGCGCACGTTGTCCTCGACCTGAGAGAATTCCCCCAGGATCAGGTCGCCGAAGTTCCGTTGCACGTAGGTGCCCATATAGGCGGAGGGTGCCGCCAGGGTCGCCACGCCATTCTGGACCGACGCCAGTTCCAGCGGCGCGATCCAGTGCGTGTAGTTGTGTTCACCGACGGATTTACGGAGATTTTTCTTAAGTTCGCCCCACATGTCGCTGGTCATCTGTAACTCTTTATCCCCCGTTTCCGTTCGCCGTTCCGCAACCCGCGCCTATCCGGGCCCTGCACGTCACCGACCACGAGAAAACACAACACCACCCCGT